>DGQT01000075.1 GCA_002390845.1 Chitinophagaceae bacterium UBA4407 | reverse complement strand
TTGTCCTTGCAACGGCGCTGCACCCGCTTCTTTGCTGCGATATGGCTTGCGCCATCGCAGCAATTCCGGCTTTGCCGGAACCGAACCGGATGAGGCGCCTTATGCAAGGACGGGTATGATAACGCACGATGGAAACGACAGTGTGAAATCTTTAAAACTTTTTGCAGAACAATACTTCAGCATATCAAACTCAATTTTAGCTTGACACCTATGGAAATGATCCTGAATCAAGTTCAGGACAGGTGCAGTCCACCCTTCGCTTAAATGCTGCCATGAAAACAGAACCTTGAACCGAGCGTGGCAACGGAAGCTTCATGCTTGTTCTTCAGCCGGGTACAAAAAAATTGTTCTTATTCAAATTCCAGGTTCATGCTACTGTTTGCAGCACGGCAACAAAATGGCAAATACCACCGCCCAATACAAACAGGTGCCATACCGCATGATGATAACTCCATTTTTGCCAGATATAAAAGATTACACCAAAAACGTATAACCCAACCCCGGTAAGCACCAGGGCAACAATACCTGCGGGCATAGATGCAAAAAATTGCTCGGGTACAAATACAAATATCAGCCCCATGATCATGTAAGAGATCACCGAAAAAATGTTGTATTTATCGGGAAAGAAAAATTCGAATAAAATACCTGCCAGTACAAACGCCCATAAAATACAAAGGAGTACAATTCCTGTAGTATCGAACAGGTAATAGCGGATGATGGCGGTATAAGTACCTGCAATAAGAAAATAGATGCTGATGCGGTCGAGCTTTTTGAAGACACTTTTTAGTTTGCGCCGCCGTACACCGTGATAAAGCGATGAAAAGCTGAACGTCATAAGGAAGCAGATGGCATAAACGCTTACGCTTACAACATAACTGATATTTTGTTTAATTGCTTCTGCAATTAAAAATGGTATTGCAGAGAGTGCGAAAATAATTCCGAGTAGGTGTATGAGAATGTTGGCGAGTTCCTGCCTGCGGGGGAACTCATCAATAAATTCAGGCACGTTTTCGTGCGGTGTCATAAAAGGTGTTTCGGAAATTGCTGCAATCATCGTGCCCGCAAAAAGTATGCTGCTTAACCGTAGATCTTCCCGTGTCAAAATAAGCCTGAAAAATTCCTGCTAATAATCATCCTGCTGCCTGTCCGCCGTCATAGAATCGGGCAATGGTGGTTAGTACCTTGTGTTGGAATAAAATTACTTATCATTAAAACCAGTTATATGAAAAAGTTATTGATGTTGATTTTTTTACCTGCGGCACTTTCTGTTAATGCACAGAAATGGGCAAAAAATTTCGACTTTGTAGATCAGTGTATCTGCGGCCTTGCGCTTGCCTCAAAAGATCACAAATATGGTTATGTAGATAATGGCGGAAATATTATTGTACCGCTTGTTTACGATGAGGGCCTGAGTTTTAAAGATGGCTACACTGCGGTACGCAAAGGTTCAAACTGGCAGTATATAGACAGTACCGGCAAAGCCATAACAGAAGCCATTTTCGCCGATGCACAGTCTTTTCAAAACGGGTTTGCTGCGGTAATGGAAAATGAACTTTACGGCTACATCAATACCAGCGGCAAAGTGGTGATTGGTTTTAAATTTACCAATGCCCGTGCTTTTGGCGAAGGCCTTGCCCCGGTAGCGAATAAAAAAGGGGATTGGGGCTACATAAACGAAAAAGGAGAAATGGTAATAACCCCGGAATACGATTTTGCCGACAGTTTTGCTAACGGCGAGGCCCGTGTAATTAAAGGCGACAAAGTATTGTACATTGACAAAAACAATAAAGTACTGCACGAGTAGCAGCGCGACATTTTACGCGGTGCAGGTGAGAGAAATGCAGTTGCAATAAGCTACAGTAAACTGCTAAAAACAATTTCAGGGTAATCTATCCCCAATCATCCAGCCAAACCAAAGATGAGTGTACTAAACTATTTTTGTATCCCACTCATCAATCCCTGCATTTGCGGGGATTTTTTTTGATTACAGGCTTTTGTTTTTCATGGCACCGGCTGTTGTGTCACTCACTTGTACGGGGAATTTTTTATTGAGCTTAAACAGCCGTTTCACGCTGATCTGCCCGCACTATTAAAAAAGATGCGCAAGCAAAGGAACCTACAAAATGCTATTGGTGCAGCCGATGACTTTCTTCGTACGTATATCAACTTTCTTCATGCGTGTATCAACTTTCTTCGTGCGGATGCCAACTTTCTTCATGCGTGTATCAACTTTCTTCGTGCGGATGCCAACTTTCTTTGTGCGGATGCCAACTTTCTTCGTGCGGATGCCAACTTTCTTCGTGCGGATGCCAACTTTCTTCGTGCGGATGCCAACTTTCTTCGTGCGGATACCGACATTCTTCGTACGGATGCCGACATTCTTCGTGCGGATGCCAACTTTCTTTGTACGGATGCCAACTTTCTTTGTACGTGTACCAATATTCTTCGTGTGTGTTATGCCCTTCGACGTGCCTGCTGACCGAAATGACGGGTGGAGCTATTTTCTATACAATAATATAGCCTGCCTTTTTAAAGCAGGCTATAACGGCAGAACAGACCCGCTTTTTTACCTATATATATTTCTGAATTTAAGTGCATTTACCTGTTTGTACTGCGGACTTGTGGAGCCAAACAGGGCTTTGACATAGCTTTTCGCATCGAGCCCGATATCTACCATACCTGTGCCGGGTGCATACATGAGCTGATCTCTTGCTATAAGTTTATTGCTTGCGGGTGTATAAGCGGTTATGACCGCGTTGTTTAAATCAGCCAAATTGTCCCTGAATGATTGCAGTGCGGCAAGTTGCAAAGCTGTTTCATTAGGAACATAAAGCGGCTCCTGCGCCAATAACTCTAAAATGTTTGAAAAATGCTCAATGAGTTTATCGTAACTCTGCTGGCTTGCAGATACCGTATCTTTTGCAGGTGTACCCGGCGGGGTATCTGCCGGAGGCGTTGCTTCTTTTGGCGTGGATGCCCTTTTACCCTGAATTTTACGATTGAATGTTTTTGCATCGGCAAGGGTTGCCGGTGTTGCCCCTGATACGGCCAACGCATTTATTACCCTTGTAGCAAGTGACCGTAAATCTGCAAATGCAGTGAACCTTGCATTGACCGCATTCTGATAAGCTGTGTTTGCGGTGGCAAGATCGCTGACCGCAGTTTGTACGGCCTGTAACCTGGCTTTCATGCTGGTAACCTTGATGGCTGCTTTAACGGGATTGTAGGTTGCACCGTAACCTGTACAAAAACTGATGAGGCTTTGAAAATGGGCGATGTTCTTTGCATGGCCTGTTTCTGATGTTGATGCCATTTTTAAAAGTTTAATGATGAAAAAATAATTACATAACAAGGTTAGGAAAATACTGCAGCCTGTACAAGGTGATTTTTCACGGAAGGGGCGTGATTTTTCACCGGGGGAGGAAGGGATAAGCTTTATAAGTTTCCGGGGGTAACTTTGAAATATGGCAGATGTGCACAGCAAGGAAATACGGAGTTACAATATGAGCCAGATTAAAGGCAAGAACACCAAGCCTGAAATAGTGGTGCGTAAATTTTTGCATGCGCAAGGCTTTCGTTATAAACTGCACGATAAAACCCTGCCCGGTAAACCCGACCTTGTTTTACCCAAATTCAAAACCGTAATTTTTATACATGGTTGTTTCTGGCATGGACATGCCAATTGCAAATATTACGTAATACCCAAAACCAGAACGGAATGGTGGCTGAATAAGATCAGTTATAATACAGCCAATAATGTAAAAGCTGTTAAGGCTTTAAAGAAAGCCGGATGGAAGGTAATTACCATCTGGGAATGTAGTTTGAAACCTGCTAGGGTTGAAAAAACACTTATCGCTCTCCTGAAGAAATTCTTATAAAGATTATCAGAACTTATGCAACGTGACTTATAAGCAAATGTATTATCAGTCACGTTCGCCATTTTTACCGGATGGATATACAGGTAAAAATTGGTGAGAGAATAAAGGAATTACGTACTGAAAAAAATCTCACATAGGAAGCTGTCGCATTTAAAGCTGAAGTTGACAGAACATTTATAACTTGACTATAATTTCACTATATGACCAACAATAAAATTTATTCATTGTGCGAAACTGTTGCTGATATTGCATTTATTGCCGCAAACGAAAATTACAGTACAGAAGATAGCCGGGAGAAATTTTCTCAATTTATACAATGGGCAAAGGAGTTTGAATATCTTCACAAAGACATTGAATGGGGTGTTAATTCACCATTGGAGTACATAGATTCAATTCAGTATTTTACTATTTTTAAAATAAGCCAATGGAGTAATTTATGAAAGAAGGGCAAAAACTATGGACAAGAGATGAGCTTGTACTTGCAATAAATCTATATTGTAAAATGCCTTTTGGTAAAATGCATGGGCGTAATCCAGATATTATACAACTTGCAAATTTAATTGGCAGAAGTCCTTCTTCTATTGCCTTGAAATTAGGAAATTTTGCAAGCTTTGATCCTACCCTTAAGGAACGCGGAATAAAAGGCGCATCTAATGCAAGTAAACTGGATAAACAGATTTGGGATGAATTTTATAACAACTGGGATATTGCTTTAATTGAAAGCGAAAAACTTTTAGCCAAAGTAAAACATACCACAATTGAAAAATTAAATGACGTTGATTTAGTAGATTTTTCCAAAGAAGGATTGAATAAGAAAAGAATTGTAAATACAAGGGTTAATCAATCTATTTTTAGAACAGTTGTATTGGCGACTTATAACAACACTTGTTGTATTACCGGAATAAGTAACAAAGAGCTTTTAATTGCAAGTCATATCGTACCCTGGAGTAAAGATGAGAAGAACAGATTGAATCCAATGAACGGGCTTTGTTTAAATGCTTTACATGATAAAGCTTTTGATGCTGGCTTAATTACAATAAATGCAGAAGATTATAAAATTAAAATTTCATCGAAGCTTCAGAAGAAAAATGCTTCAGAGATAATCAATACAAACTTTATCAAACTGGAAGGTAAACTCATTCATTTGCCAGATAAATTTTTACCATCAAAAGAACAATTGAAAATTCATAATGACTTCTTTAAGCCATAAAACTTATTAGCTATCTCCGATATTGGTCGCTACTACCATCAATTCGCTTTAGCCTTCTTGATGTTCAAGGTTTTCCTAACGGTGACCTGGAACTTAAGATAAAAACCATTCTATGAAAGGAGTTATCGAAATCAATTAAATTTTTTACTACAAAAAAATTAGCTACTTAAATTTTTTGTTATTGCTGATAACGATAAGTCTGGTTTTGAAGCCCTTTACAAAAGGGCATTTACCAAAAGTTCAAGATGCCCTGCAAAACAACTTAAACAACAACAGAACTGCAAAAAAAATGAATTATATAAAAATATGAAGAGTAATAATATATTTTAAAAACTTTCGTATATTTTTAAAGACCAATAAAAATCAGCACGACAAAAAAATAAGCGCTAGCTAAAAAATGGTAAACCCTTCATCTATTTTTGGGTTGTGCGCAAGTTTTGATAAGCATTATCATTCTAAGAGGATTTATAAAAGAAAAATAAAAATTTATGGAACTATTCGACAAAGGCTATGATAAAGTTGTGAAAAGCATTTTTTGTAGCGGTAAGACAAGCTATGAATATGCGGTCAAAAATTTTCTTCCGCAAATTGACAAGTATTACGCACAACGAAAGAAAGTAGATGAAAAATTTTATCAAAAACTTGAGCGTGATATTGTACTTGGATGTGTTATGCCAGCTATCACAATTGCTTTAGTACTACCGTCCGTAGCAGAATATGTAGGTAAGTCAAAAGAAGAAATAATAACGCTTTTGGAAGAGCAAAAAGAAAATTTATACATTCTTGATGGTATTCAAAGACTAAATACTCTGAAACGGGCATATAAAGATGAAATAAAGGATTTCGACATTTATATCAATTTGCTTGTTTCTGATTCAGATGATAGGCTACTATACAGAATGATTACGCTAAATAATGGGCAAAAACCAATGTCTGCTAGGCATCAAATTGAAGTATTAGCTCACAATATTTTTGACTTTGAAAATTTACCAATCGCCATACAAACAGAGAAAGCAAGAAGCAAAAAAAGAATAAAAGGTTCTTTTGATAAAGACGACATTATAAAAGGCTATATTTCTTATTTAAGTGAATCGGTTAATATCGATAATCAAAAGATTATCGAATCAAAAATGGATGAACTTATTGCGGATAAAATAATTGAATCAAGTGTCACACAAACTGAATCTCAGTTCACTAAAGTCATTGAAAAGATTGAAGAATTTATTGATGAAGAATATTCGCTAAAATGGTTTAAACAACCCAACAACCTGATTGGTTTCTGCGCTGGCATAGGTAAATCTTATAATACTATTAAAGTTGAGACAAAAGAAAGTTTCAAGGAAATGCTAGAGAAATTTGAACTATCTTTTGAAAGCTTTGACATATCCAAAATTAAATTAGGACATTTAAGAAGGCTAACTGTTCAATATTTCATTTCAAAATATGATGTAATGAAACCCTATTCACAACCTGAAATTGAAGATAGTATTTCACAGGCTTCAATGCTATTTATGTAATTATGGATTCATACACTTTTAATGGTTTCACATTCTACGGAAATATTGGGACAGAAATAGAGCAAAGTCTTCCGGATACAATGCGTATCGGTGCAAGCCCTTCGACTGAATCCATTTTATTTCGAATTTTGCTTGGAACTTTAGATTTTAAACACCATCAGTTCGAAGAACTTTTTAGCCAAAAGATTTGCTACTCAAAAATTACTGATGTCTTTGTTGATAGAACTGTAGATAATCCAATTGGAATTTGGCTCAATAATGAATTCGGAATTGGCGACCTTGAATGGTACTTTAAGAAAAATAGACGAAACAAAGCTTTATTTGATGAATTACTAACAGAGTTCATCCTCTACTTTTTCAATAAAAAAAGAAATAATCATACTTCTGCTTTTTTACACTTGTATCGTGCCTTAGAATTCATGTCTTATAGTTTTCCTATATCCTATTCTTCAAGGGTTGTTGGTTTTTACACATCGTTCGACACCTTTAAAGATTTTTTTGTAAATAAAGAACAAGGACAGCTAAAGTTTTTTAGAGAATTTGTAAGTTCTTTATTTGAAAAAAGCCTTCTCATTTGCAGGACAACTATTGATACTTATGTTGGAGAGGAGTTATATGACAAGCAGAAAATAAAAATTATACAAAAGCTTTGCAAAGAATTCGACCATCACGACAACGGTTCACTTATTCAAATAGAATACAAATATCTTTTGGATTTTATGATAACACTGAGAAACAGATACTTTCATTTCCAGTATGACAGAGGAGATAATATTAGCAATATTAATTTTGACAGTGAATTATTTTTTGAAGCATTAAATGACAAGTTTGCAAATTGGTTATCGATGATTTATTTGGAGATTTTAACACAAGGGGTTTACAAGTTTAATTTGATGCCAATCTAATAAACCTGCATACAACATATAGAGCTTCAACAAAGCGTAGCGGAGGTTTGGTTTTCCGCCGTTGCAAGTGTTGTCACCTGCAACATTCGCTTCGCTAAAAGCCCAATCTCCAATCCAACCGTACAAGTGAGTGACACAACGATGCTTCATAGTAATTCTGTTGCCCGTTACAAAAAATTATCTGCCACTTTTATTGCCCATACAAAAAATGACAGAACCGGGGGAATGGGTTTAGCAACCCAAAACTCAGGTATTATAAAATTAACTGTGTAAGTTTTAGCCTTATTAAAAACCATCTGCAGGTTTTAAGGTGCGTACCACTGCACCTTAATATTGTTTGTGTTTATGCAATTTTATTCAGCAGCAATATTAACAGGCCAGCAGTTTGAATAAAAAGGTAAGGGGTGCTACAGAAACAAGAACGAATAGATTTACCTTAGCATGAAAGAAAGAGTATGAAAACAATTCTTATAACCGGCGCCAACGGCAACCTGGGAACAGCAACAGTGAAAAAATTCCTGGATGAAGGATATGCCGTGGTGGCAGTTGACGGTAACAGCAATCACCTTGATTTTGCTTTAAACAATGCCAATTTTGAGTTTCATTCTGTAAACCTTACCAACGAGACCGAAACTGAAACCTTTATTAATACTACTATAGAAAAGCATGGCAACATACACGGGGCATTAATGCTTGTGGGTGGTTTTGCAATGGGAACTGTAACCCAAACAACCGGTGCCCACCTGCAAAAACAATTTTCGCTAAACTTTGAAACAGCCTATTTTGTAAGCCGCCCTTTAGTTGCACATATGCAGCAAAATGGTTATGGCCGTTTGGTATTTATTGGTGCAAGGCCAGCTATAAATGCTGCCCAGGGAAAAGACCTTGTAGCGTATGCATTAACCAAATCGCTGGTATTTAAATTGGCAGATTTTATTAACGAAGAAAATAAAGGAACCAATGTGGTTGCCTCTGTTGTTGTACCCAGTACAATTGATACAGCGATCAACAGGAGTAGTATGCCGGATGCAGACCCGGATAACTGGGTTAAACCAGAACAACTTGCAGATGTGATGGAATTTATCTGCAGCGAAAAAGGATTGCCCTTGCGCGAACCACTTTATAAAGTTTATAACAATGCTTAAATAAATATGATGCTTCAACAAACACTTCCACAACTTTTTGACAAAGGCCTTTCTGCTTTAAAAAAAGAAATTGAAGCCTATACTACTGAGACTGATTTATGGATTATTAAAGATGGTATTCTAAACTCCGGGGGAAATTTATGCCTGCACCTGGTGGGTAACCTTAAACATTTTATTGGAAAGACTCTGGGAAATATTCCTTACGAACGCAACAGGGAAAAAGAGTTTGCCGATAAAAATATTGCTTCAGAAAACCTGCTCACTGCTATTGAAGAAACAAGGCAGGCTGTAATAAGTACGTTGCAAAACTTAACCAATGATGACCTGGATAAAATATACCCGATCAATGTTTTTGGAACAGAGATGACTACAGAAAGTTTTGTATTACACCTTTATGGTCATCTTAATTACCACCTGGGGCAGATCAATTATCACAGGAGGTTGTTGAATTGACAGCGTGATCATCGTTTTTGATTATAAACTACTCCTCCCCTGCTACAGCTCTTGTATAACTGCCATTTACTTTGCGCATAATGTTGAGCGGGTTACCGTCTTTTAATGCATCGGGTAAAAATTCCTGAGGGCAATCCTGCAAACACAACGGCCTTGCAAATCTTTTGATTGCATCTGCACCAACTGAAGTTGAACGGGCATCTGTAGTTGCAGGAAAAGGGCCGCCATGTGCCATTGCATGGCATACTTCTACACCGGTTGGAACACCATTATAAACCACTCTGCCAACTTTAGAAGTCAATAGATCAATACACTCCGAAAAGTTTTTTATATCAGCAGCATCTGCAATAATTGTTCCTGTCAACTGCCCATGCAACGATTGGATTGCGTTTAACAAATCAGCTTCACCGTTACATTTTACAATCAGTGTTGCCGGGCCAAACATTTCGCTTTGCAGTTGCGGGTTGGCAATAAAATCAGCAGCGCTTACCTGCATTAATGCCGGTGATGCTTTCAATTCGTTTGCAGCATTATTACCGGCGAACAAACTGGTGATACCTTGTTGTTGTGCTGTAATTTGAATGCTCTTGTAATAGTTGTTGCAAATATTCTGATTGAGCATAATAGCAGCAGGCACAGCAGCCAATTTCTCAGTCAACTGCTGTATAAAAATTTCTGATGATGCATCTTCCACTAAAAACAATAACCCGGGATTTGTGCAGAACTGCCCGGCGCCAAGTGTAACAGATCCGGAAATTTGTGTGGCAATCTTTTCTGAATCCTGCTTTAGTTTGTTTGGCAACAAAAGCACCGGGTTAATACTGCTCATTTCTGCATAAACAGGAATGGGCGTTTCGCGTTCGTTGGTTGCAGCTTTATAAATAGCCATGCCCGCTTTGTAAGAACCCGTAAAGCCAATTGCTTTTATGCCGGGATGTTTTACCAATTGTATACCAGTAACCTCGCCGTCACCAATGATAAAAGAAAATACCCCGTCGGGCATATTACATTTTTTTGCAGCGTTTAGTATTGCTGTTGCCACCAATTCATTTGTACCCAAATGCGAAGGATGCGCTTTTACAATTACGGTGTTACCTGCGGCAAGTGCCGAAGCGGTATCGCCACCGGCAGTTGAAAAAGCAAAAGGAAAATTACTGGCACCGAACACTGCAACGGGGCCAATGGGCACGAGCATTTTGCGCAAATCGCTTCTCGGCAAAGGTTTCCGATCAGGCAATGCTTCATCAATCACGGCTTCAATCCATGAACCCTCCCGCAAAAGATCTGCAAATAATTTTAACTGGCCTGTTGTTCTTCCCCGTTCGCCTGTAAGCCTTGGTTCGGGCAAGCCCGTTTCAAGCATGGCACGTTGTATAAGCGCATCGCCAAGGGCCATAATCTCTTCTGCAATTGTTTCCAAAAAAACAGCTTTTGTTTCTGCAGGAAGCATTTTATATAAATTAAAAGCCACCGCAGCTTTTGCAACGGCTGTATCTATTTCCTCATTGGTGGCAACTGTAAAATTTTCGGGCAGGTTTGTTTGTGTAACCGGACTGAATGCCTGCAAAAATGTATCGCCTTTTGCGCTTTCTGTATAGCCGGTTAAATTATGTCCTCTCAGCATTTTTTATTATTAATAGATGTAAGCAATTGAAATCAGAAGTTGAAAGTATTGCAAATAATAACATTGTTCTCAAACTAATAAATAAGTGCAACATTTAGCAGGGGAATTTTTTTTGTACCCGGCTGCATTGCTACTATTAAGCCCTGTTGCGTCGCACACTTCAGGGTTTTGTTTACGCTTCGGCATTGTGCAGTTTGCCTTATTGAATCATACTTCATGTAATAAAATATTCACCGCTATAAGTTAACCGGACAGGAGGTTTTATGATAATTTAAAGTTGCTGCACATTGTTGAATGATCTGCTGCAGCGCAAGTGTGCGACGCAACAGGCGATGACACAAGCACTTCTGCCCGGCCCAAAATAAAACTACTGAAACAAAAAAGCAACCTTGCTATGCAGAGGTTGCTTTTATAATATGTGCAATTTTTATATTACCAGAACCTTACATACAAAAGTGATATAATAAGCAGTGTAACTACAATCATTGCAAGTATGCCGGGCTGTAATTTGAACATTGACTTATCTAATACAAATGCTTTTGGATTTATTTTAGGACCGGCAAAACTCATCACAATCATAACAAGCATGGTAAATGCAAATGCAAGCCCCATGCATATATGGAAGGGTATTTCATAATTGCCATCTGCATTTTTATAGGCCGTATAGAATATGGTTTCTGGCCCAAACCATGCAGGCGCATATACATTGAAAACAACTGATAGCAGGAAGCCAACTATAACACCGGCCACAGCTGCAGCACCGGTTGTTCTTTTCCAGAACATACCAAGTATGAACATAGCAAATACACCCGGGCTAATAAAGCCTGTATATTTTTGAATGAATGTAAAACCACCCTCACCGCCAATATTCAATGAGTCTTTCCATGTAAGTAAAATAGAAACAAACATGGCAGCAAGTATGGTTATGCGCCCCGTCCAAACCATCTTTTTTTCTGTAGCTTCCCGCCTGATATATTTCTTATAAATGTCTAAAGTAAATATGGTGGATATGCTATTGGCTTTACCTGCAAGCGATGCAACAATAGCCGCAGTTAATGCTGCCAACGATAAGCCAATAAGGCCATTGGGCAGATAACCAAGAATAGCAGAGTAGGCATTGTCTGAAACCACCAATCCGTTCTTGCTATGCGCCATCATTTCGTTTTGTAACAATCCTTTTTGGTATAAAACATAGGCTGCAATACCGGGAAGCATTACGATTAAAGGCATTACTAATTTTATAAAACCTGCGAATAAAATTCCTTTACGTGCAGTTTTAAGATCTGCACCCAATGCCCTTTGTGTTATATATTGATTGCAGCCCCAGTAATTCAGGTTAATAATCCAGATACCGGCAGCGTAGGAAAGTAGCCCTGGTATCGTTAAATAATTATTTACTTCATGCTGCGATGAAGTTGCATCTGGTCTTGCAAAGATCATGTGAAAATGATCGGGTGCGTTTTTCAGAAGCTGGTTAAATCCTTCCAAAGCATTCTCACCATAACCAAATTCTTTGCTTACAACAGTAAGTGCCACATAAGTTGTTGCAAGACCGCCAATAATAAGCACACTTACCTGTATAACATCGGTATAACCAATAACCTTCATGCCACCGAGTGTAATAAAAATTGCAAATATTGAAAGCGCAATTATGATCAAATGAAAACTGTCTTCGCCGCCGCCAATAAGATTGTTTATCGCTACAGCACCCAGGTATAAGATAGAAGTAAGGTTTACAAAAACATACAGGAACAGCCAGAAGATTGCCATGATGAGTGCCACCGTTTCATTATAGCGCGTTTTAAGAAACTGCGGCATGGTAAATATCTTGTTCTTCAGATATATTGGCATAAAAAACACCGCAACAATGATCAATGCAATAGCAGCGATCCATTCGTAAGCGGCAACTGCAACACCAATGGCGTAGCCATTTCCACTCATGCCAATAAATTGTTCGGCAGAAATATTAGAAGCAATCAGTGAAGCACCAATTGCCCACCAGGTAAGCGATCCTTCAGCAAGAAAAAAGTCGTGCGTATCCATAACGGCCTTTTTCTTCCTCCGGTATATGTAATAGCCATAGCTTGCCACGATAACAAAATAAATAATAAAGATCAGCTTGTCCTGCAAAAGAAGTTTGTTCATAATTAATCAATCGTTAGTTGGTGAGGTTTTATTTTTTTAACCGAACTGCTTAATATGTATGAAGCTTTCCTTGCGTCGCACTCTTGTGCTGCATAACTTAATTCAACAATTATACTAACAGGGAAATTATTGCCATCATCAAAAGCAAACGATTACACAAAATACATATTTATGTATTGCAAAAAGTAAAAACATAAAATTTATACTTCCGCCATTTTTATTATTTATTAACCTGGTAATATACATCGCTCCACCTTAATTCATTTTTTAATTCACGGAGTTTCGTGTCTTTACCAATTAACACGGTTTCTATTCTCGCCATATCTGCAAAATCTTCCATATGCTCTGCTGTAAGGTTTTGGCTGTAACCCGTGTGGTGCGCACCGCCTGCATATATCCATGCGGCGCAACCGGTCTTCATATCTGGCAGAGGTTTCCACAGTACCCGTGCAACAGGAAGCTTGGGTAATTCATGTTCCGGCGCTACAGCTTCCACTTCGTTGATCAGTAAACGGAAACGGTTACCCATATCAACAACAGATGCATTTAACGCAGGGCCAGCAGCAGCATTAAATACCAAACGCACAGGATCGGCTTTGCCGCCAATACCTAAAGGATGTACTTCACATGAAGGTTTTGCATTGGCAATGGATGGACAAATTTCCAACATGTGAGAACCGAGCACCAACGAATTTGCAGGATCAAAATGGTACGTATAGTCTTCCATAAAAGAATTGCCGCCGGGCAGGCCGCTGCCCATTACTTTCATGGCACGTACCAATGCTGCTGTTTTCCAGTCGCCTTCACCGGCAAAGCCGTAACCCGCTGCCATCATACGTTGTGCGCCAATACCGGGCAACTGTACCATACCATGCAGATCTTCAAACGTATCAGTAAAGCCTTTGAAATTTCCCTGCACTAAAAAATATTTTAACCCAAGTTCTATTCTTGCCGCATCAACTAGAGACTGACGTTTTTCGTTACCCTTTCTTAAACTTTCTGCAAGCGTATAACTGTCTTCATATTCCTGTATAAGTCTATCAACATCGGCATTGCTTACTTCATTAATTACTTTAACAAGGTCGCCAATACCATGCGTATTTACTGAATAACCAAACTGCATTTCTGCTTCTACTTTATCGCCATCAGTAACGGCAACATAACGCATATTATCACCAAAGCGAACAAACTTAGCGCCCTGCCAATCGTGCCAGCCTGCTGCAGCCCGGCTCCATGTATTCAGCTGCTCAAGCACTGCATTATCTTGCCAATGACCCACCACCACCTTTCTTCTTAACCGCATGCGGCTCATAATAAAACCAAACTCTCGGTCTCCGTGTGCGCTTTGATTCAGATTCATAAAATCCATATCAATTTCGCTCCATGGAATATCACGGTTGAATTGTGTGTGTAAGTGGCATAATGGTTTGTTTAAAATCTTCAATCCGCCAATCCACATTTTTGCAGGAGAAAAAGTATGCATCCATGCGACAATGCCAATGCAATTCTTTGCAGCATTGGCTTCTGCACAAATGCTGTAAATTTCTTCGGTTGATTTTACGGTTGGTTTAAACACCACTGTAACCGGAATCTGTGCAGCACTATTCAGCGATGTTGCAATTGTTTGCGAATGTGCCGCAACCTGTTTCAATGTTTCTTCGCCATAGAGGTGCTGACTGCCCGTTACAAACCATATTTCCAGTTCTTTAAGATTAATCATGTTTGTTATTTTATATTTTTTGTTATCAGCTTTTGATATTTTATGGCATCGTCTGTTGTGTCACTCACTTGTACGTTCGGAACTATATTCGACATTGTCTGAACCGGGATTTGGAAGGATTTTTTTGATTAGATGGATTAGAAAGTTTTATCCATTTAATTTTTATCCTAAGCAAAGAAACTGTTCAAATTAAGGTTTACAGATTTTGCATAAAACCACAGATGCCACTTGTACAGGTGATAAAGTGATTGCGACGCAAGGGACGA
>DGQT01000064.1 GCA_002390845.1 Chitinophagaceae bacterium UBA4407 | reverse complement strand
ACTGGAAAATGCGGCAGGAACTTCGCAGCCCACGCTATACTTCAAGATGGAATGAATTGTGTGAAGTAAAATAAATTTTTGTAGATTAGTACAATAAATATTTAACAATGGTAAAACCAGAAGATGCTAAAACACTGGCGCTTTCGTTGCCCGGCGCAGGAGAACAACCCCATTTCAACCGCACTGCTTTTACAGTTAAGAAAAAAATATTTGCAACCCTTTCTTTTGAAGACAATACACTCAACATCAGGTTTACCCCCACTGAACAATTTATATTTTGCCCGCCAGGCAGCGATGTAATATTTGCCATTCCAAATGGTTGGGGAAGACAAGGCTGGACAACGATCAACCTTACTAAAGCCAGCAAAAAATTAGTAGCTGCTGCGTTAAAAGAAGCATATCAACTTAGAGCCGCAAAATAACAGTCTCCCGGCTTTCTCTTTTGGTTTGTAAAATCACAAGTAAATACCAACTATAAAAATATATTTACTGTTTCATTGTTCCTAATTTTAAACACTAAAAAAAATTTATGGGCAATGCAACTATGCTAACCGCTGTAGAAAGAGCTTATGCAGCCGGAAAATTAGAAACTACCAAAGAAAAATTATTAGCCGAATTAGAAGGCCTAACCCAATCCCAGATTGCCTTTAAGCCCAATCCTGAAAATTGGAATATCAGTGAAATACTGGAGCATACTGCACTTGGGGAGAACGGTATATGGCAGGCTATACGCCAGGGTTTGACAACCGACACAGATCCATCAAGGCGGGCAGAAGTTAAGGCTACCGATGAAGAAGTGTATAACCGTACTTCAAGCCGCAATGTAAAAGCAACAAGCCCTGAAGTAATAAAACCTGTGGGCAAATTCCCCAATGCCGAAGCAGCAATTGCTTTTTTTAGCAAGCGCCGCAATGCTACAACAGACTATGTAAACACAACAGAAGATGATCTTAGAAACCGGTACTGGAAGCACCCATCTGCCGGTGTATTAGATCTTTACCAAACCATTCTTTTCATCGCCGGCCACAGCGAAAGACATACAGCACAAATAATTGAATTAAAACAGCACGAAGCTTTTCCGCAGCAATAATTAAATACATTTTATGAGCCTGGCATTGGCGCAGATGGCATCGCCTCTTGCGTCGCACCCTTGTACATTTGAAACAATATTCAGCAATATGCAGCCAGGCTTTAGTAATTAAACCAGGTTGTACTGGCACAGGTTGACTGCACATAGCTGAACACAGTTCTTCAGTACAAGTGTGCGACGCAACAAAAGCCCGGTTAAAAAATTAAATGCCTGGCTCAAAAAAAAACAATAAAAAAGGCTGTCTCAAAATCTTGATTTTGAAACAGCCCCTTAATAATTATTCAAATAAAAGTTATACAGCTGTTTCCTGTACTACCAGCCTGAAACCATTGCCGTGTATATTCACAATCTCTAATTTTTCATCGTCTTTCAAATACTTACGCAGCTTGGCAATATAAACATCCATACTGCGGCCATTAAAGTAAGTATCGCTGCCCCATATTTTTTTTAATGCCCTTTCGCGTGGCAATAAGTCGTTCTTGTGCTCGGCAAGCATTTTCAACAGCTCGTTTTCTTTTGGCGAAAGTGTTTGCGTTTTGCCATCATGTATCAGTTCGCGAAGCTTGGGGTTAAAGTGATAACGACCCAGGTCGAACTGCATATTTTCGCTTTCCCTGTTCAGCTCTTCATTGCGTTTGAGAATCGCTTTTATTTTAAGCAGTAATACCTCGCTGTCAAAAGGCTTGGTAATATAATCATCAGCACCCAATTTATAACCCTGAATAATATCTTCCTTCATTGTTTTGGCGCTCAAAAAAAACAGGGGCACATCAGGGTCAATATCGCGGATCTCCTCTGCAAGTGTAAAACCGTCCATGTGGGGCATCATAACATCGAGCAGACATATATCGTATTTTTCCCTTTGAAATGCTGCAAGCCCAAGCCGGCCATCTCTTTCTAATGTAACATTGTAATCGCTCAGCTCTAAATAATTTTTCAGAACCATTCCCAGGTTCTGGTCGTCTTCGCACAATAAGATTTTAAATTTCGGTACTTCCATGATCTTGATTTTAATTGTCAGCTAAAAATAATTCATTTATACTGACAGAGCAAACATCGGGTAATTTTTTGTTAACGCATTTGCAATTATTGGCAGAGGCAAATTAATGGCACAGCATATTACCAGTATCGTTTTTTATATTACCGTGTTTGTTGTGTTCACGGCAATGGCATAGAATTATGAAATCCCGGCACAAAATATTTCTTACTCATATCCTAATCTGCTAACTTTCCGCAAAACTTTTGCAATGCCAACACAGGAACAATTTTTACAGGCCGTACAACAGGGATATACTTTTAAAGGTGAACATGTGAAACTCGGCTGCGCCATGCTGGACGGGCAGGTAGTTTCGGGTGCCGATATTTTTCTGCCACTGAAAATGATGAACCGCCATGGCCTGATTGCGGGAGCAACGGGAACGGGAAAAACAAAAACGCTGCAGATGATCAGCGAGATTTTAAGCGATGCCAGTGTACCGGTAATTATGATGGATATTAAAGGCGACCTGAGCGGTATTGCCGCCGCCGGAACAGCAAACGATAAAATTACAGACCGTTGCAAAATATTGAATGTAACCTATACCCCGTCTGCGTTTCCGGCAGAATTGATGACGCTGAGCAATGAAAAAGGCATCCGTTTGCGTGCAACCGTAAGCGAATTTGGGCCCATATTGTTAAGCAAGATTCTCGCATTGAATGATACACAGGGTGGGCTTGTTTCTATGATCTTTAAATACTGTGATGATAAAAAACTGCCCCTGCTCGATCTGAAAGATTTTATAAAAGTATTGCAGTATGTGGGCAACGAAGGCAAAGATGAACTGGCAAAAGATTACGGCAATATTTCCACCACTTCCACCGGAACAATTTTGCGTAAAGTAATAGAACTGCAACAGCAGGGCGCGGATATATTTTTTGGTGAACCCAGTTTTGAAGTGGATGACCTGATGCGCATCAGCGATGATGGCCGCGGCATGATCAATATTCTGCGTGTTACCGATATGCAAAGCAAACCAAAACTGTTCTCCACTTTTATGCTGCAGTTGCTTGCCGAATTGTATGCTACCTGCCCCGAAGAAGGCGATATGGATAAACCCAAACTCATCATGTTTATTGATGAGGCGCACCTCCTTTTTGAAGAAGCAACCGATGCTTTATTAAAGCAGATTGAAACCGTAATAAAACTCATCCGCTCAAAAGGAATTGGTATTTATTTCTGCACGCAAAACCCGCAGGATGTTCCGGCTTCTATACTCAGCCAGCTTGGCTTAAAAGTGCAGCATGCATTGCGTGCATTTACTGCTGCCGACAGAAAAACAATTAAACAGGCGGCAGAAAATTTCCCCGAAAGTGAATACTACAAAACCGAAGACCTGCTAACGCAAATGGGTATTGGCGAAGCCTTTGTTACGCTGTTAAATGAAAAAGGAATTCCTACACCCTTGGTGCATACGATGCTTTGCCCGCCGCGCAGCCGCATGGATATTTTAACCGATTCAGAAATTGATTCGCTGGTAAGTAAAAGCAGGCTGGCCAATAAATATAACCGTGTTGTTGACACCGAAAGTGCTTACGAAATACTTACTGAAAAGCTGGAAGAAGCCGCACAAAAAACACAGCAGCAACAAGAGCAGAAGGAAGCAGAAAAGCAACAGGCCAAAGAACAAAAAGCCGCACCCAAAGAGAAAAGTTTTTTCGACAGTTCCGCTGTAAAGCAGGTGGAGCGTACGGCTGCGTCAATCATTACCCGCAGTTTGCTTGGCGCACTTGGCCTTGGCGGACGAAGCAGCGGCAGGAAAAAGAGTTGGTTTTAAAGAAGGAATTTTTTGTTACCGGCATGGGATTTCTATGAGGCTTCGTTGTGTCACTCACTTGTACGGTTGGATTATGTATGAGCTTTAGAGAAGCGGAGATTGAAGAGAAAAGGTTAGTGGGGCAAGAATAAAAGCGGGAAATGGTAGTTAAAAATTAATTATGTACAAACAGATTTTTATTTTTTCTCTAATGTTTTTTTGCATTGGATGTTCAAATAATCTCAAAACTAAAACAGAGGAAAGCAAGACAAATGTTACTGACAATCTGGTTCCGAGTGAAAATTTAATTCAGCTATGTTATGGTGTTGATACCAAAATTGACACTTCAAGTTTTCTTGAAATGTCAATGTATTATTTAATGCGATCGGAATATAGGAAATGTATAACACTAATTAAAAGTCGGTATAGGGTTGATACGATGCGACATTCTGGATTTTATGGTTTCGAAATATCGCCTAGTGAAAGACAAGACCAAATCTTAAAATATATCCTATTTAGGTATGAAAATTTTCTGGATAACCTTCCTATGGAAGCACAAAGTATTTTATTGGTGAGCTCAGCATTTTCACAAAATACTGAGCTTTATAAATTACAGGAAATTGAAGAAAAATATGTTAAAAATAACAAAGATAAAAGTAATGAAGCGGCGAGGGAGTTAATAAACGAAGTGGCTAAAATAAAAGAACAATTCAGTGATAGTAAGCGTCTTGATTTTATATTAGCAAAAGAATATCTTATTATCGGTGAACAACAAAAGGCTCTTTCTATTTATGATAAGCTTATAGACAATGATTATTACTCGTTAGTTTGTTTACGTAATGTAATTGATTATTTATCAGATAAGGAAAATTCTGTTTTAAGAGGTAAATATATGTCTGTTTTAAAACAACGTTTTCCCGATCAATGCAATATTAAAGATATCTCTTTGTCATTGTCTATGGATTCTATTTATAAAATCTGTCACCAATGTATCAAATCAGATTTTCAGAAAGATTCCATTACAGCGAAATTAGCATTATCGCAGTATTTCCTTTATACCAAAAATTATAAAAGTCTTGATTCAGCTAATGATGCATATTTTAAACAGTATACAGAATTAAATTTGGATTCTTTTGTATTATATGAACATGGAATGTACTTGGATTTAAAAATGCGGAGTTTTTTTTTGCAAAAAAAATATATTGAGCTGTGTAAGTATGCTCATGAAGAGTTAGATTATAATTTAATCTTGAGCATAAATAATGACGAAGACTTCAAAAACTATATCAAATTGCTTTATGAAAAATACATATCAAAGGATTTAAGCGAGTTCTCCTACTTTTTTAAAAGCAATTTTAGTTCTTGTGTAGGACGATGATAATATGCAGGGCTTACATCTCCTCTTTTGGTCGCCTGACACAATAGTGATTCGCTTCAATCTTCGCTTCGTTAAAAGCCGCGTCCATTCCCAATGTACAAGTGTGCGATGCAAGAAAAGATGCTTAGAGATTTGCTGTCGGGCTCAAAATCTTTTCTCATTATATTTTGTACAGATACTTAATTCATGGAGATTTAGTAATTAAAAGTTACACCCGCACCCCAGCCCATATCGCTGTCATAGTGTGTGGAAAGGTTGAAATATTTTGAAACAATATACCTGAGACCGGCCATGTATTCTTTATCGGTATTGATCATCCAGTTAAAACGTAAGCGCGGCGTAACAGCAAGATCTTCCCTTGATAACAGAAAGCGGAATTTTCCATTGCCATCTACACGTGCATCGGCAATTACCAGCAAGGGTAACGTATAGGCGATACCTGCTACAACAGTTTTACGATTGTTCTTATTACTTACCTGGCCAAACAGGTTCTTTTCTTCGCTGCCAAAAATATTTTTTGGGCCACCTTCTGTTTTATAATGATAATCAAAACCGGCATAAGGATAGAGCCATTGCATTTTACCAATATACCTGCCAAGCATTGTTTCGCTTTCGTACCCATGATTGTCACTGTAACCAAGATGCCAGAGTGTGTTGCTTTTCCAGCGTGTATTTGCAATCATCGCAAAACCTTCGCTGCCATTGGTTTCTATACCCACTCTTGTCATAAAATGCAGCGTTCGGTCATCAGAAAATAATTTGCGTTGAGCATATTTGGGATCCGTTATTTCAGGGTTTAATGGAGAGCCTTGGTAACTGAATATGCGGCCCATGCCACTCATCATGTGATACAAAATATGGCAATGGAAAAACCAGTCGCCACTTTCTGTTGCAGCAAATTCAAGTGTGTCGGTTTCCATAGGCATAATATCCAAAGTGTTTTTTAAAGGCGCATATTCTCCCTTGCCATTCAGCACCCTGAAATCGTGACCATGCAGGTGCATGGGATGCCGCATCATGGTATTGTTGTAAAGTACGATCCTTACATTTTCGCCTTTCTGTATTAAGATTTTATCTGCTTCTGAAACTACTTTGTTATTGATGCTCCAGACATAACGGTTCATATTTCCGGTAAGTTCGAAACGCAGCAATTTTACAGGCCCATCCCGCAATGTTGTTTTTTCTGTAGCCTTCAGCATACCATAATTCAGTGTAACAATATCTACATTATCAGCTCCCATATCCATGCCTGGCATATCCTGCATATCATCTTTTTGTGCTATTCCATCGACGGTTTTTTGCTTCTTTGGATTTTCATCACCGGTTATTTCAGGATACATTACGGTGTTCATGTCCATAACCTGGTTGCGCATACGCATACCCTTTGGCTCCATATTTCCATCCATTCCCATCATGCCGTTCATCATCTTCATGCCTGCAAAATAGTTGAGCTTGGACAAGGGTGTTGCCGGCATTTTCATACCAGAGCCCAACCATAAAGATGCGTAGCTGGTGCGGTCTTCGGGAGTAGCTAAAAATTCGTAACTCATATCTTCAGGTATCGTTACAATTACATCATATGTTTCTGCAACAGCAACAATTAATCTGTCAACTTCAACGGGTTCTACATCGTTGCCATCGTTTGCCACTACTGTTATTTTACCGCCTGCATAACTTAGCCAGAAATAAGTAGATGAACTTCCATTCACAATGCGGAGCCTTACCTTATCGCCTGCATTAAATTGTGGCTGTTCATTTATGTTGATTCCGTTAATTAGAAATTTGTCATATGCTACATCGCTTACATCCATTGCATTCATGCGCTTCCATTCATTGGTTAGCTTGGTTTTAAGATTGCCGCTTTTAATCGCCTCGCTGTAGCTCTGTGTGGATCCTTTCTTTATTGCGAACCAATCTGTTGCATTGTGCAATGAACGATCAACTTCTTTAGGGTTCATATCTGTCCAGTCGCTCAGCACAATGGGCAATGTTGGTATTTCCGGTTCATTATCTCTTTTATTTAAAATCAAAGCGCCAAACATACCGCTCTGTTCCTGTAACATGGTGTGGGAATGATACCAGTAAGTTCCATTCTGTATAACGGGGAATTTATACAAATGTGTTTGATGTGGAGGAATAGGCATTTGTGTTAAATAAGGAACACCGTCAAACTGGTTGGGTAAAAATATTCCATGCCAGTGAAGCGAAGTTTCCATATCCATCTGGTTGTGTACATAAATTTCTGCGGTATCTCCTTCGGTAAAAGTAAGAGTAGGCCCGGGAATGCTGCCATTGATCGCCATGGCATGTGCCATTTTTCCGGAAAAGTTTACCATCGTATCATTCACATAAAGATCGTAGCGTACTGTTTTGGGTTTTCCGGCATTAAGGTAATTGAGTTTTGAAGTGACTTTCGAAATTGAGTCCTGCATCGACATATTCGCCGGCATTTTTTCCATGTCATGCTGCGAAAATGCTGACAGGGATCCGCATAGAATTATAACAGGTAAGTATAACCTTTTCATCAAGTCTTTATTTAATTTTAGTTTTTTAGTTCAAGTATCTGCTGCTGTTAATTTAACCAAGAATAACCAACAGTAAATTCTGATATTATTTATTAAACCTGACTGCATAGTGATGAAAAGAATTACCTGAAGTACAAGAGTGCGACGC
>DGQT01000115.1 GCA_002390845.1 Chitinophagaceae bacterium UBA4407 | reverse complement strand
TTCTTCCGAACACCTGTGGTCAGCGACCAACAAAGGCGGAGGCTGAAAAAGTGCAGAGTGGATTGTCCTAACGACAATCCAAAATGTATAACGATTAAGAGGTTGGTTTTCAATACCAGAAAAAATATTACATTGCGTATAATAACGCCGATACAAGCGTTAGTGGCAAGCTTAAACAGGCAACAGTGCATCTATCAAACGAGATACAGAATCGGTTAGACAGCTTGAAATCAAATGTAAAGTTGGCTTCGACAATTGATGGGACGTTTCCCAACAGATATGCTTTTTGTAATAACTCCGGCAGAAGCTTTAGAGTTGAATTTGGCCCCACTGACAAAGATCTTTCAATTGTTTTGTTTGAACGAACAGACAAGCAGAATTATGAGGAATGTTTCGCAAGGGGTCTCTTTACAAACATCGACAGACTTGTAAACGTTATTGACATTTGGGTGGACAAGCAAAAAGACATTTCTGAAATCAATAGACAATTTGAAGAACTTGAATTGTATAAGGATTTTGAATTCAGAAATTCAAACAACGACATTGACAAGGCATGGACAAAAGTTAAGAATATGTTCTTTAATGATACTGAATTTTGGAAATTTTCAGAGTGGAAAGAGAGATATGTAGAAATGCTAATTGAAGCAAAGAAACATAAATCGTTTATTAACTATTTTCCATTTACCAGCCATTACTGGTTACGTTTTAGTCTTGACAAGGGCATAAAAGAAACATGGACACTCGACACTTATATTGTACCAACAATGTATAGTGAAGAAGTTCCAAAAACCTTGGGTAAGTTTTATGTTTCCTACAACGACAAACCAGTGGGTGGACAGTTTTTTGAAACTGCTAAAGAGGCGCTTGATTTTTATGCAGAAAGATTGAAGCAAACTAAACCGTTTAGATGGGTCGCTTAGAAATGAAAGCCTGCGCCTAACAGGTTTGGCTATATGGCGGCTTAACGAATAAAGACTGATCGTCATATCGCTGCTGAGCGACATATCCAACTGACGAATAAATCCCAGCTAAGAATATATTTTCATCTTCATATCTTTACTCAGCATCAGTCCGGGCTTACGTAACACGGAATATCGCCACATCGCCAAGCCCTGACGTTATGTGCAACCCTATCGGACACACCCAACTAATATGAACAGAACTATGACCACAAAATTTGATATTACAGACAGGAAAGCTGCTTTTGTTTTGACACTGTTTGTATTAGCTTTTGTTCTACTGACTTTGACACAAGACTTTTTACGGTCAGACTTGAAAAATTCGGCATTCTATTTTTCCGAATCATTTATGTTCAGTTCGTTTTGGTGGCTTTTTGCACCCTTATTATTTACACAGTATTTTGCTATTAAGCATAAAAACAAAAAGCGGTTAGAATTTCAGGTAGCTGTAATTATTTTACCAATTTCTCTTCACCTGTTTGCATTTCCGTTCTTAGTTTCGGTGCTTTCTACGGTATTTTATTACCATACTTATTCCTTTCAACAAACATTCAGATATACTTTATCCGAACATTTATACCTGTTGGCACTAATTTACTCAATCCCCGTTTTAACCTTTCAGTTTTTTTCAAAAAAAGCAAAATTGGTTGAGCCTGTTTCTGAAACACAAAACGAGCATATCTTAAACCAATTTATCAGCACTCTCTTAGTATCTGACGGAAATAAAAAGCAAAGTATCATTGTTTCTGAAATCTTATATTTTTCAGCAAACCCACCTTACATTAATATTCAACTTGAAGGCAAAAAATACCTGCACAATGAAACCTTGAAATCTATTTCAATTAAATTAAACTCTGAGCAATTTGTAAGAGTTCATAAATCTACCATCGTAAATATTAAAATGGTCGCTTCTTACACGACAAGGCTTAATGGCGATTACGACTTAACGATGAAAAATAATGTACAACTTCGGGTTAGCAGAAACTTTGCAACTGATTTTAAAAACCAGTTTAATAAAACTCATCACTTGACAACAAAATAACCTCATCTTACAACATATCATTTGATTTCCAATACTTTAAAAATGAAATTTGCGAGAAAATATTAGCAATGGCAACAAAAACAAATTTCATTTTTTTAGTAATTTTCACTTCTTTATTACTTAGCTGTAATGGGCAAACAACATCAAATTCTAAAAATCCAGCAGAAAAAAGCGGCATTGTTGGTGGACCGTTTGAAAATGGTGAATTTATGTACATCGGTATGCCGAAAGTTATCAAATCAATTGACACCAGTGCAGGTTGGTCACAAAAAGGACAAAAACTTTTAGTAACGGGTACAATTTATAAGTTAGACGGCAAAACTCCTGCACCTAATGTCATTCTATATTATTACCATACAGATATTAATGGTTTGTATGCTGCCAGGCAAGGATTAGACCCAAGAGTAGTAAGACATGGTTACATTCGTGGTTGGGTAAAATCAGATGCAAATGGCAAATACGCCATATACACTGTTAGACCTGCACCCTACCCAAATAGAAACTTTGAAGCACATATACATCCTGCGATAAAAGAACCCAATATTGACAAGGAGTATTACATTGACGAATTTGTATTTGATGATGATAAATTACTGACAGGTGAAAAAAGAAAGAAATTAGAGAACCGTGGTGGTAGCGGTATTTTAAGAGTGTTTATAAAAGGTGACCTGCAAATTGCAGAACACAATATTATTCTGGGACTTAACATTCCGAACTATCCCGAAACCTTCAAAGTTGAAACTCAATCTGGGCTTCAAATTGGCGAAGACCAACCATCATTTATACCTTTTCACGCCTTTGGTCCCGACAAGGGTTCTAGGGCATGCCCGGTTTGTAAATATGGACGCTATCACGGAATTGTTTATTTTGTAGGTAATAATCCTAATTGGGAGGACATAAAAAAATGGTTAACATTTTTAGAGCAGCAAAGCATTGCAAGAAGTAAGTATTTGAAAGCCTATTTTGTTTATGGCAACGACAAAGATTATAGTAAAGAAAAGCGACAAGAAGAATTAGAAAATATTGGACTTGAACTAAACTTGAAAAATATTGCTTTAACATTTGTTCCCTCATTTTCCAACACAGAAAGCGAAGTAAACCTTAATAAGATAAACCCTAGTGTAGAAAACACTTTTGTTATTTATAGGAACAGAACAATAATTGACAAATTCATTAATCTTAAACCGACAGAAGAAAATTTCAAGTTGCTTGCGAAAGAATTGGATACAAACAAAGGCGAATATTTTGACTTAGACTAACCAAATCCTTCCTGAAAAGGGTATGTCTCGTCCTGAAATAGGTTGACTAAAAATCGACCAAACTATGGACTTAAAAGAACAGATTATTGTGGAGTATTTAACGCAAGGCGGAGGCTTTAGAAAGTTAGCTTCAAAGTATGGCATCAGCAGAAAAACCATCTATTGCCGCTGTTGGTCGCTATTGCCGCTGTTGGTCGCTGACCAACAGCCTTCGCTACAATAAAAGCTTAATAAATAATCCAACCGTAAAAGTGTGCTACGCAACTAAAGCTCAACAGCGGTAAGCTGTTTGGTTCCAAAAATTTATTCCTTGTTTACCGCCAAAGCGAAATAAGTTTGGGGTAAACGGTGCTGTAAAAAAGTAATAGAATTTGCTTATTTACAAAAAACAATATCTCACAAACACTATAACATAATACAAAAGCTGAGGCCTGCATTTTAATATAAAATGCAGGCCTCAGCAGCACGGCAAGATTTAAATGCTTAATGCAAACCATTCATCACCAACTGAAAATGGATCTTTTTTTCTTTTTCATCTTCTGTCAATAAATTATCCTTAAGCCTCTTTTTTTCATATGGATCAAGCACCGTATTGTAGAAATATCCTGTACTGTCATATAACTTATAAGTTGTGTCCTGTATCCAACGTTTGAGTGGGCTTGGCGGATGTTGTTCTGGATGGTAATGACAAAAAATCCAGTCTCTTGGAGTGCCGGGTAATCCTACGAGGCGGGGATAAAAACTTACACCATCGATGGTGCCGTAAGAAGCAGGCACAGCAGTATTGGCAATGCCTGCAAGTGTAGGCAGGAAGTCTGTAAAATCAATAAGATCGTTGTTTACAGCCGGTGCAACAACACCACGCCAATAAACAATTAATGGCACATGTGTACCCCAAACGGTTGATTTCATTTTTCCACCCTGAACCAACTCCCCGTGAAAGCGGGAATATATTTCTCGCTGGCAACCGTTATCGCCAACAAAAATATAAACAGTATTATCGCCAACACCAATACTGTCGAATTTGGCAATAAGCTGCCCAATTTTTTTATCCATGTATTTTACCATAGAAGGGAAAAAAGTTGAATTGCTGAGTCGGTCATTAGGGTCCCATGCTGCGTATTCAGGATCATCCGGTGTTGGGCTGAAGGGCTTGTGGCAAAGGCTTACCGGGTAATACATAAAAAAGGGCTTATTGTTTCTTGCACTGCGGCCTGCATAAGTAACCAATGAATCAACAAGAATATCATCACAATATTTATTAAGTACATTAGCTGCCACCAGGTTAACACCATTCGCATACAATTCAGGGCTTTTATAACTGCCTGTAGTTTTGAAATTATCATCATGAATGAGCAACCTGTTAGCATATTGTTCGAAAATGGTGTAAGACTGGTTAAACCCGAATATACGCACCGATGCATCGCCGCCATCAAACTGCCATTTGCCAGCTACATACGTATCGTACCCAACATCGCCCAGCAAATTTGCAAAAGTTCGTTGGCTTTGATCCAGAACCGACCATTTGGTATAGTTACGGAAATTGTATTTGCCTGTAACAAACATAACCCTTGAAGGAGAGCACATGGGCGCTGAATAGCACTGGGTAAAACGCATGCCATTCCGTGCCATATTATCGATATTTGGTGTGGAGTAAGATTCTCCTCCATTTGCCGTTGGCACTTCAAAACCTACATCATCTGCCAGAATCAAAACGATGTTTGGCTTATCAGCAACATGTAAAGCATTTTCACTGCCCGCTGATGCTGCTATTCCGGTTGCTGTAAATTCTTTTTTACAACCTGTCGCTACAAAAAAAGTATAGCATATTAGCAAAGACAGTATTAATAAGGCCGATACATTACGATTGTAATAACTAAGGGTTTGTTGTTTCATAAAAGGTACTTTAAAGGTGAACTCAAAAATATTCTGATAAGGTTGCTTTCTAAATGACAAGGGTCAGGAAAGTAATTGATTGTGGTTATATTAATCTACTGCCTTTTTAATATTTTACAGGTAGCAACATTTAGTAAACATGTTTGCATAGTGGAGAACAAAGATCAGAACGCTAAACAGTGCGACGCAACAAAAGTATCATAGTTGCAATGCTGTTGGGTTCATAATAAAATTCCGTAGTAAATATTGCGCCTGATACTTTATGCTTACTGATTATAATCATATTTCTGCTCTTTATTTACGCCTAGTTTTGCTGGAAAATAAAATAAACCTTACCTCCATGTACGTTACCCCGCAAAAAGCTTTATCTGTTATACAATCCAATCAGCGCATATTTATACATGGCAGTGCACATACACCCACTTACCTGTTAAAACACCTTACAGAAGAATCGGCACGGCTTCAGAATGTTGAGGTTGTGTGCATCAGTGTATATGGAGATCTTTATATTGACCAGCCTGAATACAAACACAGTTTCCACGTAAACTCATTATTCGTTTCGGCATCGATACGTAAATCAGTGAACGATGGTTATGCGGATTATGTTCCTGTATTCTTAAGTGAGATCCCCGAACTTTTTAAACAAAATATTTTACCCATAGATGTTGCCATTGTACATGTATCACCACCCGATGCACATGGCTATTGTTCTTTGGGTGTATCGGTAGATATTGCCCGCAGCGCTGTAAATACGGCACGCTGCATTATAGCGCAGGTAAACCCTAATGCACCCAGAACGCATGGAGATGGCATGATACACATGAGCCGCTTTACTTCAATGGTATATTGCGAAGACCCATTGCACACAACAAATTTTACCGAAAAGGCGGGCCCGGAAACACAAAAGATCGGTGAACTGATTGCAGGCCTTATTGAAGACAGGAGCACAATACAAATGGGTATTGGCGCCATACCAGATGCTGTTTTAAAATGCTTGCACAATCACAAAGACCTTGGTGTGCACACAGAAATGTGCTCAGACGGTATCATCGAACTTTGTGAAAAAGATATTGTAAACAACAGGTATAAAAAAATACATCCCAATAAATCTGTTTCTTCCTTTGCACTCGGGTCAGAAAAATTATACAGCTATATAAACGACAACCCTTCTTTCGCGTTTCTTGATATCGATTATGTAAACGATCCGCATATTATTCGCCGCAACGATAAAATGATCGCCATCAACAGTGCCATAGAAATTGATATTACCGGCCAGGTATGCAGCGATTCCATTGGCACCATGCAGTTTTCAGGTGTTGGCGGCCAGATGGATTTTATGCGAGGTGCCGCATTAAGTGAGGGAGGCAAACCCATTATCGCTGTTCCATCAAGAACGGCAAAAGGTATTCCACGAATCATGCCTATGCTAAAACCCGGTGCAGGTGTAGTTACAACAAGAGCACATGTACATTATGTTGTAACCGAATATGGTGTAGTAAACCTGTGGGGCAAAAATTTACGGCAGCGTGCAAAGGCAATGATCAGCATTGCGCACCCTGATGACAGGGAATTTTTAGACAAGGCATGCCATGAAAGATTCAGGAACTTTTAATGAAGGAATTTTTTATACCCGGCATTTGTGTTTCAAAAAAATATAACATATACCGAGCTGCAACCCGCAACGAATAGCCACTGCGCTTCTGTAAGCGTTTTATTTGAAAAAGGTTTAAGTTTGCCAACAGCAATCAACTCTTGTGAAAATGATTTTTACGGAATTACTGAAAGAACTTTATAATTACTCGAAAGGTAATTCCCAGGCTCATAATTTTCCGGCTCCTGATCAAGGCAAAATGAAATTCAGCAACCTGCTAAATCTCGGTTATACCCCAAGATGGGTAATAATAAGTATTGATATTTTTCTCAGTTTCTTTTCTGTGATTTTATCGTTCCTGCTGCGCTTTAATTTCAGGCCCTCTGCTATTATTAATGATCTTTTCTTAAGAGGCATACTGGTTACAGTAGGTCTTTATATTATTAGCTTTTTTATCGTTAAGTCGTATAAAGAAATAATCCGCCATGCAACTTACCGTAGTGTTTTAAAGATCTTATATGCCATAATTACTGCAACGGCAGGTTTACTGTTTCTAAATATTTTTATTGGTACTACAGGCAATTTTTATGTGGTACCTTATTCTGTTTTACTCATCAATTTCTTTATTTCTTTTTTCATGCTTGCCGGCAGCAGGTTCTTTATAAAGCAGGTGTTCGATACAGCGCTTAGATTAAATGCACAACCTGTATTTATTTTTGGTGCAGGTGCTGTTGGCCAGGCTGCACTAAAAGAAATCAGCCAGGACAGATCAGGCAAATTAAAAGCTGTTGCATTTATTGATGATGATCCGGATGCAACGGGCAAAAGTATTTCTGGTGTAACAGTTTATGCCCTAAGTCAACTGGATAAACTTGTAAAAAAACATTCAGCAAAAAAAGTAATCATTGCAATAAACAATATTTCGCTTGAGCGCAGAAACGAAGTAGCTTCTTTTTTTATCAGCAACGGTTTACAGGTATCTGTTATTAATTCAGGCGAACAGTTTCAGGATGGCCCTTTTACACTACGCCGATTAAAAGATATAAAGATAGAAGACCTGCTGGAACGGGAACCCATACAAATTGACAATGTTCATATTAATGCTACGCTCCATGCAAAACGAATACTGATTACAGGCGCAGCAGGATCTATCGGCAGCGAAATAGCAAAACAAGTGGCTTATTTTGGCCCCGAACTAATTATACTCTGCGACATTGCAGAATCTCCGTTACACAATATCGGTCTTGAACTGGAAGAACATTTTAAAGAAGTACCATGCAAGCTTTACATAGCTAATATTACCGATGCAAGGCGCATGGAATATATCTTTAAAAATTTTGCGCCACAAGTTGTATTTCATGCTGCTGCCTACAAGCATGTTCCCATGATGGAGGAACACCCCCAGGAAGCCATTTTAAACAATGTAGCCGGTACAAAAATCATTGCAGACTTATCTCTAAAGTTTAATGCCGAACGCTTCTTCGTAATGGTTTCTACAGATAAGGCGGTAAACCCAACAAATATAATGGGCGCCAGCAAACGTATCGCCGAAATGTATATACAGGGCTTATACCAGAACACCATAAAAACTGCAACAATAAACAGCGATCATAAGACTAATAGAACAGTATTCATTACTACGCGTTTTGGCAATGTGCTGGCTTCCAACGGAAGCGTAATTCCCCGGTTTAAAGAACAACTGGCAAAAGGTGGCCCCATAACCGTAACACATCCTGATATAACGAGGTTTTTTATGACAATTTCAGAGGCCTGCCAATTGGTTTTAGAAGCAGGTGTTATGGGCAAAGGCGGAGAAGTTTTTGTTTTCGATATGGGCAAATCTATACGTATTACCGATCTTGCCCACAACATGATTATACTTGCGGGGCTTAAACCCGGAGAAGATATTGCAATTCATTATACAGGCCTGCGCCCCGGCGAAAAGTTGTATGAGGAGCTACTGAATAATGAGGAAATAACGGTACCCACCTATCATCCAAAAATAAAAATTGCAAGGGTACAATCGGTAGATTTTACATATATCAGCAATGCGCTTCAAAACCTCCAGGTTGTAGCATTAAAAGGTATTGAAGACGATTGCGTAAAGCTGATGAAAACAATTGTTCCGGAGTTTATCAGCAACAACTCCCGGTTCGAATACTTAGACCGTGATAAAAAACAGGCCGACCTTCACGCTGCCAGTAATATCCTCAATACTACTGCTGAAAACAGCGCTATAATGCCAGCAAACGATTAATAAAAGCAGGTATTTTTTTGTTACCGGCTATATAACTTTACTTACCGTTCCTTGCGTCGCTCTCTTGTACTGCAAAAATTTTATTCATCAGAAGAAGCACCAAATCCTTACATCCTCCTCAAGCTATCCTGATTCAGTATTGTTTCAGGAAATTCCCGCAAATCATAAAGTGTTTCAGCAAACAACTACTCACAATCGCACGGCCATTCTTTGCCAATATCTATTACTGTAACAACAGTAACTTCACCGCTGCACGGCGCGAATATGATGCGCACTTTCTGATTATCTTGTGTGTAGCCCTCAACTGCATATTTCTTCCTGCATTCAGTGCCATCCAATTCACTTTTGGCATAGTTGATCTTTCCCTCTTTTAAAATTTGTTTTACTTCACTTTCATCAATATGCCTGCAGCCCATGCGGCAGCGGGCATGTTTAGAGTAATTAATTTTTGCAGGATTGCGGTCTAGCCCCCTGCTACCCGTACTAACATCGGGCTTGGGTGCGGCCGGCTCTTTCTTTACAGTAACTTTCGGTTTAGCTGGTTCAATATTATCGGGTTTGCTGTTGCATTGTTTAATGGCAAGCGCAATAACTGCAAGTACAACCAACAGAATAACTGGCAACGCTTTTTTCATGAATTAAAGATAATCAGATGAGGGAATATTGAACAATATTTGCTGGTGCATTTATTACAGGGCAACATACAGAGTGGGTTGTTGCACAATGTTCAATAAAGAACAGAACGCTTAAGTGTGCGACGCAACTGGGTTTAATAGCTGTAATGCAGCCTGGTTAATAATAAAAATTTATGTTTTAAATACGGTTACCATTAATACTTTCTGACCGGACACAAAAAAACCTCCTGAAAAATTACAGGAGGTCTTAAATACTAAAATTGGTAATTTATCCCAGGTATGCTTTTAAAGCATTACTGTAACGGGCTTTTTGTAAGCGTTTAATTGCCCTTTCTTTAATCTGGCGAATGCGTTCTTTGGTAAGATCGTACTTCATTCCAATCTGCTCAATGGTTACACCGTTCTCTCCATCTAAACCAAAGTAAGCGTTTACAATTTCTGCTTCGCGTGGACTCAACGATTTAAGAACCCTGCGAATTTCTTCACGCAGCGAATCTTTCATCACATCGTCATCTGTGTCATCGCCACCCTGCAACAGGTCGCCCATAGCTACATCTTCAGCTTCGTGTACGGGTGCATCCAGTGATGTGTGCCTTGTGTTACTCTGGAAAATGTTGTTGATTTCTGTTTCACTCATTTCCAGGATGTCGGCAAGTTCTTCTGTAGAAGGTTCACGTTCATGCTCCTGTTCAAAAGCCATGTAAGCCTTGTTGGCCTTGTTGTATGTGCCAATTTTGTTTTGAGGCAGGCGAACCAAACGTCCTTGCTCTGCCAACGCCTGTAAGATGCTCTGGCGAATCCACCATACAGCGTAAGAAATAAATTTAAAACCCTTTGTCTCATCAAAGCGTTGTGCCGCCTTTATAAGGCCGAGATTTCCCTCGTTGATAAGATCACTAAGACTCAGGCCCTGGTGCTGGTACTGCTTAGCCACAGATACCACGAAACGAAGGTTGGCCTGCACCAATTTGTCAAGCGCTCTCTGATCGCCCATTTTGATCCGCTGTGCCAGTGTGGTCTCCTCTTCGGGAGTGATCATTGGAATCTTGGAGATTTCCTGCAGATACTTTTCTACGGCTTGCGAATCACGGTTGGTGATCTGAGTAGCGATTTTGAGTTGCCTCATAGTGGATAATTACTGATTTATAGACATTTATAAGACAAAAAAACTGAGTAAATGATACACTGAAATTTAAAAATTATCCTAAATATAAAATTTAGCCTGCGAAAGTACAACAAATACCGCTAAGAATAGACTGTTTTGTGGAAAAACAACTGTAAATGGGAATAACTGTGTATATGACATGTATTTTGAAAGCATTTTTTTCCAAACTCTAACACAATAAGCATCGTTCCTTGCTAAGCTCGGTTCAAGGTTCCTCTTTCATGGCAACATGGAAACAGCCGTGGCAGC
>DGQT01000066.1 GCA_002390845.1 Chitinophagaceae bacterium UBA4407 | reverse complement strand
ATCGCCTGTTGCGTCGCACTCGTGTACTTTCTGAATTTTGTTCAGCTTAGGCTCCCTGTGTAAAAAGTTTAGAGTATGCAAAACGCTTTACCAGTAAGGTATTGAGCCAAAGCTCAGTATTGAATAAACCCCTGAAGTGTGCGACGCAAGAAAAGCTAAATACATGTTCTGCTGATGGCCCCAAAAAAATATATTGCATAAAAAAACCTTTGAAAATTATCAAAGGCTGTATAAAAATATTCCGGTGCTGCTAGAATTTTATTTCCTCTTCATTCGAATCGAAGAAATGCAGTTCGGTTAAATAATAATCTGAGTTTGCTTTTACTTTAATTCGGGTTTTTAGTTTTCTTCTCCATTTCCAGGAGATAGAAAAAATACCTTTTGTTAAATGAGAATATACGATCGGGTGTACATAAATTGTAAGGTTCTTATGTTGGTGCGTTACAAGATAATGTAGCCTTTTTTCAATTTCATCCTGTAATAAAATGGTGGAAGTTATTTTACCGCTTCCGTTACAGGACGGGCAGATCTCGGAAGTATTAATGTTCATTTCGGGGCGCATACGTTGCCGCGTAATTTGCATTAACCCGAATTTAGAAATTGGCAGTACGGCATGTTTGGCCCTGTCCGTCTGCATAAAACCTTCCATGGCTTCCTGTAACTTTCTTTTATTTTCAGGAAGTTTCATGTCTATAAAATCTACTACAATAATGCCACCGATATCCCTCAGCCTTAATTGCCTGGCAATTTCTTCAGCGGCTTCCATATTGGTTTCTACCGCATTTTCCTCCTGGTTGTTGCTAATGCTTTTATAACCACTGTTTACATCAATTACATGTAGCGCCTCGGTATGTTCAATAATGATATATGCGCCGCTGGGCAGGTTTACCGTTTTGCCAAACGATGCCTTTACCTGTTTGGTAATTCCATATTGATCGAATATGGGAAGCCCGTTGTGATAATGCGCAACAATATCTTGTTTATCGGGCGCAATTTTTCTAATGTAAGAAAGCGTATCGTCGTAAATATTTTTATCGTTGGTAATAATGTGGTTGAAATCTACAGTAAGCAGATCCCTTAATATGCTGGTGGTTTTATCTTCCTCGCTCAATATCCTTGTTGGTGCAACAGCATTACGCAGGTTTTTTTGAATGCCTTTCCATGTTTCAAGCAATTGCTGAAGGTCTTCATGAAGTTCTGCAGTGTTTTTGCCTTCAGCGGCCGTGCGAACAATCACCCCAAAGTTTTTCGTTTTAATAGCCTCAACAATTTTCTGCAAGCGCTTTCTTTCTTCAGAAGAATGGATTTTTTTAGAAACCGCTACAATATTATTAAAAGGCGTAATTACAACAAACCTGCCAGGCAGTGAAATTTCGCAGCTTAATCTTGGGCCTTTTGCTGCAATGGGTTCTTTTAATATTTGTACAAGCACATTGGGCTTGCCATTAAGAACCTCGTTTATTTTACCGGTTTTGATTATTTCTGGTTCAACCTCAAATTTTGAAAAATCGAATGGTATTTCAGATTTATCAACTATACACTGCTGCGTAAATTTAAGCAACGAGCGTGCATAAGGGCTTAGATCTGTATAATGCAGAAAGGCGTCTTTTTCAAACCCAACGTCAATAAAGGCAGCATTAAGGCCGGGAATCAGTTTTTTTACTTTGCCGAGGTATAAATCGCCAACAGCAAAATTTGCATCAGTCTTTTCATGATGCAATTCTACCAGCTTTTTATTTTCAAGCAGAGCAATTTCAACACCGGTGGGTGCTGCGTTTATAATAAGTTCTTTGTTCACAAATGCAACTTTTAGTTCTATACACATTGTACATACAACACATATAGATTTATTTCACACAATTTCAATCAACACACAGTACTGCCAGTAACAGGAAAAGAAAGGTAAAAGTTGCTTGCAGAATAAGGTATGGCAGTTCGTGTAAGTAATCAATGCCGGTAACGTTAAAGCTACCGGCATTCATCATTAAAGAAAATAAAACTATTTATTCTTCTTTTTATGACGGTTTTTTCTCAATCTCTTTTTGCGTTTGTGCGTAGCGATCTTATGTCTTTTTCTTTTTTTGCCACAAGGCATAATCTGATAATTTTAGGTTAATGAATTAAATCTGTTTATTGCAATGATTGTATTCTTTGTTCAATTTCCTGCTTTGCTTCAGGAATATTTATTAGCTCCTGCGCCTTCTTATACCAAATTATTGCAGAAGCTTTATCTCCTTTCCTTTCAAACGTTTCTGCCAGGTTAAAAATAGCCTGAAGGTTGCCAGGTTCATTTTTTATAACTGTTTCAAGCCTTTCTATTGCCTTATCGTACTGCCCGCTTTTAATACCTCCCAATCCCAGCATTAGTTGTGCGTACATATTGGCAGAATCTCTGTTTGCAACCTCCATTATTTTCAAAATACCTTCCATTGGTGTGCTGGAAATATTTCCGAAAAGGTAACAAGCCCCAATTTCTATTTTAACCGAATCGCTACTCGGGTTAATTTGCAATGACTGGTCAAAAAGAGCTTTTGCGTTTGTTCCAAGCCAAAATTGCATTGCCGGATTGGTTTCTGCCATAAGCTGTGTTAAAAGCAAACGGGCAGCGAAATTGAGGTTTTTTTCTGAATTCTCCAACTTAGCTTCTTCACCAAAATAATAAGCAGCAATTTCAGGATGCCCAAGGCTATCCTGCCAATAGTGGCCTAATTGGTTATAAATGCCAATCTTTTGATCTTTTACATTACCACGCACAACGCTATTCTCTAACTGGGTTAGGTGAGACGATTGATTGTCGGTAAGATTTTTCTTTGCGGAATCAAGCAAGGAAGCAGTTGTTATTACAGTGGCTTTATTTCCGGGTTCCTGCATTGGTGTAGTAGTAGCAGGAGGCACAGTATTTCCAAGGAAAAATAAAAGTGCGGTTAATACAATTCCGCCAGACAAAAGAATGATCTGCTGTTTTTTCACAAATGATTTAATTAAGCAGCAAATCTATTGTGTATTATTCATTTGCTTCACTTCATTTACAAATTCTTTAGAAGGCTTAAATGCCGGGATAAAATGTTCGGGTATATGCACAGCCACATTTTTCTTAATGTTCCTGCCTATTTTAGCAGCCCTTTTCTTTGTAATAAAACTTCCAAAACCACGGATGTAAATATTTTCACCTTTAGAAATATTCTCCTTAATTTCTTTAATCAGGGTTTCTACTGCAACAAGCACGTCCACTTTGGGAATGCCCGTTTTTTCGGAGATGTTATTAATAAGATCAGATTTTCTCATACGGGCTTGTTTAGATGGTTATTATTTTCGAATATCTAAAGTAAAACAAAAGCTCGTCTAAATGAAAGAAATTTCTCTTTTTTAAAATGTTTTCTTTGATAAGCAATATATTAACTGTGCAAATACGGTTTGCTGCCAAAAAAAAGGCATTTTTAAGCCAAGCTATATCTCTTGCCTGGGCATTGGTTGCGTCGCACACTTGAGCTAATGGAACATTTTTGAACTGTGGTTCACAGATTCCAAAGGTTCGCACGTTCTTTGCCTGTAACAAGTTTGCGAACTTGTGAAGCCGTGAACTTTGGAACTGCTGCTTCAAGTTCTAAACGTACAAGTGAGTGACACAACAGGCGATGCCATTGGTTATATTGCCCGGCTAATAAAATATATTAGCTTAAAGGATTGATGCAGTTTGATATTAGAACAATTTAAGTCTTAGCATGAACTATAAAAATTTTACCGCGCTTTTGTTGCAATGGCATACCAATGTAAACAAACGGCAGATGCCATGGAAGGGTGTAAAAGATCCGTATAAAGTGTGGCTGAGCGAGATCATATTGCAACAAACCCGTGTAGATCAGGGATGGGCATATTATGAGAAATTTTTGAAAAAATATCCTACCATTGAGCTTTTGGCAAAAGCGAAAGATGACGCAGTTTTTAAATTGTGGGAGGGACTTGGTTATTATACACGGTGTAAAAATCTTTTATACACGGCAAGATTTATTGTTAAGGAATACGGTGGTATTTTCCCCGATAAGTACGAGGATATACTGGCATTAAAAGGTGTAGGAACTTATACTGCCGCTGCCATTGCATCGTTTTGTTTCGATCTTCCTTATGCAGTAGTTGATGGCAATGTTTTCAGGGTTTTATCAAGAGTCTATGGTAATGCCACACCTGTTGACAGCAATGAAGGAAAAAAAATATTCAGTGAACTTGCCGCCAATGTGCTTGATAAAGAAAAGCCAGGTTTGTTTAACCAGGGTATTATGGATTTTGGCGCCACAGTTTGTAGGCCTGCCTTGCCGCTGTGTACGCAATGCCCGCTTAACAAAATATGCAGTGCATTTAAAAAAGCAAGTGTAAATGTTTTACCTGTAAAGGAAAAACTGATGCAAAAGAAAACAAGATGGTTTACATACTTTGTTTTTGAAGCAAGGGGCAAAGTGTTTGTACGCAAAAGAATTACAAAAGATATCTGGCAAAATCTTTTTGAATATTATTTGGTTGAAACAGCGGCTAATCCATTATGGAGCTATGAATCAATCAATGATTTTTTAAAAAATCAAACTGGTATTCAGGATTTTAAAATTGAGCAACTGGCTGCAGCGCAGCCGCAAAAGTTAACTCATCAGCACATAAATGGTTATTTTATACATATAATTCTGGAATCAATTCCACAAACTTTAAAGGGCGATCAAATTCAATGGTTGGGGCAAAAGGCAGTAAAACTGTTGCCTTTTCCAGGTTTTATAAATGACTACCAAAAAATTAAAAAAAACAAGCCGCTCTTTTTTAAGTTTGTATAACATGTTTCACCGGTTTTTTTTTATAATTTTAGAAAACAATTGAAGAAATATTTTTTAAGGTGAATAAAAATTACTTGTATGAGAGGTGTAAACAGGGTAATGCTGATCGGTAATCTGGGTAAAGATCCAGATGTGCAATATCTCGAAGGTAATATAGCTGTAGCCAAGTTTCCGCTGGCAACAACGGAAACTTATAAAGACAGGGCCGGAAAATTAATTTCACAAACAGAGTGGCATACAGTAGTATTGTGGAGGGGGTTGGCCGAGCTTGCACACAAATACCTTCATAAAGGAAGCCTTATTTATGTAGAAGGCAGGTTACGAACCAGAAGTTGGGATGACAGAGATGGTAACAAGAAATTTGCAACTGAAATTGTAGGCGACAACCTGATTATGCTTGATAAAAGAAGTGACGGAAATGCAGGTGGCATGCAACATACCGGTGATGCAGGAGGCCATGATACACCTGATTCATTTATCAGCCCCGAGTTACCACCATTGGGAGATGAACCTGCAGAAGGTTTACCTTTTTAATTAAGTACGGATTACTTAATAATTATACTGGCACGCTTTAACCGCGTGCCAGTATAATTATAGCTTTTAAACTAAAAACTTTTCATTTGGAAACCGTCACGGCATTGCCACACATTTGTTTTAAATTATTTTTCCTTGGGGTTATCGACCCGCAAAGCAGTACTATAATGCTTATTTTACTGTTGATATTAATGGTGCTGTCTTTTGTGGTTACAGGCTCAGAAGTTGCTTTTTTTTCTCTTACAAATAAAGACATAAACCTTCTAAAAACCAAACCTCAGCCTGCATACAAAAGAGTAGTGGATCTTTTAGAAGAACCCAAAATATTACACGTTTCACTGCTTGTTGCAAACACCTTTTTTAATATTGCAATTATTATCATTGCTAATACCCTTCTTGCTGGTTTATCGAAAGTAATTCCTTTTCAGGCCGAATGGCTGGTATTCTTAATCAAAGTGGTTTTGGTTATAGCTGTTCTTGTTTTGTTTTGCCAAATATTGCCTAAAATATATGCCCGCCAGAATAGTATACGTTTTGCAAAAGATTTCGGCATTATTACAGAAGGTGTTTATTATCTTTTTAAAAGGGTTGGGGGTTGGCTGATAAAATACTCCGATGCAGTGGAAAAACGATTTACAGGAAAGTCCGGTGCTTCGTACAGAATTGAAGAAATATACGATGCTATTGACATCACCAACCCGGGCGATAGTGAAAATGCTGCAAAAGAAAAAGATATCATAAAAGGGATTGCAAAGTTCAGCAATATTACAGTTAAGCAGATCATGAAAACCCGGTTAGATGTAAGCGGCATAGATCACAAAACTAGTTTTAACGAACTGGTAAAAAGAATTGAAGAACTGCATTACAGCAGACTTCCCGTTTATAAAGACGACCTTGATCAAGTTATTGGCATCATTCATACAAAAGACGTATTACCATATTTAGACAGTGCTGACACTTTTGACTGGCACACATTAATGCGCCAACCGTTTTTCGTTCACGAATACAAGCTTATTGAAGACCTGCTTAAAGATTTTCAGTTAAAACGCATACATTTTGCGATAGTTGTAGATGAGTTTGGCGGAACAAGTGGCATCGTAACACTGGAAGACATTCTTGAGGAAATTATTGGCGATATACGCGATGAATTTGATGATGAAGAAACAGGTTTTAAAAAGATCGATGATAACAATTACATCTTTGAAGGTCGCACCGGCATTAACGATATTTGCAAAATGATGGAACTCCCCGTAGATACTTTCAACAACATAAAAGGAGAAAGTGATTCACTTGCCGGCCTGGTACTTGAGATTGCAGGCGAAATACCAAAACAAAACCAGGTAATTACGCAGGGCGATTTCGATTTTACCATTCTTGAACTTGAAAAAAACAGACTGCAGAAAATTAAGATCACCATTAAGCCGCAGCCTGCTGAATAATACTTAAAACAAGCGTCAACTGTTAACCGTGAATAAACAACATTTTTTGTTACTCATTTTATTTTTCTCAATCTGCTTTTTTACTTTATCCTGCAACAGCACTTATGTTTCAAAACCCACCGGCTATTTTAAAATAGATTTTCCCGAAAAACAATATACCCTTTTCAATCAACCAAACTTTCCTTACTCATTTGAATACCCAACCTATGCAACAATAGTAAGAGACAGTAGTTTTTTCGATAGCACTCCCGAAAACCCCTGGTGGATAAACGTAGAGTTTCCTCAGTTTAATGGAAGAATTTATATAAGTTACAAAGCGATTGGAAAAAACACTTTGGAAAAACTGTTAAACGATGCCTTTAATTTAACCAACAAACAATCGGTAAAAGCCACTTATATCAACGATTCCTTGTTAAGCACAACCAATGGCGTTCATGGCATGTTCTTTAAAGTCTCTGGCAATGTAGCTACAGCCAATCAGTTTTTTTTAACCGATTCTACAAACCATTTTCTTCGCGGCGCATTGTATTTCGATGCAGCCCCAAACCAGGATTCGTTAAGGCCCGTAAACGATTTTCTCGTAAAAGATATGCAGCATCTTATCAATACTTTTAAGTGGAAATAAATACTTTTTTTTGAGCCAGGCAATGGAATATGAATGAAACTTTCGTT
>DGQT01000104.1 GCA_002390845.1 Chitinophagaceae bacterium UBA4407 | reverse complement strand
CAGTTGATGCCATGAAAAACTTCTTCTGCCTGGCTCATAAATTTCTTCGCCCCCTTTAGGGGTGGGGCTTACTATTTTATTGTCTCCAGCGGAAAATCATTTCCAAAACCATAACTCGCCGGGTATTGTGCAGTGCCTTTATATTTTTGCGTTAATTCGGGCACTGCAGTTTCTAAATAAGCCTTCAATTCATTTACCGTAAGACGGCCATCGCCATTATCTGCGGCCCCCTGCAAACCCATTAATAAAGCATAAGTAAAAACGCCATGGCCCAGCTGCGAAAATTCTGTGGCGAATTGCTCGCTGCCGCTTGCCGTAAGCCAGTGTGTGCCGGTACTTCTGGCAAGTTGTGCAATGGCTTTTTCTTCGCTGGCACCACGCATGACAATCGCATCTAATGCACCTGCACTCTGGCATGCATCGAGTATAAACAATTGTTTTTGTGCAGGAATATTCCTGGAGAACTCCTGTAATTCACTTGCAGAAATTCCTTTTTGTGCCAGCGCATCTTCTGCACCGTATAATTGCGTTACATCGTAAGGTACAATGTAGAATTCTTTGTTCTTATCACCCATCGTCATTACCCCGTGACCGGCATAATAAAATATAAAAAGATCCTGTGGTCTTGCTTCTTTTGCAATCTCTTTAAAAGTACTTTCAATGTTGGCTTTCAGCGCATCGGCATCGGTAATAAAATGTACATTTATTTTACTGAAAACATCATTGCTTTTTTCTAATTGTTCTTTAAAAGAAGTTGCATCTGCCTTTGCGTAATTCAGTGTGTATTTCGAATTTTTATAATTATTAATACCTACCACCATCAGGTGTAAAGTTATGCCACTGTATTCCGGCTGTATATTGTTTGCTGGTTTGTAAGTAACAATAAGTTCAGCAGGTTTGCTTTCGGTTCTTTGTGTATTAAAAGCGATGGCTTTAAAATGATTTACACCCTGATTAAGTTTTACAACAAATGTTTTTACGGAACTCTTTTCACCGGTATTCTCATCTTCAACTACAAGATTGCGTGTTGTTTCAACCAGCTTGCCATTCTGGAATAAACGCATCTCGGTAACACCATCTGATGGGCAATCTGCCTGCACTTTTAAAGTGATTTGTTCTTTATCGCTGTTATAAGATGGTGCATCGTCTTCCACCGATAAATTGCGCTGCTGATCAACCACTGAAATCTTTACTTCAGGAGCTGCTTTCAAAGTATTTACATCTACAGAAGGTGGCGTAAATTTTTCTCCTTCTATAATACGTGGCAGCAGGCTGGGCGTATAGAATTGTTCATAGGCAGATTCAAGCGGCACCGCATCAAGGCCTTTAACGTAATACATTTTTTTCATGCCTTCTTCCGTGCCATCGAAGCGGCCCGCATTATCAACCACAACCCAATCGGTACCACCAAAGAAAACCAATGTAGCAAGGGGTTGCCCTGTTTCCAGGTTCCAGAGTTTTACAGTTCTGTCGTAGCTGCCGCTGAATAAAAATTTACCATCTTCTGTTATTGATAATGCAGTAGGAGAATTGGTATGACCGTTGAGTGTTCGGGTTAATTTCTTTGTAATTATATCAGTGAATTTTATAGTTGAATCTGCAAAAGCACTCTCACCGCCACAGGTAATTACCTGTTTAAAATCCGGTGTTATGATCATTGAATTGATCCTGCTTTTCTGTGCATTAACATTAGCGGTTTCTGCACCGGTTGCAGTATTCCACCAGCGCAGTCGGCCATAATCATCTGCCGTAATTAAGACACTGCCATCTTTATTCAACATTAATTTTTTTATGCCCGTAACACTGTTGTATTCACCTGCATGACGAAAGGTTTGTAATGTTTTTCCTGTTGCCAGATCTATCCTGAATGTTTTATCATCTGTTGTAAAACCAACATACACCGAACGCTGATCCGGTGAGAAAATAATGCTATTGGTATTGTGCGGAAGACGGAAACTGTTTATTTTATTTCCACCTGGAAATGACTGTACCAACAGCTCAGGAAAGCTTGCATCATTGTTACTGCTCACCATTATTTTACTATCCTTCGATATTGCAAAAGCTGTAGCTTTTTCTTTGCCTTCAAATACTTCCAGCTTTTGCTGGGTAGCAGTATTCCATACGCCAATCCCTTTATTAAAAGAACCTGCAATTAAATACTTTCCGTCAGGGGAATATTGAATCGTGTTTCCTAGAGTGTTTGCATCATAACGTTTGGTAACAGCGCCGCGTTTAAGATCGAGCACCTGTATGTACCCACCGCCACCAAAACCCGGTGCACCAATTACAGCAAGCGATTCAGCGTTTGGTGAAAGTGCAATACTGTAAATAACATTTGCAATACCCCCTAATTTTTGTACTAATTTTTTGTCCTCAAAATTCCAGATACGGATCACTTTGTCGTAGTTGCCGGAGATTATTTTCTTTCCATCCGATGTAAATGTTAAGCCTGCAGGGTAAGACATTTTATCGGTAAACTTTGCAACGAATTTCCTATTTAGTAAATCATAAATAAAGATGGTATTATCATCAGAGCCGGTTACTACATAGCGGCTGTCAGGGCTAAAAGCAACTGTTTTTATAGAAGATCTTTGTCCGGTGAATTTATGCACTGCCTGTTTGGTATTACGGTCAATAACAGTAAGTGTTGCCCTGCCTTCTGAGAATAAATTCATATCATCGGGATCATCACTTTCAGCAGGCTTACTGTCATAATCATCTCTCACAATCCAATTACCATCCGGACTTAATTTAGATATGCCTGTTGATTCAAAATCTTCTGTAGATGTAACTGCTCCAGTAACCACACTAATGTGCAGTATTTGTTTCGTGCCCACTGCAAGCAGTTCTCTGTTACTTTCAAAACGCATGCTTGCCACGTTGCCTTTTGCCTGCATTCTTTTTATCAAAGTCATGCCGGGAAAGTTCCAGAATTTTATTTCAAACATGGCCCCATCCTTTGCAGGGTTTTCCATTTCACTGATAGTGGCAAGTATCTTACCATCATCGGTAAAAGCAAGTGCAGTAATATCATCCGCATGAACCACCTGGTTAAAAATTTCTTTACCGCCGGCATCAATATCATACACATGAAGGTCTTTGCGGTTGCCGGTTACCAGTTTCTTACCATCAGGACTAAATTCGAGTGATTGTATCCATGCCTCAAAGCCGCCAAAGGTTTTTAATTCTCTGCCACTTGCCATATCCCAAAGCTTGATGGTCTTGTCCCAGCTTCCGCTTGCAAGCAACTTATTATCTTTAGTTATGGCAATCTTTGATACATTTTCTGCATGGCCGCGTGGCACCACGAGTTGCGGTGTTTGTGCAAAAAGATTCAATATTAAAGAGGAAAATAAAATGCAAAGAAGTGGTCTCATTTTTTATGGTTTTTTTGAACCAGGGTTTTGTATTGCTATGGAGCATTCTTGCGTCGCACACTTGTACGTTCGGAACAACGGTTGACAGTCAACGGTCGACCGAAGAATCAACTGTACAAGAGTGCGACGCAAGGAACGATCAACAAAGAGCTAAAGCCGGGCTCAAAAGAAATTTAATTATGGCTTAGCTCTATCATCAGCGGAACTACAGTACCACCGGGCGTTTCAGCGTTATCATCATCGTCTGCAACATTTAAATTACGGGTTCC
>DGQT01000067.1 GCA_002390845.1 Chitinophagaceae bacterium UBA4407 | reverse complement strand
TGAAATAGGTTGACTAAAAATCGACCAAATATGGACTTAAAAGAACAGATTATTGCGGAGTATTTAACGCAAGGCGGAGGCTTTAGAAAGCTTGCCTCAAAGTATGGCATCAGCAGAACAACCATCTGCAAGTGGGTGCTGATTCACCAACAAACGCAAACCCTTTTCGTTGGCTTCAAACTTCATCAACTATTTCTTTCTTTTTAAAAGTTTTCAGCCTTTACGAAGCAATCGCTTCGAAAGATTGTGCTGCGTAAAGTACCCGCTCCGCGTTACAAATAGTTACCTGTTTTTTTGGCACACTCCTTTGCTGATGCGCTGTTACCCGCTTCAATCTTCGCTTCGGTAAAGCTTAATTGATGATCCAAACGTACAAGTGTGCGACGCAAGGATGCTTAATAGAATTACCTGGCCCGGCTCAAAAAAAAATAACAAACAGCTTATTGCGCTGGCAAAAATAATTTCGCCGATCCTTTTTTAAAACTTACTTCCTCAACATGCCCCATTTTTGTTTGATCGTTTGTTAAGAGATGCATGTGTAAATGCGTTTCTCCCTGGGCAAATATTGAGCTGCCTTTGTTAGAGAAAAAGCCAATAATTTCTGAAGCCTGGTTTTGTAATTTAAAGTATTGATGCTCCTGGTCTGCATCGCCGGGTGAGTGAATAGGGGTACCCCTTGGCACATCGATAATGTAAATGGTTGCTGAATCTACAACGGCATTTATTTTAAAAGCAAAAGGCCTTTTAATGTTTTTAGTTAGTCCGTCAATATAAGAATCAAGCTGGCTTACAGATTGAATAGTATCAGGCAATGGTTGTTCCTGCCATTTACTTACATGCGTGTAAACAAAAAAAGGCGCTTTAATTTTAAAAGTCTCCTGTACGCTTATACCGGTGTCATTTAATACCGTGGCTTTATAGGCTTTACCATCATTAATAACAATTTCACCTGCAAGGTTTTCCAAAGGGCCAAGTCCGTAAAGATGTTCTTTGGAACTAATTGTATCGAGATCTACTATTCCCCCAAGTTCTCCTTGCCACATTGTTTTCTTTACCGACCCAACAGTTTGAACCGCTTCACCTGATTTAGCGGGCTTATCAGATGAGCCGCAACTTGAAAATACAGATACTGCATATAAAAGAAGTGCAGGGGTAAGTTTTTTCAATTCCATATCTCTTAGGTTTAATAGATAAGCTAAGGGGCGAAAATAAATTTTTAATGAATTTACAAGACGAAATTAATCTTAGGGAACTGAATAAAATTCTTTTACAAATAATATTAGTGAAAAGCAAACCTGACATCTGCGTTTACTCCGCAGGGATATTATATATTAACTTATACTGAAAATATATGTATGTGAAGTTGTCAGTTTTAAAAAGAATTCAGAACGAAATAGAAAATTTAATTTGGAGATTGTAATGCAGATAAATAAACATTTCTACCTGTAATTGAATGTGGGTAAGAGTTTTAGACAAAAAAATAGGGGCAGTGGAGAACCATAGCCCCTTTTTTCAACCCTAAACCCTTAAAAAACTAATACAAAAATAGAAAAAATCGTGCCATATACAATTATTTTTTAAAAATAATTTTCCTTACCCTTATGCTCACCTAAAGCGATTATTTCTTCCTGATGCTAAATCCGTAGTTTGAGAGGAATCGAATATTTTTTTACAGAATATCTCTGTAATTCAGCATGGATAAGCCTTTTAAAAAAATTAGCCGACTAGAATGCTCAATTCTTTATGTAATTGCATGCAAACTAAATATTGAACAGGTAATTTATTTAACAGCAGGTTTCCACATATGTTAATAACCATACAAAATTTTCCATATTAAAAATTACAAAAAAAGAAGCCATAAATTTTATGGTAATAAATTCTAATGCATATAATTTCTGTTTAATAAAACTGCACAAGGCTTTGTTATGTGGTAAATGGCTTTGTGTTTAAATTTCGCTTAGTTAAAAGCTCAATCAATGCCCTGCAGATAAACGTAATGCGATGCAACGAAGATGCCATATGTTACCCGGCTAGTTTCAAAATAATCTGATAAAATCCCCGGATTTGCAGCCCTGAAATATGCTGCGGGCATTTGGTTTATACCTGATTTCAAGGCTTTATTTCATATTCATTAGTTTTGCGGCATATTTATGACAGAGATATTAATCATTTTCGCCCTTATTATTCTTAACGGCGTTTTTGCAATGGCAGAAATTGCCCTTGTTTCGGCTCGCAAAGCCCGGCTTGAGGCCCAGGCCAATAAAGGTGATGCAAGAGCCAAATCGGCACTTGACCTGGCTTCGCACCCCGAAAAATTTATATCTACCACACAAATTGGCATAACGCTGATTGGTATTTTGAACGGTATATTTTCCGGCGATAAAATTAAAACCGACCTTGTAGATGTTCTTAACGGTTTTCCACTCATTGCTCACTACAGTGGTGCTATTGCTACTACAATAGTAGTAATACTTATTACTTATTTTTCGCTGGTATTGGGCGAACTGGTACCCAAACGTATTGGACTGAGCAACCCCGAAGGTATTGCCAAAAGCCTTGCAGCCCCCATGCGGGTGGTTACAAAAATTACTTACCCATTTATATGGTTGCTTACAAAATCGAGTAATGTGATCGTAAAGTTGTTCAATCTTAAAGGCACTGATAACCAGGTTACAGAAGAAGAAATTAAAGCCATCATCAGTGAGGGCACTGAACAAGGTACGATTGACGAGGCAGAACAGGAAATTATTGAACGCGTTTTTCACCTGGGCGACAGGAATATTACTTCTTTAATGACACACAGGAGTGATATTATCTGGCTGGACATGAACAGCACAATCGACGAGATAAAAGACCTGACAGATGAGACGATACACTCTGTGTATCCTGTGTGCGATAAAAACATAGACAATGTAAAAGGTGTAGTATCGTTAAAAGATATTTTTCGGGTGCCAAAAGAAACACCCATCAAAGACGTAATGAAACCGGCTACTTACGTTCCCGATAATAATACGGCTTACCATTTGCTCGAAAAATTCAAGCAAACAAAAACCCATTACGCTTTTATTGTTGACGAATATGGCACACTGCAGGGCATTATTACGCTGAACGATATTCTTGAAGCCATTGTAGGAGATATAAGCGAACCGCACGAAGAGGATTATGAAATAATGCAAAGGGAGGATGGAAGTTATCTTATAGATGCACAGGTACCTTATTACAATTTTTTAAGTTATTTCAACAAAACAGAATGGATAGATGAAGGCGAGCAGGAAGCTTTCGACACCTTGGCTGGTTTTATATTGCACCACCTTGAGCGCATCCCATCAACCGGTGATAAGATGAAATGGCGTGGCTTTGAATTTGAAATTATAGATATGGATGGGCACCGTATCGATAAACTGCTCGTTACTTTATCCGATGAGTTAAAAGAAGCATTAGAAGACGAATAGAGCCGATGTTTCCGGGTAACCAACCTTATCGCTCTTTTCCTTATCCTTTACCTTTACATGCATCATATTAATCTGGCTGGTATTATAATCATATAAGAGTGAGTTCACGATATTCAATTTTTGAACAGCGTTTACGTTCTTAACTTCAAAGTATGTCCAGATACTTTCGCTTTGCTCTTCATAACCCACAAAGCTTAGCTGCACTGGTTTTCCGTTTAACTGTAACTGAAAATTTTTCTGAATATAATCATTTACAAACCCATTCATTTGCTGCTGGTTTGACGGATGCAGAATATCAATTTTTACATCGCTGTGATACTTACGAATGGTGTTTTCAAGATCATTGGTAAATATGCGTACGCTTATCTCAAGGTCTTTATCTTTTTCATTGTAATTAATATCCGTCATTGAAACGAAAAAGGGATGTACAACACTAAAAGTTGTCATCAAAAGCCATTGATATAATATATTTGCCATTCAGCAATGATTTTTTTACAGGCACAAAACTGCATTTTAATTTGACAGTCTTGGGAATTTTTTAGTTAAAATATTTCTCATCGTCAGCAGTAAGTTTTTAATAATAAAAGGAAATAATTATTGGCCGGGCATGAGGTTTTCATGGCATCGCCTCTTGCGTCGCACACATGTACGTTCTGATTATGATTGAACAATCTGCGAGCCGTGGCTACGAGCTGTGAGCAAAATACAAAGGCTCGCAGCTTGCAGCTAAAAGCTCATAGCTGCTCTTCAGTACAAGTGTGCGACGCAACAGACGATCAGAAAAGAACCTTTAGCCCGGTTCCAAAAAAATACATCTACTAATAACACACACATACACATGAGAAAGCTATTTTTATCCATTACAGTACTGGCAGTCTGTTATGCAACAGACGCCCAGAATACGCAGAACAACCCGGGAAGCAACCACGGCAATAAGTTTGAGCAACTGGGTACCATATTGCCTACGCCAAATGAATACCGAACTGCAAGTGGCGCCCCGGGCCCAAAATACTGGCAGCAAAGATGCGATTACGATATTAAATGTACTCTTGACGAAAAAAACCTTAAGCTTACAGGCAGCGAAAAAATTACTTATGTAAACAACTCTCCTGATGTGCTTACCTACCTGTGGCTGCAGCTTGATGAAAACCAACATAGCAGCGTAAACAATTCTGGCTACCAGTCGAGTTCTTCAATGACCAATAACATTAATGTTACCAATCTTGAAAAACTACAGGAACAAAAAACGGATAATGGTTACGGCGATAAGATTACAAAGCTTACGGATGCAACAGGGAAGGCATTGAAATATACCATCAACAAAACAATGATGCGTGTAGAATTACCTGCTTCATTAAAACCTGGCCAGCAGTTCGTTTTTAATATCGACTGGAATTATAAAATAAGCGACCGCCAGGTTTATAATGGCCGTGGTGGTTATGAATATTTTCCTGAAGATGGCAACTACCTTTTTACCATGGCGCAATGGTATCCGCGCCTTTGTGTGTACAGCGATTTCCAGGGATGGCAGAATCACCAGTTTGCAGGCAGTGGCGAATTTGCGTTAACGTTCGGCAACTTCAATGTTCAAATGACCGTACCCGCAGATCATGTTGTAGGCGCAACAGGCGAATGCCAGAACTACCAGCAAACGCTTGATGCTGCTCATTTTGCACGCTGGCAAAAAGCGCAATCTGCAAAAGAGCCTTTACAGATATTTACTTTGGATGAAGCAAAGAAAGCTGAAACTCAAAAAAGCAGTGCCACCAAAACATGGATATTTAAAGCAAATATGGTACGTGATTTTGCCTGGACAAGCTCCCGGAAATTTATATGGGATGCCATGCCAGCTTCTGTTGAAGGAAAGAAAGTAATGTGCATGAGTTTTTATGGTAAAGAAGCTTATGGCTTGTATAGTAAGTATTCTACAAAAATGGTTGCGCATACGATTAAATCTTATTCTCATTTTACCATCCCCTACCCGTACCCTGTTGCACAAAGTATTGAGGCAAGTAACGGTATGGAATATCCAATGATCTGTTTCAATTTTGGCCGCACTGAAAAAGATGGAACCTACAGTGAAGCAACAAAAAACGGAATGATTGGCGTAATTATTCATGAGGTAGGTCATAACTTTTTCCCAATGATCGTTAACAGTGATGAACGTCAGTGGACTTGGATGGATGAAGGCTTAAACACTTTTTGCGAATACCTAACAGAAGAATTATACGATAATAAATTCCCTTCGCGCCGTGGCCCTGCAAACAGCATTGTTGATTATATGAAGCTTCCAAAAGATCAACTAGAACCCATTATGACCAACAGTGAAAACATTATTCAGTTTGGCCCCAATGCATATGCAAAACCTGCTACAGGACTAAATATTTTGCGTGAGACCATTATGGGTCGTGAACTTTTTGACTATTCTTTTAAAACGTATGCACAACGTTGGGCATTTAAACATCCAACCCCCGCAGATCTCTTCCGCACCATGGAAGATGCAAGTGGCGAAGATCTTGATTGGTTCTGGCGTGGATGGTTTTACAGCATTGATCCATGTGACATTGCTATCGACAGCGTAAAAGCATTCAAACCCGATGTAAATGCTATTGCACAGCCGGCACCACAAAAAAATAATGGAGAAAGATCAATTGATAAACCTGCAGTAAATGCCTTTGATGATATTTCAAAAATCAGAAACAGGGAAGATACCGATATACATTTCTTAACTGATGTTGATACATCGCTAAGAGATTTTTACTGGAGATACGATCGCGGTATGGAAAAATATGATTCAACATATAAAATTAAAGTTCCTGCCCAGGCATACGATGTACCGGATGATGCTACAAAACAAAAATATGCAGGCAAGTATTTATATGAAGTATCTTTTACAAACAAAGGCGGACTCGTGATGCCGATTATTATTCGTTGGACATTTACAGACGGTTCAACAGAAACAGACCGCATACCTGTGCAGATATGGAGAAAAAATGAACAGCATGTAACAAAAGTTTTTTTGAAAGACAAGGAAGTAGCTTCCATTCTTTTAGATCCAATGAAAGAAACGGCTGATATAGATGTTTCAAATAACAACTGGCCTGCTATCAGCACACCAACAAATTTTTCCTTGTACAAAACAAAGCAATCAGCCCGTGGTCAATCGCAGGGTTTAAATCCAATGCAAAAGGCACAACAGAAATAAATCACCGGTTACGGAATATTAAAAACCACTTCTTTGTGAAGTGGTTTTTTTTTTGAAAAATTAAATTTTGATTAATAGTATTTTGGTAACCACAATAAAGCAAAAACTGGCATTTCTTTGGTTATTATTACAAGATATATAGCTTAAAGTATTTACCAAATCCTTGCTGCAACAATTCAATATAATTATGTCTAACGTTGAAACAAATATTTGGCAATAAGAATAAACGCACGGTAATGTAGTGGTAAGGTAAAAAAATAATATTATTTTAAGGTTATTGAATTCAGAGATTTTAAGTACCAGCTTTAGTATTTTATAGCGTCATCGTTGCGTCGCAATCCTTTCAACAGCATAACAACTTGCATCTTTTATTTATGCTAGTAATAATGTTATATAATTCAAAAAGTTCTTATTCTAGTTCGGTGCGTTTTTTTTACATGTCAGAATAACACTTTTCCTGTTCAGCTAACTGTGGAAATTAATATTTAAGATATCAAATAGTTTTGATCAATAAAGGAAATCCAAAATCCCCAATAGTATATGAGAAAAATATTTAGCGCTACCTGCAATTTTGTAGCAAACACCAAAAAGAAATCAATTATTCTGGGCATTTTCGCCGTAGCCTTTTGCAGCGTAATACTACTTTCAAATACAACCGGACCAGCAAAACAAAGAAATACAGTTACCGGTGCTCCATTCGATAACTCTCAAACATGCGCAAAAAGTGGTTGCCATGGTGGCGGTAATTTCGGAGGAACCATCGTTACACAATTACTTGATGCATCAAACAACATCGTTACAGCATATACACCGGGAGTAAGCTACACACTAAAGATTACGATGAACAGCACTACTGCCCCCAAGGGCTATGGTTTTCAAACTGCAGCTGCCACTGTTGGTACCAATACCAATATCAATACATGGGGGACACTTATTGCAGATTACCATAATCAGGCAGTGTCCGGCAGAAATTATGTTGAGCAGTCTAAGCGCCTTTCACAAAATACTATTTCAATTCCGTGGACAGGGCCTTTCGCTGGCACTGGATCTGTAATATTTTACACTGCAGGTAACCTTGTTAATGGCAACAGCAGTACAACAGGCGATCAACCGGTAAATACAAATCTTACTGTTAGCGAAGCAGGTGCATTGCCAATAAAATTATTGTATTTTAAAGGTAGTATTCAAAGTGGTAAGGCAGTACTAAGCTGGGCAACTGCACAGGAAACAAGCAACAAAAATTTCATAATTGAAAAAAGCCTTGATGGAATAAATTATACACCATTATCAACTTTAGCATCAAAAGGTAACAGTACCAACGGATCGGCTTATTCTTTTACAGATGCAGGTTTCTTTAGTAAAGCATTTTACAGGCTAAAGCAAATTGATGCAGACGGTAATACTACCACATACAATATTGTAGAATTAAAAAATGCAGTTGCCTCAGATTACAAGATTTCAATCTATGCTCATGCCGGTGCTTCGTATATTCTTTTCTATAACGGATTACAGCAACAAAAAATCAACGTCCAGGTTGCTGATCTGCAAGGCAAAAAGATTTACTCATATAACACTTCTGTTAACCAGGGAGACAATCAAATACAACTACCATCCAATATAAGAGGAATTATTATTGTAACAATTATCACAGAAGATGGAAGAAGAACTTCTGCTAAAGTGGGCATTATGCAATAATGAATCAAAACAAACACTAAAGAAAATAACCAAAACCTGTAGTCGGTTTTAAATTTTCCGGGTAAGCGTTTAAAACAATCTGTTACCTTATTGAGCAATGCTCTTTGGTTAATTATGCCGTATAGGAAGCGTAATTAATGCATGCATAATCAATTATTGACAAACAGTACGGGCAGATCGCAAAAAAATATGCTATGAAAAACATTGAAAGTAATTTAAATACAGGGTTAAAATATACTAATTCGATTATCTGAAAATAACCAAGCTTTTTTCTCATTTATTCATCAAAAAAACCACGCAATCATGTTTAAAAACACAACACAAAAAATTGCCTCTCTGGCCAGGCAAAACAAAATTTCCAGTACGCTGTTAGCCTTTTCAGGTATTGCATTATGGGTCATCTTTTCCAGCTATGCAAACGGTCCCGCAAAAAATAGCCAGCTGGTAACAGGTGCTCCGTTTAACTCTAATTTAACCTGCGCCAAATCCGGATGCCATGGTGGCGGAGCCTTTGGTGGCGCTATTACAACTCAATTGCTTGACAGTGCTACCAACGCTCCTGTTACTTCGTATGTGCCCGGCAAAGCTTACAAGTTTCAGATTAACCTGACAAAAACTACCGGAAAGCCTAAGTATGGTTTTCAAACAACTGCTGCTACTGCAACCGGTACCAATGTCAACACATGGGGCAAACCACCAACAAGTACACACAGCATTTTAAAATCGAAACACAATTATGTAGAGCAATCTAAAGCTTTAACTTCAGGCATAATAACTATTGCCTGGAAAGGTCCTGCCGCAGGTACAGGTTCTGTTGTTTTTTATACAGCAGGCAACCTCGTAAACGGCGATGGTGGTACAACCGGCGACCAGGTTGTAAACAATTCATTAACTATTACACAAGGCCCGGTGCCAGCGGCCGCTCCTGTTGCTACTAATGAAATATCATCTGTAAAACCTGCAGTACCAACCAGGGATAATTATTCTCTGAAATTGTACAATCAGCACGGCAGCATGTATATCATGTTTCATAATGGCTCAAAGCAGCAGAAAGTACAAATTACATACACAGACCTGCAAGGTAATCCATTAATGAGTGGTATTACCGTTGCAAACGAAGGCGACAATGTTTGGCCGGTTAAAGGAGATAAAATAAAAGGAATTGTGGTTGCAAATGTAATAACAGAAGATGGTGTAAGAACATCATTAAAAGTTATAGCAAATCAGTAACCTTATTCATTTTTTAAAAGCCATCCTTAATTATAAAGGATGGCTTTTTTATGAGCCGGACTGAAGGTTATTAATGAAGCTTTTCTTGCGTCGCACCCGTGTACAGCAACAAGCGATTCACCAAACGTTCATAGCTTGCGGTATCACATAAATTCATAAGTTACTGTACCCGGTTTACAGAGCAGGTTATCAATATTTTTAAACTTACAAAATCTGTTTCGCTTCTAGGCTGTGGATATTTAAAATTATTTATCTGCCTTTTTAGGTGTTGTATTTTTTTCCGAAGCTTTATCGCTGCTGCTTTTAAGCCTTCCCGCTTCTTTTAATTTCTGGTCAAGCAAAAATTCTATCTGCCCGTTCACACTACGAAATTCATCACCAGCCCACTTTTCAAGGGCCTTATATGCAGCTTCATCAATTCTTAAAACAAAGGTTTTTTTTACGGCCATAAAGCGCGTTATTTATTGATACAATGTACCTGTATTTAAAACAGGTGTTGCAGCTTTCTCACCACAAAGAACCACCATTAAATTACTAACCATTGCAGCTTTCTTTTCTTCATCAAGGTTAACAATTCCCTTTTTACTTAATTGTTCCAATGCAAGTTCTACCATACCTACAGCACCTTCTACAATTTTAAAACGTGCGGCCACAATTGCAGTTGCCTGCTGGCGTTGCAACATGGCTCCGGCTATTTCGGGTGCGTATGCAAGATGACTGATTCTTGCTTCTTTTACAATAAGTCCGGCTTCAGAAAGTCTGTCATTTAACTCATTTTCCAAAAGTGCTGTTACTTTTTCTCCGCCATTGCGCAAAGTAATATCTGCACCTGCATCTTCCATTTCATCGTAAGGGCATGTTGTAGCCAAATGCCTCACCGCAGACTCACTTTGTATTTTTACATATTGGGCATAGTCAGTTACGTCAAAAGCAGCTTTATAAGTGTCGCTTACCTGCCATACAATTACCGCGGCTATTTCAATAGGGTTACCCATTTTATCATTTACTTTAAGCTTGGTGCTTTCAAAGTTGTTCGACCTTAAAGATATTTTTTGCTTCTTAAAAAGCGGGTTTACAAACAACAGACCATTGTCTTTTACAGTGCCTGCATACTTACCAAAAAAAGTACAAACACAGGATTGATTGGGATTTATAATTGTAAGCCCTTTAAATAAAAATGCCGCAGTAATCTCTAAAGCTAATCCTACCCAAAAAGATGGCATCGGTATTTCTGAATCACCAACTCCGTTTATTAAAAAATAAGTCGCAATTCCAAAACAGGCAAGGGCAGCAATCAGTACTATGAAACCAGAAAGGGGTTTTAAAATCTTTTCCATAATAAATTTATTTTGATATTAATTTGATATCAAAAATAATATTTTTTTTAATACCAGAAACTTTTTTGTTCAAACGGTTTTTCTTTATGAGGAAAGATATCTTAAGCATTTTATAAACTATTAATTGGATTAATTGCCAAATCCTGCTGCTATTGGGTATGAGTATACCTACGTGATGCAGAAGCTATATAAAAGTCAAGTACTTCGCAGTTGCTGCGTAGCGCTTTAACAGTCGAAGAGTGCGACGCAACAAAAGCTAAATTAATAACCTTCAGTTGGGTTCATAAAAAAGTCCCCGACAGTAAACCGGCGGGGACTTTTTATTACTTAAAAACCGAAATTATTTTACATCTACATTGATGCTTACATTTTTACCACCCTCTAAATAAGAGCTGTATTTTGCTAGCACATCTGCAGGTTGTTCTTTACCGTTAATGGTAAGTTTACCGTCTTTAATGTCAACGGAAACACTGCCAGCACCAACAATACCGTCTTTTTTAAGTGCTTCAACCAAACCATTCAGTTTGTCGTCGCCGGTAACAGTCATGTTTACAGTATTGCCGTTGGCGTCCTTTGTATCAGTAGCGGTAACTTTTATTTCAACTTTGTTTTGAGCCATTGCTACTGAACCATCTTTAGTATGGAAAACCTGCGCTAAAGTTGGAGCAATTACCAATGAAACAATTGACATTAATTTGATCAATATATTCATTGAAGGGCCAGAAGTATCTTTAAAAGGATCACCCACAGTATCGCCCGTTACGGCAGCTTTATGTGGTTCGCTTTTCTTTTTGTAGATAACACCGTTGATCTCAACACCATTTTCAAAACTCTTCTTAGCATTATCCCATGCACCACCTGCATTGTTTTGGAACATACCCATCAATACGCCACAAACAGTAGCACCGGCAAGGAATCCGCCCAATGCTTCAGGGCCTAAAAGGAACCCGATAATAATTGGAGAAATAATTGCAATAGCACCAGGCAACATCATCTTCTTAAGAGAAGCTTCTGTTGAAATAGCTACGCATTTATCATACTCAGGTTTGCCTGTACCTTCCATAATACCGGGGATGGTACGGAACTGGCGGCGCACTTCTTCTACCATTGCCATTGCTGCCTGCCCAACCGCTTTTATAGCGAGAGAAGAAAACAGGAACGGTATCATACCGCCCACAAATAATGAAGCCAATACATCTGCTTTATAAATGTCAATGCCTTTAATACCGGCCACACCCACAAACGCTGCAAACAAAGCCAAAGCAGTTAACGCTGCAGAAGCAATGGCGAAACCTTTACCGGTTGCAGCAGTAGTGTTACCTACAGCATCAAGCACGTCTGTTTTTTCGCGAACATCAGGAGGCAATTCACTCATTTCTGCAATACCACCTGCATTATCAGCAATAGGGCCAAATGCATCAATTGCCAACTGCATAGCTGTAGTTGCCATCATACCTGCGGCGGCAATAGCCACACCATATAAACCTGCACAGTAGTAAGAACCGTAGATACCGCTTGCCAAAACAAGAATTGGTAAGAAAGTAGATTCCATACCCACAGCCAAACCACCAATTACGTTGGTGCCATGACCTGTTGCACTCTGGCGAATAATACTCAGCACCGGGCGTTTGCCCATGGCTGTATAATATTCAGTGATCATACTCATTAAAGTACCTACCACTAAACCTACAGCAATTGCGCCAAGCACACCCCATTTGGTGAACTCTAGACCACGCAGCGACATTGTATCAGGAAGTATATAATATACCAGACCAATACTTGCCAAGCCTGCCAATATCATAGAACCCCAGTTACCCATATTCAAGGCTCTTTGTACAACTGCAGTGCTGATGCCCGCACTATCGCTGATCTTTACAAAGAAAGTAGCGATGATAGAGAATATAATACCGGTAGCTGCAATAAGCATGGGCAAAAGAATAGGAGCCATTCCGCCGAAATTATCGGTAGAAACTGTTTCCTGCCCCAATACCATTGTAGCCAATACAGTTGCAACATAAGAACCGAAAAGATCGGCGCCCATACCAGCCACATCACCCACGTTGTCACCAACGTTATCTGCAATAGTTGCAGGGTTGCGCGGATCATCTTCAGGAATACCGGCTTCCACTTTACCCACAAGGTCTGCGCCTACGTCGGCAGCTTTTGTATAAATACCACCGCCCACACGGGCAAACAATGCAATAGATTCAGCACCTAAAGAAAAGCCGGTAAGCACTTCAATAGATCTTAACATGGCTTCCCTGAAACCAGGATCGGCCGAAGTCATATCTCCTACAAAAAAATGATAAAGAATAATGAATACCGTACCCAAACCAAGTACAGCCAAACCTGCCACACCAAGGCCCATTACAGAACCTCCGCCAAAAGAAACATTCAATGCTTTGGCAAGGCTGGTTCTTGCCGCCTGTGCCGTACGCACATTGGCTTTGGTAGCAGCACGCATACCTATATAACCTGCAGTGGCACTAAATACAGCGCCTACAACAAACGCAAGAGCAATGCTCCAGTGACTGTCAGGATTGCTTTGAGCCATAACTGCCAGTAGTATGGCAACAATAATTACGAAGTAAGAAAGTATTTTCCACTCAGCTTTTAAGAAAGCCATAGCACCTTCAGCAATGTATTTGCTGATCTCCTGCATACGTTCATTACCGGGATCCTGTCTTCCAACCCAGTTAAATTTCACTAAAGTATAGAGGAGACCGAGCACCCCCATGGCCGGAACGGCATAAAAAAGATAATCCATAAGCAATGGTTATTAGTTTTAAAATGGTCGCAAAAATAGGGGATAATACCCAAAATGTTAAAATAGTAAAATGCCACTACTTATTTTGGGGATAAATACATTTTTTGGGGCCAGGCAGCGGGAAATCTATGAGGCTTTTGTTGCGTCGCACACTTGTACTTTAGGGAAGGGCAGGAAGCAACGAGGCAACAAGGCAAAGAGGCAGGAAGAGAAGAAGCCCGGCACTTGTAATCGTATGCTACTTCTCTTGAATCACACCATTGCACTTTCAGATCCAGTATGCGTCATTTCGAAGCAGGAGCGACTTAGAAATCTCTCTATAAATGCATGAGATTTCTGCCGAGGCGGTCGAAATGACGGGTTAGCAGTTGTTTGTCGACCCAGGCTTACCAAACAACGATTCGATTCGATCTTAGCTGAGATAAAAGCTCAATATATAATCCAACAGTACACGAGTGCGTCGCAAGCATTGCTTAACAGCATTAATGTACTGTGGCCAGCAAAAAAAAACAAACAATGCAATTTTCCCAGTTGTTCCGGGTCTTCCCAAGGGGGATATGGAACAAAATTCAACCAGGCTGAAATGTTATTCCTGCACAGACATTTTATTGTACTTGTTCCGGTATTCAACAGGAGTAAGGCCCGTAATTTTTTTGAAAATGGTACGAAATGCCTTCGTATCAGTATAACCAACATCATACATCACTTCATTAATGTTTTTGCGGCTTATTTCAAAGCTACGTTTGGCAAATTCTATTTTTACCCGGTTGATATATTCCAACACAGAATTATTGGTGGCAACTTTAAACCTTCTTTCAAAACTTCTTCTGCCCAGCGACACCAAATTTGCCAATTCATCTATTGTGATTTTTTCAGGGATGTGATGATCTATAAATTCCTGTGCCTGTTTTACAGCTTCATCGGTATGATTTTTCTGACCTTTAAACATAGCAAATGCAGACTGGCTTTCTCTGTCAATATCTATAGCAAAATATTTTGAGGCCAGTATAGCTGTTTGCCTGTCTGTATATTTCTCCACCAGGTAAAGCAATAAGTTCCAATAAGACATTGCACCTCCACTTGAATAAAGCCGGTTTTCCTCGGTAACAATGCTGCCATCTATTAATTCAACCTCAGGAAACAATTCGCGAAATTCATTTTGAAATCCCCAGTGTGTTGAGCATTTTTTACCATTCAATAAGCCGGTAGAGGCTAATAGAAAAGCACCTACGCAAAGAGAAGCTACTTCTGCGCCTTTTTTGTATTGTTCATTGATCCACGGCAATGCTTTTTTATTAGATGCAATGGCTGTTTTCATATCGCCGAATAAAGCAGGAATTATGATCAAATCGGTTTGCTTTACATCTTTTAAAAGTTGTGCAGTGTTTACAGAAAACGAGCCGCCATTAATTTTTACTTCCTTTTTTAACCCAACCAACTGCACATTGAATAATGGCTTTTTACCAGCCATTGCCATAAACTGGTTTACTGCAGAAAACAAATACTGAGGGTCTGCAACAGCCTGCATTACAGAGTTTTCGGGAACAAGAATACTTATATTCATGATGGCTGGTTTACGTTATTGCTGCAAGGTAAAAATGATTTTGTCGTAAAATGCCCTTTTCTTGTCATTTTCGCACATTGTATATTTTAAAAAGCAATCACATCTTTGTATTGCCAATTAACCGATTAAAAAATAATAACATGAGCGATTCGAAAATTACTGTTCAGGCAACCATTGATGCAGACGCAAAAAAAGTTTGGGATTATTACAATAATCCTGCGCATATTATTCACTGGAACTTTGCTGACCCAAGCTGGCATTGTCCGCGTGCTGAAAACGATATGCGCATAGGTGGCACTTACAAAGCAAGAATGGAAGCTAAAGATGGAAGTTTTGGATTTGACTTTGAAACCATTTATACTGACATTGAAGAAGGCAAACAATTTACCTACGGTTTTGGTGGAAGAACTGCAACAGTTCAATTCAATCATTTGGGCAGCCAGACGGAAGTGGTAATAACTTTTGACCCTGAAAATGAAAACCCGGTTGACATGCAAAAAGCTGGCTGGCAGGCTATTTTAAATAATTTTAAAGATTACACAGAAAACAATTAAGCCCGAGTTTGAAGTTGCTGTATTGGCTGTTAAAGGCTCAATATATAATCCGAACGTACAAGTGTGCGACGCAAGGAACGATGCCATAAAAATCTACTGTTTGGTTCAAAAAAATTCTATTGCGAAATTTTAGTTTAAACAAAATATTTTCAATCAAATAAAAACAAACAACATGAGCAAAGTAGCGATCTATCTAAACTTTCTCGGCAACACAGAGGAAGCCTTTAATTATTACAAATCTGTTTTCGGTACAGAGTTTTCTGCACCTATTATGCGTATTAAAGATATGCCGCCACACCCTGATGCTCCTGCGCTTTCAGAAGCCGACCTGAACAGTGTAATGCATGTGGCATTACCCATCATTGGTGGCACTGAATTAATGGGTACCGATATGCTGGAATCTATGGGTCATAAATTAATTGTTGGCAACAACACTACCGTCAGCCTTCAATTAGATAGTAAAGATGAGGCTGATAAATTATACGCTGCCCTCTCAGAAGGCGGTACTGATAAGGCAGCTATGAGGGATGAATTTTGGGGTTACTGGGGTTGTTGCCTGGATAAATTCGGTATAAGATGGATGTTTAATGTAATGAATGCAACCCAGCCAAACGCATAAGAACAACTGCTATGCAGCTATATCCCTATCTCACATTCAGCGGCAACTGCAGGGAAGCAATGACCTTTTATAAAGCATGTTTAGGCGGCGAGCTTACCATTCAAAGCGTTGGTGAATCGGCAGTATCTAAAAAAATGCCAAAGCAAATGAAAGATTGCGTTCTGCATGCCACGCTTTCAAAAAATGGTATGGTGCTGATGGCTAGTGATATGGTGGGCGAAAAAGGTTTGATAAAAGGCAACAATATTGCTGTTACGCTGAATTGCCAAACGGAAGAAGAAGTAAAAGCTTGCTATGCAAAACTCTCCGAAGGTGGTGTGGCAAACCATCCGTTGCAAAATAATTTTTGGGGTGCATTGTTTGGCGACCTTACAGATAAATTTGGTAATCACTGGATACTTAATTACACTAAAAAACATTCAACCTGAAATTGAAATAAAATGAAAAGAGATAAAATTATTTTCTGGGTAAGCACCATTATTATTTTTATCATGGAAGGCTTAATCCCCGCATTTACTTCACAAACAGAATTGGCAAAAGAAGGTATCAGTCATTTAGGTTACCCGGCATATTTTGGAACCGCTTTGGTGTTTTTTAAAGTACCCGGAGTTTTAGCATTGGTTATACCACGGGTGCCAAAACCCATTAAGGAGTTTGCCTATGCAGGTTTTACGTTTAATTTTCTCTTTGCCAGTATTGGTCATTTTGTAGTAGACGGATTTGACTTTCAGTCAATTTTACCATTGATCTTTTTAGGCATCTTAGCGGTTTCTTACATTTTCTTTCACCGGTTAAGCGAAAATAAAAAATAATGGAACGCTATCAAATTGTGCAAGATATTGAAGTGGTATTCCTTAAAGCATCCAGTTTTCCAAACGAGGTGCCGGCAACTTATGAAAAATTACATGCTTTAATTCCCGATCATCCCGGCAGAAGATACTTTGGCATTTCGCATCCAGATTGTACAGGCACCATACAATACAAAGCTGCCGCTGAAATATTGCCATCAGACGATTTCAGCAATACTGCGCTGCAACAATTTACCATTGAAAAAGGTGATTTTGCAGCTGAGTATATTGTTAATCACTTTAAAGACAGTAATTGTATCGGCGATACTTTTAAAGCCTTATTAAAACATCCTCAATTAGACCCCAACGGTTACTGTTTGGAAGTATATAAAAACTATACTGATAAGGATGTGCATTGCATGGTGAGAGTATTGGCATCCTAACCCACAACTCTGCGGTTCGTTATAGTCGTACAGAATTTTATTTACCCGGCTTATGGGGAACAAAGATTGAGCTTCCGTTGCGTCGCACACGTGTATGGTTGGATTATGAATGGGCTTTTACCAAAGCGTAGATTGAAGCGAATCATTGTTTGGTCAGGCAACTAACAACGGTAAAGGTGGTGCGTGGTGACACGCACCTTTGGAGCAAAGGCGTAATAACCCTGTCACTATTTTTAATTTACTTTTACCCAAACAAAACGCTAATCTTTGGCTTTCCATATTACTAAAGTCATTGATTTTGAAATGTGCAGTTAATAAATTAATAAAACAGGTATGTACAAATACAGACTTTTCCTTTTAATACTGGCAGTTATTTCTATCAGTGAAATTATTTCCGGGCAAGCAGTAGCCCAGCCGCTTAAGCGCTCCTACAGCATTCCTTTTCAACTCACCGACCACAATAATATTGCAATACCTGCTGTGCTGAATGGAAAGGATTCAGTTACCCTTATGTTTCATACCGCGGCAGATGATGTAACGCTAACCGAAGATGTAACCGGTACCCTTACAAGTGTCCGTTTCAATGGCATTGTTGATAGTGTGCAAAGCTGGGGCGGAGGGGATAATAGCTCAAGGTTTAGCCAGTACAATTCAATTGTCATGGGGCAATTGCAGCACAATAATATCACCATTTGGGAAGATAAAAATTCAGGTCAGCATACTGATGGTAAAGTGGGTATGAATCTTTTCAAAAACAAAGTGATTGCAATAGATTTTGATAAAAACACAATAACTGTTGCTGATGAACTTCCACCCGGCATTGAAGATTACGATAAACTACAATTAACATACAGCGATAACCTGATGTTTGTGCGAGCAGCTTGCCAGGTTGGTGACAGTATATTCATGCATCCGTTTTTGCTTCACTCAGGGTATTCAGGCGCCTTGTTGCTTGATGATGTTTTTGTAAATGATAAAAAGATAGGCACGCAGGTACAAATCACAGGGGAGAAAAATTTAACGGATGCCTATGGCAATATAATAAAAACCAAAAAGGCTGTATTACCCAGCCTGCATTTAGGTAGCAGACAATTGAATGGTGTTCCTGCTGGTTTTTTTGAGGGTTCAATAGGAAGGCAGAAAATGAGTGTAATGGGCGGCGATATTTTAAAAAGATTCAATATTATTATTGATGCACAAAGAACATTTATTTATTTAAAACCCAGTCATTTTTATAATACAGATTTTACCAATAGTTAACCAGCTATTGACCCATTCTGGCGCAAGGTATGCAGGGTGACTATGTATGTTGGCATACCCTTGTGCCATTGTTACCACAATTAAATTTTGTATTTTAATTTTATGAGCTGTAAATACAAATTAAACGATAATGAAAAAAACTATAAAAATGAAATTATAAACAGCTTTAAGTATTGTATAGATAAGAGAAACCTTGAAGTTTATGATCCAATGATTATTTCTTACTACGATGGCACAAGTATGCCTTTCACAAAAACTATGCTGCATACCTTGCGCCAGAATGGGGGAAAAAGACAAATGTTACTTAGTTATTTACGGCTCATCTCATCTTTCTTTCCTGAAATATTTGTTTGAAATGAATCCTTATTTTGAAGTTTTAGATTTGACTAAAATACTCAAGTAGCATAATTAAAAAGCCCGAACAGTTGATCGATTAACGCAGCGGGATTTTTCTTCCCCGTAGCGTTTACATTTATAGCTTTTGTGTGTGGCAGTAACGCTGCATTTGCTGGTAAAAACTTTCAATTTAACCCTGCATTCTACGCTTTGGTAAAAGCTCAATATATAATCAAACCGTACAAGAGTGCGACGCAACAATGCATCATAGTATTACTTTTGTTTGGTCAATAATGCTTTCACTCATTCAACTTTTCAATCGTCAACATTTCAACTACGTAGCCTAACTTTGCAACATGAGCAAAGTACGCATGGCACGTGAGAAAAGACCGGCATTACACAATACAATAACGAAACCTACACTCAAAGAAAAGTTAGATGCCCTGGGCAACCTTCCACGATTTTTTAAACTTGTTTGGGAAACCAACCGCTGGTACACCATATTGAATGCAGCATTGAGATTAATACGTTCTGCAATACCCGTTGCAGTTTTATATGTTGCCAAATTAATTATTGATGAAGTAATTTTATTGAGCAACAATCACACGCCAGATCATACTTATTTGTGGCAGCTTGTTGCTGCAGAATTTGCACTCACCATTTTATCTGATGCCTTGAGCAGGGCTACCGCTTTGGTAGACAGTTTGCTGGGCGATCTCTTCAGCAATCATACTTCTGTAAAGATCATGGAACACGCAGCCACACTGGATTTGGATCAATTCGAAGACTCTTTATTTTACGATAAATTGGAACGGGCCAGGCAGCAAACTGTTGGCCGTACCATCTTATTATCACAAGTATTAACGCAGGTACAGGATTTAATTACAATGGCATTTTTAGCAGCAGGATTAATGGCATTTAACCCGTGGCTGATCTTATTATTACTTGTTGCTATTGTGCCTGCATTTTTGGGTGAATCTTACTTCAATGACCGCAGCTATGCTCTCACCCGTGGACAAACACCGGAGCGCCGCGAATTGGATTATGTGCGTTATCTCGGCGCCAGTGATGAGACAGCGAAAGAAGTGAAGATCTTTAATCTTTCAGGTTTTCTCATCAACCGTTTTAAAACGCTCAGCAATAAATTTTATGCAGATAATAAAAAGCTTTCTGTAAAACGTGCATCGTGGGGCACTGTGTTTGCATTGCTTGGAAGCATGGGTTATTACACCGCGTATATTGTAATGATTTTAAAAACAGTGGAAGGTGTTCTTACCATTGGTACGCTTACTTTTTTGGCAGGATCGTTCAGGCAGTTAAGAAGTTTACTCGAAAATATTTTATCGCGTTTTACTTCCGTATCGCAGGGCGCTATTTACCTGCGTGATTTTTTTGAATTCTTTGAAATTGAACCCAAAATAAAAGCAGCTTCAAAGCCATTACCTTTTCCAAATCCTGTTAAGCAGGGTTTTACTTTTGAGGATGTTGGTTTTCGTTATCACAACAGCGATAAATGGGCCAACCGTCATTTGAGTTTTACGTTACAGGCGGGGGAGAAACTTGCACTCGTTGGCGAGAATGGTGCAGGTAAAACAACGCTTGTAAAATTGCTTGCTCGTTTATACGACCCCACAGAAGGCCGTATATTACTGGATGGTATTGACCTTCGTGAATACGAAATACAGCAACTGCGCAAACACACCGGTATTATATTCCAGGATTACCTGCGCTATCAAATGAGCTTTGCACAAAACATTGCCGTAGGTAATATTGAAGAGCAGCACAATCGCCCACTCATTGAAACTGCTGCAGAAAAAAGCCTTGCTAATTTGCTTGCCGATAAATTACCCAATCATTACGACCAGGCACTGGGCCGCCGCTTTAATGATGGTGTGGAACTCAGTGGCGGCGAATGGCAGAAAGTGGCGCTTGCCCGTGCTTACATGAAAGATGCGCAGTTACTCATTCTCGATGAGCCCACCAGTGCACTAGATGCCCGTGCCGAGTACGAAGTATTTCAGCGTTTTGCAGAACTTACCAAGGGCAAATCTGCTGTGCTGATCTCTCATCGTTTTTCCACCGTACGAATGGCTGACCGCATTTTGGTGCTCGATAAAGGGCAGTTAACAGAAATAGGCAGCCACGAAGCATTGCTTGCATTGGGTGGGCGTTATGCAGAGTTGTTTCAGTTGCAGGCAAAGGGGTACAGGTAGTGGTTTTATGTGGCCAGCTTTTGTTTTTCATGGCATCGGTTGTTGTGTCACTCACTTGTACGTTCGGAAGGTTTATTGAGCTTTTACTTTAGCGAAGATGGCAGCGAGGATTATCATCCTACGAAATATAATAAAGGCATAATAATGTAATGGGCAATATGGTGTGTAAGGTCTGGATTTGTTAGAATACTCGTAAAGGAGGGGTTAGGATCAATGCAAAATCTACGAATGAAATATATTTTTTAATTTCCTCAAAAACATTGCAACGATTTTGAATATATCAATATCACACAAAAAATATCAGGTTATGATTAAGCTGCATCGTTCCATATACCTTAAAAATATAATTGTTTTAGCATTGGTTTGTTTACTTGGTTTTGGCTGCTCAAAAAAACAGGTAGAAATGCAAACAACACTACCGCAAACAATAAGCGATCTTACAAAAGATTTCGAGGTAAATCACGCCGATTGTAATTGTCACCCTTTCATCAATCAATACACCTGGAGAAACCAGAATATTTATGTTTTAGCTTATAATGATGCTTTAGATATTGGATATATCTGTGATTAGGTTCCGGGTTATTATAATTCTAATGAACAGAAATTCACAGTAGAGTCCGGCTATTTTTACCAGGACTTTTTAAAAGACAGTCATTTGACTAAAGAGATATGGGCGTGCAAATAGAATGCATAAGAAGCTGTTTTCTTCTTCAAAGAGTATTGCTCAAAGTTTTGTGTATGGGTTGGCTTCTGCGTTTCGCTGCGTATGCTTTTTAATCATACCCCAATTCTTCGCTCTGGAAAAAGCTCAATATATAATCCGAAAGCGGAAGTGTGCGACGCAACGGAAGATGATCTGTATTACCAATGCCGGTTACATAATAATTCTTTATTTTACTATATGCCTTTCAGGAAACTGATACTTGGTGTAAAGAAATATTCGCCGCCACGCATGGTTACAAAGTCGCGGAATGTTGCAGGCACATCTCGTTTGTTTGCATCGATACCCCATTGTTGCGGAAGTGATTTTACCGTTGCATTGGCACCCTGTCCAATGATTGCATCCTGCCCTACAGGCCTGCCACCTATATCACCAAGATTGGCCCAGCGGTGCTGTATAAACTCAAACTGGTTTTCAATACTACTCTGGTAACACATAAAGAGTAATCCCACGCCACCATCGGGCTGATCGTTCTCCAGGTCAAATTCATCGCGGCCAATATCATTAAACGGTATGCCCCTGCGTGTAATACGCACAGTTTTGGCAAATTCGCCAACATCGGCCCTGGGGTTGGTAATTCGTATATGTGCGTGGAACGGGCATTTGGAACCATTGGTTGTGCTGCCCGGGGCATCATCGCGGTAATCAAAATCATTATTCAACTGGCTATCTTTTATGATACCCTTTTCGTTGCTGTGGTTAATTACTTCTGTACCATCTTCAAATCTGCCAACAATCATTGCGCCGGCGAGTTCATCATTTTGCTTTTTGTGCTTATCAAAAATGCCAAATACTTCGTCTGATTCTTTATTGAACTGCTTACTTAAATCTTTTTCGCTGTTTTTAAATTTGCCTACATTTTGCTCAAGTTTCCTGAAAACAAAATAACTGCCAAAAGAAAGTTGGTCGCCAGCCACAGGCTCACGAACAAGCAATGTGTTTAACAGTGCGTTATTGTCTTCCCATTGAGTGGCTGGTGAATCATTGTGTATGAGAAAATTTGGTTGGCTTACGCCATCTGCATAACCAAAATGTTCTATGCCAATGCCATGTTCGTTACGCAAAACTTTACCTTTCTGTACAAGTAATACATTGGCGAAAACTGCCACCTGGGCCAGGATAATATCCTTATTTTTTGCTGCCGTTGAACTATTACTGTCTGCCACAATAATAATGGCATGTATTTCATCTTTAAACCCTGACTCCCACAAATCGGTATCGTCTGCTGTAATGCCGGTTCTGTTTTGCAACCCAGCCCTGAAAGCGGCATCGGCAGGTGTATGCGGAGTGGAAACCCCAAGTACATTGTACCCTTTAACTGAAAGCAAAAGATTAAAAAAGGTACCCCCGTCGTACTCCGGGTCTGTCTCTCTTGCTCTTGCATCTGTTAATTGTTTTTCTGCAGTTGTAATCACACTTGCAAACTGAACAATCCACTCTCTGGCAGCTCTAATCTCGTCTTCATTAAAATGAAGGAAAATATGATAGGCATGCGTTCTGCCATGGTGCTTTAAAATATTACCCTGCAGATCTTTTAATAAGCCTGAGAACAAAGGGTTTTCAAGAGAAACATTTGTGCTGTTTAAAATATCAGGTGCTTGCATAGTAAACTATTTTCTGCCTACTCTAAATCCCGTTTTCGGCTTGCCGGTTAATTATTTTGATTGCATAAAATTAATTACACACACAAACACCCCCCACCGTGAAATCACCCATTTTCAATACCGTTAAAACACGGTACAGGCATGTGAGTTTTCACAAACAAACAATTAAAAGGAAAGATTACGCCATTGACATGACAAGGATTATTGCAGAGGAATTGGGGCAATTATTAGCAGAAAATAAAAACTGTTTCTTATAAATGCCAGTATTATTTCTTACTGTTAATCCCTAACTGATAAAAAGTTTTTTAAATTTTGGGGCGGTGGTGGTATAGCCCAATCATTATTCAATTGCACAAGTGTGCGACGCAAGAGTAGCTCAATCCTTATTATTTGCCTGGCTCAAAAAAATATCACGCACTTTAGCAAAAGATGTTTGCGCCATTTTCTTTGAGGGAATTTGAATAATTTGGGGTATGCCCCAAATAAAAAACCCTTGAAAACATTGAGTTTGCAAGGATTTGATGTTATTTGAAATGGTATCTGGCGGAGAGAGAGGGTCTTGAACCATTCTCCTAACTCCTTTATTAATAACTATTTCAAAGTTTCAGTCCTTGCAGGTCTCGGTAAAGTCTCGCTTCAAACAGTTATTTCAATCTCACATTTCCTTTACTTTTCTGCTATGCTAAGATACGGATTTTAGAGGCATTTTGCCAATAAAATTATGCTCTCAGCTTCTCAATTACGGTGTTTACAGATAGCCCGGTGTACTGGCAAAACTCATCAATAGAAACTAACTGGTGAGGCTGCTTTGAAAAATGAGTTTTGATCTTTTTGATTACTTCTCTGCCCCATCTTTCGCTTTTGCCCGTTACAATCTGTACATCCTTTGGATAAATACAAACTCTTTCCATTTCAATTTACATTTTAATACTCTATCCATACTTCATTTATGCTTTATGTATAGAGTTGCTATGCACAAATTTACTTCATTTTAAGAGAGGAAATAAGCACTAATAATGGAATAATCTGCACATATCGGCAGGAACGGAAGTGACGGTTTTAAAGGGCTGCAAACCTTATCTAATTTCGGGTATTAATAGTGATATTTTTTACTAACTCATAATTTTTTACAATGGCAAAGCAAAAAGGAATTATCAAATTAGACGGTACTATCGGCGGTATTACCTTCTACAAATCAACACAGGACGGATACCTGGCAAGAGAGAAAGGCGGCGTGTCCGGGGACCGTATCGCCAATGATCCTAACTTTCAAAGAACCCGTGAAAATGGAGATGAATTTGGAAGGGCTGGTAAGGCTGGCAAATTACTTCGTAACTCAATCCGTGCAATGTTGCAGAACGCTTCCGATAGCCGGATGGTAAGCCGTCTTACTCAAAAGATGGTTGAAGTAATCCAGGAAGATGCTACTAATCCCCGTGGGCAAAGGAATGTGATTGATGGCGAAGCTGAATTGCTGGCAGGCTTTGAGTTTAACATCAGCGGCAAATTGGGTACTACCCTTTATGCGCCCTATACCTCAACCATTGACAGGGTTGCCGGTACATTGGCTGTGAATATTCCTGCCTTTGTTCCATTGAACATGATTGCTGCTCCCGGCGGTACTACTCATTTCAAAATTGTTTCTGCCGGTACAGAAGTAGATTTTGAAAATGAAACCTTCGTAGTGGCAACAAGCGAAACTGCCGTGCTGCCCTGGGATACCACTGCAACTGCTGTAATTAACCTTTCTAATGCAGTTACTGCAAACAGTACACATCCATTATTCCTTGCACTTGGCATTGAGTTTTACCAGGAAGTGAATGGTCAAATGTATCCATTGAAAAATGGTGCTTACAATGCTTTAGCATTGGTAAAGGTTGACGGCAATTAATATATTTTTTAACCCTTAAAATTTAATACCATGTTAAGTGGATTACTTGATTTCTTCTTAGGATTGATATTCTAAAAGGAATCCCAAAAAACAGTTCATTCTTTCAGTCCGATAAAGCCCTGCCATTTCTGGCGGGGCTTTTCATTTACTCATGAAGCTTTTATATTAAGGTTTGGTATTCGTGATTGCAAAGCAATTCAGCAAAGCCCTAAAAGGGCAATGCTGACAGCCAACGGCGGCCTGATGGTGAACAATGAACAAACCAGCCAGATGACCCCAGGGCGAAAACCCGAGTGCCGCTATAACGATAATAAACGGGACGCCTGCCGAGATGCCTGCTGAAAACCCAGGAAGGCAACTGAGGAACGGGGCCAAATAAAGAACTGCTGAATGGACAAACTGCCAAACGCTGACGGGTGATGATACGAAGCTGCTTTTGCATAACTGTGAATTTTTATAAGCATCTCTCAGCGAAGGCAGATAAAAAAACCAAAAGGAAACGGAATAAAAGATGGCCTTGTGTGTCGGGTCTGTGTTTATGCCGTAGTCTTTTGGTTTTTTTTGTCAGGTCTGTGCGGTGAGCTGCCGTAGCTATTTTTGCTGTATAAAAAACACATTGGCAAAAGGTGCATCAATTCAACAGGTCGGCATGTATGTAAAGAAAGCGGCCATTGCTGACCGTCTTTTTTTTTAATATTCATTTGGCAACATTAAGCATCCATCTACCAGCCAAATTGTTGCAAGGTCATAAGGAAAATCACTAAAAGGGATTTCCTGACCTGTTACCCTGTTGTGATTCCCATCTGTTGCCAGGATTGTAAAAACATCGCCCTGTACTCTTTTTAAATCCCACACCTGAAAACGTTCAAGGTTAATTTCCTTGTGGCATTGATGGCTAATAATTAAATCAATTAACCAATAAGCACCGCATTGTTCTGCTAACTCTTTTACACCATCAGTGTAAAGAATTAAGGATGGTTTATGGCAATAATAATTTTCTGAACCATTGCCTGAACCGAAGTAGTGATTTGCATTTTTCATTGTAATAAAATTTATTTTAAAAGAAAAAAGGAAAAAAAAGAAAGCATTCACATCAGGCGGCGTGGCTAAAAAAACAAGGAGGAACGGAATAAATGATGGCTTTGTGCGGTGGGGCTGTGTTTATGCCGTAGTTCCTTGTTTTTTTTAGAGCATGGGTCTGTGCCAGCCGACTAACTTGCTGTACTTTTTTGATTTTCTTTTAAGAACTTCTCTTGTGTAAAACTGATGCTGATTTTGGAAACGTTTCTCTGTGCGTTGGTAAAAAGGTAATAGCGCCTGCGGCAAAAAAGAAGCATAGCCGTGTGGCACACTTGTCCACACTGTAGCGTGGGTGGCGAGCCGCCATAAGGCACTGGAGAGAGGAACGAACGGAAGTGCCTGCGAGCACCCATGAGGGGGCAGCAGTAAAGTAGCAGCCCCTTTTCAGGGTAATGCAAAAGAAGCCGAGCTAAGGGGCTGCTACGATGCTGCCTCCATAGGAAGCCGCCGCAGTAAATTTCCCGTCAGGGTACGGAGGCGGCTGAACTATGCAAGTAAACCTTAGCGATGCTTTGCGAAATGGAGGTACGACATGAGCAATTAGCAGTCGCAAGGTGAACGCAGCCGAAATGGGTACGCAAGGCGAGCCAAATAATGGGCAGCGGGTGGACTGAACGCTACTGAAGTGAATGAATGACGTAGTGAAGCGAAATGAAACCCAGTGAGTATTGTAGGGATTGCTTGCGGAAAGGCAGGTGCATACTTTTGTTTCAGGATTTGTGGGTCGGCAAGAATGCCCTGCCTTGCAGCAAATGGTCAGGCTACGAACGAGGTGTAATGAAGCGGAACGAAGGAAGTAATGAACGAAGTGGCGTGAAGGACACAATAGCTGCCGTGACGAATGCCGTATGAGCTGCAAGAAGTGTGACAAACTGCGAAGCGTAGCGAAGCACCCGAAGGGCAATGCAGGTGCAGCAATACCATAAAAGTTTATAAACAGATTTCATTGCTGCTGCTGCATTGGTTTGGCACATCTGCTTGCCGAATAGGCATGAGGAACACCTTATTACCTTGCAGCGTGGGTCTGTGGAATGGGATGTTGTTATTCTTTCACACAAAAGTTCTATTATGGAAAATCCTTTTGAATTAATTATTGAGAAGCTCAATAACATTGAGAACTTACTTAAAACCGTAATGAAAAATGATAACGGTACAGTTACAATCACGGAAGTATTAAATCTGAATCAGGCTGCTGAATATGTTAGCCTGTCCAAATCCGCTATTTACAAAAAAACTTCTGAAAGAAATATTCCGCATTTCAAACAAGGTAAGAAGCTGTATTTTAAACGTAGTGAATTAGATGAATGGTTAACACACAAACGAATTTCAACACATGCAGAAATTGAGCAACTGGCTTCCGAATATATCCGGCGGAAACCCTGGAAAGGTATGCGGTAGCCATAAGTTTTCAAACTATAAATCGGCAGCAAATCGTGTTACCTGCCAAAATTTTGAAATTATATTTTACCCAGTAAACTTAGAGTCTGATGCCAATAAAATAATGGACCACCGGGTATATTTCTTCGTTTGTTGAGGAACTGGTATTCTATTGGCTTTATCATGTATTTTAAAATATCATCCCCGTCCTGCCAACGTTGAATCTCTCCTTCATATCCTGTTAAAGTCATTGCAGCCAGATAAGATGCTTTAGCAGATGCCAAGACAGCTTCATCATTACGAAATGCACCCTGATAGATATAAGATTTCAATTGTGTTAAACCTGTTGCAACATGCTTATACTCTCCATTGGGGTCAAAGAATTTACCCAAAGAACCAATCATTAAAGAGGTATTAATAACATCATTCAATATTCTTTCAGTTGTAATATTTTGTTCTGCCCTGTATGCTATTTCCTTTTGAGCTGTTTTTTCAAACGACTGTTTGAAATGATTGAGGTTATTAACCCTGTCAAACAAAATACCGAGGTCGAATAGCTGTTTCATCACCTCCATTTGCTTTTCTGTTACTGCACCATCGGCATGTTCAACCCGAAAACGAATACCGACGGTATTGGGTGCATAAGCTGTTAGCTTATCTCCTGTAATAGAATCTGCTGAAGGTATCTGTACAGTTAATAAATTTTCATCTGTTTGAATCCATTCGTTTACAATTGGTGCTTTTACAAGCGCAGGATAGCCATGTTCTTCATACAATACATCCAACAAAATCACTTTTTCTTTATTATCCCATTGAGAAAAGAATGTAAGCAGATAATGAGCTTTAGGTATGCCTGGTTTATAGCTTCTAAATTCATCCAATTCAAATTTTGTAAAGATTCCCTTTGTACAAATTGCCGTTAAAGTAGCCTCAACCCTTTCCCTGCTTTCAGTTGTTACAATATCTACATCTATTGAGAATCTTTTAGGTTCAGGCAAAATTAACAACAGGCTTGTGCCGCCTTTGAATGTAAATGAAAGGTCGGTTTGAGCTAACTGTTCCACCAATGTAAGAGCATAAATAACCTTCTCCATAATAGTAGGGTCGCTTTTAGGATAAGTTTTTCTTTTCTCCTTAATCCAGTCTGGGGTATATGAGGCCGGTAAAATCATTCGCTTAGTAACTCAGTGAGTAAAGTATTTTTTGTTATAAAATCAAGCAGTTCCTGCTCTTTGGTTCTGCGTTTGGCATAAGCCAGCAACTTTGTAATATTTAAAGCATACTGTTTATACAGGTTGTTATAAATATGCACTAATTCACTACCCTGAAAGGGAGCAAATATTTTTCTTTCTACAAACAAGTCAACTAATATTTTTTCTGGTGCTGGAATGGCTATTTTTTTCTCTTTTTTTACCGGTGCTTTTGTTACCAATGTTTTTACAATGATGGATTCTGTTTGCTCATAAACGTATCTCTCCAGCAGGTTATCATCCGGCTCGAAGAATACATTTTTGAAATTTCCATCCTTTAGAAAATAAAAGACAGATTCGGTTGCTGATGCTTCTACCTCAACCAGCAATAAAAACCTGCCCGGCTGGTGTATCATCCACTCATTCAGCCAACGGGTACTCCACACACAATATCGGGCGGCGGGAAACTGTTTGCATATTTTACCGGCAATGTCTTTTAACCTCGGTTCTACCTGAGGATGAAACTGTGGCTTTACAGAAAGGGTATAAACGCCCTTTCTGACAGATTTGAGCAGGTTCTTTTCTTTTAGTGAATAGATTCGCCAGGTAAAAGTAGCCTCCTTTAAATCTGGCTCAAATGACCTGTAAAAGTCCAATAGCTCCTCACGGGTAATATATGATTGCCCGGCAAACCGTTGTTTTAATTGCTCTATAATGAAGTCTTTTGGCACTGTCTTAATCCTGTTTGTTCCTTATTAGGGTGTAAAGCTACTAAACAGAAATCAAATTACGGACAGTTATAGACATTTACTGGCAAATATTTGAAATCAAATTAAAGACAGGTTGGCTAATTACAGGCAAATATTTGACTTTAAATTGATGATTTTCAATATAATATCAAATAGAAATTATTATTTAAAGCCGCCTCTTAAATAAAGAGAAAATAATCAGGCAATAATTCTACTATTGACAACTAAATCCGGCTTTCATTAATGTCTTCAAATGTTTTTCAGCATTTGTCTTATGAAATTGGTTAAGAGGTTTTAGTTCATAGGCCAAGTCTGCCATATACTGCCTTTCTCCATTGGACAAGATTTTCATTCTGGAATCCCACTCTACCATTTGCCTCAAAACACTCAGATTGATTTTAGGGGCTGCACCGCTGGGAGTTTCTTTTGCTGGTGCTGTCTCTTTGTTAAAATAGTTTGATGCCAATTGAATGTCTTTAACTGACGGAGCAACTCCTTTTTCAAGCTCAACTGCTATCTTGTTAAAAACCGATGAATACTTGTTATTGACAGCAGAAGTATTCCGTTCAATTGACTTAAAAAAATCAGTCAACCCAAAACCGTTTTCAATCGCTTGGTTGTATTTCAGAATAATAAGTTTCAAGGTGCTTTCAATCTGATAATTGTATGGGGTATTTATTTGGTCAAATATTTCAGGACTATTTTTCCGTATCTCATTCATCAGGTTGCTTTCAAACCGTAAATGGTCTTCGCTTAAATCTTCCAACTTAATTATTGAAGAAATAATAATATCCATTTTCTTCTCCTGGAGCTTGGAAAGTCCATCATATTTCTCCCTGAGCTGATTATAAAATTCAACCCCTTTTGAAAGAACCTCAATGTTCGCCTGTATTCTTTCAAAATCGACCTCGGTTGTTCCTCCATTTTTTTTCTCTCTAACAGGAATAGAATATTTGCTTAGAATCTGTTGAGCAATTTTTGAAGTCATGAACTTTTCAATCTCCTTAGAAGTTGAAATATCTTCCCACAGTTTCTTGTTTTTTGCATACTCGCCATAGTCATCGCTCTCGGAATAGTTTTTTATCAAGCCATTCATCAACTCCATTAGTTCAGTGAAAAATGTTACCAAATCGTCTTCAAGTTTTTCCTTCTTCCAAATTTTAGAAAGGTCGAATTGCTTTCCCGCTTTAGCGCCATCAGTATAAATGTAGATTACCGAGATAGTATAGGGAACAACTGCTGACCTTATTTGTCCCATAGAATTTTTTCCCTGACCGTAAATTTTTTCAAGCTGAGTAAACAAAATAATTTTGGAAATTAACTCTTCGTAAAAATCCCGATTTACATTAATTGCTTTCTTGCCACGCAACTCTCCAGTGATTTCTTCCAAAAAATATCTGAAAACTTTTTCACCACCTTTTTTCACAACATACGGCTGGTCTCCCCATGCAGTAAAATACTTTCCTAATTGCTCCTTCGTGAAACGATAGTTCTTTGGATATTCTTTTTCAATTCTTGCTTTGTTTGAACCCGCAATTCTTAGTTTGGTATTAAATTCCCCTCTTGATTTTTCAAAGAACCATTTTCTACCTGATGGTGTAACAATGCTATCGGAAAGTGCTTTGAGTTTATTCAGTTGCGGACTTCTTGAACTCAGGTCAACATTTGAAACTTTAGTTTGCGAATTTGAATATCTGCTTATATCTGAAATCAAAGAATCCAATCCTTCTTCAGTCACATCACGGGCTACGTTAATCTTAGCCATTACTTTCACTTTGTCAATTGGAAAACCATCCTTTTGGGTGAAGTAGATGCTGGCGGTTGTCTGTCCGCCATTTACAATCTGAAAATCTGTCAATGACTTTATAAATAATTTTCCATTTTTTGCTTCAAGCTCTTTTGCAGTTGAAGTAATTGTTATTCCGTTGTTGAATGCGATAAACTTTTCAGGGCTCATTCTAATCGTTTCTCTTATGCCCTTATTTGCTCCTTTGAATTGAAGAAATGACCGCACATTTTTTTCAAGTAGCCTTGAACTATATCTTTTGTAAAGGTCAGACAGAATATGTGCTGGTAAAACACAGAGATAGGATTCAAAGTTTTCTTCATCTGCCGCTTTAATCACTTCAATTTTATAGTCAAACAGATTTTCAAAATCAATTATAAGGGCTTCTCTGTTTCCCTGAGAAATCAACACATCATACAAAAAATTCAGGTCAACTAATTTTTTAATGATTAGCAAATCTTTTTTTACTCGTTCTCTGTTTCTTGTAAATGATACTGAGATATTTTCATCCTCAAATTCGATTCTCTTGGGTTGTGGCAATGCGCCACGGGTTTCAGTAGTTGCTGAGGCACTGACCAGAAATATTTCAATTACATCAAACTGCTCTGCTCCAGTTGCTGATGAGAGTTGAGAGAGCAATGGTCTAATTGGGTCTGCATCCTGAACTTCGTCATTTAAATATCCTTTAATTGCCTTATTCAAAAACCTCGTTACCCTTTTAAATTGATTGTCATAGTAACTTTTAGTTGAGATTTGTAAATCTTTTTCCGAAGCAGTAAGGTCAATACTTGTTTCATCAACGATGAATAATTGCAATCTTTCTGATGATTCGTTAACCGTATAACCGTTTACTTTAAAGTTTTCGGCAGGATTCAAATAGTAAGAATCATTCCAGTCTTCCGAATCAAGTAATTTTGCATCAACCATTAACGGAAGAATCTGACTCAGCAACTGTGTTTGCTGAACAAATCCCTCTTCGTCTTTTGAACTATCGAGTAATTCCTTTCTGTAATTAAGAAATTCCTGAATTTTCATGCTAAAAATTGCTTTGTCCGATAATGAATGATGTTAAGAGGTTTGTTCTCAAAATGTATTTCAAAGCACTTACTTCTTCCGGAATATTCGACCTGCTTAATTTCGGGAAATTTTCATCTGCACAGTTGTAAGAAACCCAATTGAGGGGTTGGAATCTGTACCTGTCATACTGATTCACATTTTTAGCAGTGATATTTTTTTGACTTAGGGCTTTCCACAAGATTGTAATGTCACCAGAAAATTCCTGTACCAGTTTTTTTATTTCCAAAATCAAATCTCTAATGTGAATGCCAACAGTAAAATCGCTTTGTAGCGAAACAACATACAATTCCAATCCTTTTCCCGGCGAAACTTGTAATTGAAATTCACTTGAAATCTTCACATCAATTCCTGATGGTGATTTTGTTTTTACTTCAAGATTTTTAAGTTCCAATTCAAAGTCGTTTCCTTTATCATAAAGTCCAGTCCATGCTTTCAAGAGGAAATTAATTTCGGGTCGGTCTGGTGAAGTGATAAGTAATTTCAGAACCAACAATTCACCCATTATTCCCTTTATTGCATCCTCAGAAAGCAAGTCTGATTTCTTGTCTTCAAAAAAATCACTCCATCTGTAAAACGTCTGAATGAAATGATTTGAATATTCATCAACCAGACTGATAGTTTTTATTCCGTGATAGAGAGAAAGAACCAAGTCATCAAAAAGGTCGCTGAAATCAATGTCGTTTAATTGCAGTACGATTAAATTTTTCTCTCCAAAATATTCGATAGATAAATTTTCTTTTTGAACCCCTTTGAAATCTAAACGTTTGCTGTCAGGTAACGCAAGTATCAGGCATCTCTTGCCTTCGCTGCTCACACCAAGATACAGTTCGCAGATACAGTCAGCAGAAATTCTTATAGACCGATAGCCACTTGTAACAGGATTCTCTAAAAGCCCTGACCACTTTTGTTTCAGTTCAATATTTGTCATAACTATATTTCGTTTGCGTCATCCGGTAATTCAGAATCTGCTTCGTTAAATTCTATTTCCTCATCTTCTTCAAATCCATAATTTCCATGAACATAAACTCCTCCTGGGTCTGGTTCAATTGGTGGAAATCCTATTGCATAACCTATCAATGGTATATTCAAATCAATTTCTTCGCTTTCAACAATCATTTTCAATTCAGAATCTTCTTTGCCTTTCTCCTGAAGAAAAACATAATAGGAGTCTAAAATGTAGATTACGAGAAGTCCTTCCTGGTCAGTCATTTTCTCACGGTAAACTCGTTCTGGAATATTTACTTCTTCTGCTTTTTTCTTAATTTCTTCCTTTGTCCATTCAGGATATTTTTCCGCATAGTATTGCATTCTGTTATCTACAAATTCTTTCTCTGCTGATTTGATTTGGGTATCGGTTAAAAGGATAGCCATGTCAAGCCCTGCTGAAATAAGGTTGGCTGATTTGCCCGATGCCCCGAAGATTTTAGATTGGGTAAATTTTTCTCTGAAATATTTTACGCCTTCGTCTTTTCCTGGCCCTCTTCTCACAGTCATTGTAATATCAACTGGCAAATTGGATTCTGATTTTTTCAAAATCCCTTTTCCTTCATCAACATTTGCTCTGCCAGTTGTCTTAATTGCAATTGTCCAGTGCCTGAGTTTATCAACATCTCGACATCTCTCAAGAAATCTAATAATACTATCACATGTATCATTTCCAAAGTTGTTTTCCTGTTTGAGTATTTTCAACACGCCTGAAATATCAGTTTGTGCAATAAGAAATCCTGCATCGGTTTTATTATCTTCTTTCTTTTTGATTTCAAACTTGTGCCTTGCCACAATATTATTCCTGAACTGCTCCCAAACTGACTCAATTTTTTTCTTGTGGATGTCAAAGTTTGTTGATTGTTCAAGTGAATCCTGATACGACCAATTGACTTCAAGTGTATCACGAAGTATTGCCGGTCTTGTTATTTTAAGTGCTCCTGGATGCTTCTTAACACGAAGAATAAAGTCAGATGGTTTCCGATTTTTCTCTTCCATCTTTCTAAATTCTACTTCCAATTCTTCAATGGTTCGTGTTACCAAATCATACTTCTCCATTGAATCACGGGTTATGAAAAGTTTACAACAGTCAAGATACCCTGGTCTGTAACCAAACCATCTTCCCATTTGAAGAAGGGCATCAGAATAATCAGTTGAACGGACAAAGTAGTTTATGCTAAGTCCTTCAAGAGTAAATCCACGGGACAATCTATTTCCACCAATAGCAATGTACTTTTTAGGAGTGTTCTTCGGATAAATCAATTTATCTCCTGTTACGCTGTTTATTGCTTTGACTTCAATTCCCTTAATCGCATCAGTGAGAAAATTATTCTTAATTGTCTCAAAACTGATTGGTTTCAGAAACTCATCATCATAACCTTTCGGCAAATAGTCAGAAATATGTTCAATAATTTTCGAGTAGTATTTGAACCAAGTTCGTTCAAAAGTTGCGAAGATTGAAGTAGGATTTCCAGGGTCGTCAAGTTGCAAACTGCTTTGCAACTCTCTTACATACACATCAATTAAACCTTTGAGCCTGTTTTGCCAAAGTGTGTATCTTGAAATGTGAATCAGCATTGAATTATGCGGATTGAACATTGTGGAATTTATCATTGCAGGTTTTCTGCTTTCACGAATGGCAATTGAAAGAATGAAACAGAGAATGCTTTCCTTTATTGAATCAGGTAGTTTTCTTGGAAAGTCATCTCCTGTTCTTGAAGACCTTGTTTGTCTTCTATATTCTCTGTAGTCAGCAAAGTCAAGATAAGAGTTAAACTGCCCAATTATCTCATTCCATTCATTTTGATTTTTGATTTTCAAGACACCTACTAATTCTCCAGTGTTAGAAAAATAGACCTTGTCAGGAAAATGTTCGATGTTATCATCAACAATTTCAACAAGAGGGATTTTTAATTCTGCCTTGTTGTCTATCGGCTTAGTTGTTTCAAAAATTTCTTTTGCTCCAACATAATTTGTTGGTGGATTAAGCAGAACGATAAAATCATCAGGAAATAAATTGTCAACTCGTTGCAATGCTTTCTCCTCTGCTTGTCCTCTCACTTTGTACTTTACAATCCAGTTATTTTCCGGAGCATCATTCCGGTCAGCAAGAATATTTGCGAATGGTGTTGCGGTATATCCCAAATAAGTTTTTCTCTTGAACAATGCAAGTAAAGCTCTGATATGTCCATTTGTTTTTGAAGCGTATTCTCTTCCCTTCTTTCCTTCATTATTCAATGATGCGTTGTCTGCCTCATCATCCAGAATCAGCAGTGGAATATTATGCTGCTCTTTGTTTTCTTCAAGATAATCATGCAGCCAGACAATAAGATTCCGTAATACACTTACATTGTTTTTGCAGACCAAAATGTTTATGTGATTCAAAGAGAAATCTGCATCTAACAAAGATTTTTTAAAATCTGATTTTGATGAAGTGATTCCTATAACTTGCTCCACTCTTACTCCTCCTGAATCAGCCGAGATACCAAACCTGCGAATATTGCCTACGCCTTTATTTACCAATCTGTCTGTATCGAGGTCAAGCCCTTCTCCGATAACATCGTTCTCAATTCTTAATTGCGTTTGATTCCTTAGGTCTTCCATTAAACCAGCCAACACAATTATTAATCCGTAGCCAGAATCAATTGCACGGTTGATTACTGCATTAAAGTTTTGAGTTTTTCCTGCCTGGACGCTCCCAACAACTAATCCCTTCACATAAAATTCTTCTCTTGATTTTGGGTCTCCCATTTTTTCCAGAATCTCAAGACTTGTTTTCTTAGTTTCATCAATTACTTTTTCTGACCTACCTGCTTTCTCAAGAAGAGTAAAATATCTGTCGCTGTAATTCCAGGAGTTTTTCATCTCCTCTTTTCTTTCTGCTGTTAGCCAGCTTCTAAATCCATTTTTTGTAAGAGCATTGCTTGGGTCAATGTCAATAGCGTTTACAGATAAATACTGGTTCTTGGCAGTCTCGAAATAATTTTTCAAAGTCACCTCATCAATTTCAGGATAGCCATATACTTTGATTACCGCAACAATTGAATCTTTTATCTCAGGTAGAAGATTCATAAAATAAGCAGGAGATAATGAATTACTCTGCGAATATTCTTTTGCCTTGCTTGCAATGATTTTGATAATAATATCAATATATTTATTCTCCATGAAACTTATTTTAATAATTGCATAACTTCTGATGGCAAAGAAGTTTCAGCAAATCCAAGATTGGGAAGTATGTCAGTTTTTATCAATTCCGCAGATAGTCCACTTGCTATTAGTTCGTTCACACACATAACCAAATCTTTCATGGACAACCCGTCTTTCTCTTCGATTCCAACAAAAGCTTTCTCCTCATGAGTCTGCCTGATTTCATTAATCCTTGTATTTATCATCCTAATTACCAAGTTCAATTTTGTGAGCTGACCTTTATTTAACTCACCCATCAATGACTTGAGTAATGGAAAACTACTGTTCACTTCCAGCAAAGTACCTTTGTTGCTGGCTTTTCTCTCAAACAATTGAACATTATCTTCTTTGCGATTGGACGAAAACTTTCTTATGCCTCTGTTGAAAAACTCTCTTTCTGCCTGAGTTTTCAATTCATCAATGTATTTTTCAAAAGCTGCTGTCAAATCGTGTGGAATTTCAATTTGTGATTTTGCAACATTCAGATGCAGCAGGTGGTCAACACTGTTTCCAATGTCAACACGAAGTCTTGCTAATTGAAGCCGTGGAGCTTTCTTGATTATGCCATTCCAGCCGCCAAAGTGAATTAATCTGTCTGCTCTGTAAATATATATTCCTTCCATGTCCATCAGACTTCTGTTTTTTGTAGTCCAGATGGAAATACTTTGACTTTCATCAATGCTTCTGGATGGTAGCACAAACCCCTCAATTTTAATTGTGTCAGTGCTGAAATTTTTTTGTTTAAATTCTATCGGACGAAAATCAGGAATCGTTGTGGGGAAGGGATTAAAAGCTGCAATCAGGTTATTGTTGATTCTTATCTGTAACGGATTTGCCTTTCGTTCCATATACCGGTGAAATACCAGCGATAAATAATCAGATGTAACTTCCGTTATTTGCTTCTTTAATGCTGATTGCCTGTTATCTTCTTCAAGATAATTTTCAAACTTGTAAAGCCCTTTCCACACAACAATAGTGTTTGCATCAAAATTTTCAAAGCGATTCAGATGCCCTTCGCTAAGTGAATGGTACTGTTGTATAAGTTTGGTTATTTCTTCTTGTGTATTAACTATTAGCCTCCACTTACCAACTTGTTTCAGATAGTTAACATCCCAGGTTCTCCCGCTATAATTCTTTGTTCCCTTCTTTCTTGACAGAACTGTAAAGCATCTTGTTTGTGAAAAGGATGCTGTCTTCATACCTAATCCAAATCTTCCAAGGTCAAAAGTATTTCTTTCTTCTTCTGGTGAATTGCTTGGAAACTGCATGTTTGCTTTAAGTGCCTCCTCATCCATTCCGTGACCGTTGTCAGCTACAAACAAAGTGAATGGCTCTTGCTCCATCTTAATCAGCACTTCAATTTTATTTGCATTTGCTGAAACAGAGTTGTCCATCAGGTCGGCCAATGATGATTCCAAACTATATCCTTGTTCTGCAATAGATTTAATAAGAAACTCAGGATTTGGGTCTGCTATTTCGGATTGTATATTTCTATTTTCCATTAAAAAGTTGACTAATAGTTTTTGCCAATGCCTCTGCCATTAGTGGTGGCACAGCATTTCCTATTTGTTTAAATGCTGCTGTTCTGCCTCCTTCAAAGAAATAGTCATCCGGAAAGGATTGTATTCTTGCCGCTTCACGAACAGAAATCGAACGTACCTGTTTTGTATCAGGGTATATGTAGTAGTGGCCGTCTTTAGAAATGTGTGCTACAACAGTGTGAGAGTGTCCAAGTGGGTCAACAACTTTGTACCTGTCCAGAAATGCTTCCGTGTTGTTATGACTTTGCAATCGTTTAGGCAAATCGTTATATTTCAATCGTTCTTTTTTATTGAGCCACTTATCAATTGCAATTGAATATATTTCCAAATCTCTTTCATTATGCTGTCTTGTAATATGCTGAGTTGTAAAATCAATACCATTCCTTGTTTCCATTGCCTGCTGATACTGGTTAATTTTCTTAGTGTATTTAGCAATATTCATTTCCTGCCCTGGAATTAAATTGGGCAGGTCTGCAAATAAATCTTTCTTTATTTGCCAGTTGTTTTCAATTGTTTCAAGCTCAGGAAACTCAAATTTTGATTTTCCTTTACGACCAATTATAATAACTCGTCTCCTTCTTTGCAACACACCGTAATCTTCAGCGTTTAATACTTTATAATCTGCTGAATAACCAATTTCTTCAAATAAAGAAAGCATTTCATTCAGGTACTTTTTATTACCTGCGGTAAGTAACCCTAATACATTTTCAAAAACAAAGTATTTTGGCTTATACCGAACCAGAAATTCTGCATAATACCTGAACAGATAATTTCTCTTGTCGCCACTCATTCTGTTTGGGTCACGGCTTCTGCCAACTAATGAATAAGCCTGACAAGGCGGCCCACCAATTATTGCATCAACTTTTTTAGAACCAAGCTGTTCATCTATGTTATTGAAAATGCCCTCGATTGTTTTTTTTGTGATTTCACTGTTAATGACTGATGAAATGATTTCCTGGGGGATACTGTTCCACAACTCTTCCCTTGAAATTTCACCTTTCAAATACGAATAGTATTTGCTGACTTTATTATCCTCGTTCAGGTAATGAAAAGCCAACCTTGTCTTTAGAGTATCAGCAGCTTCTTTGTTCATTTCAACATGGGCAATAGGATTGAAGCCTTCCCGAATAAATCCTTCGGAAAGTCCACCAGCCCCCGCAAAAAGGTCTATATAATTCATCTTAGTTATTATCGGGGTAAGGCTGTGATGGTAAAGGAATAAACTTATCCATTCCAGTTTCTGTTAATGTTACCTCAAGCATTGTATCATAAATATCAATTCCCTCTTTTTCACAAACCTCAAAACATTTATTCATTAAGTCATTTCTTAAATCCGTTTCCTCTTTTGTATAAGTTGGTGTGTTTTCTTTAAAGTTTACATAATCATTAAAATCATCATCAGGATGAAAACTAACACCTTCGCTGATTATCTGTTTTGCAAATGCTTTTACATCATCTGCTGTTTCTATTTTCGTAATCATTTTGATAATATTTTATTAAGTTTTTTAATAAGATTATTCAAAGTGGAATCAATATTGCCTTTCTTTAATTTGCATTCAAATAGGGTAATTACATTCCACTTATCAGACCTCAGCTTTTTAATGTGTTCATTGTCCAACATTTTATTTCTGGTAATTTTATTTAACCACCAATCTGTTTTTGTTTTGGGTACAACAAAATATTTACATCCTTCATGTCCATGCCAGAAACAACCATGAACAAATATTACCGTTCTATACTTTGGCAGCACTATATCCGGCTTGCCGGGTAAATCTTTACTGTGCAGCCTGTATCTAAACCCATTTGCAAATAAAAATTTACGAACTACTAATTCCGGCTTTGTGTTCTTAGACCGGATTTGGCTCATATTATAGCTTCTTACTTCTTTTGTATGCACATCAGCCATACTACTTGCCTTGCTTTTCCTGTACCGAAATATTAAAGTCCAAGTACCAGGCAAACTTTACCAGATAATCTATTGTAATAGCAAATTTGCCAGTTTCAACTTTTGAAATAGTGAAACGATTTACTTCCATTATCTCTGCCAGTTCATCCTGACTAAATCCTTTCTTTTCCCGGAATGTCCGGATTTGTTTGCCAATCACTTCCCGATTCTCCTGGATATATTGCTCGGTTGGCCTGGACTTTTTATTCATAAATATTAAATGCCTTTAAATATGCTTGCTATTCTGACGGCAACACAATAAGGTATTTCGTCGGAACCGGTAAGTCCCAACCATCAGGATAAGAAACTGTGGTTAAGTTGCCGCCTAACTCTTTAACTACACCTATCTGGTCTATGCCCCCTAAAACTAATTGCTGATATTGCCTTACAGCTTTATCATTGCTGCTTGTTTCGGCTTTAAAAACTTCGATTTGGTCGTTGTCGAAAGTTACTTTGTCACCGACCTTGATTGACTTGCTGAATTGAGTTGTCATAATGAATGTGCAGTTTGTATAGCGTTGCCCCCGCTTTAAGAATTATAAAGCTAATGTGTTTAGCAATATGATGTTGCAATATATTGAACATTTTTTTGAAGAAATTGACAAATAACTCACACTGCAATGCGTTCATCACCGTAGAAGATGCTGCCATCATTGAATTTCATCTTAGAGGGATGCCAATACTCCAGGCTTAATGTAGGTGGGAATCCAATGGCTTTTGCCATTTCATCCTTCAGTACTGATTGTACATAATCTTCGTTGCCAACAGTTGTTACAATACTGTCATGTATGGTGAGTATTGGCAACCGTGGCTTTTCTTTAGCTATGCGTTTTGCTACCAACAGCAACATAATGTGGCTTTCTATTCGCTGCAAAAGCCGGGGTAGGTTTGTCTTATCGTGCCGTTTAATTGCGGCAAAGAGGTCATAGACATCCGGGAACCTGTCTTTAAATATCCTTTTGGGCCGGGCTTCTTCCTGCCCCAAAAAACGGTTGTCGGTAAAAAGCACCTGGAATACGTCCGCTTTGACCCTTTTTCGGTCGCTGTAATCTATGTTCAGCTCATTCCCAATCTCTCCGGCAAGGTACTCGTAGAACTGCCCCTGTTGCACCAAGGTGGCATACCGATGTAAATCACTGCTGGCTTTACTTTCAGCGGATTTGCATAACATAATGAAAGAAAATATATCTTCCTTGTTATTGTTGAATATCTCTTTCAATATTGATTTTGATATTAAATTTATATTGAAATATCCTTTTAAATCATATTTAGTGCAGATTTTGCGGCTCGCATCCCAAAACGAATTTTTCAAAATTCCGGTGCTGATGTAAGGCTGGCTATTTTTTATATCTATAGAAACCAAATCTTGCCCATTGTAGGTGATGCAATTGCGGATTTCACTTTTCAGGTTTGAAATGGCAGAATGAAGGCGATGAACATTATTGTCAACAGACAAAACAAAAAAACCGTTTGAAATACGGTCAATATTTAGCTCGGAGCAGTTGTACTGTGTATATGGACTTTTAAACTGACCTGTCTTTACATCAAAGTCCCTGAGTGCAGGATTTTTTAACTTCCTTTCAAGGTCTTCTTTGATATAAGCCTTCGCCAAATCATAATCAATTTGAAGGCATGGATTGTACCACTTCAGTACATGGTTGTACTTTTTCCTTTTATTTACTGAAAAAGTATTTTCAGTTTTGAGGGCTGACTCTAACAAATCTTGTTGGTCAGTAACTGGTTTAACCTTTTTGGAAAACCTGGGATTAAACTGATAGCCTTTTGAACGCAGACCGACTATGTATTGGTTATTTGTAACTAATACTCTTGCCTGGCCTATCAGGTAATCTAAATAATCCCTGTAGTTTCTTATTTTCTTTTGCAGAACTGGCGAATAAATAGGGACAAAGCCTTTAAAACAATCTAAATCCTTATTAGTGGCGGGGATAGCTGTAATCAGGTGCAGGATATAGAGCAAATGCTCTTTCTTGAAATTATGGATACCTCGGGGTGGATAAGCCTTCAACAAGGCATCTACGTCAAGGTTCTCTGGAATAAACATCTTCATTCTTTCCAATTTTTAATTTGTCCGTTATAAAAATTTGTACAGTCCTTGTGTTCATGTTTGTTGGTTTAACTTTTGTCATAAGGGCAATAGTTTATCAGGTGCTCTAAAAGCACTAACAGTGGCAGTTGGTTTAATTTTTGGGATTTAGCTTTCAGTCTGGTTATGCTTCCGGGGAAGAAGCCAAATCACTTAACTCTTTCTATACTTACCATTTCAGGCAGCATTTTTTTTGTTGTTTTCAAGCACCTTCATCACATCTTTCCTAGAATAATAAATCGTACCACCCATTTTAGTGAATGGCAGTGTTCCGTTTACTCTCAGGTTTTGTAAAGTACCGGGTGAACATCCTAACAAACTCATTACATCTGCACTTTTCAGCCATTCCTTTTGTTCCGATGGTGATTGAAACAACCTTTTGATTTCGTCAACAATCTCACTTTTGAGGGTGTGAAAGTCGGCTTTCGTAATTAATTCTATCTCCATTTCTATCGAATTTTAATTATAATTCATTGATAACAAATTTAGCAATTTTAAACCATGATATTTGATACTTTTTATTCACAAAATGTGAGTATTTCACTGGTAAATAAAGGGCTTTGTGGATAACTAAAGGATTTAGTCTATCAAGCAATTTTTACTTTTGCACTCCCATTTACAAGATTCATTTTCTCCTTCAACAATGCCATATCGTTACCCACTTTTTTATCCAATACTTTTGCGTAGTGTTGTGTAGTGCGGATAGATTTATGCCCCAACATTTTTGAAACACTTTCAATCGGCACATCATTTTGTAAGGTAACAGTTGTAGCGAATGAATGACGGGCAATGTGAAATGTGATATTCTTTTCTATTTCACATACGGCAGCAATTTCTTTTAAGTAATCATTCATCTTTTGATTAGAGCCTACCGGCAATACTCTTTTTTCAGCACAGCACTTAGGGTGGTTAGCATATTTATCTAAAATAGCCTGTGCCATTGGAAGAATAGGAATACTGGAACGGGTATCTGTTTTTGTACGGTTTACTTTTATCCATCTTTCTCCATCAATGCCAATGATGATATGGTCTTTTGTAAGTTTCTTTACATCGCTGTAAGCAAGGCCAGTAAAGCAACAGAAAAGAAATACATCCCTTACTTGTTCTAATCTTGAAGTTGCAAATTCTTTATCAGCGATAGCTTGCAATTCATGTTGATGTAAAATTTCTCTTTCAACTTCTTTTAGCTGGAAACGATAATTGATGAACGGGTCTTTATCTATCCAGCCATTGCCAAGACAAATACGCATTATCTTTTTGAAGTTGGTGAGATACTTAATAGCTGTATTGTGTGAACACTTACGGACAGCTTTTAGAAAATATTCATACTCAGTAATGAACTCATGATTTACTTGCTTAATGGGAAAGTCTGAAACATTGTACTTGTATTCAATAAATTCTTTGGTGTGGCTTAACGCAGTTGCATATCTTTCATGTGTACCAAAAGAATATTCTTTACCGATCAATGATTTCATCTGGTCGTTGTGATACTGAAAAACCTCCATGATAGTTTTGCTTTTCTCGGTAATACCGAAGTAGGAGTTTTTAACGGTATCAGCAGTGATGGCCTTACCGGTTTCCAATAAGCGGTTGTAGTGCTGGAAAAGGGCTGTACGAACTGCCATGATATGAGCATTCAAGGCCCGGATTTCTTCCGTATTTCCTTTTGCTATCCCAGCTTTGTTTATCCATTTATCCGGTTCAATAAACCGTTTCAGGGAAAACTCGGTTCTTACTTCATTGATGGTAATCCTGGCATAAATGGGGGCCTTACCAAACTCGTTCTTTTTTGAAGATTTTACCTGAAAAGACAGGTGCATTGCGTTGTTCATTTTCGTCCGATTTATGGTTATAAATTTACTAAATTTATTGGTATTTTAAGCCAACAAAATATCCACAAAATGCAGACTGGTAAAGGATTTCAGCGATTTGGCGAGACCTTGAAAAGTGTGGAGAAAAGGTCTCGATTTAGACCATTTTCTTTGAGGATTTTTGAATAATTTGGGGAGTACCCCAAATAAAAAACCCTTGAAAACATTGAGTTTGCAAGGATTTGATGTTATTTGAAATGGTATCTGGCGGAGAGTTAGGGATTCGAACCCCAGGACCTGTTACAGTCAACAGTTTTCAAGACTGCCGCAATCGACCGCTCTGCCAACTCTCCGGCGCAAAAGTACGTTCCTAAAAATATCTTCCAAATAAAATAAAGAGCAATCAGGTAATTTCGCAAAAAATATTCCTTTTTTGAAACAGCTTTCTGCCGTTAATAAATACTTCTGGAAATACCGCAAACGTCTTTTTATAGGCATCCTTTTCGTAATCGCATCAAATTATTTTGGTGTGCTGGCCCCTGAAATTACTGGCTATGTGGTTAATATGGTGCAGCAACATTTGCCAGGAGCCAAAGTGGGTCATTCTAAAGAATCGTACAATACCGTGGTTGATTTTTTTGTTGGCTGGGTAGAAAAATTAGATTTTGCCAACCTCGTGCTGGTTTGCAGCCTTACCATACTGGTGCTCGCTTTGCTTCGAGGCACATTTATGTTTATGATGCGACAGACTCTGGTAGTTATGAGTCGCCTTATCGAATACGATATGAAGAATGAAGTGTACAATCACTACCAGAAATTAGATGCCGGCTTTTTTAAAACCCATCGCACCGGCGATTTAATGAACCGCATTTCCGAAGATGTAAGCCGTGTGCGCATGTACACTGGTCCTGCGGTAATGTATTTTGTAAATCTTGTCTCCCTTATCGCTTTGTGTTTGGTAAATATGTTTCGAAAAGATGTCTATTTAAGCATTATAGTATTGGCTCCACTCCCGCTACTGGCTGTTACTATTTATTTTGTAAACACCATCATTCATAAAAAAAGCGAAAAGGTTCAGGCATCGCTTTCAGATCTTACTACCAATGCACAGGAATCTTATTCAGGCATAAGGGTAATTAAATCTTTTGTACAGGAAAAAGCAATGCTGCTTTTTTTTAAACAGAACAGCGAAGAATACCGGAAGAACTCGGTCGGGCTTGCAAAAACAGAAGCCATCTATTTTCCAAGTATGACGCTGATGGTGGGCCTGAGCACCCTGCTTACCATTTTTATTGGCGGTAATATGGCATTGCACGATCCACAAAAAGTAGGGATCATTGTTGAGTTTGTTATTTACATCAACATGCTTTCTTTTCCCGTTACTGCTATTGGGCAAGTAGCCAGCATGATACAGCGGGCCGCGGCATCGCAAAAACGTTTGAATGAATTTCTGCAAACCGAACCAACCATTCAATCGCCGGAAGCAGCTGGTGAAACCACAGATCTTTCAGGCGATATTGTGTTCAATAATGTTTCGTTCACTTATACGCATACCGGCATTAAAGCCATCAAACATTTTTCACTGACCATTAAAAAAGGTGAAAAAATATTAATTCTCGGCCGCACCGGAAGTGGCAAATCAACATTGGCGCAGTTGCTGTTAAGATTTTACGATGCCGACGAAGGCACCATTACCATCAACGGAAAAGATGTCCGTTCAATTCCCTTAACGCATTTAAGAAACGGTATTAGTTATGTGCCGCAGGATGTTTTTCTTTTCAGCGATTCTGTTTCTGGCAACATTAGTTTTGGGCTTAGCCAGCAGGCTTCTTCAGAAGAAGTTTATACCGCTGCAAAACAAGCCGCCATACACAAAGAAATTGAAACCCTCGATCATGGCTACGATACCCTTGTTGGTGAGCGCGGTGTAACATTAAGCGGTGGACAAAAGCAACGCATTTCCATTGCACGTGCACTTATTAAAGAACCGCAGATCATGATTTTTGACGACTCTTTAAGCGCGGTTGATACCAAAACCGAAAACCAGATCATCAACAATCTTTATACAGTGCTGGATAATAAAACGGCCATCCTTATTACCCACCGCATCTTCACGGTTTTTAATTTCGACCAGGTAGTGATTATAGATGACGGCGAAATTATTGAACAGGGCACACACAGCGAACTGCTTGCATTAAAGGGTTATTATGCAGAACTTTACCAGTTGCAAACCAGCCAGGATTCTGCAACTTAATTTTACACCTTGCTTTAATATATTTTTTTGGAGTCGGCTTTAGTATTTTATGGCATCGCCTCTTGCCACGCTCGGTTCAGGGTTCCCTTTACATGGCGACATTTAAGCGAAGGTTTGCAGCTTGTTTCTAATTCATTTCGTGATGGCACAGTTGCACTTTTGATTCTTCGGTCGACCGTTGACTATCGACTGTCGACTGTCGAACGCTGTTCAAAAAGTACAAGTGAGTGACACAACGATGCTACATTAGAATTACAAAAGCCCGTAACACAATTATTTATTTTTTTGAATTCGCTGCTTACCTGTTTACAGGGCTTACAGGGTTAGGCCTGGCATTATTGAGTTGGTAATAAGGAAGCATGGGATAGCTGCTTTTTTCAATACCGATACTGCCCGAGATGGAAAAGGTTTTCGCATCATTTACATACATTAAACCCAGTGAAGCACTCGAGTAAACTCCAAAACTGTTTGACTTATAAAATCCATTGCTTTGATTGGCTTTATTAAAATCACCATTTACAAAAGACCTGTTGAAACTGATATAGGCCGGGGCTACTGATATATTAGCAAAAGCATATAAGTTATCATTCAATTTTCGGTTCAGCTGCAAACCAATTGGCGCAGAAACAACTGTTGCATTACCGCCTTTAAAAAAACTAAAGGTGGTTGATATGCCGCTGTATTTACTGAAAGACCATTTCTTGTTAGCAGTGCTGTCTTGAAGATGGATATTATTTGCAAAGGCTGCCCTGTTCGTATAATCAAGAAAACTACCAGGCAAAATTGTTTGAGCCTTTAAGACTGTAACAGAAATCATTATAGCGATCAGAAAAATTATACGCATACAACGAAGTTAGATGATAAAAATACGATTAATTGATTTATTGTAACGGGAAATGGAAAAGTTAACAAGGTTGTACATTTTGCTTCCGTATGCCTTTTAATCAGCCAGTTCAATCCATACAGGGCCATGGTCGCTTGTCTTTTCCCAGCCACGAACATTTCGGTCAACACCTGCTGCAACCAGGCGCTTGCTTAGCGCGGGGCTAAGTAAGAAATGATCGATTCTTAATCCTGCATTACGGCCATAAGCATCACGAAAATAATCCCAGAAAGTATAAATAATTTCATCAGGATAAAGTTTACGAATCGCATCTGTCCATCCCTGGTCAACAAGATTTTTAAAAGCCAAACGGCTCTCCGGCCTGAACAGTGCATCATCTACCCAACGCTCAGGTTTATAGACATCTATTTCTGTGGGCATTACATTAAAATCTCCGGTTAATAACACTGGCTTACCCGACTCAAGTAAGGTTGCCGCATGTTTGGCAAGCCGTTCAAACCAGCTTAGTTTATAATCGAATTTAGGGCCTGGTGCAGGATTACCATTTGGCAGGTAAAGGCAACCAATTAATACGCCGTTTACCGTTGCTTCTATATAGCGGCTTTGTTCATCTTCAGGATCGCCGGGCAGTGCATTCCGCACTTCCTCTGGCTTTCCGATGCGGGATAAAATTGCCACACCATTCCAGCTTTTTTGTCCATGCCAAATCGCCTGGTACCCTGCATTCTTTAAGGCTTCTTCAGGAAATTTTTCCTGGGGTGCTTTCAATTCCTGCAGGCACGCAACATCAGGCGCAGTTTCACTAAGCCAACGGAGCAATACAGGCAGCCTGGCATTGATGCTATTCACATTATATGTTGCTATTTTCATTTTTATACGTTTATAGTTTACTGAAAATTAAAGATAACATGAATTTTGGGTGTTATTTCACCACATAGGAACATAGAAACATAGGTTTCACATAGGAATTACGCAAACTAGTGTTTTTCTTTGTGTACTATGTGTCTATGTGGTAAATTTTCAGGACCAAAATAATAATAAATTAATTTTCATTTCAGAACATCCAAGACTCACGTTAAAGGTAAAAAAGATTGAAATCAATCTCTGCTTTTACCAGGTATGTCGCAGGTTACTTTTTGTAAACAATCACTTCAAAGGTTACTACAGCAACCTAAAAATTATTACCCGCATGGTACATTTTTTTGAATAAAAAAAAGTTTACCTTAATCCTCTCATCAACAATTTATCATGATCAACAGAAGAGAACTTTTTAAATTATCCGGTGCCGCCGCAGTTGCATCAATGTTACCTGCTTCAATTCTAAAGGCAGCACCTGCTGCAAAAGGGCCTTTCCGTTTTTGCCTGAACACAAGCACCATCATGGGTCAAAAGCCTGGCTTGCTGCATTCCATTGAAATAGCGGCGCAGGCAGGTTACGATGGCATGGAACTTTGGATAAACGACATCAAAGATTATGTAAACAAGGGAAATTCAATTGAATCGCTTGCAGCATTTATAAAAGCAAAAAAGATTGTGGTAGAAGACATCATCAGCTTTACCACGTGGATGGCAGATGACGATGCCATACGAAAAGCTGGTCTTGCAGAATTGGAAGAGGAGATGAAACTGGTGTCGGTACTGGGTTGCCGCCGTATAGCTGCACCACCGATGGGTGTGGAGAAAGACGAGCCTATTGATTTTCAAAAGGCTGGTGCCCGTTACCACGAGATACTGGTTCTTGGCAGAAAACACAATGTAATGCCGCTACTAGAATTCTGGGGTGCTTCTGGCACACTGTATAACTTTAGCCAGGCACTTGCCATTGCTGCAGCAGCGAACGATGCCGATGCCCGCATATTGCCTGATGTGTATCACATGTTTCGCGGCGGTTCTGGCTTTAACTGCTTAAACCTGGTAAACGGCAAAGTGATCGACATCATTCACATGAATGATTACCCCGCCAACAAACCGGTGAATGAGCAAACAGACAGCGACCGCGTGTATCCGGGTGATGGTGCAGCGCCGCTTAAGCAAATACTGCGCTGCCTGCGGGCAATGGGTGGTACTAAAATACTTTCTCTCGAATTGTTTAACGATGCTTACTGGAAACAGGATGCACTGCTTGTTGCCAAAACAGGCTTACAAAAAATGAAGCGTTTGGTAAATGAAGTGATGACGGAGAAATAATTTTTTTGAACAAGGGAACCACAAAGACGCCAAGGCACAAATAGACACTAAGACTTTGTACTCCTTCGTGTCTTTGTGACTTTGTGACTTTGTGGTTCAAAATATTTAATGTGCCTATTTATACCGATGCTTTCATGAGTGATTGTACATTCTGATTAAGAAACAGCTTTCAACAGCCCCTAACCGCAGAGACGCAAAGTTATTGCTCTGCGGCTTTGCGTCTCTGCGGTTAGTATTTGCTCATCATTGTTCCGAACGTTAAAGTGTGCGACGCAACAGGCGATGCCATGAAATACAAATGCCCGGCTCATAAAAATCCTTCGCCTTTAAAAACACCATTATTCATCAGCCGCGGTTTTAACAGCTACCTGTTTGGTTGGATCGATTACCAGCCAAAGCATGCAGCCAGTAAGGGTTACAAACGAAACAATAAAAAGCGGGTAGTTGAAATTGTGCATAAGGTCTGCTATTTTACCAAACATCAGCGCCAGAAAAAATGCGCCCATTTGTCCAAAAAAATTCATGGCGCCGGTAACCGATCCTGTATTACTGCGGCCAATATCTGCACACACAGCGTAAGAAGTCATTACCGCAAAAGAGTAAGAAAAATTTGCTGCAATAAGGCAGGCCGCACTTAACTTATTTTCGGTAAAGAGTGCAGCAAGAAAAATCATGAGTGCACAGGCACCCATGCCCGTAAAGCCAACGAAACGCCGCCCGAAGCGAAGGCCTTTTTTCTTAACGATCCAGTCTCCAAAGAAACCTCCTGAAAGTAATCCGATAATGCCTGCAATAAATAATGTAAATATGATCGGGCTGGTTTGCTGTTCTGTAAAATGCCTCCCTTCCTGCAGGTAAACAGGCATCCATGCTACAAAAAAATAGTTGGACCATTGAAAGCAGAAATACATACACATTAATGCCCACACAGTACGGTTCTTAAAAATAGCCTTTAAGGGAATGCGGCGCTGCTCTATGCTATGCCTGCAGTTTGCTTCTATATGCTCCCGTTCCTTTGCAGAAATATTACGCATTTGCGCAGGAAAATCTTTGAACCAGGAATAGCAGCACAATACCCATATACCGCCGATCGCAGCGTTCACATAAAAAGGCATGCGCCAACCATAAGATGCTGCCAGCGGAATAATCAACAACGGAGCAATGGCAGAGCCTATTTGTGAACCAATGCCCACCCACGTTAAAGAGCGCCCTGTTTCATTTGCAGGGAACCAGCGTGATACTGTAATTAAAGCATTGGGGTAAGTACCCGATTCACCAATACCAAACAAAAAACGTACAAACATTAACGAGATCAATCCGGTTGTAATACCCGTTACAGCCGTGAACAGTGACCACCATAAAACAATACGGATAAAAACTTTACGCGGCCCGATATGGTCGCCCAGTAAGCCTGATGGAATTTCGAACAAAGCATAAGCCAGCGCAAAGGATGCAAGCACCCAGCCGAACTGTTCATTGCTAAGGGTAAACTCAGTTTTTATTCTTACGCCAACAATCGAAATACAAATACGGTCAAGGTAAGTAAGTGTAGTTAATGAACACAACAATACAAGTACGCGGTAACGGTATGGAATTGCTTTAATCATTCATATGTTTAAATCGTTTAAAACAGTGCAATTAAAATTTAAGATAGCAAATACATTTTTAAAACCCGGGCAAATTCTTTACAACATGGTTATTATTGTTACATAACCCGGTTTTTATTTTTAATGCTTTTGTTGAAGTATTATTTTTTTGAGCCGGGCGACAGTTTTTCATGTTGAGCCAGGTTGCGTCGCACTCTTGTGCTTTAATAATTTATGGCAGCTTTTATCGTATCGTAGATCAACGAAGAAATGAGAAAGACAGCAAGGCAAAGCGTATATAAAGCGTTATCTTCACGATTGACGAATAAAGCACTGAACGTACAAGTGAGTGACACAACAAAAGCTGAGCAGCGTTACCAAGCCCGGTAAATAAAACAGACTATTAAACGGCATAAAAGATAAAAATGAAAAATAAGCCCCTCTTGCTTTTTTTGATTTTAATTTTCAGTGCACCGGCCCTGCCGGCACAGGAAAGAAAGAATGATTTTTTTCTTGCCGACAGCATGTTAAAAAATATATCCTGGTTTAATAACCAGTATTTCACCATTGAACAAAATTGGAAATATTATCCTGAAGAGCCATCAGGAGCCAATGCAAACTTTGCAAGCCCTGATTTTGATGACTATGCGTGGGAGAACGTTAACACAACACTGCCCGTTGACAGCCTGCCGAAAAGTGGCTGGAAAGGTATTGGCTGGTTCAGGTTGCATCTGACAATTGATTCTGCTCTCTTAAATAAACCGCTTGCGCTTAATGTCTTGCAACTTGGCGCTTCGGATGTTTATTTAGATGGAAAATTATTCTGCCGTTTTGGAAAAATTGGAAGCTCTGGTAACAACGAAGAAGGTTTGAATACACAGATCCTTTCTCCGCAACCTGTAACTTTTAATAAGCCCAACCATATTATTGCCATCCATTATTCCAGCTTTAATATCATGCAGAACAAGCCCCCCATTTTAAATGAACTGGGTTTTAAACTTGCTATCGGGAACCTGGATGAAGTAAGCAAAACAATTCTTGGCCATGCTAAATTCTTTATGCCTGTTGAATCGCTGGCTATTGCTGTGCCCTTAACTTTTGCGTTGATACATTTTGTAATGTTCCTCTTTTACCGGCGCGAAAAAAGCAATCTCTATTTTGCGATATTCACTGTAGTCTTTGCATTATGGGGATTTCTGGAACATGAATCAGTTAGTAACAGCAATGCGGCACTGGTATTGTTATTAAAAAGATTATGGCTGCCTTATCTTGCATTAATGCCGGTAACAGGTTTACGGTTTCTTTATTCACTTTTCTATAAAACACTTCCCGGGCAATTCTGGTTTTTAGTGGTTGCTTCACTTTTTACCGCTGTATGGTCATGGTTTTATCTAATACCATGGATTTCGCTGATACTATTTTTAATATCACTCGTAGAAATGATCCGGGTAGTGATTGTAGCGATGCGCAAAAAAATTCCAGGTGCATGGATTATAGGTTCTGGCTTTGCTGCATTTTGTATGAGCCTTGTATTGCTGATCTTATTTTTTGTGACAGGAAATTTTTCAATTACGGCATGGTATATTCTCATCTATCTTACGGGTGTATTGCCAGTACTGCTTTCCATGTCGGTATATCTTTCTCAAAGGGTGGCAATAACACATAAAAATCTTGAAACACAGATGCGAAAGGCCCTGGAACTTGAAATAGAAAATGCCCGTAAAGAAACTGAATTGAAAAAAGCCGCAGAATTAAAAGAAGCATACGCTGCTTTAGAGGAAGCTCATACAACGCTTAAATCCACGCAGGCCCAACTCATCCAATCAGAAAAAATGGCAAGCCTTGGAGAACTCACTGCAGGCATTGCGCATGAGATACAAAACCCGCTAAACTTCGTGAATAATTTTTCTGAAGTAAGCAATGAGCTGATAGCTGAAATGAATGAAGAATTAAATAAAGGTGACATTGAAGAAGCCAAAGCCATAGCATCAGATATACAACAAAACTTAGAGAAAATCAATCATCACGGCAAACGTGCCGAAGCCATTGTAAAAGGCATGTTGCAACACAGTCGCACAAGTTCAGGTCAAAAAGAACTGACAGATATAAATGCACTTGCCGACGAATATTTAAGACTCAGTTATCATGGATTAAGAGCAAAAGACAAATCATTTAACGCATTATTGAAAACTGATTTTGATCAGACACTGGAAAAGATAAATATTATTCCACAGGATACGGGAAGAGTGCTATTGAATCTTTACAACAATGCGTTTTATACAGTGGCAGAAAAAAGCAAACAACAACCTGAAAGTTATGAACCTACGGTTTCAGTAAATACATCAAGATCTGGCGACAGAATTGAAATCAAAGTAAGTGATAACGGCAATGGCATTTCACAAAAAATAGTTGATAAAATTTTTCAGCCATTCTTTACTACAAAGCCAACAGGGCAGGGAACAGGGCTGGGTTTAAGTTTGAGCTATGACATTATAAAAGCACATGGAGGTGAGTTAAAAGTGGAAACGAAGGAAGGGGAAGGAACAATATTTATTATTCAGTTGCCGGTGAGTTGAAGAATTTTTTTGAACCGGGCAGTAGAATATCAATGAAGCTTTTGTTGCGTCGCACACTTGTAATTTCGGATTATGAAGCAGCAATGTGAAGACCAATATGTAAAAATTGAATTCGGTATACTCTCTTTGCCTGTTGCCTCTTTGCCTGTTGCCTCTTTGCCTTGTTGCCTTTCTTCCCGCAGTACAAGAGTGCGACGCAAGGAACGATGATAATTGATATATTGCCGGGACAAAAAATATTTGATATAATTTGTAGCGTAAAAGAAAATATTTGAATCATGGAAGCACAGCAACTAAGAAGCCGCAACTGGTTTGGCCGCAAAGGAAAAGATGGTTTTATTTATCGTGCATGGATGAAGAACCAGGGTATACCAGCCGATATGTTTGAAGGCAAACCTGTAATTGGTATCTGTAATACCTGGAGTGAGTTAACGCCCTGCAATGCACATTTTCGCGACCTAGCTGAAGCAGTAAAAAAAGGTGTGCTGGAAGCAGGTGGTTTTCCTGTTGAATTTCCGGTGATGAGTTTGGGTGAAACATTGGTGAAGCCAACAGCCATGCTGTATAGGAATTTGGTAAGCATGGATGTAGAAGAATCTATAAGGGCAAATCCTGTTGATGGTGTAGTGTTGCTATGTGGTTGCGATAAAACAACGCCGTCATTGGTAATGGGTGCATGCAGTGTAAATATCCCAACATTGGTTATATCCGGCGGACCGATGTTAAAAGGCCATTGGCGGGGAAAAGACATTGGCACATCTGATGTCTGGCGCTTTGATGTAGCGCATAAACTTGGACAAATATCTGCAACGGAATTTGTGGATGCAGAAGCCTGTATGGCACGTACACAGGGGCATTGCGCGGTTATGGGTACTGCATCAACAATGGCAACGATGGTAGAAGCATTGGGACTTTCACTACCAAACAATGCATCTATCCCTGCTGCAGATTCCAGGCGTAAAGTAATTTCTCAATTGTCCGGAAGACGCATTGTGGAAATGGTAAAAGAAAATCTTACGCTGGATAAAATTCTTACACGCAAAGCTTTTGAAAACGCCATCATGGTAAATGCTGCCATTGGCGGCTCTACCAATTTTGTAATTCATTTGCTCGCCATCGCAGGTCGCATTGGTATTGATTTAAACATTGATGATTTTGATAAATATTCGCAGCATATTCCTTTGCTTGCCAACATACAACCGTCCGGCGAAAATTATATGGAAGACCTGTATTACTCAGGTGGTCTGCCTGCAGTGATAAAAGAAATGCAAGCCATCATTCACAATGATGCCATTACAGTGAATGGAAAAACAATGGGTGAAAATTGTGCTACAGCAGAAGTGCATGACCGCAAAGTGATCAGCACGATGGAGCAACCTTTTAAACCGGAATCAGGAATAGTTGTAGTAAAAGGCAATCTGGCACCAAATGGTGCGGTGATAAAACCTTCTGCTGCAAGTCCGGCATTGTTGAAGCATTCCGGGAAAGCAGTTGTGTTTGAAAATATAGAAGACTATCATGCACGCATTGATGATCCTGAATTGGAGATTGATGCAACGAGTATCGTGGTACTAAAAAATGTTGGACCAAAAGGTTACCCCGGCATGGCGGAAGTAGGCAATATGGGCTTGCCTAAAAAATTATTGGAGCTAGGTGTTACTGATATGGTGCGTATCTCCGATGGCAGAATGAGTGGTACCGGTTTTGGTACGGTTGTATTGCATGTGTCGCCGGAAGCCGCTGTGGGCGGCACTTTGGCGCTGGTGCAGAATGGTGATACTATCAGTCTTGATGCACACAACAGAACATTGCAATTAGAAGTTTCAGAGGATGAACTTGCTGTGCGCAGGGCTGCATGGAAGCAAACAGAAAAGATGCATACACGTGGTTATGTGCATTTGTATCAGACACATGTAGAGCAGGCGCATCTTGGTGCTGATATGGATTTTTTAAAGGGGGGCTCGGGTAGTGAAGTGGCAAGGGATTCGCATTAGGGTGATGTGCGGATAAGTGAATGTGCAAATTTTTGAATGCTACATTTAATAGACCAGTTGCACATTGTTCAATAGATAACAGAACGTTGAAGAGTGCGACGCAAGAAAAGATCAATAGTATTAATGGAGTTTGGCCCAATAAGTTGAAAATAAAATAATTGAAATAAAATACCCCGCTGAAACCAGCGGGGTATTTTATTATCAAAATAAAGAAATTAATAACGGAGTTATTGCGCTGCACTAAATTCTACACGCCTGTTCTGAGACCTTCCTGCAGCAGTTTTGTTGTCTGCAACAGGGTTGTCTATTCCGTGGCCGGTAGCCGTTAACCTTTCGGCGCTGATGCCTTTGCCAACAAGATAGGTTTTTACTGAATTGGCTCTTTTACCAGAAAGTGCCTGGTTTACTTTTGCAGAACCGGTATTGTCTGTATATCCATCAATTGAAACCTTCAATTCTGGGTGCTCGTTTAATATAGCAACCAATTTATCCAATTCAACTTTTGCTTTTGCAACGAGTATGGCACTGCCTGTAGCAAACTGTACATTTTTATAATTGAAGTTATACTGCTCGAGTTTTGGACAACCATTGTTATCGGCAGGACCGGCAACATTAGGACATTTATCCACTTCATCGTTAACTCCGTCGCCGTCTGTATCTGGTATGGGGCAGCCACCATAGCGTGCAAGACCAGCTACGTTAGGGCATTTATCCTGCTCATCATTAATACCATCATTGTCAGTATCTGGTATAGGGCAGCCGTTGTATTTAGCTATGCCGGCAACACTTGGACACTTATCCATATCATCTGTAATACCGTCGCCATCTGTATCAACAGGTTTTGGAGCTACCACAACTGGTGGCGGAGGAGGAGGAGGCGGCGGCGGTGGCGGTGGAGCTGCAACTTTGGGCTCTTTTGGTTTAACCAAAGGAACCGAAACGCCCAAAGAATAAAGCAGGTGATATGTTCCCGGATCTTCAAGTCTGGCTTTATAGAGTGCTTCTAACCGAACAGAAGCATCTTGTGTTGCCCGGAATTGCAAACCCATACCCAATGGTACTTTTACGCCCCATTTACCATCATAATTATAGCCGCTTACACCTGCGCTAAGGTATGGGTTAATTACAGCTGTTTCTTTCAGCATCTTTACATTAATAGCAGCATCAAGGGAGTGAAAATATTTCACCTCATTACTGCTAAAAGTTACCGGCGGGTTGCGTATAAAAGAGCCCGTGTATGTTGCTGCAAAATCCAGGTAGGTAGTAATGCCTTTAAGATATTGAATCGTAAATGCAGGGTTCATCCGTTTTGTGATTTTTGCCCAATCGCCGGATTTAATTACATCTTTCAGGGTTGTAGCATCAGCCTGAGCAGGCGTCTCAAAATCTAAAAGGCCCAAACTGAAACCAATAGACGAAGGCTTTACAACATCCTGTGCAAATGTGCAGGTACTGATAACCAAACACAAAACAAGTGTTAGATTTTTTCTCATGTGCATTGTTTTTTAATTAAAGAGATTGTTCTGGAATTCTAAAATTGAACCGTTTATTAAAATTAATTTTTTACGGTGTATAAAACAGTTAATATCCACATTTTTTTTGAAACAAGTAAACTTGATCTTCCTGTTATTATGAATAAGTTTCATTTATTACCATTATGCAAGGGTAATTAAATGTCTATGGCCTCGCCGTAAGCCGCTGCTGTGGCTTCTTTCAAACCTTCACTCATAGTTGGGTGCGGGTGAATAGCATTCAATATTTCATGAGCGGTAGTTTCTAATTTCCTTGCCACAACCGCCTCAGCAATAATCTCTGTTACATGGTCGCCGATCATGTGGCATCCCAGGAACTCTCCATATTTGGCATCGTAGATCACTTTTACAAATCCTTCTGTAGCACCTGCCGCACTCGCTTTGCCACTAGCCATAAAAGGAAATTTGCCCACCTTAATTTCATAGCCTGCATCTTTTGCAGCTTTTTCAGTCATGCCAACACTGGCAATTTCAGGAGTGCAATAAGTACAACCGGGAACATTGCCATAATCAAGCGGCTCGGGCTGGTGGCTGTATTTTTTTTCTAAGTATCCAATGTATTCCGCAGCGTTAATACCCTCTTTACTGGCTTTATGTGCCAGTGCCTGGTTGGGTGTGCAATCTCCTATTGCAAAAATGCCGGGTATATTTGTTTGAAAATATTTATCTGTTATTACCCTTCCCTTGTCTGTTTTAATACCGTTTTCTTCAAGGCCGATATTTTCAATATTAGCCACAACTCCCACCGCGCTTAAAACAATATCGGCTTCTAATGTTACCGTGCTGCCATCTTGTTTTTTTACAAGGGCTTTTACCCCAGCTCCTGAACTGTCAACACTTTCTACAGAAGCATTAGTCATAATATCAATACCCTGTTTCTTGTATTGTTTTTCCAGTTCTTTAGAAATGTCTTCATCTTCTACAGGAACAATCCTTGGCAAAAACTCAACGATGGTAATTTTTGTTCCCATACTGTTGTAGAAATAAGCAAACTCAACACCTATGGCACCGCTGCCAACAATAATCATACTCTTGGGCTGTTGTGGTAATACCATCGCTTCGCGGTAACCGATCACTTTTTTACCATCCTGTTTAAGATTAGGCAATTCTCTTGTACGGCCGCCCGTTGCTATAATAATGTATTTACCTTCAACAATCTTTTTTGTTCCATCTGCTGCGGTTACTTCAACCTGGCCTTTGGTTTTTATTTTACCATAGCCCATCACCACATCGATCTTATTTTTCTTCATCAGAAACTGTACACCTTTGCTCATCTTATCTGCCACGCCACGGCTGCGTTTTATTACGGCACCAAAGTCTTGTTGCACACCGCTTGCATTAATGCCATATTTATCACTATGCTTCATGTATTCATATACCTCCGCACTTTTTAAAAGCGCTTTGGTAGGAATACATCCCCAGTTAAGGCAAACACCGCCAAGGCTTTCTTTTTCAATAATCGCTACAGAAAAACCCAACTGCGAAGCCCTTATTGCTGCGGGGTATCCGCCGGGGCCGCTGCCAAGCACAATTACATCGTAAGCCATAGTTGCTATTATTTGTATTATAAATAAGTAAAACCAAAATGTGGGTGCGAAAATACTTTCAAAAAGCCAAATGACAAAGGAATGCTTCTGCTTGTTAGTTCAATAATCTTAAATATGCAATTCTGTAAAAAATATTATTGGCCGGGCTGAAGGATTTTCATGGCATCGCCTCTTGTGTCACTCACTTGTACGTTCGGAACTTTATTCAACAACGCAAGTCGAAAATCGTTAGTCGCAAGTTAAATTCCCGATTCCCGACTGACGATTTACGTTCATACAGTACAAGTGTGCTACCCCGAGTTCCGTCGCTGCGCTCCTCGTCGGGGCAGGCGCAAAAAAAGTTCAATCAAAGTTTCAATAGCCGGGCTCAAAAAAAATCCCTACCACCTAAGCAGCGCACTGCCCCAGGTAAAGCCACTGCCAAATGCAGCAAGGCAAACAAGATCGCCTTCTTTTATTTTACCGAGTTCCCAGGCCTCGCAGAGTGCAATAGGTATGCTGGCGGCTGTGGTATTGCCGTATTGCTGAATGTTATTATGCACCTGGTCGTCGCGCAGTTTCATCTTCTGCTGTATAAACTGGCTGATGCGAAGGTTGGCCTGGTGCGGGATCAAAATATTGATGTCTGATGGCTGTAGCCCATTTGTTTGCAGTGCTTCCATAATTACTTCGGGGAATTTCTCCACCGCTTTTTTAAATACGCTCTGCCCATCCATATTGGGGTAAAAATCATGAGCCAGTTTTTCTTCCGGGGTAATAAAAACGCCACCATATAACTCTGTGGGTGGAGCAGCTTTTTTACTTTCGTCTTTCAAATGAATGCCGCCATGAAAGCCCGGGTTCATCATACTTAACAGCTCTGCTCCATTGCCATCGCTGTGCAGGTGGGTGCTTAAAATTCCCTGGTTTTCTTTTTCTGTTGCCTGCAATACCACAGCCCCTGCCCCATCGCCAAATATTACGGTTACGTTACGGCCGGTGTTGCTAAAATCAAGACCGAAAGAATGTACTTCGGCGCCTACCACTAAAATATTTTTATACATGCCGGTTTTAATAAACTGGTCGGCAATACTAATACTATAAATAAAACCACTGCATTGGTTGCGAATATCAAGAGCTCCTATTTCACGCATGCCCATAATACGTTGCAGCAATACACCGCAACCCGGAAAATAATAATCGGGGCTAAGCGTAGCAAAAATCACAAAATCAATATCCTGTGCGGTAATGCCTGCTCTTTCAATAGCAATTGCTGCGGCTTTAACGCCCATGGTGGCCGAGGTTTCTTTGTAAGGCGCGGCATAGTGGCGTTCTTTTATTCCTGTGCGTTCCTGTATCCAGGCATCGCTGGTATCCATTACTTTAGCAAGGTCGTCGTTGGTAACAGTTTTTTCCGGTACATACTTCCCAATACCGGCAATCTTTGTTCTTGGCATAGCGTTCGGGTTATTCATTTTAAAAATGAGGGTTCAAATGTAAGCATTATAAAACTTGGCTTCAGTTAAGTGTTTTGTACTGTAGGGGATTTTTTTTGAGCCGGGCTTTATTGCTGCTATGAAGCTTTTCTTGCGTCGCACACTTCGACGGTATGAATTATATTCAGCAATCGGATGCAGTCACGCTTTACTTAATGCCGGCAAACGTAGTTTGTAAAATAACAAAAGCCGGAATACTCCGGCTTTTGTTGGTTGGCCTACCTGGATTCGAACCAAGACATACAGAACCAAAATCTGTTGTGCTACCATTACACAATAGGCCAATCCTTAATGGGCTGCAAAAATAGCCTGTGAAGTAAAATGTACCAAAAGTTTTTACCGTTTGGGAGTAAATGTTTTTTTTGCAGCATTTTTTATGCAATGCATCTTTATGATTTACTTTGAGCGGCTTTACATTTTTCAGTAACACGTAATTATGTATTCTCCTTTTCAACTGGCTTTAAAATATATCCGGTACCGGCTAACTGCTTCAAACGGCAGGGGGCATGCAGTACATTCACCATTTGTATTTGAATTTATTACAGAAGTATTGAACGACGACCGTTGTTATTATTGTTTTGACACAATAGAACAATTGCGCGAAAATTTAAAACTCAATAATACAGAACTTTTGCTGGAGGATTATGGTGCTGGGTCGAGGGTGCATGCCTCGTACAGCAGGAAAATAGCAGAGATAGCCTCAAGTTCGCTGAAGCCTAAGAAATTTGCACAACTCCTTTTCAGGATGGTAAATTTTTATCAGCCGCAAAATATACTGGAACTGGGTACCTCGCTGGGGGTTACTACGGCTTATCTTGCTTCAGCCAACACCAATATATCTGTTACAACTATGGAGGGTGCCAAAGCTGTAGCGGCGGTGGCGAAGGAAAATTTCAGACAATTGCAGCTTGGAAACATTAAACTTATTGAAGGCAATTTTGATAAAACCCTTGCGCCAACAATAAGGAGTCAAAAAGCTTTAATCGACTTTGCTTTTATTGACGGCAACCATCGCAAAGAGCCAACCATTCAATATTTTGAACAACTTATTTTAAAAACCTCAGAGCGTTCTATTCTTGTATTTGATGATATACACTGGAGCAGTGAAATGGAAGCAGCCTGGGAGCATATTAAAGTACATGCTTCTGTTACGTTAACGATTGATCTTTTTTATATTGGCATTGTATTTTTTAGAAAAGAGCAGAAAGTAAAACAGCATTTCAGCATCAGGTTTTAAAAGAAAGAATGCTTATTGCTGAATTGCATTACTAAGTACAAGACATGCCTTCGCTTTTATCTTCGCTTTGCTCAATAAAGTTATGACAGCCGAAGAGTGCGACGCAATAAAAGCCTCATATTTATTCTGATGCCCGGCTAAAAAAGTAAGTTTTATTTTTCTACAAGCGTAAATGTATCGCCATTGAATAAACCGAGATCACTTAGTTTTAAATGGGGAATAACGAGCAGCGCCATAAAACTAAGCGTCATGAAAGGCGCAGATAAAGATGAGCCCAGTTCTTTAGCCATTTTATCGATTGCTGTATAGTTTTCGGCAACTTTATAACCGTCATCAGCACTCATTAAACCGGCCACCGGCAATGCAAGTATTTTCTGTTTTGTATTGCTAACACAGCTTACCCCACCCCTTTCTTTTATGATAAGATTTATTGCTTTAACCATGCTTTCATCGTCTGCGCCAACTGCAATAATATTGTGGCTGTCGTGCGCCACACTAGAAGCAATTGCACCATGTTTAAATCCAAAATTTTTGACAAAGGCTTTTGCAATGGGAGCGTTATTGTAGCGGTTTACAACAACGATCTTTAAAATATCGCGGCTTGAGTCGCTTACAATATTTCCGTTTTTAACTGATGATGTAGCGTGTATTTGATTGGTAATTAATTGACCATCCAATGCTTCGATTACGGGAATAATTGTTTTATTATTGTATGGTACACTTAAATCTTCTAAAGCGATTTCATTGCAATTAAAATTGTTGATCGGTTTCTCTTTAACAGACCTGATTAAAGATTGTCCATTTTCTGCAACCAATTTTCCATCAATAAAGGTTTGCAGTATTTTAAAATGTTTAAGATCTGCTGCAATAATAAAATCTGCTGCATCTCCTGTGCGCAATAAGCCTACATCAAGTTTGTAATGATTAGCGGGGTTAATGCATGCAGCCTGCAGCACTTTAAAAACATCAATTCCTTTTGCAACAGCGCGTTCGCAAAGTTGGTTAATATGACCGGCAACCAGACTATCGGGATGTTTATCATCGCTGCAAAACATCATTTTATCAGGATACTCGTTTAGTAAATCAATCAATACTTCGAAGTTTTTTGCTGCACTTCCTTCACGAATAAGAATATGCATTCCGTATTTTAATTTATCCAGCGCTTCTTCTTTTGTGAAGCATTCATGATCGGTACTGATGCCTGCATCTATGTATTGTTTAGCTTGTTCTCCACGTAAGCCCGGTGCATGTCCGTCAACAGGTTTATTAACTTCTTTTGCGGCAGCAATTTTTTTTATTACTTCTTCATCTTTAAACAACACCCCAGGGAAATTCATCATTTCGCTCAGGTATTTGATCTCGTCTTTTGCAAGAAGTTCTTTTACATTATCGCTGTTAAGTGCTGCACCAGCCGTTTCAAAAATGGTAGCTGGTACGCAACTTGGTGCACCAAAATTGAACTTGAAAGGAACTTTTTTCCCATTCTCAATCATAAACTCAACGCCTTTTATACCACACACATTTGCAATTTCATGAGGGTCGCTTACAGTAGCAACAGTGCCATGAACCACGGCGAGCCGTGCAAATTCGCTGGGTATAATCATACTACTTTCTATATGTACGTGGCTATCGATAAAACCGGGAAGTATGTAATTGAGTTGTTCATTGACTGATTCACTGACTTGTTGAATGGATGCAATTCTTCCATTTGTAATTTTTACTTCCGCTGAATAAATTTTTTTTTGAAAAATATCAACCAGATTGCCGGTTATTATAAAACTGTTATGCGGCATGAATGTAAGTTTTGGGTGAAGATAAAGCAACTCTGAATTTTGCAAAATCAAGAGCAAATATCAACGTTATTTTTCCAACAGTATGGCGGCAGGTTTTTTTATAAAAAATAGCAGGTTTAAATTAGTAAGCCCAATAAATGGCAATAAAAAAATCACAAGATGAATTTGGGCACGCAGCCATACTTATTCGTTTAAATGTTACCCTAAAAAAGGGAACAATTAACCAATCACGAAAACTTTATAGCAATACATCAGTGCGGCACATCATCCCAAAAAAAATTAATAAATTTTCTGAAACAAAAATCCCTGCATATGCAGGGATTTTTGTTTCAAGCTTCAAAACGATTTAAACGGGGAGAGAACTGTTTGGTTTTTTTGGGATATTTGGATATTAAAACGAATATCTTTTAATATTTCAATAAGTGTGAAATTAACACATTACAGAGATCCGTATAATTGAATCGGACTTTACATTATCCAAATCAGACAAGAAAAGGCACTTATGGACATACTTTACTGACCAATAAAACTATAATTTTTACGAATGATTCAATCATTCAATAAATCCGGCCTTTTTGAACCCGTTATCCTTAATGATTCTTCATAACGCCAGTCATCAATAAGTTTTTGATTACCGCTTAATAATACATCAGGAACCTTCCAGCCGCGAAAATCTGCAGGCCTGGTATAAACCGGGGGCGCTAGCATATTATCCTGGAAAGAATCGAAAAGAGCTGATGTTTCATCATTGAGCACGCCGGGGAGCAAACGCCCAACGGCATCAACGATTACAGCTGCCGCAAGTTCTCCACCGCTTAAAACGTAATCGCCGATTGAAATTTCTTTTGTTACAAAATGATCCCGTATGCGCTGGTCAATTCCCTTATAATGACCACAAATAATCAGCAGATTTTGTTTTAATGAAAGCTGGTTGGCGGTTCTTTGATTGAACTGTTCACCATCGGGAGTTAAATAAATAATTTCATCGTACCGTGTTTCTTTTTGAAGGGTTTCTATTGCATTGGCCAAAGGTTCACACATCATTACCATACCAGCACCTCCACCAAACTGGTAATCATCTACCTGCGCATGTTTATTAATGGCCCATTGGCGCAGGTTATGCGTATTTACCTGCAAAAGCCCTTTATCTTTAGCCCTTTTCATAATACTATGGTTTAAGGGGCTTTCTAACAATTCCGGAACAACGGTAATGATATCTATTTTCATGATAACGAACCTATGACGAGTGTTTGAATTTTATATAAATGTTTACATGAATGCATCATGCAGTATTGCTCTTAATTACCATCACCCATAAATCCCTGTATGTCTCTGTTTTGCTTTTTTGTTGGTCTGCCAACTTTGCTTAAACGTTTTCCCGTATTAAATGACGTGGCCTGGAATTTTACAAGATCCAGCTCTTCTGCCGGTGTTACATCTTTATAAAATTTTATGGCTTCAGTATAGGGTACACGGGTATAGAGTAAACCTGTAATTTGTATCCCCCACTTTCGGGCTTCCGTTTTAACTTCGTATGCCTCGCCAACATTTACTGCCCTAGATGCTTTAACCGAATTGCCCTGCAATTTAACTTTACCATTATCACAGGCATCGGCAGCCTGGCTGCGGGTTTTGAACAATCGTATCGACCACAAATATTTATCGATTCTCAATTTTTCTTTTACCTCTGTCATTGTTCAAAAATATGGAATATCGTATGCATTTAAATTGACGATTGTAAAGTTTGTTCTGGATGAAGAAATGTATGAGCCAAACTATGAAGCTTTGGGCATCGACTGTTGCGTCGCACTTTTGTACGTTCGGAACAATGGTGAGCGGAATCGAACCATGAACAACGCGAATCATAAGTCGCAAGTTAAACTTCCGGTTCCTGACTCCCGACTTCCGATTTAAGTTCCTGCAGTTCAAGACATGCCGTCGCTTTTATCTTCGCTTTGCTCAATAAAGCTATGGCAGCCGAAGAGTGCGATGCCGATATTCATCGGCACAGGCTGCCACACTTCGCTTAAATGTCGCCATGAAAGAGGAACTGTGAAACGAGCGTGGCAAGAAAAGCTTCATAGTTATTCAAAAGCCCGGTCTATACAATATACGTACTTTAAATAATTACTACATTATTTTATGCGCATTGCTATTTTATATTATCTTCATGGCTCTGCCAAACGATTGCCTGCATAAAATATAAAAAGTAGCAGTTATGGAAAGCTATTCAAATAATGCTTTGCAGCAATTCAGGAACCTGGTTGGAATACGATTCCAGTTATACAACAGTCTGTTCACTTCTTTGCCGTTTCACCGCATTGAAAAAACCGGAGTATTGCTTTCTCTTTTTCTATTGCATTGTGAAGAAGGTTTTCGTAAAAAACAAAGCCCTGTGGAGATCGTTGACAGCTTTCTTGCGCAATACACAACATACAAGAAACAACAGGAATCGCTTGATCTTTTATTCAGGTTTATACAGTTTACTGAACGCCAGGTGGTTTTGTTTGATGCGCTAGAGGATTCTGCATTTAAACATGTAAATGATTTAAATGGAACAGGTACTTTAAAGCACCTGCAGAGCGAGGTACTGCAAACACAAACGCAGGAACATCTTGCAGAAAAGCTGAAAGACTTTTCAGTCCGGCTTGTACTCACGGCGCATCCTACGCAGTTTTATCCGGGTGAAGTGTTGGGTATTATTAATGACCTTTCAAAAGCGCTGAATGAGGAGAATGCGGCGCTCATTAATATGTATTTGCAGCAGTTGGGCAAAACGCCTTTTCTTAAAAAACAAAAGCCTACACCTTACGATGAAGCCATCAGTTTACTTTGGTTTTTAGAAAATGTTTTTTATCCTGCATCTGGCAGAATTTTAATGGCGTTGAAGAATAATTACACAGATCTTGTTGACCCGAAAAATCCTGTTATAAGGCTTGGTTTCTGGCCGGGTGGCGACAGAGACGGCAACCCTTTTGTTACAGCAGATATTACGTTAAAAGTAGCTGATGCATTGCGTGGTGGTATTATTAAATGCTATTATCTTGATGTGCGGAGAATCAAACGCCGTCTTACTTTCAAGGGTGTGGAAGAGAAAATAGCAATACTGGAAAAGAAATTATATGATAACCTTTTTGTACCGGGTGAAGAGGCCAATATTACGCAGCAAAATATATTAGATGTATTATCAGAAGCCAGAGTTGTATTGATTGAACAACATAATGGCCTGTTCCTTCAGTTACTGGATAACTTTATAAGCAAAGTAGAAATATTCGGTTTGCATTTCGCTTCGCTTGATGTAAGACAGGATAGTGCAGTTCATATAAAATTATTCGATGCAATAGCAGATAACGGAGGCATTCTGCCTGCTGATTATAAAAGCCTTTCTGAAGAAGATAAAATAAAAGCGCTTCAGAATATTTCAGAAAAAGCCGGCATTGCTATTCCTGACAATGCACTGCTCAATGACACATTGCTTTGCACACAAACCATTAAAACCATTCAGCGGTTAAATGGTGAAGCCGGATGTCACCGGTACATCATCAGCCAGTGTACCAGTGCATTGAATGTGATGGAAGTATTTGCTTTATTTACTTTAACCGGCTGGAAGCCCGAAGAAATAACTGTAGATATTGTGCCACTATTTGAAACGGTTGACGATCTTGAAAATGCTGCAACCGTTATGCAAACGCTTTATAAAAATGCTGTTTACAGCAAGCATCTGAAAAGAAGAAACAAACTGCAAACCATTATGCTTGGCTTTAGCGATGGCACCAAAGATGGCGGCTATCTTATGGCCAACTGGGGCATTTATAAAGCAAAGGAAGAATTAACCCGTGTAAGTAAACAATTTGGCATTGATGTGGTGTTCTTCGATGGCCGTGGGGGCCCGCCTGCAAGAGGTGGCGGTAAAACACATAAGTTTTATGCATCAATGGGTAAAGATATTTCTAATAAAGAGATTCAATTAACCGTGCAGGGGCAAACGGTTAGCTCCAATTTCGGAACGATTGATTCAGCTCAGTTCAATATAGAACAACTGATACATGCAGGTATTTCAAATGAGTTATTTTCAACCAAAGAAGTTACTTTAAGTGCAGAAGAAAAGAAGCTCATTCAAACATTAGCCGACGATAGTTATCAATCTTATATAGAATTGAAAGAGCATCCTTATTTTGTAGAATACCTGTCTCATGCAAGCCCTCTGCGTTTTTATGCAGAAACCAATATCGGCAGCCGCCCGGCCAAACGCGGTGGCTCTGCAAAGCTTAGTTTAAAAGATCTTCGTGCCATTCCTTACGTGGGTGCGTGGAGCCAGCTAAAACAAAATGTAACAGGTTACTACGGTGTAGGAACCGCATTAAAAAAATTAGATAAAGCCGGCAAATGGAAACAGGTTCAGCAGCTTTACAAAGAGTCCATGTTCTTTAAAACACTTATGGACAACTGCGAGATGGCCATGAAAAAATGTTACTTCCCGCTTACAGAATATCTTTCGCACCATCCGCGTTACAGCGAAATCTGGAACATGACCTACAACGAATTTGAATTAACGGTAAAATACGTACTCAAACTCTCTGGTAATACAGAACTCATGGCCGATTACCCCGTTGATCAGTTATCTATAAGTATGCGCGAAAGAATTGTTTTACCGCTTGCTACCATACAGCAGTATGCCTTATCTAAAGTAAGGGAAATAGAAGAAGAATTAATTTCATCGCCGGTTAAAGAAACTTATGGCAAGCTTGCTATGCGTTGTTCATTCGGAATAATTAATGCAGGTAGAAATTCCGCGTAAATTTTTTTGAGCCGAATTGAAGAATATCTATGAAGCTTCCGTTGTGTCACTCACTTGTACTACAGAATATCCATTGAACATTCTGGTGCAGTCTTGTTGCTATTTTCAGGGCGTTCAAATTTCTTACTATGTTTGGCAATTCAGCAACCTTACAATAATTTAGTACCACAAGCCTTTTATAAATGTTTAGCCTTTCATCCATTTTGCTCGACGGGCCACCAGCCATTTTTATTGTTGGTGGTTTTATTGTGTTGATTGTTTTACCACTGCTTGCATCAATAGGGTTGATCTGGTTTTTTGTAAGGAGAAACCGTAGAAAAAAGAAGGAGGTTCAGGGATTAAAGGAAAAAGATAGTTTATAACACTAATGCTTAAAAGTAATGTACTGTCCGTGGCTGTTTTGATGAATAGAATTAATGCAGTCGAAGTGTGCGACGCAACAAAAGATGCCATAAAATATCTCAGCCCGGCTCAAAAAAATAAAAAAAAAGCCGATCTGTAAAGAGATCGGCTTAAACCAGTGCCCCAGGCGGGAATTGAACCCGCACTCGCATTGCGGCGAACAGGATTTTAAGTCCTGCGTGTCTACCAATTCCACCACCAGGGCTGCCCAATGAAAAAAAATCCCGCAAAAGAGCGGGACAAATTTCAGAGCGAAAGACCGGGCTCGAACCGGCCACCCCGACCTTGGCAAGGTCGTGCTCTACCAAATGAGCTACTTTCGCTTGTATCCTTAGTAAGAACTTTCTGTTTTGGGAGTGCAAAAATAGGGAACTGCACTGTACCACAAAATTTTTACCGATAATTTTTATTTGTACTGTGGCGTGTACAAGGTGTTACCGGGAACTTCTACTTCGGGTTTACCCTTATAACGGTGCTGATAAAGTTGATAACAGCCGCCCAGCGTCATGGCAAGAACCACAAATACCTGCATGTAAAAAAGAAATCTTGATGTAGTTACCCAGTTATAACCAAAATCTTTTTCCTTGTTTGTTTCTACTTCGTTTGACATATATGTATAATTACTTTACAAAAATAAGGCGCAGGCTTAAATATTTAAAAGTTCTTTTTAACAATTTCTGAAAAACGTTTTTTCTTTCTTATAAAATAAGCCCAAACCAATGATGATGAATACACCCCACTTATTTTTTTTAAGTGTTTTTTTGGCAGGTCAATATCTTTTTTAAAAGTAAACCACCATTGCAAAAATGCGATATGTGCTTTGGCAACAGCAAAAAAAGAGGCGCTGTCACCGGATAATAAACTTTTCCATGCAAATGCAGCGTCTAGCAATAACCGCAGTGGTAGTTTCCAAAGCCTTTCCGTAAGGCAAAGATTTTTACAAAGCATGATAAGGTTATTCCTGAAATTGAGGAAAACCTTTCTGCTGTTGCCTTTTGGTAATGTGCCACCACCCACGTGATACACAACAGATGCCGGGCAGCACATAATTTTATAACCTGCCAGTTGCATGCGCCAGCATAAATCTATTTCTTCCATGTGTGCAAAAAAGGAACCATCAAAACCACCGAGTTGTTTAAATACTGATGCCCTTACAAACATTGCTGCACCGGTGGCCCAAAATACTTCCGTGGTATTGTTGTATTGTCCATTGTCCTGTTCGCAATAATCAAATACACGGCCACGGGCAAACGGATAGCCGAGATAATCGATCCAGCCACCCGAAGCACCTGCATATTCGAACTGATCTTTTTGATGGTATGATAATATTTTTGGCTGGCAGGCCGCAATTGCAGGATCGTTTTGCATTAAGGTAATGATGGGCTCTATCCAGCCCGTAGTTACCTCTACATCGGAGTTGAGCAGGATAAAGTAATCTGCTTCAACTTTTTTTAAAGCCTGGTTATAGCCTTCGGCAAAGCCATAATTTTTATCAAGTATTATTTTTTCAACTCCGGAAAAATTTATTTGTAGCAACTGCAAGGAATCATCGGTGGATGCATTATCTGCCACATAAATCCTTTTGTTAGGATAAGTTGATGCAAGTACCGATGGCAGAAAACGTTGAAGGTAATTTCTGCCGTTATAGTTGAGTATTACAATGGCAACAGATGGATAATTCAAAAGCCGGTAATTTATTCAAAAATAATGAACACAAAGTTTGTAACAAGCTTTTAAAGTAGAACCCGTTATTATCGATCGCACAATTCAATCATTTATTGACGAACTGAAGTACTATTATCATCGTTCCTTGTGTCACTCACTTGTACGTTCAGTAATACCATTGAGCTTTTACCAAAGAGGTTCTAATACATTGCAGTCGCTTTGTAAAAGTGGAGTTGATTGCCGGGGAACCCGCAGCTGAATGTCTTTATACAGCACAAGTGTGCGACGCAACAAAAGCTAAATAGATATTCAATTCTTTGGCTCAAAAAAGAAAGAAGCATCATTTATTTTGTCAATTGCATTTACATTGCAACATATTTGGTGATTAAACAGTCTATTAATAAAGATTAACCATGTTTGGTGTAACTATACTTGGCAATAACTCTGCGTTACCCGTTTACGAACGCCACCCAACGGCGCAAATAGTTACATTAAATGACCAGTTGTTATTGATCGACTGTGGCGAGGGCACTCAAATTCAGTTAAGCCGCTACAGGGTGCGACGTAGTAAAATCAACCATATACTCATTTCTCATTTGCATGGCGATCATTACTTTGGCCTTATCGGTTTAATTACCAGCTTTGGGTTAATGAACAGGGAAGCCGACCTGCACCTGCATGCACCGGAACCGCTAAAGCAAATACTCGATCTTCAGTTTGCAGCGGCCGATACAAGACTTCCGTTCACATTACATTTTCACCCGCTAAAAGAAGCAGGTGTTATTATTGATGAAGACAAGTTTAGTGTGGAGTGTTTTAACGTATTTCACCGCATACAATGCTGGGGGTTTGTTATACGCGAAAAAAAGAAACCAAGAAGAATAGATAAAGAAAAAATACAGCTTTACAATATCCCCACGACCTTCTACGAAAACTTAAAAGATGGAGAAGATTATATAACCTCAGCGGGTGAAATAATAACGAATGAAAATGTAACAAAAGCCAATACGCCGGCAAGAAGTTATGCTTTTTGTTCAGATACCATTTACAATGAAATCCTTGCTGACAGTGTAAGAGAGGCGAACCTGCTTTACCACGAAACCACTTATTTAAGAGACCTTGAAGACCGCGCTGCGAGCCGGTTTCACTGCACTACCGATCAGGCTGCCAACATCGCTTTGCTTGCCAATGTAAAGAAAATGATCATAGGCCACTTCAGCAGTAAATATGAAAAACTGGATGATTTTTTAAGCGAAACAAAAGAAGTATTCGCCAATACAGAACTTGCTGTTGAAGGTGTAACCTTCATCGTATGATTTAAAAGTTCAGCCATTTATAAAAATCATCAAATACCTGCCGCCAGTACGTTTCGTTATGCTGCCCCAGCGGAAATATAATTTCTTGCTCTTCGATCATTTTACTGTTATACAAAGCATCTTCCATTTGCTTCATATTTGCAACCATTGTTTCGCTTTCTTTCGCGCCTGCATAAAAAAAGATGCGGTGTACTGTTTTCCACTTCATCTGCTGGGCATCGAGGTACAAGCGCGGCGCCACCTGGAAAGCAGGAGAAAAAACACCTGCTGCTCCAAATACATCAGGATATTTTATAACGGCGTATAAAGAAATCAAACCACCCATACTGCTGCCTGCGGTAACCGTATGCGCTGCATCTTTTTGTGTCCGGTAATGCTTGTCAATAAAGGGTTTAAGCGTTTGAACAAGAAAATCCACATACTGGCTCCCCTCCCCTTTTCCAAACTTGGCGTCATCATAAGGATTGTATTCCTGCATACGATGTTCGCCGCCATTATCTATGCCCACAACAATACAATCTTTATTCAGTAATCGTTGTAATGTATCCAGGCATTCGTCTACACCCCATTCACCTGCAAATGCGGTTTGTTCATTAAATAAATTCTGACCATCGTGCATGTATATTACCGGGAAAGATTTACTCTTTAGCAAATTATAATTCACGGGCAGGTAAACCCAAATTTTTCTGTAACGGTTTAGTTGAGGCATAAAAAAAGCAGTATCTAAAACCTGCACCTGTTTGCTGGCGGTATTGGGTTTGGGTTTATCCGGAAAATCATCTTTCCATCCTGCGATTGAAAAACTTAAAGAGGTATCGCTGCTTACTTCCACTTCATGGTTCTCTAAATCTTCGCCTTTTGCAGTAGATTCAACTTTCTCCCAACTGCCCCGAGTAAATTTAAAAGCAAACTTACCCGCAGCCACATCTTTAAACACATAAACTTTCCGCGTTGCTCCAAAAATCTTCATCTTGAAATTGTAGTCGCCCGGGTTCCATTTATTAAAGTCACCTGCAAGGTAAATATCCGCGCCTTTTTGCGTTGCCGCATCGGTAACAATCAACCGCACCGAATACTGGGCGAATAAAAAAGAACAACAGCAGCTAAAAACGATGAGTAAAAAAGATTGCTTCATAAAGTGAAAATACTAAAATACAAACACGCACAAACAAAGCATAAAAAGAATTGAATTTTTATTAACGGCAATACATTTTTTTTGAGCCGGGCTGAAGTATTTCTATGAGGCTTCCGTTGCGTCGCACACTTGTACTTTAGGATATTTTATTGAGCTTTTCCCGAAGCGATAGACCAAAGCGAAAAATAAATATGTTATAAAAAGCGATCTGCCCAAACAACGCCGCATAAAAGCATCGAAAATCAATATCTGGATTTCTTTGGCAAGGCTGTTTAGTTCGTCTATTTTTGAGTTGGTGGTAATTTTTATGGAAACCATACGCTGTCTGAATCATACTATAAATTTTTATGCATAAAGCAAGACTCCTATTATTCGTTTCAACTATCGTTTTATTATGGTCTTGTAAGACAGATAACAAGTATAACTATGCAATAAAGGACTTTAGAAAATCTCTGCAACCTTATCTTGTCAAAATTGTTTCTAAAGGCATTGTTATGTACTACGACAGTTCGCTAAGACATATGGCAACCGACAATGAATTAATTCAACTAAGTCAATCAGAACACCCGGTTTTAAGGGCGTCTGCATTTAGAGAAATCCTGCATAGAACTTCCTTCAATCAGTTCGACATCTTAATGAATCATTTGGAGGATACAGCATTAGTTGACACCGATGCAGGCGAGTTTGGTATATGGACAAGAACAGTCTCAGACGACATATTACAAGAAGCTAACTGGAATACAGAGGTTGAAAAAAGCAAAACGGTAGAGCAAGTTCTAACCAAACATAATTACCTACGGTCGGCTTACATTATACTTGAGAATTTAGAACCACAGCAGAAATACTATTCATTTATTAAGGAAATGGCCACACGACCAAGACGACTTTCTGATGATGGATATGAACTTGACTTTTGGGATATTGAATATGCTTTATATGGGCTGGCTAAATTCAAAAAGCGAGAAGATATTAAAGTCATCGAAAAGCAAATGGCAGAAAATGTTTGGAAGCTTAGTGACATTTCATTTAGGCTACTCAAGGAGTACCCAGACACGGCATATTTTGACATTTTACAAGCGTATCATCGTCGACGTTTTTACAAATTTTCGGGTAATCGACCTGGTGGGTTTTCAGGTTACGTCGCCGACAGAGCTGCTCCGGAAGATTTTATACAAGCATTAGTTGTACAACAAAGCGACAAAAGTGCAAAGCTTTTGGACACAATGCTAACTCGCTTGCCTCTACAAACTTGTATGCCTGACAAAGAGTACATTTTTGATGAGGTCATAACGGCAATTTGGGAGCACCCTTGTCCTGCTTATGTAAAACTTAGAGAAAAAATCAAACCGAAGGCAGAAAAAATTTTGAAATCGCAAATAAGCTTACCAATGGATTCTTCTTATCAAGTTCAGTTGGACACGACTGCAAGAAAAATTCGTTGGTATCCCTAAATTAAAACAGCCGACAACATGAACTGTGTAAAAAACCCAATAAATTGTTCCTCCCCTTTGGTCGCTAACCAACAGCATTCGCTTCAATCTATCGCTTCGGTAAAAGCTCCATGTATAATCCTAAAGTACAAGAGTGCGACGCAAGAATGTTTAATAGTAATACTGTCGCCGGGTTCAAAAAAAAATGCTTTAAATATTATAAATATTCCTGTTTAAAAAATCATTGCGCAGCTTGCCCTGAGGATCGTATTCTGCAACCACCTTTTTAAACTCAGGCAGCTTTTTATAACGCGATGCCAACACCGTTGGAGACAGTGTAAACAGCTTTCCCCAATGCGGCTTTGCATGATAAGGTTCAAGCGCTGCTTCAATTTGCGGCAACAGTTTGTTTACAGCATCCCACTCCTGTTTCCATGTAAAGTGAATGGTTACGCTGGGTTGTTTATAACAAGGGCTCATCCAGAAATGATCAGCATCAATGGTGCGTATCTCTGAAATAAAAAGATGCGGGCCAATTTCTTTGCCCATTTTTTGAATGGCGAAAATGGCATCAACAGCATGTTCGTGCGGAACAAAATATTCGGCCTGCAGTTCTTTGCCACTGCTGGGTGTAAAGCCCATTTTAAAATGCGGCAACCGTTCGTACCATGCACCAGGAACACCCATTTGTTCTGTGCAGTTCTCGGCTGAAAGTTCTGCGATTGGGTGCATGTTTTTTGTAGCTGCTGTAGCGCCATAAAATGTTGGTTGATTGCCGAAATTGCTGCCATCATCTACACGGCTTTTAATCCATACTTCATTTATGGTGTCTGTTTGCCAATCCGTAAAAAGACTTACACTATAACCTGCAGAAACAATGGCATCAAAGTTTTGTTTCAGTTGTGTAATGGGCAGCTTTTCATACACATACTGCCGCATTTGAAATGCAGGCTGAAGATTCAAAGTAACTTTTGTAATAATGCCGATTGCACCAAGGCCAACCACCAATGCATAAAATTTTTCGCCATCTTTCTCTTTTGAAATATGCACAATGCTGCCATCTGGTTTTACAATTTCCAACGCTGCAACTGCAGTAGAAAGGTTGCCATTCTTAACGCCGGAACCATGTGTTGCAGTAGTGCATGCACCAGCCACTGAAATATGTGGCAGCGATGCAAGGTTGTGCAGTGCAAAACCATGATCGTTGAGGTAAGGGCAAAGCTGGCCGTAATTCATACCGCCTTCAATGGTTACCGTTTTAGCATCAGCATCTAACGATACAACCTTATTCATTTCTTTCAACGAAATAAGATTGTATTTACTATCTGCAATGGTATTAAAGCAATGCCTTGTTCCCAATGCTTTTGCTTTGCTTAATTTTTTTACAAGTTCCTGCACTTCCGTTACGGAGGTAGGATAAAAAACATTTTCTGTACTGTATTCCAGGTTGCCCGACCAGTTTTTCAATCTTTCTTTTTGTGCCCATGTTGCAAGTGGAGTCAATAAAGGTGTTGCCATAATTGCGGATGATAATTTTAAGAAGGTTCTCTTATTCATATAGCTTCTTTTAGGCCAAGCTACATATTTAATCTTAAAGAATTGCATACAACATCTGAGTAAGGAAAAGGCTGGAATATGCTACCCGCTCTTTTCATCATTTTTAAGATTAATAAAAGTATTTTTTTTGAGCCAGGCAGATGTTTTTCATGGCTTCTTCGTTGCGTCGCACACTTGTACAGTTTATCTTTATTCGACTGCAGGTTTCAACCTTATCCAGAGTCTTATAAAACACCCCGGCAAAATCAATAAATTTCAATTGGCAAAAAAGCATTAATTCATAATGGGAAGTCGTAGTTTTAGTTGCAAATTTTTTTTCAGCTTAAATAACTATTTACTGCCATGACCAGCAAAAAAATACTTTTCTTATTCCTGTCTCTATTGCTATTTACATGCATTAATGTAAACGCACAACAAAAAGTGGTGTTGGAAAGAAGCAGTCCTGAAAAAGAAGGCGTTGCTTCTAAAGGTATTATTCAATTCCTGGATGCTGCTGCAAAAAGCAAAACTGAGTTTCATAGTTTTATGTTGCTGAGGCATGGAAAAGTAATTGCAGAAGGCTGGTGGAATCCTTACCGAGCCGATTTAAAACACACATTATACTCCTGTAGTAAAAGTTTTACAGCAACAGCTGTGGGTTTTGCCATACAGGAAAAACTGATCTCGCTAAATGATAAGATTGTTTCATTCTTTCCAAATGATTTGCCCGATACAGTCAGCACTTACCTTTCTGAATTAACCATTAAAGATGCGCTTAGTATGAGCGATGGGCAAGATCCTGATCCAACTTTTAAGATTGCAATAGATAGTAATTGGGTACGTGCATTTTTAGCTACCCCTGTTTTAAATAAGCCGGGCACTAAGTTTTTATACAATTCGCTGGGAACCTATATGCTTTCTGCCATTGTGCAAAAAGTAACCGGCCAAAAAGTGATTGATTATTTAAAGCCCAGGCTCTTTGATCCATTGGGTATAAAAGGCATTGACTGGGAAACCGACACAAAGGGTATTAACACAGGCGGCTGGGGTTTGCGGCTACATACAGAAGACATGGCAAAATTTGCTGAACTATTTTTACAAAAAGGCAAATGGGGCAACAAACAAATTATATCAGCTTCATGGGTAGAAGAAGCCAGTACAGCAAAGATTATTCAGCATCCTGAATTGCCGCAATCAAAAAGAGATTCGAGTGACTGGGAGCAGGGTTATTGCTACCAGATGTGGCGCTGCAAAAACAATGCTTACCGCGGAGATGGTGCATTCGGCCAGTATATGATCGTTATGCCCGACCAGGATGCAGTGCTCGCCATTACTGCTGAAACAGCCGATATGCAGGAAGAAATAAATCTTGTATGGCAATATTTGTTACCGGCTATGCACAAAGAAAAATTACCAGCAGATAAAAAAGCCGCTATCCTGTTGCAACAAAAAATAAAAGCATTGGCTGTTCCCATTCCTGTTAAAAATAATTCAGTAATGGCTAAATCTGTTAACGGAAAAAGCTTTGCAATAGAGCAAAACGATAAGCATATTCAAAGCATTGCCTTTGGTTTTAAAAATGATCTTTGCCACATTACATTAACAACCGATACGGCAGCTTACCAGTTTGATTTTGCTGCCGGAAAATGGCAACAGGCTACTACAAACAAGCCAGGGCCTTCTTTAACCGGTGGCGGTATAGAATACAGAAATATGCTTTACCCTGCAAAGGTTGCGGGCAGCTATACATGGAAAGACGACAACACTTTACAACTTGTATTGCGATATATAGAAAGTCCGCATACAGAAACATTTACCTGTCATTTTGATGGCACTAAACTTACACTTGATGATGAACGAAGTTTTGATTATGGGAAAAATAAAGTAGTATTAAAAGGAGAAAGCAAATAAGATTTTTTGTGACATACTATTTGCTACTATCAGGCTTTTGTTGTGTCACTCACTTGTACGTTCGGATTCTTCCGCCGCTTTTGGTAAGGCACCCAACAGCATTCGCTTCGATCTTCGCTTTGGTAAAAGCTCAATATATAATCCGAACGTACAAGTGTGCGACGCAACAGGCGATGCTGTGTAATGCTTCAGCCCGGCTCAAAAAATGTGTTTTATACGGAAGGTTTTTCTGCGTGATGGTAAATGTAAGTGCCAGGTTTTTCTATAATACCGGAGGCAGCCATAGGAGAGAAAAAGCAAGCTGAATGAGTTTTCTGGTATTGAAGTTTGTTGTATAATTGCTGCCGGCGGCCATGGCTACTGAATGGCGGCAATAACCCTGTGGACACTTAGACAAACCGCCTGATGGTATTATTGCTTGTGAATTTTTAATTTCATCATAATATCTGTTTGTTCATCATTGCCTAATTTGAAAACATGTTTGTCAAACTCAACAAACCCGTTTTTCTTGTAAAAATTTATAGCCCGCTCATTTTCTTCCCAAACTCCCAGCCAAACATAATCGGCGTTTTTCTGTGTTGCAATTTGAATTGCTTTGTTGTAAAGCAATTGCCCTACATGCTTGCCATGAAAGTCTTTCAGCACATAAATCCTTTCAATTTCAACGGCTTTATCGTCTTGCAACTCTGTTTGTGATTGCCCAAAATTTATTTTCAGGTAGCCGATTACCTGGTTATCTAGTTTGGCAAAATAAAATTCAGAGTCTGGGTTTATTAATTCGTTGGTTAGTTTATCTGCGGTAAATTCTTCTGCCAAATATTTCTGCATATTCTGTTGGCTATTAGCTGCTGCAAAAGTTTCAAAAAAAGTTTGCCTGCCAATTAGCTGTAATTGTTCAATGTTTGCTTCATCAATTTTGGTGATACTTATATTATCCATAATTATTAAAACGCGTTTTTATTGTTCGCCCAAAAGTACTTTTTTTAGGTTACCATTTGCGCTGATTATTAAATACAACATGTAAGGTGCAAAAGCCATAAAACCGATGATCATCGCTATTAGTGCCATTACTACAGAAGATGCAGAAAACTTGCTGCGCCACATGATCCATATTCCTGAAAGCGTTAAGTAACAACTGAAATCGAGATTAAATTGGCCATTCCAATTTAAGGCAGTTATGTTGGCTGTAATAATCTGGAATAATGTAAACCGACGCAACCAAAGCTTAATAGCATTACTTCAGCATGGCTCAAAAAAAATGCAATGGTTTCTGTTATATTTTCATTTGTATTTGCCACTGGTGGCCGAAAGGATCTTTAATTGAGCCCTGGCGGTAGCCATAATCATAATCCTGCACGGGAGAAACTACTGTTGCCCCTGCAGCTATTGCTTTATTGAAAAAAGCATGCACATCTGGCACAAACAACCCGATTACTACGGTTGTGCCATTGTGCTTTTCGGGTTCAAATGCAGATGATTTAACGGTTTCGTGCAAATGAAACACCGCACCTTCTATAGATAATTCTGAAACGTGGTAACTGCCATCGTTGTTCAGAAATTTTCGTAACTCAACCGCGCCAAAAGCTTTCTGGTAAAAGCTTACATCGTACACACCGTTTTTTATAAACAGTTCCGGAGCAAAAAATACCTGGTTTATTTGGTTCATAAAGCAATGTTTTAGTATAAATAAATTGTACTAAACTAAGCATTTTCCTTTGCTAACAAAGCTTAAACATGTTGGCTTGCCCTATGTGCTTCAGATGCTGGAAAATACACTTGTATACTGTTAAAAAATAGTTTATGTGAATACCAGCAGTAGTTTTTCATAGTATCGTTCCTTGCGTCGCAAGCACTTCATCACCTGCACATGTGGCATCTTTGGTTTAGTACAAAATTTTTAAAACCCGTTTTACAAAACCTATTCAATCAAAGTGCAATGCTGTCTTGAATTGTACAAGAGTGCTACACAACAATGCTTAATGGTTATTCCAATGCCCGGCAAAAAAAAAATGAATAAAAAACCGGTGAAGCTTACTAATTAATTTTTATCATCAAATATAGTTCCCGTGAAATTTCCCGGTTTTTCTATCTTTAACAATGATTGATAATCTTAATTGTTCCGGCCTTAATTAAAATAACAAATCATTAAAAGAGCACTCTTTTATTACCGCTAAATTTTAAACCCCTTTTTCTTAACAATGAAAATAAACCCTGCCATAAATAACGAAGCCGCGCGGATTGCCGCACTGCACCAGTTTAAAATACTTGATACAGAAGCCGAGCAAGACTTTGACGATATTGTAGAACTTGCCTCGCAGCTTTGCAATGCTCCTTTTTCCCTGATTACACTGATTGATGAAAACCGGCAATGGTTTAAAGCCAAACGTGGCATTGACTTAATAGAAACCACCCGTGATATTTCATTTTGCAGCCACACTATAGAAGAACCGGAGATAATGGTAGTAGCCGATACGAGCAAAGATGAACGCTTTTTTAATAATCCATTTGTAACGGGAGCACCCGAAATTCGTTTTTATGCAGGCTTGCCGTTAATTTCGGAAGATGGGTTTGCCTTAGGTACTTTGTGTGTATTGGATCAAAAACCGCGAACGCTTACAGAACAACAAATATTCAGTTTACGTATTCTGGCAAAGCAAGTGCTTACACTGCTAAAACTAAGGTTAAAAATTACTGATGCAACTTCTAAACTTGCCGCTTATTTCAATAGTACATCTGAGGCTGTTTGCCTGATGGATACCAACTATAATCTACTTGATTATAATAATTCAGCACAGCAATATTTTCACCAGGTTTCAGGGAGGCTGATTTCTAAGGGTGATAATATGCTTGGTTTTATCGAATCAGAGGAGAAGGATGCATTTATATCAGATTTTAGTAAGGCGTTGAATGGAGAGAAAGTACTTAAGGATTTGGCAAGGGGCTCTGGTGAATTAAAAAGATGGTTACATGTTTCCTTTATGCCAATGCGAAATACCGATCGTGTTATTACCGGCGTTGCCCTTACAGGTTCGGATATTACCTACCGAAAAAATATTGAACAAACAATTGCTACAAGCCAGCAATATTACAAATCTCTATTCGAGCAAAACCCCGATGCAGTTTATTCAATGAATATGCAGGGAGGGTTTACTGCCGTAAATGAAAGTGCTGCATTACTGGCAGAGTTAAGTTATGAGGAGTTGATGAAAATGAATTTTGCATCGTTCTGTGCGCCTGAAGACCTGGAGCGGGCATTCTTTCATTTTCAAGAAGTACAAAAAGGATTTCCACAGAACTACGATGTGGGAATGATTTCTGCTACAGGAAAAAGGCACGAGCTGAACGTAACAAATATGCCCATAATAATTGATGGGCATATTGTTGGCGTTTACGGAATTGCGAAAAATATTACCGAGAATAAAAAAGCAGAAGCGAAAATTAAAAAAAATGTTCAGCAAAAACAGCAAATTGCCCAACTGAGTGAAGCCGTAGGTAAAACTGAGAAAATTGAAGAGATCTATGAACTGGCGCTTAATGCACTCGAGAAAACAATAGCAGCAGACAGGGCATCAGTATTACTTTTTGATGCCGATGGCGTAATTCGTTTTAAAGCTTCCCGTGGACTTTCTGATGAATACTTAAGGTCTGCTGAAGGGCATTCGCCCTGGCAGCAAGATGAGAAAAATCCATTACCGATTTTTGTTCCAAACGTAGAAAATGAACCCAGTTTAAAAAGCTTGCATGCTGTTATATTAAAGGAAGGTATTCGTGCATTGGCATTTATTCCGCTTGTATATCAAAACCGTTTAATCGGTAAGTTCATGGTATATTTTAATAACGAACATATACTTACTGAAGACGAAATTCAACTTACCCAAACTATCTCAAGCCTTGTTTCGCATGGTATCGGCCAGAAAAGATCGGAATTGAATTTAAGGGAGAGTGAAAAAAAATATCGCGATGTAGTTAACAGTGTGCAGGAAATTATTTTTAAAACAGATGTTGATGGCCATTTTACTTTCTTAAACCCGGTTTGGACGGAAATAACAGGATTTACGCTGGAAGAAAGTATTGGCAAACACCTGATTGACTTTATATATTCTGATGATCAAATAAAAAATAATAAGTACTACACAAGCCTGTTAAATTTAGAAATAGATCATTGCAGGCACGATATGAGGCTTATTACTGCAGATGGCCGTATACGCTGGTTTGAAATAAATAAACGCCTGATAATTGACGACAGCAACAATGCAACAGGAACAACAGGGGTATTAAATGATATTACAGAACATAAAGAAGCAGAACAAAAACTTGCCGAAAACCAAAGGTTTCTTCAAACATTGATCAACAATTTACCAGGGTATGTTTACCGCGTAAAAAACGACCCAACATATACCCCTGATTACATCAGTAATGGCGTTGTTAAAATAACAGGGCACACAGCAGATGAGTATATAGTACACAGAACGATTTCCGGTGCTCATTCTATTGCAGAAGCCGATAAAGAAAGAATATGGAATGAGGTGCAACAAGCTATTGCCCAAAGATTACCCTATGAATTTACTTACAGGATGAAGAATACCAGTGGGTCGGAGAAATGGGTTTGGGAACGGGGGCAGGGCATTTGGAACGATAATGATGAACTTATTGCTACCGAAGGTTTTATTACCGATATTAATGATTATAAAACAGCGGAAGACCAGATTAAAAAAGAAAAAGAATTATCCGACTCTATTATTAACAATCTCCCCGGAATCTTCTATATATACACTGATGAAGGAAAATTTTTGCGCTGGAATAAAAACTTTGAAACAGTAACAGGCTATTCCGCTTCTGATATCAGTCAAATGCATCCGCTTGATTTTTATGACACCAGTGATAAGCCTTTTATTAAAAAAAGAATTGAATCTGTTTTTAAAGAAAATGTTCCGGGTGTGGTAGCCAGTGTCCTTACAAAAGACAAAAGAAAAATAGCATTTTTCTTCAATAGCTGGTCTGTTATTTACGAAGGAAAACCTTGCCTTATTGGCATGGGCGTAGATTTAACTGAAAGAAAAAAGACAGAAGAAGCACTTCAAAAATCTGAAGACAACCTGCGCACTGTATTTGAACACACTGAAACTGCTTACGCATTATTAAACGACAGGCTTGAAATATTATCCTTTAATCAACCCGCAAATGATTTCTCCATAAAACACTATAAGAAAGAATTAGAAACAGGCACTAACATGATGCAGATATTTCCGGCAGAGAGAAAGGATTTTATAAAAAGCGCTTTTGCAAAAGTTCTTAAAGGTGAAACCATTGAATATGATAATAATTTACATTATGAAAACGAAGAAGAAAGCTGGTATCATATAAAATATTCACCCGTAACCAATAAGGAAAAAGCAATTATCGGGCTTGTAATGTCTTTAGGTGATATTACAGGGCGCAAGAAAGCAGAAATTGAATTGAATAAATCTTTCGATCTCGTAAGCGGACAAAACAAAAGACTCCTGAATTTTTCTTATATCGTGTCGCATAATTTAAGGTCGCATGCAACAAATATTAAGTCTATACTGGGTTTAATGGAAGATCCCATTACAGAAGATGAAAGAAAAGAAATGATGGGGCATCTAAAAACGGTTTCAAATTCTTTAGACGAAACCCTTCATAATTTATACGAAGTAATTTCCATTCAAAACAATATTAACCTGGTATTTGTACCCCTTAATTTAAATGAATATATCACCAAAGCGATTAGTGTACTTAAAGAGCAGGTTACTCAAAAAGGTGCCATAATAAATAATTATACAAAGGCTGATACCACGGTAAGCTACAATCCCGCTTACCTGGAAAGTATCCTGCTTAATTTTATATCAAACGCTGTTAAATACAGCCATCCCGAAAGAAAACCTGTTATAACAATTGATTGTTTTTACGAAAACAACAAACCCGTTCTAACGATTGCAGACAATGGCGTTGGAATTGACCTGAAAAGATTCGGCGATAAATTATTCGGCATGTATAAAACCTTTCACGGCAATGCCGACGCAAGAGGAATTGGTTTATTCATCAGCAAGAATCAGATCGATTTTATGGGCGGCAAAGTTGAAGTAGAAAGCCAGCTTAATATTGGCAGCACTTTTAAAATTTACTTTTAAAAACTATTTTTTTTGTAAACCTGAATAAGAATTTTTTTATTGGTAAGGAAGCTGATTGCATTTCGTACTTACACCTTTACCATAACAAAATTATTATGAAAAAGATCTTATTTGTTTTAAGTACCGTTTTAATTATTTCAGCGGGTGTATCAGCCCAAAAATCATCAGTGTATGTAACCAACGGTATGGCCATTAACGGTTACGATGCAGTAGCATATTTTAAAGAAAGTAAAGCTGTAAAAGGCAGCAGTGAATTCTCTTATACCTGGAACAGTGCCGCATGGTATTTTTCAAACAAAGAAAACCAGGAAAGTTTTAAAGCTGCACCAGAAAAGTTTGCACCACAGTTTGGCGGTTATTGTGCATATGGTACATCAGAGGGGCACAAAGCTGCCACAGAGCCTGATGCGTGGGCCATTGTAAACAACAAATTGTATTTCAATTATAACAAAGATGTAAAAGCATTGTGGCTGAAAGACACTACTAAATTAATCGAAAAAGCAAATAAGAACTGGCCAGAAATTAAAGACAAAGAATAGTAAATAGTGCCCTAACCAATGATATATTTTTGAACCCTGCTAAAGTATTTCAATTGAACATCCTTGCGTCGCACACTTGTACGTTCAATTCACTGATTGGCTGATTTGCGTATTACCAAATTTGAAATTCACCAATTCGTTGATGCGCTAATTCGCTCAAATATCATCTGAACGTACAAGTGTGCGACGCAACAAAAGCTCAATTCATATTCTTCAATCCGGCTCATAAAAAAGTATTTAAAATCTGTTGATAAACATAAACACCTTAATGAAATAAAGCCGCACCTAACCATTATCTTTGGCCCTTTCTAAATTGTGTAATAACCGTAGCCTTATAATAAAGCAGCTATCAGCAAAAATTCTTTTAATGAAACTTCAGCTTCAGCGCCCTATTGCGTTTATTGATCTTGAAACTACCGGCATCAGCATTAGCACCGACAGGATTGTGGAAATTGCCATTGTAAAAATTATGCCGGATGGCACCAAACTGGTGAAACGTAAATTGATTAACCCTCAAATGCCAATACCTGCCGGCGCTTCAGAAGTTCATGGTATTACCGATGAAATGGTAAAAGATGCACCCACTTTTAAACAGGTAGCCAATGAATTAAAACAGTTTATGGATAACTGCGATATGGGCGGCTACAACAGCAATCGTTTTGATGTTCCACTGCTGATTGAAGAATTTTCGCGTTCAGGAATGGAGTTCTCAATCGAAGGACGGAAAATGATAGACGCGCAAAAAGTATTTCATCAAATGGAGCAGCGCACCCTTTCGGCTGCATATAAATTTTATTGCAATAAAAGTCTTGAAGATGCGCACAGTGCCGAAGCCGATGCAACCGCTACATGGGAGGTATTGCTGGCACAGGTAGAACGCTATCCAGATCTCGGCACTACTGTAGAAAGCATCAGTAAGTTTACCGGCGAAGATGACATTGTTGACTTTGCCCGCCGGTTTATTAAAGTAAATGGTGTTGAAATATTCAATTTTGGTAAACATAAAGGCAAACCGGTAACAGAAGTGCTAAAACTGGAGCCGCAATATTACGACTGGATGATGCGTGGCGATTTTGCCATAAACACCAAGCAAAAACTTACCGAAATACTCAACCGTACCTTGTTAAAAAAAGCGTAATTGAACCAATTATTTTACCGTTAAAAACCTTGTTGGTTTGGCTTAGCTCATAAAATTGTATTTTCGGCATTCAGGAGCAAACGATCCCCATTGGAAAAATTAGTAATTATACCTACTTACAACGAAAAAGAGAATGTTGCAGGTATTTTAGATGCCGTATTTGCACTGCACCAGGGTTACCATGTGCTTGTTATTGACGACAGTTCTCCTGATGGTACCGCCGCTGTTGTAAAAGATTTATTTGCCAAATACCCCGGTCAGCTATTTTTAGAAGAACGAAAAGGCAAGCAGGGCTTGGGTACTGCTTACATTCATGGATTCAGATGGGCCATAGAAAAAAGATATGATTATATCTTTGAAATGGATGCAGACTTTTCTCACAATCCCAATGATCTTGAAAGATTATATGAAGCCTGTAAATACCAGGGCGCTGATGTTTCAATTGGCAGCCGCTATGTACCTGGCGGAAAAATTGAGAACTGGCCATTAGACCGTCACATTTATTCAAAAGGCGGGGCTATTTACACAAGGCTTATTACATGGATGCCTGTAAAAGATCCCACTGCAGGTTTCGTGTGCTACAAAAGAAACGTATTGGAGCATATTAATCTTGATGGTATAAAATTCGTTGGCTACGCCTTCCAGATTGAAATGAAATTTGCCTCATGGAAACTGGGTTTTAAAATTAAAGAAGTGCCTATTGTTTTTGTTGACAGGAAAATTGGCGTAAGCAAAATGAGTAAAGGCATTCTTAAAGAAGGCGTTCTGGGCGTTTTAAAAATACAGTGGTACAGTATGTTTAAAAATTACCGCAGGCAGGTTGATGCAACTGTTATTAAACATGATGCTGCCTACACCAACGATACCGCAGCTCAAAGCAAATAACAAATTATTCTTTCTTATTAATATTTTATAAACCACTGTTCGCAGTGGTTTTCATTTTTATTTATACTTTCTTTGCAGCGCATGAAATCAGCACTCATACGTTTACATATAGCCGTATTTCTCTGGGGCTTTACAGGTGTGCTGGGCAGGCTTATTACATTAAATGAAGGATGGCTGGTTTGGTGGCGTATGTTTATCACAGCAATTGCGCTATGGATCTACTTTTTCTTTAGCGGTAAAATCCAAAAAGTAAGCATTCGCGATTTTTTAAAGATCGCTTCCATAGGCACAATACTCGCCATGCACTGGCTTCTTTTTTATGGCAGCATTAAATATGCAAATGTATCTATTGCGTTAACCTGCCTTGCAACAACAGGATTGCTTTCCGCTATTATAGAACCCCTGTTTTTCAGAAGAAAAATCAATACCTCAGAATTGCTGCTCGGTACATTTGCTTTGGCAGGTATTGTAATCATTTACTTCTCTAATCTCCAGTTCTCAATCGGCATTTATATTGGTTTATTATCTGCGCTGGCCACAGTAATTGTTTCGGTACTCAACAAAAAAATTGTTGCCGGCTATACACCACAGGTTATTACATTATACCAGTTAACAGGCGGCTTTCTGGGTTTAACTATATTAATGCCCCTGTACAATTATTTGCTTCATTCAGATATTCAATACCCGCAAAATTTAGACTGGTTATGGTTGCTGATACTGGCATGTTTTTGCACCGTACTAACATTCATTTTATACATTGGTGCGCTAAATAAAGTAAGCGCATTTACTGTAAATCTTACGCTTACCTTAGAGCCTGTGTACGGCATTATACTTGCGTTTGCGGTGTTCCAGGAGAACAAATATTTAAGCAGTTATTTCTATATCGGCTTCGCATTAATACTTGTTGCCGTATTGCTGCAAATGAAACGCATTGTACAACAGAACCGTACCAGCATTGTACCTTATGAATAATTTTTTTTGAGCCGGACTAAAGAACAGGAATGAGGCTTATGTTGCGTCGCACACTTATACGTTCGGTAATTCTATTAATCTGTTATCGCAGCGTAGATTGAAGCGAAAACTCACTCTTTAAGCAAGCTCCTTAACGCATCGTTTTCTTGTGCCAGTAATAATAAGATATTATGCCCGGAATAATCCACGCCAGCATACTGAGCATCATTGGGTCGAACTTGCCCGAAGATGCTATGCCTGAATAAACAGCACCTGCAAGATCGAAAAACAGGCCTGCATAAGCCCATTCTTTTATACTCTTTAAACCAGGTATTAAAATTACAATTGAACCAATAAGTTTTGCAATGCTGATAAACTGTATAAAATATACAGGATAACCAAGCCCATCATGCATCAGTTTAATAGCGTCTTCTGTTGGTTGAATGCCGCCGACTGCAGAAAATATCATCAAGCCTCCGAAAATAATAGTAGATATCCAGTAAATAGTGTTGGTTGTTTTGGTTGTCATAATGTTGTTTTTTATGCTGAATAATTTTCGGAAATAAAAATAGGTTTTTCATTTTATTTTACTGGATGAAATTTCTTTTTCTAATTGTGCCACATACAAAGACCACGGAATATAAAATTGGCTGCAACGCCATTCACAGATTGCTTTCTATCTTTCGTTCTAAGTTCACTTTGAACCACGGACGATAATCTAAACCTTGTATGCATTTTTGATTAAAAAATTCAATACCAGCAATAGTTTTCATAGCATCGTTCCTTGCGTCGCAAGCACTTCATCTTAAGTACCAATGGCATCTTTGGGTTTTATTGCAGGGTTGTTAACGAATTTTATGCAACCTGAAATTCATTTTATTTTTATCTTTCCTCAAGCCAAAAAACGCTGCCATGAATAAAGTTGAAAATTTAATTGCTGAAGTATCAACTGCACGTAATAATTTTTTGCAGCAGCTATCATTTTTTTCTGAAGAAAAAGCGAAATGGAAACCTACAGCAGAAATATGGTGTGCAACAGAAATAACAGAGCATCTCTTTTGGGCAGAACAGGGTGCCATTATTGGTATGTGGAAAACACTGTATACCATACGTGAAGGTAAAATGGAACGCACCTATGATTCTGTTCACAAAGAAATGCCTGTAGAAAAGATCATTGAGCTTACCTGGAAAGACAAAGAGATTGTTCCGGCTGTAGCTGCACCAAGGGTTGGAGGACCGCTCTCTTTTTGGTATGCATCATTAAGCAGCTTACAGCAAGTGCTGGAAACTTTTGGCAATGATTTAAAAGAAAATGAATTACGCATACTTGCACACCCACATCCTATTTCCGGCCCGATGGATTTTCAGCAGCGGCTTGAATTTTTACGTTTGCATTTAAACAGGCATGAAGCACAGGTTGCAGCGTTGATGGAGGAAATAAAACACTCTTAATGAAAATATTGTAAAAGGCCGTTGAGTATAGAACATGTTTACAGTGCGTAGGTAAACGCATCCGTGGCATTTGAATTTTAAACCCCTCGAATTCGAGAGGTTTAAAATTTAGGAACGCTGCTGCGCTATGCCCAGTAATATTACCCAAAGTACAAGTGTGCGACGCAAGAGAAGCTTAATAGTAATAATGCCGTCTGGTCAATAATATTACAATTTACTTTCCAAATCCAAACCATGCTCCTTCGCTGTTTCTATAGCCACATCATAACCCGCATCTGCATGGCGTATAACACCCATACCGGGATCGTTTCTTAACACACGTTTTAAGCGCTGTTCGGCATCATCGGTTCCATCGGCAACAATCACCATACCTGCATGAATACTGTAACCCATGCCCACGCCGCCGCCATGGTGCAGGCTTACCCAACTGGCGCCGCCAGCAGTGTTTACGAGTGCATTCAGAATTGGCCAGTCGGCAACGGCATCGCTGCCATCAAGCATTGATTCTGTTTCACGGTTGGGGCTGGCCACGCTTCCGGTATCAAGGTGATCGCGGCCGATAACAATAGGCGCTTTTACTTTGCCGGTGCGCACCAGTTCGTTAAATGCGAGTCCGGCCTTTTCGCGTTCGCCCTGGCCCAGCCAGCAGATGCGTGCAGGCAAACCCTGGAATGCAATTTTTTCTTTGGCCAGTTTTAACCAGCGATGCAACGATTTATTTTCGGGGAAGAGGTTCGCAATTACTTCATCAGTAACGGCAATATCATTTGCATCGCCGCTTAATGCAGCCCAGCGAAACGGCCCCTTGCCTTCGCAAAAAAGCGGACGGATATACGCCGGAACAAAGCCGGGGAAATCGAAGCAGTGACCGGGTTTAAAGTTAGAAGTGGTAAGTGGTAAGTTATAAGTTGGGTGGCTCTCATTTTTGGGCTCACTTACAACTTTCAACTTATTACTTATAACTCCCTGTTCGTACTCCTGTGCTCTTGCACGAATGTTGTTGCCATAATCAAAAGTGATAGCTCCTTTGTGCATCAGCTGCAGCATGAGTTGTAAATGCAGGTGCATGCTTTCATAACTGCGTTCAATATATGCGGCAGGGTTTGTTTCGCGTAAAATATTTGCCTGTTCATTGCTTAAAGTATGCGGCACATAACCGATCAATGGATCATGTGCAGAGGTTTGATCGGTCAATGTATCTGGGATGATATCTCTTTGTATCAGTCTGTCAAGCAGGTGCACCGCATTGCACAACACACCAATACTTTTTGCCTCACCTTCCCTTCGGTAATGCATGGCCGCGTTGATGGCTTCATCAACGCTGGTATATTTTTCGTCGAGGTATTTTGTTTCGATGCGTTTATCAATACGCCATTCTTCAACTTCCGCAACAAGGGCTACACCTTCATTCATGGTGATTGCCAATGGTTGTGCACCACCCATTCCACCAAGACCAGCAGTAACATTAAGTGTACCTTTTAGTGAGCCGCCAAAATGTTTATCTGCAATAGCACTATAGGTTTCATACGTGCCCTGAACAATGCCCTGCGAGCCAATGTAGATCCAGCTTCCCGCAGTCATTTGACCGTACATCATCAGGCCTTTTTTTTCCAGTTCGTCAAAGTGTTCCCATGTGGCCCATTTGGGAACCAACTGCGAGTTACTGATCAAAACACGCGGCGCATCTTTATGTGTTTTTAGAATGCCCACGGGCTTGCCGCTTTGTACCAAAAGCGTTTCATCGTTCTCCAATATTTTTAAAGACGCAATGATATTATCCAGCGCCTGAAAATTTCTTGCTGCTTTGCCACGGCCACCATAAACTATCAGATCATCGGGCCGTTCGGCTACTTCAGGATTTAAATTATTGAGTAACATGCGTAGTGCAGCTTCCTGAATCCAGCCTTTACAGTTGAGTGTGGTGCCGGTGGGCGTAGCGTATTTTACGGCATCGTAATGTTTGTTTGTCTGAACCATGATTTGAAAAGATTTTTATGATTTGGATGATTATTTTTTGTACCCGGCTTTTATATATCTATTGAACTTTTCTTGCGTCGCGCTCTTGTACGGTTGGATATCCTATTGAGCTATTATCTGCACCATGATATTATTTAAAACCATTTTAATTTCTTCCATTCTTTTACTTTCTGTTTATCGGCACCAGACTTTATTAAACACTCTTCAACATCCTCAATCAATGTTGGATCAATGGCAAAGGCAACAAATTCTTTTGAAACCGGCACTTTCAGGCTTAATTTATTTTCATTCATAATTCTTGCCACCTGTCGCAGCATTTTTCTACCTGCCTCCCAGTTTTCTTTATCGGTAATCCTTTGAATAAACTGAGCAAACATATTTTCCGTTTCTTCATTTACTTCTATTTTAGACTCACTTATTCGAATCCATTCAAAAACAGTATGGTTGATAAAGAATGAACCCTCATTACCATTTAAGGCTTTAATCTTGGATTGTTCTGTTATTACTCTTAAATATTCAGGCCAATAATTATCACAATAATGAAATTCTATTTGTACATTAAATAACGGGCTATCAAGTTGAAATTTGGATAACGCCTCAATTATATATTTTGCTAATAATTGAGATAATTCATAAGATAATTTTTTAAAAGTCTTAAGTGAAGGTTTTATATATTGAATTTGTGGAGGCCAATTTTCATAAAATCTTTTAATTTTCTGTAAGACTTTTCTTTTATCATAAAAATAAATATCCTCGAAATTATACTCAGCCTGGCCCAGGAAGTTGTGAATACCACAACTTTTCGTTATTGCGTTGTTTCTGTATTTATATTTATTAATATTTAATGTAAAGCTGTGATTATTTACCACATGCTCAATTATCTCATTTTTGCTTAGCTCTAAAAAAACCAGGTAATGGGATCTGGTATATAAATCCAGTGATTGATATATAAGCTTATTGTTATTCTTTAAAAAGACCCTTTGTATACATGATGGCACTTTTGTAAAAAGACAAAATTCAATATATTCCACAAAATCATTACTCCATTTGTAAAAACCTACCCACCCCACATGTTCATTTAATTCAACAGAAAGTGATATTACAGGTAATCCCTTTTTATTCAACCTATATTCATAATAAGTTGTGTTACCAGGTTTTGTTTTTAAAAATCTTTTTTTAGGATTTAGTTTGCCATTCTTTAGATCGTCCAAATTATAATTAACTTCTCGTGAATATTTTACAGAGGAAACTTCCTGCTCATATTTTTTATACTCATCTATTTCATCAAAAGCTGTTATCCATCTTTCGATCAATTGTTGTTTTGCTATTTGTAAACTTTCTTTCATGCTCTTTGACGATGCAATTTATTCTTCAGTACAAGTGTGCGACGCAACGGAAGATTAATAGCCTTACCGCTGCCGGGCACATAATTTATTCATACGGATTCTTCACAGGATCGCGCCTCGTATCAAGCATATTGATGATTATAATGGAATCATCTTTAATTCTGTAGTAAAGGCAATTATGTTTCGTAACTAATTTTCTGCGTATGTCCGGTCGCTTAGCAGAAGCCCGGCCAATTTCAGGTTGCAGTGAAATTATATGAATGACTTTTTCAAATTTTTCATAAAACTCATCAGCAACTTTCTGGTTCCAGTTTTCGAGAAGGTAAGCATATACCTGCTTTACTTTTTGGTCTGCTCTTTTGAGGATAATAATTCTTTGCGCCATGTGTTAAATTCTGACTGAAATGTTTTATATGGAACGAGATTATCTTTATTTTCTGATTCTTCAATAGCAGTATCCATTTCTTTTTTCTCTTCATCGTTCAATTCATTCCACCAATCATTATCTGCATCAACTTCCAGCATGGCATACATCATCCTGATTGTCTTTTCGTCAGCTTTGTCAATCATGGTCTTTACTTCTTCACGGAGTGACATAATTTCTTCCATAACCTAAATTTTATATGAAGTTACAAATTCCACCGCTTTTATCATATCATCATGTAACACCCGGTCTTCTTCGTTAAAGCTCACTATTTTTCTAAACATTGAAACCATCTCTTCGATGACTGTAGAACTTTTTAACGGCCTTCTGAAATCCAGAGCCTGCGCAGCGCTCAGCAACTCTATTGCTAAAACCTTTTCAACATTATTTATCACACGTAAACATTTTGTGGCAGCATTAGCACCCATGCTTACGTGATCTTCCTGGTTGTTGCTGCTGCTGATAGAATCTACGCTTGCAGGTGTACACAGTTGTTTGTTTTCACTCACAATTCCTGCTGCAGTATACTGCGGAATCATGAAGCCGGAGTTTAATCCGGCTTCCTTTACCAGGAATAACGGCAAGCCTCTTTGTCCGCTGATGAGCTGATAGGTTCTTCTTTCGCTGATATTTGCAATTTCACTCATGGCAATGGCAAGAAAATCTAAATGTAAAGCCAATGGCTGACCGTGAAAATTACCCCCGCTTACAATCAGATCTTCATCAGGAAAAATATTGGGGTTATCTGTTACGGAGTTAATTTCTGTAAGAAAAACGTTCAGTACATTTTCAAAAACATCTTTGGTTGCGCCATGCACCTGAGGCGTACACCGGAAAGAATAGGGGTCTTGTACCTGTTGTTTTTTCTGCGCGCCAATTTTACTGCCTTCCAAATATTTTCGAAGTGTAGCAGCCGTTGAGCCCTGCCCTCCATGCGGACGGATCTTATGAATGGCTTCATGCAATGGTTCACTGATGCAATCAAATGCATCGAACGATAAAGCGCAAATCAAATCGGCCATTTTTAAAAGCTGCTCTGATTTTTTTAAACAATACATTCCATAAGCACTCATAAACTGCGTGCCGTTAATGAGTGCCAGACCTTCCTTGCTTTTTAATTGTACCGGTTGCCAGCTCAATTCGTTCATTACGAATTCAGCTTTATGTTTTACATCTTTGTAATACACTTCTCCTAAACCAATCAATGGCAGGCTTAAATGGCTTAATGGTGCCAGGTCACCGGAAGCACCAAGTGAACCCTGTGTATAAATTACCGGCTGCACATCGTTGTTGTACATTTCCATTAAGCGCTTCACCGTTTCTATTTGTACACCGCTATGGCCATAGCTGAGGCTTTTTATTTTAAGCATCAGCATCAGCTTTACAATATCTTTTGGCACTTCTTCGCCAAGGCCGCAGGCATGTGATTTAAGCAGATTGTATTGCAGTTGCTCAATTTGGGTTTTATCAATTTTTACATTTTGCAAAAAACCAAATCCTGTATTGATACCATAAAACAATTCATCTGAACCATCTACTTTCTTATCAAGGTATTCACGGCATTTTAAAATGCGTTCATGTGCATCAAAAGTGATGGATACCAACTGATCAAAATCGAGCAGGTTTTTTACCTGTTGAAAGTTCAACCACTTCCTGTCTAGCGGTAAATAATTATAACTCATAATGTGCAATCGTTTATGATAGTATTTTTTCTACCCGTTTAAGTATGCTTTCTTTCTTTAAATTATTTTCAAAAGCGGTTAGAGCCTCAAGCAATTTTTTGCTTTGGCTGCTTTCGTTTGCCAGTTCGTTCATTGATTGCTGTAATGCATTCCATACTGGTTCTATTTTCGTCAACAGCTTCTCTCCTTTTGCAGTAAAGGTTACCACTTTATGTCTTGCATCTTTTTTGGAGGTGGCTGTTTTAATAAATCCTTTCTCCTGCAGGCTACTCACCATCTGGCTTGCGGCTGAATGAGAGATGACCAGCTCATTGGAAATATGCCTGATTGAAACTTCTTTACTCTTCGAAAGAATATAAAACACAGGGAACCAGGAGGCATCGAACCCGATCTTTTGCTTTTTGTAAATCGCATTTACATCGCTGAGAAAAGATTCGCTTAATCTTTTAAGGCGGCTCCCGAAAAACAGGTAACCAATATCCTGGTAAAAGTTCATAATTGTATAAGTGCTTATATAATTTTCAAATGTAAAAATATTTTATGGTTGGCCAAATAAGTTTTATTTGTTTAGCAACAAAGGCAGAAAGATACCAACCAATAACCGCTTAGTTCTATACGGTGGGAAAAGCTGAAAAAGTTATCCTGTAAAAGAGTGCGATCCCGAGTTCCGTTTCGCTCGTCGGGACAAGCGCAAGAAAAGCTTAATTCTTAATAGAATGATTGGCCAAAAATCTTATTTTTTTAAACTTTCAATAATTTCTGAAAATTATAATATCTTTGTGGCTTAATTTTGATTCATGAAAATAATCATCCTTGGAGGTGGGTTTGCCGGACTAAAACTTGCCAACTGCCTTAGCAACAAAGAAGGCATTGAGATTTTACTGATCGATAGGAATAATTATCACCAGTTTCAACCATTGTTTTACCAGGTGGCAACTGCGGGGCTCGATGCAAGCAATATTTCCTTTCCGCTACGCAAGGCTTTTCAGGAAAGTAAAAACACAAGTTTTCGTTTGGCAGAAGTAAAAGAAATACAGGCAGCCAGCAATAAAGTGCTCACTGATATTGGCGAATTCACTTACGATATTCTGGTAATTGCTACCGGTGCCGATACAAATTTCTTTGGTAACACACAATTAAAAGAGGCATGCTTCCCAATGAAATCAACGGTTGAAGCCATTCAGTTGCGGCACCGGTTGATACAGAATTTTGAAGATGCACTTAGCACAAAAGATGCAGCCGAACTTCAAAAGCTGATGAATATTGTAGTAGTTGGCGGTGGCCCTACCGGAGTTGAAGTAAGCGGTGCGCTTGCTGAAATGCGTAACAATATTTTGCCCAAAGATTACCCGGAACTTGACTTTAAACAAATGCATATTTACCTGGTAGAAGGCAGCCCGAAAACGCTGGGCAACATGAGCGAAAAAAGTTCTGAACAAAGCCGGAAATATTTAGAAAAACTTGGAGTTACGGTGCAAACCGGTACTGTGGTAAAAAGTTATGATGGAGATATTGCAACACTTTCTACCGGTGAAACCATTGGAGCAAAAATTGTAATCTGGGCCGCGGGGATTACAGGCAATGTGCCTGCTGGTATTGATTCTTCTTTAATTGTGCGGGGCAACAGAATTAAGGTTGACCGAACGAATAAAATTATTGGCAGCGAAAACATGTATGCACTGGGCGATATTGCTTATATGGAAACACCGCTGTATCCGCATGGCCACCCACAGGTAGCAAATGTGGCTATAAACCAGGGAAAGAATCTTGCACAAAACCTGCTACAAATACAAAAAGGAAGCGAACAAAAGTTAACAGCGTTCGAATACCACGATAAAGGTAGCATGGCTACCGTGGGCCGTAACCTTGCCGTTGTGGATATACCAAAGCCTAAAATTCATTTTGGCGGCTGGCTCGCATGGATTGTATGGATGCTGCTACATTTGGTGCTGATACTGGGTGTAAAAAATAAGCTGCAGATATTTATTAACTGGGTGTATAAATATTTCACGTACGACCAGAGTTTAAGGTTGTTGTACCACAATTTTTACAAGAAGAAACACGGTACACAATAAATATTTTATGAGCCGGGCACCATTACTGCTATTGAGCTTTACTTGCGTCGCACACTTGTACTGCATAATATGATTGAACAGTGAACAGCCAGCGAATAAATAACGCATAATATAATTCAGTTATGGAAGACTACAAAATTTCACTATCGCAAGCCATAGAAGCTTTGCAACAAGAAACAGCACAAAAGTTTACAGTGTTATTAAAGCATGGCAGCATGAGTGTTGAATATTTTTCGCCTGATGAAATTGACACACAAACTCCACACAAACAGGATGAACTTTATGTTATAACAAGTGGCTCCGGCACATTTTTTTTAAATGGCGAACGTATTTTTTTTAATACAAATGACGTGTTGTTTGTACCTGCCGGTATGGAACACCGCTTCGAAAATTTTACAGATGATTTTGCAACCTGGGTAATTTTTTACGGACCAAACGGAGGGGAAAAAGTGTAGCCGGATGTTTGTATTTTTTTGCAGAATAAAGAGCAGAATGTACAAGTGTGCGACGCAACAGGTGCCTCATAATAATTCCTAAGTTTGGCTCATAAAAAATACTACATCAGTTCCTTTAGTTTACGCTGAAGCTCAGCAATACCAATAGTTGCGGGCAATTCGATTGCGGTAACACCGGCCAGTGCAGAGGTGTACGGTATCTGCTTATCTACTATAAATTTCTTTGAGAAACGTGGAGCATAATGCACCAACCCTGCTGCGGGATAAACAACCAGCGAAGTACCAACCACTACAAAAATTTCGGCAGTAGCCGCGATAGCAGCTGCATCTTCTATTAAAGGAACAGGCTCTTCGAACCAAACAATATTTGGACGAAGCTGTGCACCATCATCAGCCTTATCTCCGATATTGATGTCTTCTCTAATTTCGTAAATAAGCGATTCATTTCTTTCGCTGCGCATTTTAAATATTTCTCCATGAAGATGCAGGACATTTTTGCTGCCAGCACGTTCATGGAGATCATCGATATTTTGCGTGATGATATGAACATCAAAATCGTTTTGCAATTCGGCCAGGCCATAATGTGCAGCGTTGGGTTTTGCAGCCGCCACATCTTTGCGGCGCATATTATAAAAATCAAGTACCAGTTTTGGATCTTTGCGCCATGCACGTGGGGTGGCCACGTCTTCAATATTATAACCATTCCACAAGCCATCGCTGTCACGAAAAGTTTTTAACCCGCTTTCTGCACTGATGCCTGCACCGGTAAGTACCACCAATTTCTTTTTGTTCATGCTATAAAATTAAGCAGGCAATCGTTAGAAAGGTTTAGGGCGGAAAGAAATTTTGGTGAAATATTTTTAAACTTTTTTCACTTTCCATCTTTTAAAATAAAGAGTAAGTAAAACAGCAGCGATAAGTAAAGGCCATATACTAATTATGAATAATAAAAGATTTGAAATAACAGAAGCGCCATCTTTAAATGCCTCACTTAATTCGCTAAAGAAAGTTGGCTCTGTATCTTTTTTAGTGATGCCATTCAGGTACTGAAAATATTTTATGTTTACTGTGCTGTAAGCCGATGCATGAACAAGGTAATCAACACGGCCGGCCGCAGATTCAATATCTTCCTGTATAGCATTTATTTCTCCCTGCACTTCAAGAATGTCTTTCATACTGTGTGCCTGTTTAAGCAAATCGAGATAACGGTCTCTTACTTGTTTCTTCGCTTCCATTCTTGCTTTAGTATCAACCACTTCGCCGGTAACATCTTCGGTTGAAATATTTTTTTCCAGTACTTTAATTCCATCGCCGGAAAGTGAATTCATCAGGTCATCGAATTTATCTACAGGAACTTTAATAGAGATGTCGTTGCTGATTTGTTCATCAGTTTGGTTTTGTTGTTCCTGTGCAACATAAGCCCCATAGGCTTTTAACTTAGTATGAATACCATTGTTGTAAGATGTGTAGTCTTTCAACTCTAATGTTACGTGTGCTGTTTTGATGATCTTCTTATCCCAATCAGGATTTGCAGCAGGCGAGCCCGACTGAAGTATATCTGTACTTTGACTAACCGATGAAGACGATGTGTCTGTTGTAGCCACGTCGCTTAGAACACCCTGAGATTTATATTCAGTTTCCTGGTTAGATTTCGATGGGGCATTTTGAGTTGCAGATTTAATATCAACAACGGCTAAATCCTGTGCCATTTTTTCCTTTTGATTATCGCATGCTGAGATACAAAGCGTTGCCAGCACAGCTATAATAGCAGCGAATAAAATATTAAATTTCATAAAGAAGTTTTTGATTTTTTAATTAGATGCGGGGAAAGAAAAATTACATAAGGCAGCAACGGTTAGAGTGTCATTTTTTATTTTTTACTGAGCGTGTACCACACACTATCAGTAGTGGAGAATAAATGCAATGAAGAATCTGTCCACTCAATAATCCTAAGGGGCATGTTCGTAGAATCCTGTTTTATAAACAAGGTTTGCAAAGTTGTATCAATATAATATTTGCCTGAATCCTGTAAAGAATCCTTTGTGTTGTAAAAGCTGAAACTGCTGTCTGCACTGAATTCTATGCCAAGTGCTGTTGAATCCTTTGCCATCATGGCGAAGGCTAAAAGGCCAATATCGTTTTTATTCAGTTTGCTGCTGTCGGCAATATTTTCAATTGCCCATTTGCCCACAATTGTTTTGGCCTGTGTTTTTTTACCGAACATCCAGTCGCAGGAAAGCAAAGAGATACATGTAGCTGCAATAACAATTGCAGCAGGGATTCTAGTTTTCATTTTAAAGATTTTAATTAGTGAAGAATGAAATTTGCAGGCCTGCTACATTGATGCGGTGTAACAGTCTTTTGTAACCGCTGATATAAGTTAAAAGAAAGTAAAAGAAAAAACCTCCGGCAAAAGCCAGAGGTTTTAAACCAATTAATTATTATCAGGAAGTATTATTTCATGCCACCCAGTTCCATAATTATTTTCCACTCATCTTCTTTTACGGTTCCCACACTTAACCTGCCAAGCCTTACCAGGTCCATATTTGCTAAACCTGGGTGCGCCTTCATGGTTGCAAGATTTACAGGTCGTTTCATTTTTTTGTATGGCTTAAGATCAACAGCTACCCAGGCCTCATCTTCAGTAGTGGGATCCTGGTATGCTTCTTTGGATACTTTGGCAATACCCACTATTTCAAGGCCTTCATTGCTGTGATAGAACAGCACTTCATCGCCCCTCTTCATCGCTCTTAAATTAATGCGTGCAGTGTAGTTGCGCACACCATCCCAGGTTGTTTGTTTGTCATTTTCAAACTGTTCCCAACTGTATTTAAAAGGTTCTGATTTTACCAGCCAATATGCCATAGTGATTGTTTTTTCTGTTGCAAAAATATGCAGGCAAAGTCATCACCATAAAAGAATTTTTTTAGGCCAGACACAAGTATTTCTATAAAGCTTTTCTTGCGCCTGCCCCGACGAGGAGCGCAGCGACGGAACTCGGGGTCGCACACTTGTACGGTTGGATTATATATTGGGCTTTACCGAAGCGTAGAGTGAAGCACAGGTGTTGCGTGGAGATACGCACAACGGCGGGAAGGAAAAGAATTTTAAATTAAATCCACCCAAAGCTTTTATCCGTATTTATGCTTAAGCCAGAAAGAACAAATGAGATTTCCCATTGCATATTATCTGATGTTACTTTACCTTACGGTAATGTTTAAACCGCTTATCCCGGTTATCAGCGATGCATTGTCTCACACTTTTGAAGATGCTATACATATTGCTACAGTACACGCAGTTTACGGCGATAACCATGTTGAAATAGAACTCGCAACTACTGGCTCTGACAATGATGCCAGCAAAAACCAGCATACCACCAAAGCACAAGACCCAATTCCGGTGCATGTTTCAGAAGAAGCTGCTGCTAACGGTTTTACTTTAACCGAAGCTGACAAACATTATCCTTCTTCATTGCTTTATAACCTTATGGGAATCCTGATCTCCAAAGATGCTCCCCCTCCCCGGTTCGCTTAATACACCCATTTTGTAAATCCGGTTACACATTTATTCCGGCTGTTTTAGTTACGTGAAATTGATGCATTCAAGTGTCTTGTTACGGAGCTGCACCTTGAACTGTTCAGGCAAGATCTGAACGTACCAGAGTGCGACGCAACGATGTTTAATAGCAGTACTTCAGCCCGGCTCAAAATAAACAATCTCATACTTCACCTGTACAAAAATTAAAACTGTATGTACAAGATTTTTAAGATAATCATTGCGCTGTTTTTATCTGTTCCTGCCATTTGCCAGGTTATGATAAAAGGCAATATTGTTGATAGCAAAAACAACCTTCCGGTTGAAGGCGCAACCATTACTTTGCTGCCTGCAAACGTTTCTGTAATTACGGATGCCAATGGCGGTTTTACGTTTAAAGGCAAATATGAAAACAGCACTTCGGTAATGGTTAACACAATTGGTTATGCCATAGAAACTTTTGCCGTTGCTGACTTTAAAACACTCATTAAAATAGCCATAACACAAAAACAGATTGAGCTGCAGGATGTAACAGTGATTGCCAATGCAGGCGATCAGTACAAGCCTATCAGCAGAACAGATATTGCCATGCGCGGCGTAAATAATTCGCAGGAAGTATTGCGTATTATTCCGGGAATTGTAATAGGCCAGCACCAAGGCGGCGGCAAAGCTGAACAGATTTTTTTACGTGGTTTTGATGCAGATCACGGTACTGATTTCAGGTTAGATGAAGATGGTATGCCCATTAACATGGTAAGCCATGCACATGGTCAGGGCTTTGCTGACAGTCATTTTATTATTCCTGAAACAATAGAAACAGTTGATTTTAAAAAAGGCCCGTACACCGCCAGCAAAGGCGATTTTGCTACCACAGGTTTTGTGGATTTTAATACTAAAAATGCCCTTACCAATAACACGATAAAATTAGAAGCGGGTATGTTTAATACGTACCGTGCGCTGGGCATGTTCAACCTGTTGAATGCAAAAGCAAAAGACAAACAGCAATCGTGGTATGTGGCGAGTGAGTACAGGTATTCTGATGCATACTTCGATAACCCGCAACATTTTAAACGCTTTAATTTATTTACAAAATACAACGGCAAAATATCGGAGCATAATTACCTCAGTTTATCTGCCACAACTTTCTGGAGCAAGTGGGATGCATCCGGCCAAATACCCGACCGCGCAGTTGATAATGGCCTCATAGGTTTCTACGGTGCAATTGATCCTTTCGAAGGCGGCGTAACTTACCGAACCAATGTAAATGCGCTGCTTACTACTTCTTTAAATAATGGCGACCTTATAAAGAATCAGTTGTATTATTCAAATACACATTTTGATCTGCATACCAACTTTACTTTCTTTTTGGTTGACACAATTAATGGCGATGAAATACGCCAGAAAGAAGCAAGGGATTTGATGGGTTACAACGGCAGCTATAATCATGTTGGTTATGCAGGCGGCACAAAAATTACCACTGAAGCTGGTATAAACGTTCGCTCTGATATGACCCACAATTCAGAACTCTCTCATACAGTTGACCGTTATACCGTTTTAAACCCAATAAAACTTGGCGATATTACCGAGTTAAGTATCTCACCTTATATAAGCGAGACATTTGCTTTCAATCAACACTTCAGTATCAATGCAGGCCTGCGTTTCGACCAATTTTATAATAAGTACAATAACAAACTTGCAGCCGATTCAACGCTGCCCGGTATTGGCATTTATAAAGCAAACAATAACACCCTTAGCCCCAAACTAAACTTCTATTATCATGTAAACGATAAGGCACAGTTTTATCTTACCACCGGCAAAGGTTATCACTCAAATGATACACGGGAAGTAGTTGTAAAAAATGGTTACAAATCTTTACCATCCTGCTACAGTGCAGATTTGGGTACGGTGTTTAAACCCACTAAAAAAGTAATCATCAATGCAGCAATATGGTACATCTACCTGCAGCAGGAATTCGTGTACAGCGGCGATGGTGGCTTTGTTGAATTCAGCAGTAAAACACGTCGCGTAGGTTTTGATTTTACCGGCCGCTACCAGCCCATTAAATCTTTGTATTTTGATGTGGATGTAAACTATGCGCATGGCCGTTCCATTGAAGACCCCAAAGGAGAAAATTATATTCCGCTTGCACCAGTATGGACAAGTACCGGCGGCGTTACTTATACCAATAAAAATGGTTTAAACGGAAGCCTGCGTTACCGTTATGTTGGCGACCGTGCAGGCAACGAAGATTACAGCCTTACAGCGGTTGGTTATTTTATTACCGATGCGGTGCTTAATTATACAAAACCGAAATACGAGATCGGTTTGGTGGTAAACAATATCTTCAACACAAAATGGAAAGAAACACAGTTCGATACAGAAACCCGTTTAAAGGGCGAAGCACAACCCGTGGATGAAATTTGCTTTACCCCTGGCACACCGTTCGCGGCCAAACTAAGTTTCTCGTATTTCTTTAGATAAAAAGTTCGTTTTTTTGATTTATAAATAATCACCCGGATTTTTATCCGGGTTTTTTATGAGCCAAACAGATGAATTACTATGAAGCCTTTCTTGCGTCGCACACTTGTACTGTCGATTCTTCGGTCGACAGTCGACCGCTGTTCCGAATGTCCAAGTGTGCGACGCAACGATGCTGAGCAGTATTCATAAAGCCCGGACAATAATTGTATGCTTCATTAAACACTACTTGCTTAAGCCTGTTGATGAAAGAATTTTGATTATGTTTGATGCTTTGAGTCTGTAACAAAAGTGCTATTATGAAATATTTAAAACTTCAAACAGTTTTACTTTTTTTGATTGTATTATTTGCGGCATGCAAAAGCAAAGATGTTTCGAAACCCGGTGGCAGCGTAACGATCAGCAATGAGCATACAATACTCAACCCCTATTCGCCACTTACTGCAACCATATCGCTTGAAACATCTGTAGCAACAAAAATATCCATTCGTGTTGTTGGTAAACACGAAGCAGAAAGTGATGTGCTTAAAGATTTTGACGATGTAAATACTTTACATGATATTCCTGTTCTGGGCTTATATGCTGATTATGATAATACGGTTGAGGTTACTTTTAAAGATGCGGGTGGTTTAGTGTTAGGCAGTAAATCTTATACCATAAAAACATCAGCATTACCTTCAGCAACTTTCCCCGCAATTACTATTAACAGTAAAAACGCTGCACTGATGGCACCGGGAATGACACTGGTAAGTTATTTTGGTTATAAGGATAACCCCTTTCCCGAGAGTCCTTTTATATTTGATGCATTCGGGGATATACGCTGGTATTTTGATTTCAGAACAAGCACTGTTTTAAATAATTTATTTTTTGATGATGGCATGGAACGATTGCAGAATGGCAATCTTTATTTTGGGGATGTAAACTCGAATACGATTTATGAAATGGATTTCCTTGGAAAGATCATTGATACATGGACGTTTCCCGGCTACCAGTTTCACCATAATGTGCAGGAAAAACCAAACGGTAATTTTTTAGTTACAATAAGCAAACAGGGAAGCAGCACCGTAGAAGATTATATTATTGAAATAGACAGGAACACAAAAGAAATAATAAGAACATGGAATCTTAACCAGTCACTGCAATATAGCAGGCAAACACTAACTACTGATCTTGTTGACTGGATACATGTTAATGCCATTATCTATGATGCAAGCGACAATACCATCATCATTTCCGGAAGAACACAGGCACTTGTAAAGTTAGACGAAAACAATAATGTAGTCTGGATAATGGGTTGTCATAAGGGTTGGGGCGCTGCCGGTAACGGAGCCGATCTTAATAATTTTTTACTCCAGCCTTTAGACAAAAATAATCAGCCCATTACTGACCAGGATGTACTTGATGGCAATACCAATCATCCGGATTTTGAATGGAACTGGTACCAGCATGCACCACTATTAATGCCCAATGGCCATGTGATGCTTTTTGATAATGGCGGAAACAACCGAAACTTCAGTGGCGCGGGGCAATACAGCCGTGCTGTGGAATTTGAAATTAATGCTGCCAATAAAACTGTAAAGCAAATATGGGCTTACGGAAAAGAAAGAGGCGCAGCTACGTTTTCGCAGATTGTTTCAGACGTTGATTTTTTGAGCTCCGCTAATCATGTAATTTTTTCTCCCGGTGCGGTTAACAATACAACGAATTACGGTAAGGTTGTTGAGCTGGATTATGCCACGCAAAATATTTTATTTGAAGCCACGCTCACACCTCCGCAGTCTTTTTACGGCATCACTTTCCACAGAACAGAACGGCTTACGTTGTACCCCTAAGGGTAGCATCTGATTTGTATAAAAAATATTTTGGGTTACCAGCTTTGGTATTTCATGGCATCACCTGTTGTGTCACTCACTTGTACGGTTGGATTATATATTCAGCTTTTACTGAAGCGAAGATTTAGAAGAACTGTTTCGTGGGGACAAGAGGGCGAAGGCGACCAACGGCATAAAAATAACATGTAAAAAGTACAATGAAAACTTTCGTATTTTCAATTGTCGCTTAGCGATAATACAAAAAGCGAAAGTTGGAAACTTTCGTATAAAATATTGCTCTATGGATAAAGTATTAATAAAGAAGATATAATAAGAACAGAAAATCGAACCTTCGTATATTAGCGAGTTGTACGCCATTAGACCAGACCATCTATGAACTTTGAAGAAGCCATAAAGCCATTAACTGAATTACTTTCATCAAATAGTTTTTCAATTCAATTAAACCGACATAATTTAATCGAATACACATCAAAGACTACGACAATAAGGATTGGATATTCCCATTTAGAGTATTGCTTTAATATTTGGGTTGGACAGAGCACAGATACGCTAACAGAGTTGACCCCTAAAGTTGTGCAAGAATTTTTTAAAGACGATACTTTTAAATTTCAAACGACACTTACAGTTGAGAATTTAATTTCTTTCTTAAAAGGCTCTGGCAAAAATATTCTGTCTGGTGACACGAAAATTCTTAGGGCACTTGATGAATATTCACTTCAAGCATCAAGGAATTATACTCAGCAAATAATTAAACAGCAAAATATTGACCAGGCAGACAAAGCTTGGACACAAAAAGACTATGCGAATTTCGTTAAGTATATTGACCAAATACAAACGGACTTACTGCCACCATCTTACCTAAAAAAATACAAAATAGCGGTGGACAACTTAAATAAGTAACGGCGTACAACAAAAGGTTTTGTGCAATTGGGGCATGACGTTGAAGCAATCATCGGCAGTGCATATCCAGGCTTTGGTTTCAGCGGACGTAATTCTGCCGGGCATCAGTTCTAAACTTCGGCTTTTAGTTATAAATTTAGCTTCAGTTCCGGGCGGACAGTTGGTCAATTCCCCAACTGCACAAAGCCTCGAACGTTAGCTGCAACCCTATTGGACATACCCTGCTAATTAAACAGACTTATTGCGAATACTTCAATTTTGACACACTTTATTAATTTTGCAATAGCTTGAAAACAATTACAACCATACAAGACTATTGCAAGGAAATAAACATTCCCAGTCCAAAGCATCCTTTTTTTGACATCAGAAAATTTGAGGATAATGCGAAAACTGTAAACCTCAAACAGCCACCTTTCAGACACGAATTTTATGCAGTTGCTTTAAAAAATTCAGGCGACAATACAGAAGTAAACGGCAAATTCCTTGACAGTAATTTATTTTTCAATTCCCCTTACCAAATTATAACGTGGGACATAAAACCTGATTGGCAAGGTTGGTATATCATTTTTGACAGAGAGTTTTTAGGACTAAACCCAAGTTGGCAAAACTTCATTATTGACTTTCCTTTTTTCAGGCTTGACACAGTTTCACCTATGAACTTGCCAAAGGAAGACGCTGAACTTGCAAACAATTTCTTTCAACAAATCTTTGACGAATACCACTCTGGAAATAAAGACAAGTTTCTTTTTATTCAGTCTTTCACACAGCTTTTGCTGCTGATAACAAAACGCTACTTTGACAAATCAACTGTAAATAACGACACTAACCAAGACAACCGAACGGCAGATATTTTATTGGTTTCCCGTTTTCAATCGTTAGTAGAAACCTTAATGACAAATGAAGAAGCAGATACGGAAATTCGTTATCCTTCATTTTATGCAGACAAATTAATGGTTCATCCAAACCACTTAAATGCAGTAGTAAAAAGAATTACAGGCAAAACAGCTACTAACATTATACAAAATCAATTACTTGTTTCAGCAAAGTCTTTACTTAGGCAAACCAACCTATCGGCTAAGGAAATCGCTTTCAGGCTTCGCTTTACAGAGCCTACCCATTTCAACTCTTTCTTTAAAAAAGCAACGACTTTTACCCCTCAACAATACCGGGAAAAGCACATTCTTTGAATTTTGTCATTCTTGCTTTGAATTGCGTTACAGCCACCCTATTTGGTCGCTGCATCTTTGTGTTATCAATTCAAACAATAAAATTTAAAGAAAATGAAACAGAAAATTCAATTCAACAGCGATGGTTTAGTATTGGTTGGAAACCTGTACACACCAGACAATTTTGACCAAACTAAAAAGTATCCTGCTATTTTAGTTGGTGGTTCGTGGACAACAGTTAAAGAACAAATGAGTGGCTTATATGCCGAAGAATTGGCAAAGCAAGGCTTCATAACTTTGGCAATTGACCCACGTTATTTTGGAGAAAGCGAAGGACAACCAAGATTTTGGGAAAACCCAGCAGCAAAAATTGCAGACTTTACAAATGCTGTAACTTATTTGCAAACTGTTCAAGGCGTTGACACAAACAATATTTTCTTAGCTTCTGTTTGTGCAAGTTCAGGATATATGGCAAATGTGGCAGCACAAGACAACAGGGTAAAAGCCTTTGCAACAATTGCAGCGTGGCTTCACGATGGCGAAGCGGTAAAACTAATTTATGGTGGCGAAGAAGGTGTGCAAACAAGAATTAAACAAGCACAGGAAGCAAAGAAAAAATTTGCTGAAAGTGGCGAAGTTGTTTACATACCATCAATAAGCACAACAGACAACACAGCAGCAATGTTTGGCGAATACGATTATTACCTTAATGCAAATCGTGGAGCAGTGCCACAATGGAGTGCAGACAAATTTGCTGTGATGAGTTGGGAAGATTGGTTAACTTTTAACCCAATGCCGGTAGCAAAAAATATTCAAGTGCCTACACTAATGATACATTCAGACGGTGCAGTTTTAGCCGACTATGTAAAACGTTTCTTTGGCGACATTCCACACGACAACAAAGTTTTGCATTGGACAGAAGGAACACAGTTTGACTTTTACGACCAGCCAAAACAAGTAACAGAAGCCGTTGCAGCCATCAATGTATTTTTCAAAAATCAAATCAATTAAACAAAATGAAAAATCTATTTATAATCTTTATGCTTGCTGCTTCATTTACAGCAACTGCACAATCAACAAAAACTAAAACAACTAAAAATAATAAAGCAATGAACCAGTCATTAATTGAAAGCAACAGAAAAGTAGTGGACAATTTCTTTGTTGCACTTGAAACTCAAAAGTTTGAAATGCTGAAAGATGTGTTTGCCGAGAACGGCAAACAATTAAATCCATATTCACCAGCAGGCTTTCCTAAAAGTTTTGACGGTGCAGATGGAATTTATAAACAATACAGTGGACTTACTGCCAACTTTGGACAAATGAAGTTTCCAAGACAAATACTTGCAACCGAAGACCCAAACTTTTTCTTTGTAAAGTTCAAAGGTGAAATTGAAATCAAAGCAGGTGGCAAATATGAGAACGACTATTTGGGAACGTTCAAATTAGAAAATGGCAAAGTGGTTGAGTACACTGAATACTTTAACCAAATCGTAATGGCAAAAGCATTTGGCATAGACCTTAAATAACAACGGCAGACAGCGACCCCGAGAAGAAAGGTATGCAGCTAACATTGGGTTTGGCGTTATTGGGGCAGACGGAAGTACAATCAACATTTGTACTTCCATTTTGCTTTTGTTCCAGCTTGACGGAATTCTATTTGGCTTTTTGTTGTTATCTTCAACATTAGTTTTTCAATTGGGCTTCAGTTCCGGGCGGACGTTTTTCAAATCCCCCAACAACGCCAAGCCCTGCCCGTTAGCGGCAAACTTTAAAAA
>DGQT01000054.1 GCA_002390845.1 Chitinophagaceae bacterium UBA4407 | reverse complement strand
TTTGAGCCCGGCATTTGTTCTTTGTGAGGCTTTACTTGCGTCGCACACCTGGGCTTTAGTATTTTTTCTGAGCTTTCAACAGCTGCGGCCCGCAAATGAACAGCAACTATGCATTGAAGCCAATGATCAATATATAATCCGGACGATGAAAGGATTGCGACGCAACGAAGCTGCCATGAAAAACTAAGTTCGTATTTAAGATTACTTATTGTTTAAATATTTGTATGATAAAATTCCTGTTAAAGAAATCAACTGTTTTTTTTGTTTCGATTGCTGCCGTTTTACTGGCCTCTTGTGGTGTGTACACGTTTAAAGATATTTCGATTGATTACAGTAAAATTAAAACAGTAAAAATCGGCTTTCTTGAAAACAGGGCCAGCTACAAGAACCCGCAGTTAAGTTCGCGGCTTACCGATCAGTTGCAACAAAAAATATCAAGCCAAACAAAGCTTACCCGCACCAATAACGATGATGCCAATTTGCAGATCAGCGGCTATATCAGCAGTTACAGCATTAGTACGGCGGGCATTAGCAGCCAGCCCGGCAGCAGGCAGCAGGCAGCAACAAACCGGTTAACCGTTGGCGTGCATATTAATGTGTTGAATAATGTTGAAAATAAAACCGATCAATACGATGTAAGCCGCGCTTTCGATTTTTCGGCAGGGCTTACGCTGCAGCAGGCAGAATCTCAATTGCTTGACGACATTATTAAGAATGTAACGGACGAAATTTTCAACAAGATTTTTTCTAACTGGTAGCACAATTGTACTTTCACCGCATGAACCAGGAAGGGCAGCATATGATTCAGCAGCTTGCAGTAAAATTATCACTACACGATAAAAGCCCCGAAGCGCTTGAAACCGTAATTGAACGCTATCCTTATTTTGGTTTTGCACACCTTTTACTTGCTGCCAGATTAAAGAAAGACGAAAACGAAGGTGCACTAAAACAGTTACAAAAAACAGCCCTGCATTTTAGCAATCCATTCTGGTTGCAATATTTAATTACTGAAAATGAAACGGCAGTTCGGGAGACATTAACAGATGAGCCTGTTGCTAAAGAAGAGCAGCAGATTGCGACACCGTTTGTTGAAGCGATTGGGGTTAATGAGGAAGCAAATGGTACTGGCACACAACGCACTGTTCAGGAAGAAAATAACGAAACGGACGAAGACGAACTGCCTTTAGATGAAGGTGAAGACGACGGTCCTGTAAACGTAAATCTGTCTAAACTGATAGAGCAGCACCTTACTGAGTTTAAAAAGCCAATAGAAACCAGCGCAGACACCATTTCTAAACCCAACCCTTTTCATACTATAGATTATTTTGCATCGCAGGGAATAAAATTTATTACCGGTCAGCAAACAGATATGCTGGGCAATAAAGTAAAAAGCTTTACAGAATGGCTGAAACAAATGAAACGCATTAACCAGCAGCCAACTGATCTGGGTACCGATGCAGAAACCGAACACATTATAGAAGCGATTGCCAAAACCTCGAACGAAACAAAAGATGTAATTACCGAAACAATGGCGGATGTGTTGGTAAAACAGGGTAAAATTGACAAAGCCATACAGCTCTATCAAAAATTAAGTTTTTTGGATACGGCCAAATCCACTTACTTTGCCGCCAAAATACAAGAACTTAAAAGCAAAATAAAATGACCATTCTTTTTCTTATTCTGATTATACTGGCTTGTGCGCTTCTGGGAATTATTGTTCTGATTCAGAACCCGAAAGGTGGTGGCTTATCAGGCAGCTTTGGCGGTTTGGGCAACCAGGTAATGGGTGTAAAACAAACCAACGATGTACTTGAAAAAGGTACCTGGATTTTCTTTAGCGCTGTAGCAGTGCTATGCATTATTTCCAGTTTATTTTTCAGCACTGTAACCAAAGCACCTGGTTCAGATGTACTTGAAAAATTAAATACGAACGGCAGTACTACGGCACCAGCGCCAACGAATACACAACCTGCAAATACGGTTCCGCTTACAACACCGGATAGTACTCCTAAATAAAATATATGTTCTTTTAAAAAAGCCTGCGTTGAAATTCAATGCAGGCTTTTTTATTTTATTGATTTTTTGTACCCGGCTTAAGAAAAGGTATGAGGCTTTAGTTGCGTCGCACACTTGTACTGAAGAATACAAACGAACAGTGAACAACGAACAGTGAACAATAAAATACTATTTGTCTATTGCCTCTTTGCCTTGTTGCCTGTTTTTCCAACCGTACAAGTGTGCGATCCCGAAATAAATTCGGTCCCGAAATATTTCGGGATGCCACGCTTCGCTTAAATGTCGCCATGAAAGAGGAACTGTGAAACGAGCGTGGCAACAGTCGATGCCAAAAGAGCTTCAGCCCGGCTCAAAATAATTCCTTCAAAATAATTTTTAACCTTACTCTTTAAAAGTCAGTTTGCTTTGTAGCCCGCTTTTTTTGTTATTTTGAGCTGAAATGAAAAAACGGTTTATATACATAATAGCAGCACTTGTATTAGTAGCTTGTATTCTTGCGTGGCTTGTATTCGGTTCTGCTACTGCATTTGAAACAAAGAGCAAATACATTTTTATAAGGGCAGGCAAAGACGTAAAAGAGCAGGTGCAGGAACAAATGACCGGCACCATACATTATACCGGCATATTTAATTTTGTTGCAGGGCAGGGCGATGTTTGGCAGCGCCTGAAACCGGGCAGGTTTGAAATAAAAAAAGGCGAAAGCATTTTTAATATTGTACGCATGTTGCGCAACAATACACAATCGCCGGTAAGGCTGGTGATCAATAAGCTGCGTATTAAAGAAGATCTTGCCCGGCAGCTTTCAAAAAATTTTGATATTGATTCAGCAGCAGCCGCACAATTTTTTACCAGCAATGATTCGCTTAAAGAATTCGGGGTTGACACGAACACCCTGTTTACAACCATTATACCCGACACCTATTTTTTTAACTGGACCATTTCGTTTCAGAATATTGTAAAAAGACTACAGGCAGAAAGCAAAAATTTCTGGAATAAAAACAACCGCCTGCAAAAAGCTGCCGATGAAGGCCTGACACCTGAGCAGGTTTATACAATTGCTTCGATTGTTGAAGAAGAAACAAATAAGAACGATGATAAAGGCAATATTGCCAGCGTTTACATTAACCGCATAAACAAAGGCATGCCTTTAGCAGCAGACCCAACCATTAAATATGCCTTACGCGATTTTGGCATAAAAAGAATTTTGTTCGGACACCTTAAAGTTGAATCGCCTTACAATACCTACCTGAACAAAGGTTTGCCTCCCGGCCCGGTTTGTACACCATCACAATCAACAATTGATGCAGTGTTGAATGCACCACGCACAGATTATCTTTTCTTTGTAGCGAAGAGCGATTTTAGTGGCTACTCGCATTTCAGCAGCAATTATGCCGAACATGAGCAATATGCGAAAGCGTACCAGAAAGCATTGGACGAACTGATGGCTAAAAAACAAAAACAATAATGCTTTGACAAAACTTGAACGCATCATATTAACATCAAAACCTGTTACGGCTGCAAGAAGCCGGAGTAAAAAAATTTTACTTCCGGGTTTTCATGGACTTCCGTTGTACGATGTATTTAAATTTTTTCTTGCACAAATAGAACGCGAAGGTTTAAATGTTCGTGCTGCTGCAATATCATTTAATATCATTATGGCCATACCGGCAGCTTCTCTCTTTTTGTTCACACTTTTACCCTACCTGCCGGTTGCAAAAAATATTCATTCTGAGCTGGAGCGTGTTATTGCAGATATCAGCCCCAATACAGATACAAAAAAAATGGTGATTGGTTTTTTCGATGATTTTTTTAATAAACCAAAAAATGGTTTGCTTTCTGTGGGTTTTATATTGGCGATATTTTATTCCTCGAATGCAATGATGGGCATCATCCGCAGCTTCGACCGTTCTCTTATGGTTAAGGCCCGCACCAACTTCATTAAAAAAAGAATGCGTGCCATTATGCTTACGCTTATAATGGTGGTACTGATTATCGGTACAACGCTGATCTCTGCCGGGCAGGGTGTATTGTTTAACCATATTATGGAATGGCTTAACATTAAAAACACCAGCGTAAAATTCTGGATCCAATCGCTGCGGTGGGTAGTTGTGGTAGCGCTGTTCCTTTATTCAATTGCCTTCATTTATAAATTTGCGCCTACCGTACACAAACGCTGGAAACTAATATCGCCGGGCGCCATATTTGCCACATTTTTAATGATCCTTGCCACATACCTGTTTTCGCTTTGGGCACAAAATTTTTCAAACTATAATAAATTCTATGGCTCTATAGGCACAGTGCTGATGATCATGTTGCTGGTTTTTATCAACTCTCTTGTTTTACTGATTGGTTACGAACTTAATGTAAGCATCAATCATCTTAAAGGCGAAGCAGATAACAGGCTTATTGCAGAAAAGCAAGGGGATAGTTAATTACAGCAATACAAATACATTTTATGAACCCAACAGGGAAACATGAATGAAGCATTCTTGCGTCGCACTCTTCGGCTGAAGGTATTCTATTGAGCAAGGAAGAACCACAAAGACACTAAGGCACAAAGCATCACAAAATCTTCGTGCAACTTTGTGTCTTTGCGACTTCGTGATTCAAAACCTTCATGTGCCTGTGTGTCGCCGTTGCTGCATGATAGATTGTACATTCAAAATGTCTTTGAACAAAACAGCACGAGCTTAATAATTATTCCTTTCCATTTTCGCTCCATTCCTTCATCAACTCAGTTCTTCTTTCGAATGAAAGGGACGGCACATCGTAATGGTGCGCAAGCTGTTTCTGCCGGTATGCTTCATAAATACTTACCGCACAGGCAACCGAAATATTCAGGCTTTGAATAATGCCCACTTGCGGTATAATAAAATTGCCATCTGCAAGCGCCCTTGCTTCATCGCTTACACCGCTGTGCTCGTTGCCAAACACCAGCGCAACATTAGCCGTAAAATCAATGTCGTATAAACTTATTGCATCTGTAGCAAGATGCGTTGTATAAATATGCTGATACGCTTTTCTTAAAGCTTCAAAGCAGGTAGCGGTATCATCATAGTGATGCGCTGTCAGCCATTTTACAGCGCTGCTGCCACTTTTAAACCCCCATTTTTTATGACGGGGTATTTGTGTATTCAGCACATAAATATCCTGTATGCCCACAGCATCGCAGGTGCGCATTACGGCAGAGATATTATGAGGGTCTTCTACATTCTCTATTACAACTGCAAGATTCCCCTGTCGGCGGTTTAGTACGTTGGTTAGTTTATTGGTTCTTTCAGGAGTCATAAAGAATACTTGGGTAAATAAATTTGAAATGCAAAGATGTGGAAGAGATGATGAATGACGAATGTATTTTGTACGAATGCAAAGTTGCTGATATATCAAAGCAAAATCAATCCCTACTTTTACAGATAAGCTATTTAAAGGTCTGTTGCAAAAAAATTCGAGCAACTACTATTTAATTTTTATATCCGACAACTCCCAATAACAGTCTTTTTTATCAAAACGCAGTAGACCTTTTGATTTGCTCCAATAGACTTTAGTAATGTATTCGGGTTGTTTTTCATAATCAATTGAAGTAGCATCAGGATAAAAAATTAAAACATCTGAAAAAGAGCCGTAAGCAGTAGATAGCTTTATCGTTTGTTGCTTTTTGTATTCGTCTAAGCCAATTGAATACTCAGGTTCCAGCTTTGCATCTTTTGCTATTAGATAAATTGTAAGAAAAGGTATATCATCATCAGCGGCTTGTAATCTAACAAGTGGGCTGTAAAAACTACTGTCGGGTTTCCCTCGAGTAAAGTAGAAATCAACTATTTCAAAATTGTCAAAGTCAATTAGCTTATGAGAATATACTTCACTGAAATAGCGATCAGGTTTATCTAATATAAAACTATCAACATCACCATAACTTGATTTAAAATATAATTTTTCATTTCCATTATAAGGGACACACTTCAAATCTTCATCAGAGAGTTTGTATTTCGTACACGATGCCAGAAATGCAAAAAGAAAAAGAATAAGGGTTTTCTTTAACATGAAAGATGAATTTATTAAACACCGGCAATGTATTTTTTTTGATGATTTATGGCAGAAAGTACAAGTGAGTGACACAAGCGGCGATGCCACATGGAACTTTAGTTTGGGTAATAAATATTTACTGTGCAAATTCCTTTCGGTATTTTAGGGTAGATGATGCTACACCAAAACCTTCAGGAAGTGCTATTTCGGAAACTTCAGATACACCTATACGTATTAATGCCATGTGATGCACTGCATGTTCCAGGTTGTAGGCCACTTCCCTGTAGTAATTGGTGGCTATTGTTATTGGCGTTTCGGAACTGTCTTCATAACTGGCTTCAAGAGCCAGTGGGATATCCGGTTTATCGAGTTCTTCACAAATTTTTCTGAGCAGGCTGGAGGCAAAATCTTTGTTAGCTTCAATCTGATGGTCTCTTGCCCTGCTGTCGTAGTTTACAGTGCCTGTTTCATAACCCTTATCCAGGCATGTGAACAACTCAATAATATGGCGTACATGTTCACCAATTGTTGCATTCGATAAAAGATTAACTGGCTTTGTGTACTGGTGTGGCGTTAATAATTCCAAAGTGGTATTTAATTGTACAAATACATTGTTTATGGCACTGTGCAATTGCATGTATCAAAATTTTATTATTATTATTTCAGATTACTTTTGAACCAGGCGCCACATAAGAAATGGTACGGCTCCCCCCCTTTTATTGCAAAAACAATTATGTTATTTTTTGTTTTCACAGCTGTCTTCAGCGTTTCAAATATAAGACAACTATTTTTTTAATTTACTTTTTTGATTTGTGAAAACAGCTACTTTGAATCTTCTTATAAACTCAAAAATTACCGGTGGTAAATAACAATATTAATGAAGAACAAAGCACATATAGCCCCAATCAACATACATAAAAATATTTCTGCCAATTGATGCGCTTAAAATAAAACAACAAATTCAAGTATTTCACCTTACTTTTGCCGACTTCTGAAATTATAACCGTTACATGACACGAACCGCCCCGTAAGGCGGTGGTGAGTAGAATGTGGCCTGTTTTTTAAACAAATAGACGCATGAAATTATCTCAGTTCCGTTTCGATCTTCCCCTGAACCTTATTGCACAAAACCCTACCAAGCGACGCGAAGACAGCCGTATGTTGGTTGTTCACCGCAAAACGGGTTTAATGGAAAACAAACATTTTAAAGACATTATTGATTACTTTGATGATAAAGATGTTTTTGTAGTAAACAACACCAAAGTTTTTCCTGCCCGCATGTATGGCCGCAAAGAAAAAACGGGTGCCCGTATAGAAGTATTCCTGTTGCGTGAATTAAATAAAGCCAACCGCTTATGGGATGTTATTGTTGATCCGGCCCGTAAAATACGTGTGGGCAATAAATTATATTTCGGAGAGAATGATGAGCTTGTTGCCGAAGTAATTGACAATACTACCAGTCGTGGCCGTACAATACGGTTTCTGTGGGACAGCGATGAAGACAGTTTTAAGAAAATGCTTGAATTTCTTGGAGAAACACCTTTGCCAAAATATATTAAGCGTAAACCAGATGAGGAAGACAGGGAACGTTACCAAACCGTTTACGCAAAACATGAGGGCGCAGTAGCAGCGCCAACCGCGGGTTTGCATTTTAGCCAGGAACTTATTAAACGTTGTGAAATAAAAGGTATCCGTTTTGCCGAAATTACATTGCACACCGGGCTTGGTACATTCAGGCCAATAGAAGTGGAAGACCTAAGCAAACACAAAATGGATGCAGAATATTATAAAATTGATGAGGATGCTTGTCGCATTGTAAACAAAGCAAAAGAAACGGGTCACCGAATCTGTTCTATTGGTACTACAACCATGCGTGCAATGGAAACAAGTTTTACTGCACAAAAGTTATTAAAACCAAGCGAAGGCTGGACGAATATCTTTATTCACCCGCCTTACAACTTCAATGTTGCGGATAGCCTGGTAACCAACCTGCACCTGCCAAAAACAAGTTTGCTGATTATGGTTTGTGCATTTGCCGGGTACGATCTTGCAACAGAAGCATATAAAAAAGCAATAAAAGATAAATACCGCTTCTTCAGTTATGGAGATGCAATGATAGTTATATAAATATTCCGGCACAACGTAATAAAAAAAAATCCTGCATTACTGCGGGATTTTTTTTTGGGCCATACACCCGAATTACTATAAGGCATCCTTGCGTCGCACTCTTCATCGTTCGGATTTTTTTCAACAAATACAGGCAGGCAACTTCAATCTCATTTTAAAGCATTAACTGTAGTTCCACTCAAAAAATACGCCCTACCTTTTTAAAATCTTTTGAAACAAATGCTTTCATTGTTCCTACAGTATCTCTCCCCCCTGTTGGTATCATATTTACTTTAAACTCACAGATGTACTTTATTTTATCGTCGAAATAAATCACATTTTCAATATGGTACTTTACCTTGGAAGAGTCATAATCCACGGCCTTGTATAAATAGTCAGTCATGGCAGATATTAATTTTTTCTGAAGCTCTTCGGGAGCTGTATCCTGACTTGATGTTGCATTGCATGCTGCCAGTAATACAATAACAAATAAAACACTCATTCTTTTCATTGCGCAAGAGTTTTTATTAAAACGCATAAAGATAAATTATAAATCAATTTTTACTGTGCAAATACAGTTTCTACAATTCACATAACAGTATTTTGTTTACCGGAAGAAAAACTGATTCTGGCGCACTTTCGCTGCAATACATTCTCCAGTACAAAAGTACATCGCAACAGGGACTGATTGCGGTAATGAAGCATTATAAGTAAAAGGGTCCGTTCAGATCATCTCCTTCAGCTTCTCCACAACAATATCAATTTCTTCTTTAGTATTGTGTTTGGCAAATGAGAAACGAACTGTAACCTGGTTGGGATTATTATTAATGGCTTGTATTACATGACTACCGGCATCAGCGCCACTGGTGCAGGCACTGCCACCACTGGCACAGATATTATTTATGTCGAGGTTAAAAAGGATCATTTCGCTTTTTTCTGTCTTGGGAAAACTTACACTCAACACTGCATATAAACTTTGACCCAAAACATCTCCGTTGAAGGCAACACCCTTAATGTTTTTCTTCAACTGCTCCATCATATAAACTTTCAAACTCTTTATGTATTCACTTTCCTGTTCGTAATTTTCTGTTGCAATCTGTAAAGCTTTTGCAAAACCTACAATGCCGTAAAGGTTCTCTGTTCCGGCACGCATATTACGTTCCTGCGAACCCCCGTTTATAAAAGGTTTAATCTTTACGTTTTCGTTTATATACAGCAGCCCCACTCCTTTCGGGCCGTGAAATTTATGACCCGCACCTGTAATAAAATGTACCGGGGTATTACGCAAATCAAAGGGAAAATGCCCTACTGTTTGTACCGTATCGCTGTGAAATATTGCATTGTATAATTTACATAATTCACCTACGGCCTTTATGTCAAGCATATTGCCGATTTCATTGTTGGCGTGCATTAATGTAACCAAACATTTTTCACCGCTTTCTGCCAGCAATTTCTCAAGATCTTCCATATCTACATGCCCATCAGGCAACAGCTTTACATAACTCAAAGCAACCTGGTCGGTATGGTAGAAATATTCAACGGTATGCAGTGTTGCATGATGCTCTATCTTAGAAGAGATGATATGCTTACACCCCAAATCCCTTACTGCCGCTGTAATTGCGGTGTTGCTGCTCTCCGTACCGCCACTGGTAAAAAATATTTCTGCAGGGTGCGCATTCAATATTTTCGCCGTTGTTTTTCTTGCATTTTCAATGGCCAGCCTGCCCTCTCTCCCATAGCTGTAAATAGAAGACGGGTTACCAAAATGCGTAGTGAGATAAGGCATCATTGCTTCCAGCACTTGCGGATCAAGTGACGTAGTGGCTGCATTATCAAAATAAATTCTTTCCATGGTATTTTTTTTACCAGCTTAATAACTATGGGCATCTTTACTTGTGTCACTCACTTGTACGTTCTGAACTACAGTGAACAAACTTCGAGCCTTGAGCTGTGAGCTTCGAGCAAAACATAAAAGCTCATAGCTATCAGCTCATAGCTGCTTTGCAGTAAAAGTGAGTGACACAACCGGCGATGCCATAAAAAACTTAAGCCGGGTACAAAAATAATCACTACTATTCTATTAAAAAGGAATAGTAATAATGAAAGGCTGATTCACCAGTTTGGTGATGTAGTTTACATGCTTTCTTTTATGTCGTGCATGATGCGGCGGGCTATATTATCGGCAGTAGTTTCAAAATTACTTTCCGCATAAATACGGATGATGGGTTCCGTATTGCTGGTACGCAGGTGTACCCAGTCGTTATCGAACTCGATCTTTAAACCATCGTCTGTATTAATAGGCTGGTTCTTATATTTCTTTTGTATGTGGCTGAAAATCTTTTTTATATCGAACCCGTTATCGAGTTCAATCTTATTCTTGCTCATAAAATAATCAGGATACTGGCGGCGCAGTTGTGTGATACTTTTTTTACTTAGTGCAAGCTGCGTAAGAAAAAGTGCAATGCCGATCAACGCGTCGCGGCCATAGTGCAGATCGGGAACAATGATACCACCATTTCCCTCGCCGCCAATTACGGCATTAACAGCCTTCATTTTAGTAACAACATTTACTTCGCCAACTGCGCTGGGAAAATATTCGCCGCCATGTTTAAGTGTAACATCTTTCAATGCCCGTGTTGATGACATGTTGCTTACCGTATTGCCCTTTCTGCTTTGCAAAACAAAATCTGCGATCGCTACAAGTGTATACTCTTCACCAAATAAAGAACCATCGTCGCATACAAAACATAAGCGGTCAACATCAGGGTCTACAGCAATACCAAGGCTGGCATCCTGCTTTTTTACTTCGTTGCACAAGCCGTTTAAATGCTGGGGCAAAGGCTCTGGATTGTGCGCAAACTTTCCGTTTACTTCTTCGTTAAGAACGGTGATATCTTTTGCATTTACACCCAACGCTTTTAGCAGGGCAGGCACTGCAATTGCGCCAGTACTGTTAATTGCATCAACAACAATTTTAAACTTGCTTTTTTTAATAGCTGCAACATCAACCAGTGGATAATTTATAACAGCGTTTATGTGCTGCTGCAATGAATCAGTGTCAACGGTGTAGGATCCAAGCTTATCAACACCTGCGAAATTAAAATTTTCGGAAGCTGCAATTTCCAAAACGGCAGCACCGTCTGCTGCACTAAAAAACTCCCCGTTACTATTCAATAATTTTAAGGCATTCCATTCCTTGGGATTATGACTTGCAGTTAAAATAATACCGCCTGCAGCATTGTGAAATGTTACCGCCATTTCAACAGTTGGTGTGGTGCTGAGGCCAAGGTCAACCACATCAATACCAAGTGCATTAAGTGTACTTACCACAATACGCTGTACCATTTCTCCGCTAATGCGTCCATCCCTGCCTATAACAACTTTTTTATTATCAGGATTATTCTTTAAAAGCAAAGTACCATAAGCTGCAGTAAATTTTACAATATCCAAAGGGCTTAGTGTTTCTCCTGGCTTACCCCCAATTGTGCCCCGAATACCTGAAATACTCTTGATTAGCGCCATCTCTCAAACAATTTTGGTAACAGCAAACATAACTGAAAAAAATTACTTTTTTAACGCACAAACGTTTGCTATCTGTAAAGATTTTTTAAATAAATGCATAACCTGTTCTGTTAACTAACTTTACAACAATTATTATTTTTATGGCTTTAAAAGAATGGTATAAAGAATGGTTCAGTTCGCCATACTATGAAATCTTATATCATAAACGAAATGAGGAAGAAGCGGCTGTATTTATTAAGCGGCTGGCTCAATATTTAAACCCCAGGCCGGGTAGCTACATGCTTGATGTAGCCTGTGGCAAAGGCCGCCACAGCGCCCAACTTGCAGATATGGGTTTCGATGTTACCGGAATTGATCTTTCAGAACCATCAATCAACGAAGCCCTGAAAAAAGAATCGGGCAACCTGCATTTTTTTGTTCATGATATGCGCCTGCCCTTTTATATCAATTATTTCGAATATGCGTTTAACTTCTTTACCAGTTTTGGTTATTTCAATACACGCCGCGAAAACGACGATGCTATCCGCACCATTGCAAAAAGCCTTAAAACCAACGGCATTCTGGTAATTGATTACCTGAATGTACACTTTACCCAAAACAACCTTGTAAAAAGTGAAAGCACCATTATTGAGGATATCAATTTTCGTATAACACGCTGGCACAACGAAGATTATTTTTTTAAACAAATACAGATAGAACAGCCGGGGCACCCGATTAAACATATTTATACCGAGAAGGTTTCCAAATTTTCTTTAGGCGATTTTACCGATATGCTTTCATACCAAAACTTGCAGGTACAGCAGGTTTATGGCGATTATCAACTGGGGCATTACGATGTTAAAAAATCCCCACGCATGATCATTATTGCAAAGAAAATAGTGCGTTGATTTTTATGAGCCATACATATGAAGTACTATTAAGCTTTTGTTGTGTCACTCACTTCTACGGCTGGATGTTTTATTCAGCTTTTATCTATGTTTACTGAAGAGTTATGGCTTAACCTTTACCGGGGGTGTAAAAAAATTTAAGCTTCCAGTTGGCATTCCGGAATAAAATGTAGAATCTGGTTTAACCACAAACATATTATCAAGGGTAGACTGGTAAAAATCAAGTCCGGCATTGTTGTTTCCAAGGTAGTTTAATGTAAGGAGTTCATTTGCAACAATGGGCATGTTATCTATGTTTCCGCTAAAGGCAGAATATTCAGGAGCATTTAATGGTACAGTATTTTTTAGCAAAATATCGCGTTTTACTTTATCACGAAGTGTATTTGCTTCTGGCATTTTAAACACATAAGGTGCGTATTTATTTATGAAGGGTTGCTGATTAACCTGTGCCTGTAAAATAAAAACAGCGCTTGAAAATAATGTAAGCAAAAATAGTTTTTTCATATCCCAGACTTTTTATACGAGTTGAACAATTACTTAAAAGTAAAGAAACATTAAGCTCCGTAAAAAAATACTTCTAACTATTGTCGCTAAAATGTAATAAAAGGATACACATACCAAAGAGAAACGTAATACTATTTTTACAATTGTGTGATTTCGGTTGGCTGTATTTTTTGCTGAAAAAAAGTTATGGTGTACAAGTGTGCGACGCAAGAATGCTGCTATGTAAAACAACTGTCCGGTAAAAAAATTACTTCTTTTTATTATTGAGCAGCATGTACCGGGCTGTTTCATAAAAGGCATCTGTAAGGTTGCGGTATTCGTTGCGCAGCGAATCGGTAAGAACCACTTTATCGTTATTTACCGTGCTCATTATTTTTTCGGGGCTGCTGTTATTGGCACCATAACTAAAATAAAAATTGTCTTTAATTACACCGATCCTTTTACTGTCGGGATCAACAATAAATACTGCATTGTGCCTGTTAGCCTCTGTTGTTAAACGCTTTGCATCAAGCAGGTCGCGGCCTAATGTAGTATTCGTGTAGGGTATTTTGCAAATGCCTGCTACTGTTGGTAAAATATCTATTTGTGAAGCATTGAACGAATACTCTTTTGGCTGCAATAACGCCGGGGCGTAGAATAAGAGCGGCACATGTTCTGAAGTCAATTGGTCTGTCCATGCGTTAGAAAACATATTGCCTGCGTCGCCGCGAATACCATGATCACCAACAAAAACAAAGATGGTATTTTTAAAGTAAGGCTCTTTACTTGCGGCCTCAAAAAACTTCTGGTATCCGAAGTCGGCATAGCGAAACGCATTGTATTCCGAAGCGTCTTCAAAGCCAAATTTCTTTAAGCTGTCTTTTGAAACATTACGGGTTTTAAATTCAGTTTTATCTTCATCGGGAATGGTATAGGGCCGGTGGTTATCTGAAGTTTGAATAATAGCAAAAAAAGGCTTTTGTTTTACTGCCAGAATTTTATTGGCGCCAAGAAAAAGATTTTTATCGCTTACACCCCACACATCAATTTTTGGTGCGTCATAATCGTCCTGTTCATAAATATGTACGCCCTGTATATTATTGGTAAGCAACCCGCGGATATTGGCCCAGCTTGTACTGCCGCCAATAAAATAAAGTTTATCGTAGTCTTTAAAATCATTAATAATGGAATGCTGATCTACTGCAAGCGGGTTACGGCTGGATGTATTGATGAAATCAACATCGGGTATTCCTGTAATGGTTGCCCAAACACCGCGGGCAGTTCCATAAGACGGCGTAAAACAACGGTTGAAAAATATACCTTCTTTACACAATTGAGCAAAGTATGGAGTGGTGTTCAGGGGGTTGCCATACATTGAACTTTTGTAAGCGCTGAACGATTCGCAAATAACGATAACAACATTAGGGGCAATTTGCTGGGATGAGTCAGGCGCAGGCACAACTGCTCTTTCATAATTAAGCTGATTGCTGTCTGGTTTGTCTACACCAAGATAAGCACTCATAAACGGATAAGCTTTCCTGGTTGCATCAAGATCAAAAGAAGCATGCCTGAATTCGAGTGAACTAAAAAACGATTGAAAAGGATTGAGTGCAATATTGGCTGCATAATCGTTTTCAAAACTAAACGCATCACTCCAGCGCAGGGGATATTGATTAAATTTTCCGAAAATACCTGCTGCCAGCAACAGAAAAAACAGAATGCTCCAAATAATACGACTGGGTTTTGTGGCAAGCTTTTGACGGGATAAAACAATATTGTAACTAATCCTTACCAGGGCAAGTAATCCAGACCCTAATAATAACAACGCTAAAATGATCCAGCCTACATGATAATTTTCCCAAACCAGACCCAGTGAAGTTTTTGTGTCTTGTAACAGGTTTAAAAGATTTGCTCTAAGCCTTTGCGAGAGGTAAGCATAATTTGCAAAGTCAACTGTATAGAAAAGTGCAAAAACGATAATCAAAACAGTCCAGATAATAAAGCTGATTCGCCTGCCCCATTTCTTTTCAAAAGGGTGTAACGCGGGTATACTGCCAATTAAAAAGACCAGCAGCGATGCAATACATACATCCCTGAGATCGTAACGCATGCCCAGTAAAAAAACATCAAAGAAGGGTGTATGGGTTGTAGAAGGTATTTTAAAACTCAATACCAGCGCCATTCTCATCAAACTCATCAGTAATAAAAAAATAATCCCCGTCAATACTATCCATTGAATGTATCTTGGTATTTTTAATTTATTCATAAGGGCGCAAATTTAATAATTATATAACGAGCACAACCCCTTACTTTAATTTTAATATATGTTTTTGTTAGACGGCAATAATACTTCTTTCTGGATGCAGTTGCTAACTACATTAAAGCAATGGGACACCTGGCTTTTCCTGAAAATAAATAACGAATGGACAAACTCATTTCTCGACCATAATTACCCCTGGTGGCGCGAAGCATCTACATGGTATCCATTGTACTTTTTCCTGCTGCTCTTCGCATTCATTAATTTCGGTTTTAAGGTTTGGCCCTGGGTAGTTTTTTTTGCACTAACCCTTTTAATAAGCGACCAAATAAGCAGTGGCATTTTAAAAGATTGGATTGCCCGCCCCCGCCCCTGCAATGATGATGTGTTGATGAGCCACGTGCACCTGTTATTAAACCGTTGCCCGAGCAGCGGAAGTTTTACATCTTCACATGCTACCAATCATTTTGCTGCTGCATGTTTTATCTTTTATACCGTGCGAGCTTACTTTAAAAAATGGGGTTACTTGTTTTTTATATGGGCCGCAACCATAAGTTACGGCCAGGTATATGTTGGGGTACATTACCCGCTTGATATTGTTTGCGGCGCTATCCTCGGTTGTTGCATTGGTTCGCTTACTGCATATATATTTAATAAGCGTGTAAGGTTGCCTATATTACTGAGTGAGAAAAATAGACAAGTAAAGGAATAATTTTTTTGAGCCCGGCTTTAGTTTTACATGGTATCGACTGTTGCCACGCTCGTTTCACAGTTCCTCATTCATGGCAGCATTTAAGCGTAGTGTGGCTCCTGCCCCGAATTCATTTTGGGGCCGCACATTTATACATTCAGATGATAGCTGAACAAGATACAATAAACCGCAGAGACGGGGAGGCGCAAAGAAAATACAATTGCGCTGCGGCTTTGCGCCTCTGCGGTTAAAATCTACGCTCCGGTAAAAGATCAATATACAATCCAACCGCACAAGTGTGCGACTCAACAAATGTTAAATAGAATTTCTTAAGCCCGGCCCATAATATTCCTCCCTTTTTAAACAGGTAATTCTTACAAAGAAAAATTTTATGCTAACAGGTGTTACCCTATAAGGTGCTTTTGCGATAAATATTACCAATCAAATATTTAACAAAAAAAGTTTCAAAAAAATGAAAACACCTTTCTCGCTTGTACTAACTGCAAGCATCGCCGGCGCACTGTTTATTACCAGTTGCACAAAAGAAAACCCAAGTGAAATGATGAATTCTTCAGTGAATTCACAAAGCGCAGACGATGCCACGGTTGCTGTTGACCGCATCGACGCGATTGTAAAAGACCTTAGCCTTAGCAGCTATTCTCTTAGCTTTAGCAAACCCATTCCTGCAGGTGGCATTACCAAAACCGCTTATGGTGCAGACAACTATCTTGCATTCGCAGATCCACAGGATTTAATCTGTGGCGACCCTATCCGTTCCAAGTACAAACAAATCCCGATCTGGAAAAGACCAAACATTATCTGGCCCACATGCCCTGATATGGTTTTAGATCTTAACAAGCTTACCCAGATACAGGATGTTTTGGTAAAAGCAGATTACAAACAATTTGGTGCCTTAAAACAAATTAAGTTTTTATCAGGCGGCGGTTTTTTGGCTAACTCGAATTTCACCAATCAATTCCCTGCAATGAAACTTGATAAAGTTGATGATGCAATTGGTGGCTTTAGTGGTGAGCAATTCCTGATATTAAATGCACCAGGCAATTATGGCACAGGAGCTACGAGAAGTTTTTATGGTTATGCTGACCTGAACAAAATCGTATTTCAGCCATACAAGAAAAATCTGCGCGACCTGCTGAAACCTACACTTAAAGGTTGCTACGATCCGATTGTTTTATCAGGCATCAGGGAAAAATTACAGGGCATCGATCCTTCTTATTACAAGAGCCTTACTGTAACTTATTTACCTGAGAACAAGAGCATCGGTATTCTTTCGATGAATTAGACCAATGCTGAAACAGAATATATCCGTTGCCTGTAGCAGCGGATATATTTCTTTAAAATTTAATACTCGTTACTATGCCGCTAAAACATAAAATATACTTTGGTCTTGCTGCTTTGCACCTGGTAATGATTGCATTATTTTCAACACATTTTGCTGATTGGAGCAACCGGGACAATAGTGCGGTAAAAGCATTGAGTGTTGCAGGTAATTATACCGGCAGCAATAATATCTTCAGCTTTTTTGCACCTGGCCTTTCAGATCAGCCTTACGTGGTATACACCGTAAAATATAAAAACGGAACAGAAAAATTTATTGATCTGAAAGGTACATCTCCAGACTTTACAAATCGGATCAATAATATTTACGGGTATCTTACTTTACCTGAAGCACGGTCTGTTTTATCTGCTAGTTTGGCCCAGTCTCTTTTGCAACACTACCCCGACGCAGAAAAAATAAGGGTAGCGATGGTTATTCAGCAGATACCCGATATGGATGCTTTTAGAAATGGGGAACGCAATCATTGGGAGTTCTGGTTTCACCGCGATTTTGGAGTTGATACTACACTGCTTACTCAACGTTAATAACAATTCAAATGAAAAAAATATATTCCGGCATAAAGCAATTATTTTTTAAACAAGAGGCTACCGAAACATTGGGTTTTTTCCGCATCGCTGTTAGTGGTTTTGCTTTAATACAACTCTTTGTTTTATTGCCAGACTGGATGTCCTTCTACGGGCCAAAAGGTTTATTGCCCTGGGAAATAAGCGATGCGCTTTCCACTACACAAACACCTTCGCTGCTTTTTATTTCAAACTTATTACAGCCTTTACGTATAACGCCGGAGGCTACTGTGTACATAATCACAACTGCTTACCTTATTTCTTTAATTGGTTTATTAATTGGTTTCAAAACAAGGCTTATGGGTGCGCTGGCATGGCTCATGCACATCGTGTTAAATACAACCGGCCACTTCACTGCTTATGGCGTTGAAACCTTTACACATATTGCACTATTTTATTGTACAGTACTGCCTGTTGGTTGCTGCTGGTCAATAGATGCGCGCAACAGGCCACATAAAATTCCTGGCTATCTTATTACACTCAGTGTGCGTATTATTCAGTTGCACCTTTGCATAATGTACCTGGCCTGTGGAATAGAAAAATCGATGGGTTCACAATGGTGGAATGGCGAGGCAATATGGATCGCCATGCAGCAAGATCAGTTTCACAATGTAAATATCGATTGGATGGCCAGCGTACCAATTGTTCCAAATTTACTTTGCTGGAGTACACTTGTAGTTGAAAGCTTTTATGCTGCAGCAATCTTTTGGGGTAAGACAAAAAAGATATGGCTCATCAGCATCATCAGCATGCATGCTTTTATTGGAATTTTTTTAGGACTGCAATTGTTCGGCGGTTTAATGATATTACTAAACTTAGCAGCATTTGGAAACCATTGCTTCCCCAACTTATTTACTTTTAATTTCCCGCGTTTACAAACAGTCATTCAGCTTTTTAAAAAGCACGGAATTTTAAAAACATCTATCGGAGTTTAGTGTTGTGTTCAATATAATATTTATTTTTTTTGAGCCAGGCAATATGAACAAAGATTGAGCTTTTGTTGCGTCGCACTCTTGTACGGTTCAACCATGAATCGTCATTTCGACGAGGAGGCACGACGAGGAGAAATCTCATTCTCCTTATAATAGATTTCTCACTGCGTTCGAAATGACGGGTATGAATTGCTTCGTGTTCGCAATGACGCACAGTATTATGCAGCAAAAGTGTGCGACGCAACAAAAGCCTCACAGAGATTAATAGCCCGGCTCAAAAAAATGCATTTATTCTTCATTTAACCACACCACTTTTTGATGTGATTCATGCGGTGCACCAATGATCTCCTTATAAAGATCGGGGCGTCTTGCCATTTTGTAACGGTGCCCGCCCGCAAGTGTTAATTTATCTTTGGTGCAGGAAGCAATTTCAAAAGAATTTTCGAATGAGCGGCACTCGGCAATCACATCACCATAAGGATCTATAATCATGGAGCAGCCGTTTTTTAACTGGTCATCATCCATACCAATAGCGTTGGAGAACACCGCATAAACTGCATTGTCGTAAGCCCTTGCTGGCAACCATTTCATCAGCCAGGCCCTGCCTTTCATGCCATCAAATTCAAGCCGCAATGAAGTTGGATCATTATCCCTGTTCTTCCATAATGCAGGATCTACAAAACCTGCGCCGGGCCGCGTAGATGGCGTACACATTGTTACATGCGGCATGAAAATAATCTCGGCGCCAAGGAATGTAGTTGCCCTTACATTTTCAATAATATTATTGTCGTAACAGATAAGAATACCGCATTTAAATCCGTACAAATCAAAAACACAATATTCATTGCCAGGCGTTAGATAAGGATTTATAAAAGGATGCAGCTTTCTAAACTTTGCCACCAACCCATTTTTATCTACACATACATAAGCTTTAAATAAATTATCATGCTCATCCTTTTCAAAAAGCCCGGCGAGAATAGCAATATTATTTTTAGCAGCAATTTGGGTGAGCTTTATAATGCTTTCACCACCGGGAATATACTCTGCAACTTCCAGCATTTGCTCTTTTGAAAGATGGCGGGCAAAAGTGTACCCGGTAACAGAACATTCATGAAAGGTAATAACGTTTGCACCTTTCAGCGCTGCTTTTTCAGCAAGGTTTTCTATTACAGAAAGATTATAAATTTTATCTGCACTTTTATGCTCGAACTGGGCAGTTGCAATTTTTATATGATACATATTATTCGTTGAGCAGTAAAATTACTCAGGAGAATAACTTCAATAGTCTTTTATTTTTCCTCTGGCAAAGCAATTTTGGGAAAGAACGCCATCAACTGGATAATGAATGTAGTAATTAATAAAAGGTAAAGCCCAACTCTTTTTTCAGGGCATTCGCCTGCCTGGCAGGTAGTAAGTAAAATATAATTTCTAATGGCCCAGGCGAAATTTATTGCGGCTATAAAAACATTCGTTCGCTTTGCCCATAGTTTTGGCAAAGCAAAAAAGAGCAGGCAGGTAACTGATAAAATAATATTCATTAAGCCGGGCCTGCCAAAATTGGTAACCCCGGAATCTAACCCCGTAATAAGCGTGTTATTGCTTGCAATAAAAACCCAGGGCATATAGCAAATAACAATTGCCGCCAATGCCGCCACAATACCAATTAACTGTGAATGTTTCATAAAAAAATTAAAAGGATTACATGAGGTAATCCTTTTTGTTCTAAATGTTTGAGGTTTCGAGCAGATTCGAACTGCTGTACGAGCTTTTGCAGAGCTCTGCCTAGCCACTCGGCCACGAAACCATTTTTTAGAGCTGCGAAAATAGGATATTTTTGAAAACGCAGAGCATATTTGATGATTGATATTGAAATGAGTTTTATTGCAGCATTATTTTAGCTGTAGGTTAAAATAAAATACTGTGATACGGGCATTGGCTTTTATGGCATCCCTGTTGCGTCGCAATCACTTTATCTGTATATCAATAGTCATCTTTAGCATCAGTTGCAATGTGGCAGCAAGGATTTATACAGTGCAATTGAAATAGAATTAAATATATACAACAGTATTATTTTCAGGAACGGGATTCTGTATTTTGTTTAGTAAAGTATTTGAACGTATAAGTGTGCGACGCAACCGGGCTTCAT
>DGQT01000071.1 GCA_002390845.1 Chitinophagaceae bacterium UBA4407 | reverse complement strand
AACGAACAGGGCTTGCCGAAGTACGGGAATTAGTATTCCGTCCGCCCATGACCGATGATGATTGAAAATATGTAGATGAAGATAATAACAAAAAGCTAAATAGAATTACGTCCAGCCCGATATGAAGCACAATAGAATTACAGCAGATGAAGATAACTTGGGTCAGCCCGTATTTTGGCAAACCCCTTGTTATGCGTTCGCCCTTCTGTCCAACATTGTTTTAATTGTATCGAGGGGTTTTAGAAGCGTCTGCAAGCCGCAAAGGGGTACAAAGGTTAGCGTTGTGTCAGGATTTTGTGTGCCTTTGTACCTGTTTGTCGGCTTTTGCGTGGGATGTTTTATCTTGTCGGCATTTTCAAATAAAAGTGTCGTTTTATTATGTCAACTAAAAATTACAAAGGTGTGAAAAGCGAAACAATAACAGAAAACTTGTTTAGAGGATTTTATGGTGCTGATGCTTTTATTGAAAAGTCAGCTATTCCTAAAGAGTTTGGTTTCCAATCTAAGAAAAGTACAACCTACAAAGGTTATCCAGATTTTCTAAGAGAGGAAGAAGAATATTTTATTGTTGTCGAGGCAAAATCTACAGCCCACAAAGAAGCCGTTTCAGAGGTTAAGCACTATATGACAATTAATAAAATTGAAAAGGATATTATAGGTATTTCTGTTTCGGGTCAAACTATGCAAAGTCTAAAAGTTGATTATTTTTTGCGTATTGACGGAAATATAATTCCCTTAAAGGCTAACAATGCTTTGCTTGCTTTGTCCAATATTGATAAACTATTTAGGCAAAATAAGTATGGAGAAAGTATCTCTGCTGAAAGTTTGACTACTGTTTTAAAAAGCCTGAATAAAACATTTAATTCAGAAAACAAGGTGAGAGATGCTGACCGAAGTTTATTCTTTTCAGGATTAATGGTTGCCCTAAAGGATAACACTTTTAGAAGCACCTATAAGAAAATACAAGCACCGTCTGCGGATGAAGTGAAGACACAAAAGCATACGGTTCTTGAAGCACACAATCTGAACAATGCAATATTAGAAGCAATCACAAGACAACTATCAAATAAAATAAATAGCCTTTCAAAGGAATATAATTGGAGAGATAGGTTTTCTTTCATAAAGAACATTGATTACTCACTTATTGAGTATAGAAAAATTATTGAAATAATTGAGAAAAATATTTACAAGCCCTTTCAAAATGACGAGAAGCATGATATTCTTGGCAAGGCTTACAAAATCTTTTTATCAAGAGCAGGAAAAATAGACAACAAAAATATAATACTTACCCCTGACCATATCAAAAGCCTGATGGTTGAATTAGCAAGATTAAATGCAAACGACGTTGTAATTGATACTTGTGCTGGAACTGGTGGTTTTTTAATGGAAGCAATGGAAGTAATGATTACAAAGGCAAATAATGATGATGCAGTTATACACAACATTAAAGAACACCAATTATTAGGATTTGAAGTTGACCCCGTATTGTTTGCTTTGGCTTGCTCCAATATGTTTCTGCACGGTGACGGCAGAACGAACATGTTATTTAGAAGTAGTTTGCTAAATGATACACATGAAAGTATATTAAATAATAAAGATGCAGAACTGCTACAATTTATAAAAGAAACAAAGCCGACAAAGTGCATTATAAATCCTCCGTACGAAAATAACAACTCAATTAAATTTGTAAGACAAGCATTAGAATATTTAGAGCCAAACGGAAAATTGGTAATCATTATGCCTACGCCTACGTTAACACAAAATCAAGGCGGATTAGCCAAAGAATTACTTGAAATAGCCAAATTGGATTTTGTTATTAAAATGCCGTTTAAACTTTTTAATGAGCAAAAAAGAACTGTAAACACTTCTGTTTTTGGGTTTACAAAAACTCCACATCAAGAAAATGACGAAGTATTGTTTTATCATTTAGAAGATGATGGATTTGTAAGTATTCAGCACAAAGGAAGGGTCGATAAATATAAAAAATGGGATGCAATAAGAGCAGATGTTTTGCAAAGTATTTTAAACTCAACAGAGAAAAAAGGCGTTTGTGAAAAACGAAAAATATTTAAAGATGGTGTTTTGAATTTCGCTGGTGTTCCAAACATTTATAATAGAAAGTCTAAAATGCTTTTGATTGATGACTTGTTCAATATTGAAAAAGGCTCTTTAGCAAGTGAAAACAGCGAAGAAGGTGAATATGACTTTATTACAGGGTCGGAAGATTGGAAGCAGCATAATTCATTTGATTACGATAAAGAAGCTATTGTTTATGTTGTATCTGCTGCTGGGTCACTTGGTAGAAGCCATTATGTAAACGGTAAGTTTATTGCAAGCAACCTGTGTCTTGTTTTAACACCAAAACAGCCAGAGCTATATCCTATTAACTTAAAGTTCTACAATACGTATTTCAATTTTATGCGTAAGCAGATGGTATCAGATTTAGCCGATGGTACTTCTAAACTTACTATTAGAGAAGATGATTTAAAGGCATATTATATTGATTACATTGATATAAAGTATCAGAATGAATTTGCTAAGAACCATATTGAGCCGTTTCATAAAAAGCAGCAAAAGTTAAAACAAGAAATAGAAAATTTGTCGAATACAATAAATAGTAGTTTGGTAAAGATACTTTGACGGTGTTCTAAGAAGCGTCTGCAAGATTTTAGCTCTTTTGCAGGCTTGGTCTGTGTCCAGCTTTGTGAGCCTGCAAATGTGCTAAAATGTGTCGAGCCAAAGAAGCCGAGCTATTAAAACAAATTTGAAATACTGTCGCCCAAAATGTCAACTGTCCGCCGATTAAAGGGCTGTCGCAGGGTGACGCATAACGCCTGTATTGGCGTTATTATACGCAATGTAATATTTTTTCTGGTATTGAAAACCAACCTCTTAATCGTTATACATTTTGGATTGTCGTTAGGACAATCCACTCTGCACTTTTCAGCTATTGGCCCATAATACCTTCTAATTGGTGTACAATGCAACCCAATTTTTGCTTGCTTATATGTAAATATTTCTCAGTTGTTTTTTCGTTGCTGTTGGCGTGCCCGCCACGAGTCTTCGCGTAAAATACACTTCGCTAAAAGCCCAATTCATAATCCAACCGTACAAGTGAGTGACCCCGAGTTCCGCTTCGCTCGTCGGGTTCCGAAAGCTTTCGGAATGCCACGCCTTTAATAGATGCCATGTAAACGGAACTTTGAACCGAGCGTGGCAACCGGCGATGCCATGAAAAACAATTGTTGGCTACCAAATGGCTGTTGAATTAACCGGGCTATTGATTGATTTTGTAAAGCAGCGGCTTTGTTTAAAAAATATAGTACGCTGCAAAGCTTTACCTTTAACAGCAAACAGGTAATCCGGTTTAGGGAGTTATTTTACAATATGCCCAAATTTAAAAACATACTGCTGATTGATGATGACGAGGATTACCTGTACCTGGTAAGCCATAGCCTTGCAAAACTTAAGTTATTTGAAACCATACATAGCTTAAAAAGTGGTAACGAAGCGCTGAATTATATTACTGAAAGTTGTGCCAGGCCTTTGGCAAATACTTTTCCCGATGTAATATTTGTAGATAACCAAATGCCGGGAATGAACGGGTTTGCTTTCCTGGAAAAACTGAACAGCATTCCGGGGATATTAAAAGAAAAATTGAGGATTTATATGGTAAGCGCTTTTACCAATGAGGTTGACATGGAAAGGCTGGGTAAATATAAAGTGCAGGGCTTTATTAATAAACCACTTACTTTGGATAAACTGAAAAAAATATTTAGCAGCGAAGATGCTGTTTAAATTTTTACCGGTAATATGCAATGCTAAACCTGGCTGGGCTATATGTAACAATTACTCTTTAAAATATATTTTAAAGGTGCTGCCTTTACCTTCTTCACTTTCAACAAGCACTTTACCGCCAGATGCATCTACAATTTTTTTAACCAGGTACAAGCCAATGCCCTGGCCGGGAATTTCGTGGTGAATGCGTTCGTAGATAGAAAAAATGTCTGCAATTTTATCAGCCGGTATGCCCATGCCATTATCCTGTACAGATAAAATAACAAAGCCTTCTGCCGAACGGGTACTGATGATTATCTGAAGATCACGATCCGGTTTTTTAAATTTAATGGCGTTACTTAAAAGATTGTAGATAATACTCCAGAGGTTCTTTTTTGAAAACCTGATAGCACCAACAGAAAGATCTGTAGAAATTGCCGCTTTTGCAACAGTAATGTTTTCCTGTATGCCCGATTTTATATCGCTGATTAACCCGCTTAAATCAATAGGGTCCTTTTCAAATACCTCGCTTTCTATTTTACCTACAACTGCCAGGTCTTTAATAATGTTTTTAAATTTAGTAACAGCAGAATCCATCATCTGCAGGTATCTTTTTATCTCGTCGTCAAATTCATCTTGTCTTGTACCGAATAATGAAATAATGAGTTCCAGGTTGCTTAGCGGGCCCATAAGATCGTGCGAAGCTGCATAAACAAAATTATCCAGGTCGGCATTAATGGTGGTAAGCGTTTTGTTGGTTTTATCCAGTTCTTCCTGGGTTCGTTTTAATTGGGTAATGTCGTTGAACGTAATAATAGCGCCATCAATTTTATTGTCTTTTTCCCTTATGTAGGGCATCGTCATCATCTGGTACCATTTGCCGTTACTGGCTTCTACTTCTTTCGTAATTACGCCGCCTGTGTTCATTACTTCTTTGGCATCGTTTTCTAACGTTTCATTTTTAATGTTCGAAGAAATATTACTGATGGGGCGGCCAATATCTGTATCAAGCAGGTTAATATGTTTAACCGCACTGGGCGAAAATTTCATGAGCAGCATTTTCTTGTTTACAAACAACTGCCCGTTCTCATTACTGCGGAAGTAATTGTTTAAATCATCATTTAAATCGCTCAGCTCTTTTATTTTCGTTTGGTACTCGGCATTAATGGTATGCAGTTCTTCGTTAACTGACTGCATTTCTTCATTGGTGCTTTGCATTTCTTCATTGGTAGAAAGCAGCTCTTCGTTAAACGACTGCATGTTTTCGTTGGATGCATCCAGTTTTTCAAATGCATCGTTCAAACTTTCTTTGGTGTGCTTTAGTTCTTCTTCCAGGTTAACAATGTACTGGTTGGCATAAATTTTTTCATCAAAAATTATTGTAGCCGCATCTTTTACAACGGGTGAACCAGCTTCGCTGAAAAGTACCAGCATTAATTTTTGCCCTGTACCTTTTACATTCAGCGGAATAACCGTAAGACTGGTACTGATGACTGTGTTATTAAACTCTATTTTTATACCATCTACCGTAACTTTCTTATTTGTTTTAACCGCTTCAAGGCTGGCGCTTTTAAAAGCAATGGCCAGGGTTTTTGGCAGCAGGTCTTTTAAATCGAAATTGAACATCCTGGGCAGCAGGTATTTGCCGGTATCGCCAAAAGTTTGTACAACATGTTCGTTCTGGTCAATACAAACACCTGTATAGCCCAGTTCAGTCATCATCGTTTCATTCAGGTAATCTTTTAAACCAATATTTTTCTGCTGTTCTTTGGCTTTATTATAAGCAGGTATTATATTGTTATCAGGTAATAAAGGGGGCGAAAACACATCAAAATTTACATTGCGCCTTGCTTCAAGAATCTTATATATTTTCCACTTTTTGGTCAGCTCTTCAATGTAAGGACTTTTATCAACGATATTTTCGCTGGAGCCGAGGAATAAAAAACCATCTTTTCTTATACCAAACTCCAGCATGGTTAATATCTTTTTCTGCAGGTTCTGGTTCATATAGATCAGCAGGTTACGGCAACTGATCATATCCATATTGCAATAAGGCGGGTTTTTTACAAGATCGTGGTGGGCGAATATCAGCATACGGCGTATGCCCTCTTTAATTTTATACCCAATATCCTCTTTGGTAAAAAAGCGCTCCAGCCGTTCTGCAGACACCGTTGTTTTTATAGCATCTTCATACAAACCGTTTTTTGCATAGCCCAGGGCTATATTGTCAATATCTGTAGCAAATATCTTTACGATTGTATTTTTATTAACCTTATCCAATGCTTCCCTTAATAAAATAGCAATTGAATAAGCTTCCTCCCCGGTAGCGCAACCGGCTACCCAAACCTTTATTTCTTCATGCCCCTTTTTATCATTCACAATCTGGGGAATCACCTGTGTTTCCAAAAACTCAAATGCTTCCTTATCCCTGAAAAAAGAGGTAACACTGATTAAAAAATCCTGCGATAAGGCCTTTACTTCTTCAGCATCGGATTTAAGAAAATTAAGGTAAGCTTCCAGGCTATTCATATTGTGCGACAGCGCCCTGCGCTTGATGCGCCTGAGTATAGTGGCGGGTTTATAATCAGAAAAGTCGAGCGGAAAATGATCCCTTATAAAATTAATAATGGCAATCCTTGCTTTTTCTTCGCGTTCATTTTCAACAATATCACCTGCAAGGTTTTCTTTATTGTTTACATAATTTTCTATAATGGTGGGCATCTGCTCCGGTTCCATTACATAATCTACCAAACCGGTACTAATGGCATTCGATGGCATTTCGTTAAACTCTGCTTTTTCGGGATCGCTTACGATTACCATACCACCCGCATTTTTAATGGCTTCAATGCCTTTAGTGCCGTCAGACCCTGTGCCTGAAAGAATTACGCCAATAGCTTTGTTGCCAATATCCAGCGCCAGCGAATTAAAGAAGGTATTGATGGTAAGGTGCGGTGTTCCTGTTTTTTGTTTTTCAGTAAGCAGTAACCGGCCATTCTTTATGGTCATGTAATCTGTACTCGGTATTACATATACCTTGTTTTTTTCAACTTCAATATTATCCTGGGCCTCGCATACTTTCAGTTTGCTGTGGTTGCTAAGCAGGCTGGCCATCATACTTTTATAATCAGCCGACAAATGCTGAATAATTACATACGAAACACCATCAAGCGGCGTATGATCAAAAAACGAATTTATTTCCTGCAGGCCGCCTGCAGATGCGCCAATGGCTATAATATATTGCTGATCTTCCGGTGTTGTTGTATTGCTAAACATAATATGTGGTTCATCGCAGGCTTTTAAAGGTTACATGTAATTATGCATAGGTATTTGGATTGCACTGAAGTAAGAACATTCACAATCATGCCAAAGCATGATACTTATCAGTTATTATGAAACTACAACTAAAAGCGTACATATTACTATTAAAGTTCTTTTTGAGCCATAAGCCAGTATTGCTATTGAGCTTTTCTTGCCACGCTCGGTTCAGGGTTCCTCTTTTATGGCAGCATTTAAACAGCCTGCCCCGAACTTGTTCCAGGTTGGCAGTTTGTCAGGAATTCATTTCAGGATCGAACTTTTGTGCTGCACATTATTTTGCAGCTTTGCAGTTACAGCACAATAAAACTTTTATAAAATTGAAATCTGAGTATATATTGATACAGTGGGATGATGTTCCCATATACATTCTACACAATGTGCAAAAAACAACACCCATAAAATCTGGTTTCGATTTTGTAATAATTATGCGTAGTAATGCAATTACCAATTAAAAGCACCACCAATAAGAATGACACCAGCCAACCGCGAACTGATCAGTTTATTATTCGATAAGTATTCATTGAGTATTTATAAGATCATCTGTACCAAAACAGCAGATACTGAACTGCGCAAACAATTACTACTCGAAGCATTTCTGTTAATAGCCCAGGATATACAGGATCTTGAAAAAAGCAACCAGCCTGTTTTTACATGGATGGCTGGTAAAACATTGAATGTATGCAGAAAATACAGAACCATTACAGTTCAAACAGAAGGCTTATCTTCAATACAGGCTATACAATAGAGACCACTTTATTCATCCACCATCCTTCATCCTGCAGTTGATACAATTTTATAACCTTATTATTTTTAGCGTCTTCAGTTTCCTCATAATATTCTTCAAAATGCGGGGTTACCAGGTGTAGAACAATATCCTCACCGGTTACTGTAAATACCAGGTAAATGGGTGCTCCGCCGCGTTGTTCCGGGTTGCACGGCGATAACAATACAATCTGGTCAACAGAAATCATTTCACAAAAACCAGTAATTCGTTTCCACATATAAGGTTTCTTAAATAATGAACAATGTATTGTTGTCAATCCATGTGCCGCACTTTAAATCAGGTTATATAAAAAATTTCCTTTCTGTAAAAGGGATTACTGTAAAAAAAATAATCGTAAACACAGGGTTAAATATTCGCCCAAATCTTCGCTATGGGAAAAGTTGATTGATATTCCAACCGTACAAGTGAGTGACACAACGGAAGCTGACCGCAGTTTTGCTGTTCGGAACAAAAAATAAATCAATCAGCGTTCTTACCGCATCAGTTCAAATTTTAGTAATTTCTTTTCATTGTTTGCAAGAATAGTAACCAGGTATGTTCCGTTTGGAACGGATGATGGGATAAAAATATTTTCGGTTATGGCACCGGCAGTCTCTGTTTTATTGATGGGCTGCAGCATTTGTTTTCCGTTGATATCATAAATGCCAATCATTATTTTACCTGCGTATGCCATGTTAAACTGTAAAGTTACCTGGCCACTTATTACAGGATTGGGATACATACTTGCCTTAAAAACATTTGAAGCAATAATGTTACTATTTGCGGTAGCTGTTTTTATTTGCTGTGTATTCAAATATCTTGCTGTGAAAAAAATATCCTTATTTAATTGCAGGTACCCTGTTGTAAGAATTTTTCCGTCGCGCTGTAATATCATTTCATTTACACCCAGTGATTTTGAAGACGAAACACTGAAAAAAGTATCACGGCCATTGTTGCCAAATGTCATATCAGCTGTGCCATTGCTGTTTAAACGTGCAAGACCGATCGCGTTATAGCTGCCATTGTTTACGTTACCTGCAAGCAAAATTTTTCCATTGTCTTGTATTGCCACACTTTCACCAAAACTGCCGGAACCGAAATAATCAATATACTGGTAGCCGTTGTTTCCAAAATTAACATCAACCTTACCGTTTGCATCGAGGCATAAGGCGCTTTGTTTGTTTATATTGCCGGTTTTAGAATAACCACTTAAAACGATTCTGCCATCCGGTAAAAGACCGGCTCCATAAGCGCCGTCGTTAGCGTTGGCACTTTCACGTACAATACCTTTATTACCGAATAAAGTATCCAGTGTTCCGTTTGCAGTAAATCTTACAGAGAGATAATAATACCGGTAGAAAGCAGTTAATAAAATAGTATCAAGCGATCCGGCAGCAACAATTTTTCCATCAGGCTGTATGAGTAATTTATGGCATTCAAGACTTCTCCTGCTTTGCGTAACAGCATTATAACCAGTTCCATTGAATGTTGGATCCAGGACACCATTCCTGGTAAGTCGAAATACAAATAGCGAAGCGTAGAAAGAACCATCATAACCACCTACAACTATTTTACCATCTGGTTGCAAAGCAACGGAATAACAGATGGCATAGCCGTTTGGAGGCAGTACGGTAACTGTTCCATTTGTGCCGAAGCTGCTGTCAATTCCTCCATTTGCTGTAAAACGCCAAACCTTGAAAGCCAGTTGACTGCCTACTGCCACATCACCTGCCATCACTATTTTTCCATCAGGTTGTATAGCGATCTTATTGCAAAAGGCATCCTTTACATTCAGCACGCCGTTGGTGCCGAAAGTTTTATCAATTGTGCCGCTGGATTTGTAACGCACTATTCCAACATCGCTGTATCCGACAATATTAAAGCTGTTTCCTGCGACAATTATTTTCCCATTCGGTGTAAGCGCAATTGCCTGCGATATATCATCACGGGACTTTAGAATCTTGGTAAGTACCAAACCATTTTTCCCGAATAAACTATCAATCACACCTGTTTGTGCTTTCAATACACTTGTACTTGCTATTAAAATAAACAGCATGATGTTTATTTTAAAAAATAGATTTGTTTTCATAGTTTTTAGTTTATACGAAAGTATCATCCCAATGTTGTAAGGACAATGATATAAGTTGGCACTTTATATGATAATGGTCAACATAAAAAATTAATATTTCCCGTTGCCCGAGGTCTCCCGGCTAAGTGCGTTTTCGCAAACTAAAAATAATGATGCTTTGGCGCATGGAGAGAGGCTAACCGAAAAATTATATGTGTTTAATTTCTTCTACGCAAAGCTTCCTTTCTTAGGGCTATGTGTAGCTGGCACTCTACGATTCGCTGACCGTATTTTCAATAAAAATCCCAGTTATCCGCTTCGGTAAAAGCTGATTCATAATCCAACCGAACAAGTGAGTGACACAACCAAAGTTTAATTGTAATACTACGGCTAACTTCATAAACATATTTTCCCGAAAAAATATAATTCTGTAGAAATACATCTGGCCTTCGCTTAAAAAAAATTAACTCTTTTTAAAAACCTGAATCCACAAAGCTTCGCTTTCCGTATCTCTTGTAACTGCAGTTAAAACAATCCGGTGTGTACACGCCGGAGCTTTCTTTAATTATTTACAAACAAAAAAAAATGAAACCGAACAAGACCAAAACTTTACGGCTGCTTTCTGTTGCTGCCGTATTCGGGGCATCTGCCATTCTTATGTCTTCGAGCCACAGGGAAGCCCCGTTAATTGCCAACGACCCATTGGCCGATAATACTGATGTGTATGCCTTCCGCAGTCCTGATGACACCAATAAAATAACAATTATTGCAGGTTATGTACCGGGACAATTACCATTTGGCGGGCCGAATTATTACCAGTTTGGAAGCAACATCCGCTACGAAATTCACATTGATAACAACATCGCTACCACAGGGGATGACATTATTTACCGCTTTACTTTTCAACAGGTAAATGAAGACCCTACTACGTTTTTCAACATCAGGCTGGGCAAAGAAAATCTGAAGACTACTTACACCATGCAGAAGAGTACCGATGGTGGTGCCACTTTTGTAACGGTGAAAACCAATGGCAGCGTGCCCCCTTACAATATAGGGCCACGTTCTATTACAAGCCCTGTAGGTTTGGGTGCAAGCTCTTACCGCGACCTTTCGAAAAAATCTATTTTAAAAGCAAGCACCGGGGAAAAAGTTTTCTGCGGCCCTGTTGATGATCCGTTCTTTGTTGACCTTGGCGGTATCTTCGATCTTGGCGATGCACCACGTACAACAGGTTCTCTGCCATCTGATGGCTTGGCTTGTAAGAACGTTTCTGTGATTGCTTTACAGATTGATATTGCTGACCTTCAGAAAGATCATAAAAGTGTAAAGAACGCAGCAAATATTCTTGATGGCGATTTTGTTATCGGCGTATGGGCCAGTGCAAGCAGGCCAAGTATGCGTGTATTAAACGGTGATGGTACTGAAACACATTCAGGCAACTGGGTACAGGTTTCAAGGCTGGGTATGCCATTAACAAACGAAGCGGTTATTCCTATTGGTTATAAAGACCTGTGGAATTCAGCATCGCCTTATAACGATGCACAGTTCTACCAGTTCTTTAATAATCCTGAACTGGCACTTTATATGGATGATGCACAGTTTGGCGGTGCAGTACCAGGATTGGCACCATTACGCATTCAGAAAAACTCTTTGGGTTCTTTTGGTTTTGGTAATGGCCAGGATGGCTTGTACAGTCTTAAAGGTTCTTCTGCGGTTGCAGGAACAGCATTGGATGATGCAATTTTCGGTGGCCTTCTTTTACCAGCTCCCGGCTCTCCAAGATCAGTAGACTTGTTACCGATATTTCATACCGGCGTTCCTAACCTGGCTCCATACCAGTTGGCTACCGGAAAAGGTGGCAATCCACTTGCAGCAGGTAAACCTTTCATCAATAACTTTCTGCCCAATGGTGGCGATATGTTGAGATTGAATATGGCCGTACCTGTTACAAAACGTGACGATCCTAACTTTAGCAACGAAGGTATTGTTCAGGCTGCTGTATTGGGTTTACTCGATACCAATTACAATAAATCTACTGCCCTTCAATTCATTCCTAATATGGATGGTTTCCCTAATGGCAGAAGGCTTGAAGATGATGTAACCCGCATTGAATTACAGGCTGTAGCCGGTGTTGCACTTGCAGCAATTGGTTTACCTTATGATGATTATACCGGAACCAGTTTGGTAACACAAGACCTGCTGGATGTATTGGGCTATTCTACAGGTGTAAATCATAACGATACCAGTTTCGAAAAAAGATTTCCTTTTGTAGCGCAACCGTGGTCTGGTGTAAGTTCAAAATGTGGTTGTGGCGTGGCTGACTTTGCCAAATCACCTTCTGTAGCATCAATCCCTTCTTCGGCAAATGCCATTACCGGCACTGAAGTAGCAGCACCTGATTTCATTGTATCTGCTTATCCCAATCCGTTTGCAGGCAGCAGCAACGTTAAATACCGCGTTACAAAACCTTCTAATGTAACCATCAGTGTTTACGATGCTTCAGGCAAAATGGTTAAAGTGCTCGTTAACCAAAAACAGAACGCAGGAACTTATAATGTTCAGTGGAATGCAGGCAATGCAGCGCATGGAATTTATTTCATTAATGCTGTGGTTGACGGTAACCTTAAACAAAGTGTACGTATTTCTAAACAGTAATTCATTACAGTATAAGTCTGCACAAATGTTGCGGACTTATACTTTTTAAAAGTTCTTACAAACAGAACACTTCAGAAAAAATTTCGAATAAAAAAACAGTACCTGGTTACTGTTTTTTTATGTACCAAAGCTGCATTGCTACTATGAAACCCGGTTGCGTCGCACACTTGAGCGGCCTGCTCTTTATTGGGCATGGTGCAACCTTGTTTACTAAACACTATGCTTGTTAAGAGGCATAAATAGAACAGTAATTTATTCTGCATTAAAAACCGTTTGAATTTTGTGAGCCTGAAGATGCTTTATATTCTTTCAGTACAATTGCTCATAAACCATCGGTACACACAGGCACATGAAGGATAACGGTCAGACGGCTTTGAGCCGTAAGAACGATGTTGCCATCTTCGCTTTGCCGATCATTGTTACTTCAGAGGAAGTGTGCGACGCAAGAGAAGTTTAATTCCTATTCTGCCGCCCGGCTCATAATTGTATTTATGCCTTTTATACTCCTTGGCCACCAGAGATTTTAGAAAAATCATATGAATTATTATTTATTAAATCCACACAGTTGCTGTTTACGTAACTTTTAACAGAACATAAAAAACTGTTGCTTCAGAGCATCCACGCTCAAATATTTATAAATCAAAAAAACAAAAAAATGAAACTGAAAAAAAACACAGCATGGCGGTTGTTGCCTGTTGCCGCATTGTTTGGTGCATCAGCAGTACTGATGTCATCAAGCCACCGCGAAGCGCCATTGATTGCCAATGATCCATTGGCCGACAACACGGATCTTTATGCATTCCGTTGCCCTGACAAGCCGGATAAGATTTGCATTATTGCAAACTATAACCCGGGACAACTTCCATTTGGCGGACCCAATTATTACCAGTTTGGAAGCAACATACGTTATGAAATTCATATTGACAATGATGCCAGCAAACCGGGTGATGAAATTACTTATCGTTTCACTTTTAAACAAACCAACGAAGACCCAACAACCTTTTTTAATATCAGGCTGGGTAAAGAAAATCTGAAGACCACTTATACACTTGAAAAGAGCACTGATGGCGGTGTCACATTTGCAGTTATCAGCAAGAACCAGTATGTGCCGCCTTATAACATCGGGCCACGTTCTATTACTTCACCTGTAGGTTTGGGCGCTACCAGCTACCCTGATCTTTTTAGAAAAGGTGTAAATGGTACCAGCGGAAACGAAAGGGTTTTCTGCGGACCGGTTGATGATCCGTTCTTTGTTGATCTTGGTGGTATTTTTGATTTGGGTGATGCCCCACGCCAGGGTGGTGTTCCTGCAGATGCACTTGCATGCAAAAACGTTTCTACAATTGCTTTGGAAATTCCAATAGCTGACCTTCAGAAAGATCATAAAAGTGCTGACCAGGCTGCTAATATTCTTGATGGTAACTTTGTAATTGGCGTATGGGCTTCTGCAAGCAGACCAAAGATGAGGGTTTTGAATGGCGATGGTACAGAAACAAGTTCTGGTGATTATGTTCAGGTTTCAAGACTTGGTATGCCATTAACCAATGAAGCTGTTATTCCTATTGGTTATAAAGATTACTGGAATGCGTTAACTCCTTACCAGGATCTTGGTTTACTCAGCACTTTCGGCAATTTCTTTTACAATCCGGAATTAGCGCTTTACATGGATGATGCACAGTTTGGCGGAGCAATACCTGCTTTTTCTAAATTGCGTATTCAGAAAAATTCTTTAGGCTCATTTGGTTTTGGTAATGGCCAGGATGGCTTATACGGTCTAAAAGGTAATGTTGCATTAGATGGCACTGCTTTGGCTGAAAGTGCTTTTGGTGGTTTGTTATTGCCAGCAGCTGGTTCTCCACGTTCGGTTGACCTTTGGCCTATATTCCATACAGGTGTACCAAACCTGGCACCATACCAATTGGCTACAGGCAAAGCTGGTAACCCATTGGCAGTTGGTAAACCATTCATTAATAATTTTCTGCCAAATGGTGGAGATATGTTGAGATTGAATATGGCTGTTCCACCTACTTCACGTACAGATGCCAACTTCAGCAGCGAAGGATTACTAAAAGCAGCAGTATTGGGAATTGTTGATACAAACTATAATAAGAATACAGACGTACAATTCATTCCCAATATGGATGGTTTCCCTAACGGCAGAAGATTGGAAGATGATGTAACCCGTATTGAACTGCAGGCTGTTGGCGGTGTTGTACTGGCAGCTATTGGTTTGCCTTTTGATGATTATGTTGGCGGCCCAAGCCCTGTTACAGGAAAGCTTCTTACTGCATTAAGTTATGGAACAGGCGTTTACAGAAATGATACAAGTATCCGTCGTGCATTCCCTTACGAGCAATTACCATGGTCTGGTACAAATCCAAGATGTGGATGCAATGCAGGCCCTAACGGCGCTGGTTTTGCACCAGAAGTTATCACTGTTCCTGAAGTAAGCAATGCGATTACAGGTGGTGAAGTAACAGCACCGGATTTCATTGTATCTGCTTATCCCAATCCTTTTGCAGGCAGCAGCAATGTTAAATACCGCGTTACAAAATCTTCTAATGTAACCATCAGTGTTTACGATGCTTCGGGTAAAATAGTAAAAGTGCTTGTTAATCAAAAACAGAACGCAGGTACTTACGATGTTCAGTGGAATGCAGGCAATGCAGCGCATGGAATTTATTTCATTAATGCTGTGGTTGACGGTAACCTTAAACAAAGTGTGCGTGTTTCTAAACAGTAATTCATTATAGCATAAGTCCGCAGCAATTGTTGCGGACTTATTTTCTCTCTTAAAATTCATCAACATCAGATTGACCCCCAAAAATTTCGCCATGAAAAAGAATATTATTTACATCGTTGTGCTGGTTGCATTTACTGCAGCAATAGGTGCAATATTTTACAAATACAAAAGCAGCACTCCCGCTAACAGTGAAGAGCATTATACACTGCTTGCCCGTAAAGGTGCAACAGCAAACGATCCTGAATGGCTGAAAATAAAAGCGCAGGCTTATAAGCTGCAGGAAGCCATTAAGAAAGATCCTAAAGACACAAAATCATTAATACAATTATCTACTTTATATATCCAGGAAGCCCGTACAACCGGTAATTTTTCTTATTACGATAAAGCTGCTATGAAATATGTAAACGATGCACTTGCCGCAGATACGGCAAACTTTGAGGCGCTTACTTTAAAATCACTTCTTTATTTATCGCAGCACCATTTTGCCGATGGCCTTGAACTTGCTCAGAAGGCAAAAGATAAAAATCCATACAATGCATTTGTTTGGGGTATTATGGTTGACGGAAATGTTGAAATGGGTAACTACGATTCTGCCGTTGCTAACGCTGATAAAATGCTTTCCATTCGTCCGGATATCAGGTCTTATTCACGTGCCTCTTACTTAAGAGAAATTTATGGCGATTATCCCGGTGCAATCGATGCAATGAAAATGGCGGTAGAAGCTGGGCGGCCCGGCGATGAAAGCACCGAATGGTCACGGATTCAGTTAGGCCATTTGTATGAAAATACAGGCGATCTTTTAAACGCTAAAATGCACTACACCATTTCCCTCGAAAACCGCCCTGGTTATGCTTATGCACTTGCAGGACTGGCGAGAATTGCCGTTGCCGATAAGGATTATAACAAAGCAATTAACTATTACATACAGGCAGATTCTTCTGTAACAGATTTTGCAATAAAAGAAGCATTGGCCGATGTGTACAGGCAGAAAGGCGATAAAGCTAATGCCGATGAAATGCAGAAACAGGTTATTGCCGAAATGACTACAGAAGCTCAAAGCGGCAACAACGATCAAAACATTGGCCACTATGTTGATAAAGAACTGGCTTATGCTTATCTTAAAATAAACGACTTTGACAATGCAGAAAAGCATGCCCTGCTTGAGTACAACCGAAGGCCCGATAACATTGATGTTAACGAATGCCTGGCATGGGTTTATTACAGCAAAGGCGAATATGCAAAAGCCATCCCTTATATAAAAACGGCGCTTAAAACAAACTGCAAAAACCCAACATTGCTTTGCAGGGCCGGGCTGATTTATGCAAAAGCAGGCGATAAGTCTCTTGCCAAATTAACGCTGGAACAGGCGCTGAAATCAAATCCAAACATTACTGATAATCTTAAAAGCGAAAGCCTTATACAACTTCAAACGCTGTAAATTATTTTGAAAGATCCGCTATTGCATGCAGGTAGTTTTATGAGCCCGGCGTTCTGATTAATCATGTAGCTTTGGTTGCGTCGCACACTTGTACGGTTAGACCGGAAGTCAGCAAGTCAGTAAGTCCGAAAGTAAATGCAGTTGTATTTCTTTCCGACTTTCGGCCTTCCCGTCTTTCGGACTTGCTGCTCAATGTTCCGAACGTACAAGTGAGTGACACAACGATGCTTAATTGAAATACTTAAGCCTGTTTACAAATAGATTTATTAAATATGCAACTTTATTGAATAAGGAATAAGGAAGTCAAAAAATCTTCTTATTTAAAATGAACATTACTTCAAATACACGGCGTTTAAAATTTATTGCATGCTTTATCTGCGTAGCTGCGGCATTACCTGTATTTGCACACCCCATTAATATTACGATGGAACGCACCCCTACCGAAGGTGTGATCTGGTTTTATTTTAAGATGGGTATTACACATATTATTCCGCTTGGTTTAGATCATATTCTTTTTATAACAAGCCTTTGTTTACTAAGCAATAAAATATCAACCATTTTGTGGCAGGCTTCGGCATTTACAATAGCACATACCATTACATTGGCACTAAGCATGAAAAGCATTATTGTTGCACCGAGCCAATTGGTAGAACCTGTAATTGCACTGTCTATTGTTTTTGTAGCGGTAGAAAATATTTTATTAAACGAATTAAAACCCTGGCGTGTACTGATTGTTTTTTTCTTTGGCTTAGTACATGGATTGGGCTTTGCCAGTGCATTAAGTGAAGTAGGGCTGCCCCGTAATAATTTTTACACTTCGGTCTTATCATTCAATGCGGGTGTAGAAGTAGGGCAGATTGCTGTTATTCTCCTTGTTTTTCTTTTACTGATCATCCCTTTTGGCAAGCGGCCAGAATTTAAAAAACAATTTGTTTATCCAATCTCAATCATCATAGCACTGATTGCATCTTACTGGACGATTGAGCGTGTATTGGTGCTGTAAAAATCAGAATATTTCAACGCTTCATTTTTGTTTAAACCTGGGATATAATGAAACATAAACCTCGAAATGTTTTTGGTATATGGCGTGTATGTTTGCATCCGGCTCGAATGTTTTTGTTATTTGCATAAAAGATTTAACCGTTGAAAGATCATCAATCATACCTGTTGCATACATACCCACAAATGCTGCTCCCATTGCTGATGCATCTGCACTTTCGGTAAGCACAATTGTTTTACCAAACATGTTTGCAAGCAACTGCATCCACCACTCAGACTGCGTTACAATTCCACTTACAAATACTTTATTCACATTGCCGTTTACTTTTTCTATAGCAGTCAATATTTGTAACAACGAAAATGAAATGCCTTCTATTACTGCCCTTGTTAAATGCTCTTTGCGGTGTATAAGTTGCAGACCGTAAAACATGCCCTTTGCATCTTCATCCCAAACAGGGGCACGTTCGCCAAGAAGGTACGGCAGGAATAGTAAACCATTTGAACCAGCAGGAGCTTTTGAAGCAAGCTGCATTATTGTGTTTAGATCTTCAGATGCGCTGAGAGCAATACCAAGAAAGTTTTCTGCAAACCATTGCAATGCGATGCCTCCGTTATTGATGGGTCCACCGGTAACGTACAGTTCGTTGGTAAGCATATACCTGAACAAGCCCTGAAGTGCTGCGGGTAATGGTTTTGAAATTGTAACCCTAACTGCGCCGCTGGTTCCAACAGTTAGTGCTGCCTCATCCTTATTCAATGCACTACACCCAAGATTGGCAAGGCAACCATCGTTACCACCTGTTACAAAAGGTATTGAATGCTTTAAGTTTAATTCACTTTTTATACTTTCCAGTAGTGCTGTTTCAAAATGTGTAGCACTAACAACCTGTGATAATTTAGATTCATCAATTCCCGAAAATTCCAATGCTTCTTTGTACCAGCAGAGATTATAAATATCAAACAGCCCTGAAGCGGATGCAATACCAACATCAACAATGTATTTCCCAAACAGCCGGTGAAAAATATATTCTTTAACAGAAATGAACTTATGTGTTTTTGCAAAGAGTTCAGGCTGTTCATCTTTTATCCATGCTATTTTGCAAAGGGGGCTCATTGCATGTATGGGTGTGCCTGTTTGCTTATAGATGCTTTCGCCTGCCGGGGTAGATTTTAATTGCTGCGCATAAGCTTTGCTTTGTGTATCGGCCCAGGTTAATGAAATGCAAAGTGGAATGCCTGCTTTATCCACAGCAAGTATACTGTGCATTGCAGCGCTGAAAACAATACAGGCAACATCTTCCTGGCTTACAACTTCTAATGATTGTTTTAATAAAATAAGTACAGATTGAAAAATAGTTTCTGCATCCTGCCCGTATTTGCCCGATTCGTTTTGAACAGATACAACGGGCAGTTTAAATGTTTGGAGTGGCTTGGCCTGATGATTAACAATAACAGCTTTTATATGTGTAGTGCCAAGATCGATTGCTATAATAAAACGCATTGAAAAAATGTTGTGTGTGAATTTAATTCAGATATTCATTATAAAAGATATTTTTTGATAAACGCAGAAAGCAGTGGTTATAAAGAGTATAGTCTGATGAACAGGAATTGCTCAATAAAATATCCAACAGTACAAGTGAGTGACACAACGATGTTTAATCGTTATTCTAAAGCCCGGTTCAAAAAAATTCATGGTATCATTAACACAAAATATTTTTTTCAGGATAATGTTATAATTTCATCGTTCATAATTCACCTTTTTAATTTTCTTGCTGTATGCCAGGACTCCAGGTAAAAAAACAACCAAAAAAGTATGATGCAGTTATTGTAGGCTCGGGTGCCGGTGGCGGTATGGCCGCTTATGTACTGGCCAATGCCGGAATGAAAGTTTGCCTGCTTGAAGCCGGGCCAATGTTTGATCCTGCAAAAGATTCGAACCAGTTAAAAAATGCATGGGATTCTCCGCGAAGGGGTGCCAGTACCAAGTTTCGCCCGTTTGGCGATTTTGATGGCTGCTACTGGGGCTGGGAAATTGACGGCGAACCATACACACACGAAGGCGATACCAAATGGGAATGGTGGCGTGCCAGAATGTTAGGTGGCCGTACCAATCACTGGGGCAGAATTTCGTTGCGTTTTGGACCGAAAGATTTTAAACGTCGTAGCATTGATGGTCTTGGTGATGACTGGCCAATCGGCTATGAAGACATAAAACCTTATTACGATAAGATAGACCGGATGCTGGGTGTATTTGGGACCAACGAAGGTTTGGAAAATGACCCCGATGGCATTTTTCAAAAACCACCAAAGCCGCGCTTACATGAGTTGTTCATAAAAAAAGCTGCAACCAATATTGGGATACCGGTTATTCCTTCCCGCTTATCGATACTTACTGAAAAAATAAATGATCAGCGTGGCCAATGCTTCTACTGTGCGCAGTGCGGCCGCAGTTGTAAAGTTTATGGCGATTTTTCTGCATCTTCCTGCCTTTGCATACCTGCCATGAAAACAGGTAATGTTGATCTTGTAACCAATGCCATGGCACGCGAAGTGCTTACCAATAAAGAAGGTTTGGCAACAGGTATTTCCTACATCAGTAAAGACGATATGCAGGAATACCAGGTAGAAGGCCGCACGGTAATACTTGCAGCCAGTGCCTGCGAAAGTGCAAGGTTATTGCTCAATTCAAAATCGCAGCGCCACCCCAATGGCTTAGCCAATTCGAGTGATGTGGTGGGCAGGTATTTGCACGATTCTACAGGTGCGGATATGGGCGGCATCATTCCCGAATTATTCGACCGTAAACGTTACAACGAAGACGGCGTGGGTGGTATGCATGTTTATACGCCATGGTGGCTCGATAATAAAAAACTCGATTTCCCACGCGGTTATCATATAGAATACGGTGGCGGTTTTGGCCAGCCTTTGTATGGTTTTAACTGGGGTATCGAAAACCTGAACGGCACCTATAAAATAAAAGGCAAGCAAAAAGAAGCCGGTGGTTATGGTGCTTCGTTAAAAGAAGACTACCGTTATTTCTTTGGTGCACATGTGGGTATGGCAGGTCGCGGTGAAGGTATTGCCAGGGCCGACAGCCGCTGTACCATCGATCCGAATGTGGTTGATAAATTTGGTATCCCGGTTCTAAGATTCGATACAAAGTGGAGCGATTACGAAATACTGCAGGCAAAGCACATGAAAGAAACTTTTGCAGAAATACTGCATTCAATGGGCGCAGTAATTACATGGGGCGGCGATGATACCAAAGAAAACAATTACGGCCTCCATGCACCGGGTAATATTATACATGAAGCCGGAACAGTGCGAATGGGTAACGATCCAAAAACTTCAGCGCTTAACAGCTGGAGCCAGGCGCACGATTGCAAGAATTTGTTCTGTGTAGATGGTGGCCAGTTTGTGAGCCAGGCAGATAAGAATATTACCTGGACAATTCTTGCGCTTTCCATGCGTGCAAGCGAGCATATTGTTGATGAAATGAAGAAGAATAATCTTTAGCTTTTTATTGGCCCGGCTATAGAATAACTATTAAACATTCGTTGCGTCGCACTCTTGTACTGCAGGAATACTGCGCAGCAAAAAAATACTAAAAACCATAAATAGTATGGACAGAAGAAAATCACTCAAAACAATTGCCATAGGAACATTTGGCGCAGGGGTACTGGCCGAAGCCTGTAAAACAGAACCCAAAAAAGCAGACACAACCCCTGTTGCGGCAAATACAACAGATGCCATAAATAGGATGCCGGAAGAAAAGCTTGCACAGGAGAAATTTGACAGTGCAGGTAAGTTTTTTACAGATGCCGAAATGGCCACCATTACCGTGCTTTGCGATATCATCATTCCCAAAGATGATGTAAGCGGCAGTGCTTCAGATGCCAAAGTGCCGGAGTTTATCCAATACATTGTAAACGAAATGACGGAGCATCAAACACCTTTAAAAGGTGGCTTGCGCTGGCTCGACCTTAAATGCATAAATCTTTACGGAAAGGCTTTTGTTGATTGTACACAGGCGCAGCAAATAGAAATGGTTGATCAAATTGCTTATCCTAAAAAAGCTAAACCAGAGATGGCACAGGGGGTTGCATTCTTTACTTTATTGCGTGACTTAACTGCTACAGGATTTTATACTTCAGAAATAGGAACCGCAGATGTAGGCTATATGGGCAACAAACCCAATCAATGGAATGGCGTACCTGATGATGTGTTGAAACAATATGGTCTTTCTTATAGTGAGAAAGAATTGAAAGAATGTGTAAACTACGATAAAGCATAAGACTAAAAGCCATCTTTTCAGGTGGCTTTCTTTTTTAGCCTTATATTTTCTTTGCTGCTCTTACAATAACTTTATCCCGAGAAAATTAACAGCCGTGCAAGTAAGATATTATCTCATGTTATTATTTACTGCAACTTTTTTTTATGCGTGTAATCAATCCGGTAATTCTGCCCAGCTTCAATTACGCATAGACAGTCTTGAAAAGGAAATCGATGCCTCGTATAAACCTGGCCTTGGTGAATTTATGAGCCAGATACAGGTACACCACGCCAAACTATGGTTTGCGGGTAAAAGTGAAAACTGGAAGCTTGCTGATTTTGAAATACATGAAATAATGGAATCCCTTGATGATATTCAGCAGTATGCTGCTGCAAGACTAGAGTCAAAAAAAGTAATCATGCTGCAACCCGCTTTAGACAGTGTTAATTATGCCATTGAGCAAAAGAATACTGCATTATTTACGAGCAGTTTTGAATTGCTTACAGCAACCTGCAACCGATGCCATGCCGCAGTTGAATATGATTTTAACAAGGTAAAAATTCCCGAAATACCCCCACTATCTAACCAGGTATTTACGCCGTCTGAAAATTAATATAACTGTCTTTAAACCAACAGACTGAAATGAATAAAAAATGGTTCATAACAGAAAAAATTATTGCTTGCTTAATTACACTTTGGGGCATGTACACATTATATGGTATCGTAGCCACTATCTATGGAATGATCGGCAGCGGATTTGTAAAAAGTGGCAATACTACTTACCTGCAAATATTGCAAACAGATCATCTTGGCATTTTACTTAGCCTTGGTTGTATTTTTGGCGGCATGTTCCTTTTTTACAGTGATAAAACAGGCTGGCTACTTACTTTAATATGCAGCAGTATGTTTGCTATTTCATTGTTTATGTCTGCTGCGGCAAACCGTGAGGATGTAAAGAAAACGGCTCTTTTTTTCTACCAGAGTTATTCTGTAACTGCAATATTATTTGTAGTAATGCTGATCTTGCTGATTCAAAAACCATTCAGGGAAAAATACCAGCCAACCCCAAAAAACTGGAGAACAGCCGGACTAATATTTATTGTTTTACTGGCCGATAAAATATTGATGTAAGTGCTTGTATTTATCTGCTCAATAAAATTCAGAACGTATAAGTGAGTGACACAACCGGCGATGCCATTAAACCTCAAAGCCCGGCAAAAAACTTTTTATTTTTTTCCGCTTACAAAAGGATTGTCTTTTAAATAAAACCGGTAAGGCAGCAAAGCATCTTCTGCGGCATAATCAACACCAATGCGCGGCGATGCGATCAGCATGTTTAACTCATACTTATGGCCATCATTAATGATGTATATTTCTTTACCAAGCAAGCTGCTGCCGGTATGTTTTGAATGAATGCCCAGTGCTTTTGATACGTTACCGGGTCCTTTGGTCAATGTATAATCAAACACCGTTTTGCCTGTTCTAAACAACATTGTTTCTATTCCAAAAACAGGTTCGGCTGCACGAATTAAAACTGCATGCGGAACATCTTTTACATTGGTTACCACATTAAACAAATGATGAATGCCGTAACACAAATAAACATAAGCCACGCCACCACTGCGGTACATGATTTCGGTTCTGTTGGTACGCCTGCCGCTGTAGGCATGCGATGCTTTATCTGTTACACCGTTATATGCTTCTGTTTCTACAATACGTGCAGCAGTAAGCATCTTATTGAAGCGTGTTACCAGGATTTTACCAATCAGTTCTTTGGCAATAAAAAGTACATCGTTATGGTTGTAAAAAGAATCGTTTAGCTTAAGCGAATCAGTGCATAATATTTTCTTGTCAATTTTATTCTGTTGCAAAAGTTTCAATTCAACTAAATTTATCTGCTAAATTAACCCCGATTGCTGAAAGAAATCATTATAGCGCTGCAAAGCTATTATAAGGCGCACCAGTTTATACGGCAGCACAGGCTGTGGAAATGGATCATTATCCCAGGCATTATTTATATGGCATTGTTTATTGTATCCATGTATTATTTTAACCAGACTGCCAATGCATTTATCGGGTGGCTCAGTTTAAAGACCGGGTTAAAAACCTGGCTCGATCACATGCAAAGCGGCCTGTTGGGTTTCTTCTTTACCCTTGCTGCACTTACATTGTGGCTGATACAAATGCTCTTATATTTTTCATTGTTTAAATATGTGTGGCTGATTGTTGGTTCGCCTGTATTTGCTTACTTAAGCGAAAAAACGGATGCCATTCTGCAGCAAAAAGAATATCCGTTTAGCCTGCAGCAGTTAATTAACGATATGGTGCGCGGCATAAAGATCGCTGTGCGCAATGCATTGTGGCAAACCGTTTATATGATTGCCATTCTTATACTTTGCCTTGTTCCTGTAATCGGGCTTGCAACGCCCATTCTTGCTTTGCTGGTAGAATGTTATTATTACGGTTTTAGTATGATTGACTACAGTTGCGAACGCAGAAAAATGAATGCAGCAGAGAGTATATTTTATATTGGCAACCACAAAGGGCTTGCCATTGGCAATGGTATTGTGTTTTATGTTTTTCAACTGCTGCCTGTTATTGGGTGGGTGCTGGCACCGGCTTATGCGGTTGTGGCCGCAACACTAAGCCTTCACGAACTAAATAAGAGCAGTACCGAAAAAAGCAGCCATATTATTAGCCACGCTGAAGAATAAAAATTAAGCTTCTCTTGCGTCGCACACTTGTGCAGTATAATTTACAGCAACAATCAACAACAGCATCTATGACAGGTAAAGTATATCTTATACCCACAGTACTTCACGAAGATGAAAAAGCACTACTGTCTTTACCGGCATATATTATTGATGCCATAAAAGATTGCCAGGTATTTTTTGCTGAGAATGAAAAAACAACCCGCAGGTTCTTTAAAAAACTATGGCGCGAAATGGTGATCGATAACTATGAATGGCACACCATTCATAAAGCAGAAGATGCGGTAAAAGCAACATTTATCAAGCATTTGCACGAGGGTAAAAATATCGGTATCATCAGTGAGGCAGGTTGCCCCGGTATCGCTGATCCCGGGCAAATATTAATAGAAGCCGCCCAACAAATAAATGCAACCGTACAGCCATTGGTTGGCCCCAGTTCTATATTACTTGCATTAATGGCAAGCGGTATGAATGGTCAAAGTTTTCAATTTGTTGGTTACCTTCCTATAGATGCAACCGAAAGAAAAAAAACACTGAAAGATTTAGAAACAGAGTCATTGAAAAAGAACTGCACACAAATATTTATTGAAACACCTTACCGGAACAATCAAATGATACAAGATGTATTAACAACCTGCAATGCGGAAACAAAATTTTGCATTGCTGTTGACATTACCGCACCGGCAGAAAGCATTAAAACAAAAACCATTACAGTTTGGAAAAAAAATCAGCCGCCTGATATTCACAAGCGGCCGGCTATATTTTTATTGCATGCAAAATAAAAAATCTTAATGCAGTTAGGGGGCTACAACTCTTACGCTGTCTACTATATATTCAGTTTCTCCGCGCCACACCAGTGTACCATTTTTTTGCTCATAATGCACCACCACTTTTTGCCCCTCCAGTTCCTGCATTTTTTTCCCCAGGGCTTCATCATCTACAGAAAAAAAGAATTTTTCCGATCCTATCGGCGATGTGCCGTTTACAACCAGGCTGTTTAAAACAAGTTCGCCTTCGTATGTTTTGAAAACATTACCCTTATGAGAAAATTTTTGCAACAATCCCGATCTGTTACCATCGCTGTATGTATAGTAATACTTCCACCAAAATCCAGCTATTAAAACTACAATGAGTGATGCTACGAGTATGGTAATAAACTTTTTCATATTTAAGAAGCTATTTATTTCAGTTTTTAATATTTTATACGAACCCTGAGATGCCACATGTACAGGTGATAAAGTGCTTGCGACCCGAGTTCCTCCCGGTAAATATCGGGATCGTCGGGGCAGGCGCAAGGAACGATACCATGAAAAACTACTGCTGGTATTTACATAATTTATTTTTAAAAGCTTCTAAGATTTACAAGCCGTATTTATCTACAAGATATAGCAATGCTGCCATATTTATGGCCCCCAGTTTAAGTTCCCTGATATTCACTGCTTCAAACACATCGCTTACAGCATGGTGCACATCAAAGTAACGCTGTGTATCGGGCCTTAGGCCTGCAACAGGTGTATTGAACATTTCATGCAGGGGATCAATATCCGCATCTCCCCCACCCTTTACAAAACCATCGCCGCCATAGGGTTCGAATAGATTGCGCCAGGTATAAATTTTATTCCAAACCGTATCACTCACCCCAAAACCAAAACCACGTGGTGTAAAACCGCCGGCATCGCTTTCCAATGCAAAAATGTGTTTTTCATTATTTGCTTTGGCTTCCTCCGCATATTTTTTTGCGCCACGTGTTCCGTTTTCTTCATTGGCGAATAATACAAAATGCATGGTATGTTTCGGCTGATATCCCAAAGCTTTAAAAGCCCTCAAAATTTCAATGGTTTGTACTATACCTGTACCATCATCGGTAGCGCCTTCATTTACATCCCAGCTATCAAGGTGGCCACCTACGGTAATTACTTCATTCGGAAATTCCGTGCCGGTTAGTTCACCGACTATGTTATGCCCAATGGTATCGGGCAACATGTTACCATAAGTAAACAACGCTGCTGTAAGAACCATATTATTATCGAAAAGTGTATCGAGTTTTTCTACGTCTCTCAAACCCACTGCAGCTGCGGGAATTTGTTTAATACTATCCAGGTAATACAATGCTCCCGTATGTGGATTGTTATCCATTGCATGCGTCATCGACCGCACCAATACAGCCACTGCGCCGTACTTTGCGGCACGGCTGGCACCTATTGCACGGTACACCACATTCTTACCATAAGCCTGGAATGTTTGAACAAATGTTTCTTCAAAGGGAACATTATAGAAAACGATTTTTCCTTTTATTTCATCTTTTCTTTTTTCCAGTTCATCAAAACTGTTTACACGAATTAAGGGAGCCTGTACACCTTTTACGCCGCTGCCAACAGAGTTGCCCAATGCCAGCACATTCAACTGCATAGTTTGCGTTTTTCCGTTTGCAGATTTATAAGAAACCGATGCCATATCTTTTCCGCCACGTACCCAGTGTGGCACCATACATTGCTGCATGATTACTTTATCTGCGCCAGCTTCCTGCAAAGCTTTGTAGCCCCATGCTTCTGCTTTAACCATTTGCGGTGAGCCCGCCAAACGGCCGCCAATTTTTTTTGTAAGCGTATGCAGGTTGTTGTAAGGCATGCGGCTTACCAATATATTATCAGCGATCGCTTTTATAAAAGCAGAATCGCTGGTTTGAGCAAATGAAAATATGGGTACTAGAAATACAAGAAGAAAAATTTTTTTCATGCTGGTTTATTTATTAAAGAGCGAAAGTATCAGTTATTTTTATTTTGAACCAAACTGTATTACAGCTATGAGGCTTTTGATGCGTCGCACCCTTGTACGGTTAGACCGAAAGTCAGCAAGTTAGTAAATCCGAAAGTAAATACAGTTGTATTGCTTTCCGACTTTCGGACTTGCTGCTCAATAGTCCGAACGTAAAAGAGAGCGACGCAACAGGCGATGCCATAAGTACAAATGCCTGGCTAATAACTGTATTCCCAATTATATAATGCCAGGTTAATTAAATGTTGCCCTTTTTCGGGATTGGATAAATGGTACAACCGTGTAAAAAAATGATTGTTACTTTGCCGTTCTAAAATATTACGGCATGCGTATAGGGATTGTTTGCTATCCAACTTTTGGTGGTAGTGGTGTACTGGCAACGGAACTGGGAAAAGCGTTGGCTGATAAAGGCCACAGCGTTCATTTTATTACCTATCAGCAACCCGTTCGGCTGAATGTGTTTAATGCCAATATTTATTATCATGAAGTGCGGGTGCCCACTTATCCGTTATTTGATTACCCGCCGTATGAAGTTGCACTTGCCAGCACCATGGTTGATGTAATTAAGAACCACGACCTTGATTTGCTGCATGTACACTATGCCATTCCGCATGCATCGGCGGCGTATATGGCAAGACAAATCATGTTAAAAAGCGGCAGGCATGTGCCTTTTATTACAACCCTGCACGGCACTGATATAACGCTGGTGGGTAAGGATAAAACATACGAACCCGTTGTTACTTTCTCCATAAACGAAAGCGATGCAATTACTGCTGTATCGAATAACCTGCGCGAAGAAACCTTTCGTTCGTTTAAGATAACTAAGGAGATTGAAGTGATCTACAATTTTGTTGACATAAAACGTTTCAGTAAAAAACCTATTGATGCCTTTCGGCAGGTGATTGCACCCAAGAGTGAAAAAATAATGGTACATGCCTCCAACTTCAGGAAAGTAAAACGTGTAAATGATGTAATAAAAATTTTTGCAGAAGTAAGAAAAGAATTACCTGCAAAATTATTAATGATCGGCGACGGCCCTGAAAGATCGGCCACTGAAGAGCTTGCAAAAGAACTGGGCGTACACGATGATGTGCGTTTTGTAGGCAAGCAGGAACAGATTGAAGAAATATTACTGGTTTCAGACGTGTTTGTACTGCCATCTGAGTACGAAAGTTTTGGTTTAGCCGCACTTGAGGCAATGGCAGCAAGGGTTCCGGTGATCAGTACCAATACCGGGGGGTTGCCCGAAATAAATATTCATGGCGAAACCGGTTACACAGCCAATCTTGGCGATATAAGTGCCATGAGTAAATATGCTGTTGACATGTTAAGCAATGAAGCCTTGCTGTCAGCACTAAAAGAAGGTGCCTACCAACAAGCCTTGCGATTTGACATCAGCAATATCGTGCCTTTATACGAAAAATTATACAGCCGTTTCTGCAGGATGGATGCCAGCGAATAACTGCAAAACCATTTGTTAACTTATACCTGCTAAAAATAAGTTTGATTTTTTTGAGCCCGGCTATATTACTGCTATTGAGCTTTACTTGCGTCGCACACTGCGACTGAAGTATTACCATGAACCAACCCAAAGCGAAAAATCTTCACAGCAAATTATTTTATTAAATAAAATAAACGCTCTAAACAAAAACATAGAAGTACAGGCTGATTATAGTCATAGGTTTTACTATTTCTGATCATTTATTCAGTTTAGGGTAATCCATAATTTTATATCCCAAAAAACATTACACTAATTATTAAACCAAATATGCTAAACAGTTAGCTATAAACCAGTAAGTTTTCTGTTCGTTTAGAAAATGGCAGCCTGTATTATTTTTTTACTCATTTAATTTTTAATTTGATTGATTAGTATAACTTGAATAAATTGTACAACAAATAAAAAACAGTTCTTCTTATGTTTTGCCAGGCTGTTTTAAGATATCTATCCCGGTTTGCTGACTTAACTAATTTAAAAACAATCTTTTTTTAAAACCAAATAAATCTAAACAGGATGAAAAAAATTAACGCAAAGAATTTTCTGCTTTTCAGCGCATTGCTGGCAGGCACTTGCAGTTTTTCGCAGGCTAAAGACCCAAGGTCTCAGCAAAGAAGGCAGGAAATTGTACCCGGCCAAAAAGTTCCGCAATATAAAGCTGTTTTTAACCCAACACTACCAACAACAGCAAGGCCGCCAGTAGCCGGTATTATAGACGGCCCCGATGTAAGACTGTTCCCCTCTGCTAATGTACAGGCCGAAGTAACAATAGCAGTAAATAAACAAAACCCACTTAACCTGCTTGCCAGTGCCAATACCCTTACGGGTCCTTATGCATATAATCAGGGTTTCTACGCATCATTAGATGGTGGTGTTACATGGGGAGGTGCCGATGTGTTACAAAAAATAAATTCCTCGCAGGTTTACGGAGATCCAACTGTATCTTTTACAGCAGATAATACGGCATTCATGACTTCCATTAGTGCAATTGGAGGATATTGGTTTCAAAGGTCAACAGATGGCGGCCTTAACTGGACAAAAGGTGTAAGGGGCGATGTAGGTACCGGTTACGATAAAGGCATGTCTGCCACAGACGATGTTAGTACAAGTCCTTATGTAAATTCATTTTATCATTCATGGACAGATTTTAACTCTGGCGGCGGTGCTGTGGTTTTTAACAAGACCACCGATAAAGGCGTAACCTTTACACCGAAAATTACTTTACGCAGTGGCACAGTAGGTTTTGGCCAGGGTACTAATGTACAAACAGGCCCTAACGGCGAAGTGTATGTTTGCTGGGCAGATCATCAAACAGTAACTCCTCCCTATGCAGCAGATGGCATGGGCTTTACCCGCTCGTTGGACGGTGGTGCAACTTTCGCCACTTATCGTGTAATTTTTCCATACGCAGGTATCAGGGTAGATGGGTACAGCAGCCTTTTTGGCTATACAAGGGTTAACGATTTTCCAGCAATGGCCGTTGATAAAAGCAATAAAAAAACCCGCGGTAATATCTACGTTGTTTATGCAGGTAAGTTAAATGGTACTGGAAAAGGAACCATTTATGTTTCTGTTTCAAAAAATACCGGCACTTCATGGTCTACACCAAAAGCCATCAGCATCCCTACTGCAACACAAGCTTTTTTTCCATGGATAACTGTTGATGATTCTACAGGCGGTGTATTTGTTACTTATTATGCTTTCGACCAGGCAAGTGGTTATTCCACCAATACTTATGTGGCAGGTTCACCCAATGGAGGCAAAACCTGGGTTACCCAAAAAGCCAGTGATGTAGCGCATATTACCGCGCCTATTGACAATGTGAACTTCGCATATGGTTATGCAGGCGATTATATTGGTATTGCTGCATACGCAGGAAAACTTTACCCTACATGGATGGACAACCGTAATGGTACATGGCAGGTGTACTGCTCTCCTATGACGGTAAGTGCAGCCCTTTCTGCTACCCCGCAAACAAGTTCAGATGAACAGGCAGCGGTTGCTGTTTCAACTACTAAAAAATTAACAGCAGGGCCAAATCCTTTCACAAATGTTATCAATGTAAGCTTGCCCAACACCGGCATCACTTCTGTGAAGTTATACAACCAGTCTGGAGTTTTGGTTAAACAATGGAGTAACCCGCAGCAAGGCAGCCTGAATGTATCAATGCTTGCAAAGGGAATGTATATTTTAAAAGTTACCGGCAGCGATAATAAATTATATACTCAAAAAGTAATAAAAGAATAAGCGTAACAAATCGATTTATAAAAAAAGCCATCACAAAAATTGTGGTGGCTTTTTTTCTGGTAAATATTTTGAGCCAAAGTGCCTGCTACTATTGGGTTTTTCTTCCCGCCATGGCGCATAGGCGTCAAGCTAATTCTTCTATGTATCGTTCAAATTCAATATCTGTATGCTCCTTGCCGCATGGCATTGTCCTTGCAACGGCGCTGCACCCGCTTCTTTGCTGCGACATGGCGGGAAACTTATACTGTTGGATGATGCGTTGGGTTTTTACCGGCAGTTAGACGGGGGCGCAAGTAAAACCTGACGCCTTTCGGATAAAACCTCATGCCTTTCTGATAAAACCTCATGGCTTTCTGATAAAACCTCACGCTTTTCTGATAAAACCTGATGCCTTTCGGATAAAACCTCACGCTTTTCTGATAAAACCTGATGCCTTTCGGATAAAATCTCATGGCTTTCTGATAAAATCTGATGCCTTTCGGATAAAATCTCATGGCTTTCTGATAAAACCTGATGCCTTTCTGATAAAATCTCATGGCTTTCTGATAAAATCTGATTCCTGTTTTAATAAGCCTTATCTCAATTTGATAATGAATGGTGTTTTTGCGGTGAAAAATCACCGGGCTTCGGTGAAAAATCACGGGGGTTCCGGTGAAAAATCACCTTGTTTTTGGGGTATGCCTGATTGTAACTTAGGGTTCATTAAAAACCTTAAAAAAATAAAATTATGGCCAGTAACAGCGAAAAAGGGCATGCCATCAACCTTGCCAACTTTAAACTTATTATTGACAGGGCTACCGGATTCGGTGCCACTTATAACCCAAGCAATTCTTCATTAACTGTTGTTAAAATGAAGGGACAATTATCGGCTGCCAACACTGCGCAGGGTAACCTGATCAGCAGCAACAAGGCAACCAAGGAACCCATTAATGAAAGGGAGCTCCTTTTTGAACCTTTGGACCCACTTGTAACACGGGTTATTAATTATGCCAGCAGCACCAATGCGAGTAAAAAACTTATTGCCGACGCCAAGGGCAACGCGGATAAAATACGTGGTGCAAGCAAAAAGAAACCCGGTAAAAAAACAGACAGCAGTGATCCTTTACCTGAAGATGGTGTGAGTACGAGCCAGCAGAGTTATGTGCAAAGAACCGATGCTTTTCAACAACTGATTGAATTGCTGAAAACCGTTACTGATTATTCACCGAATGAAACTGATCTTACTACGGCAAGCCTGGACGCTTATCTTACTGATTTGAAAACAGCCAACGACAGCCTGGGCAGTTTACTGACCACGGCTGCCAATAAGCTTATTGCGAGGAACAAACTTTTATATGAAAGTGAAACAGGTATTATTGATACTGCCCTGAAGTGTAAGAAATATATTAAGGGGTTATATGGTGCCAAAAGTGCTGAATATGGTTTGGTTAGCGGGATTAAATTCAGCAGGGCGAAATGAGCATTTTTTCGGGTTTAAAAAGCACTGCCATATGGCGGTGCTTTTTTTATTTAATAAAAACGGTTGCGGGCAATTGATTGTTTTCCGGCTGTTGTATTTCATGGCATCGCCTGTTGTGTGACTCCCTTGTACGGTTGGATAATGAGTGGGCTTTACTGAAGCGAATAGCAGTGTACAAGCCACGCACAAAGCTTTGAAGGAGACTCGGCGAAGAAGGGATGTAGCGGGAAACAGGGGTACGTTGGCGACTACATAGAGAGTTAGAAAAAACCCAGGCCAGTAGCAGTTTATTTATATAAATTTTTGAAATAAATTGTGCATAAACATCTTTAATTAAAATTATGCAAACTATAACCCTAAAACCGTTTTTTCACAACAACAAAGAGTGCACGGGCATTTATTTTAAAAGCAACGCACAGCTAAACAATATTGTAAAAAAAATGCCGGGTGTTAAATGGAGTAATACAAACAAATGCTGGTATTTTCTGCTTAGCCGTGAAAACTATAACGTACTTATAAAAGCCATTGGCAGCAATGCAATAACAGACAACAGACTGCTTAAACAATACCTTGAGCGCAAAAACAAAATTGCAGCTACTGTACCAGTAGAAAAACAAAAGTCGAAAGCAAACCCGTTGCCTGCAGCACCATCGTTACAATTAATAAGCAGCCATAATACAGATATGCTGGCACAACTTGTGCAGCAGTTGAAATTAAAATGCTACAGTGCATCTACCATCAAAACTTACCGCAATGAGTTTGCCCAACTGCTGCAAACTATTAAACAAAAAAGAGTGGAAGATCTTAGTACAGACGATCTTAAACGCTATATGGTATATGCTATGGAAAAAGAAGGCATCAGTGAAAACACTGCACACAGCAGGCTTAATGCATTAAAGTTTTATTTTGAACAGGTATTAGGCCGGGAGAAATTTTTTTGGGGAATACCAAGACCAAAAAAACCTTCGCAATTACCAAAACTTCTTAATGAAACAGAATTAGGTAATTTATTTAAAGCGCTTAAAAATAAAAAACATAAAGCGATACTTTTTACCTGTTACAGTGCCGGATTAAGAGTAAGTGAAGTTGCTCATTTAAAAATTGAAGATATTGATAGTAAAAGAATGCAAATATTTGTGAGAAGGGGTAAAGGAAAAAAAGACAGATATGTAAATTTAAGTCCCGTGTTATTAGATATTTTGCGAAAATATATTAAAGACTATGATCCTAAACCGAAAGAATATCTATTTGAATCAGAACATACGGGAGTAGCTTATCCTATCAGAACCTTACAGCAAATTTTTTCAAATGCAAAGAGTAAAGCTAAAATAAGAAAGGAAATTGGTATTCACAGTTTACGCCACAGTTTTGCGACACACCTGCTTGATAAGGGAACGGATATTAAGTATATAAAAGAATTGCTTGGTCATTTTGATATTAAAACAACAGAAAGATATTTGCATGTAAGCAAACAAAAACTTGTAAATATTGTGAGCCCGCTGGATGATTTAGTGAGGAATGAAAATATAGAATGGTAGGGTGGATTGTCCTAACGACAATCCAAAATGTATAATGATTAAAAGGTTGGTTTTCAATAACAGAAAAAATATTACATTGCGTATAATAACGCCAATACAGGCGTTGGCTGTAAGTTTGGACGACCACAATTTTAAACAATAATAAATATGACAAAGACAATTACATTTTTACTTGCAACACTTTTCGCAATTACTTCTTTTGGACAGACTTTTGAAGGAAAAATAGTTTATAAAAATAACTACAAAAGTAAAATGCCAAATATGACAGACGAACAATTCACGACAATGATGGGTTCGACACAAGAGTATTTTATAAAAAATGGTGACTACAAATCAGTAGCAAATGGTTCATTTTTTCAGTGGCAACTTTATGTAAACAAAGACAACAAACTTTACAGTAAAATGTCAAACTCTGAAACTTTGCTTTGGAATGATGCTGCTACAAATCCTGACGAAATTTTAAAAGCAGAAGTTAATAAAGGTGTGACAGAAATCTTAGGCTTTAAATGTGACGAACTTGTTTTGACTTGTAAAAGTGGAATACAGAAATACTATTTCAATACAAAACTTTCGGTTGACACAAAATTATTTGCTAATCACAAGTTTGGAAATTGGTTTGACTTTCTTTCAAAATCAAATTCATTACCATTAAAATCTATCGTTGACAATGGACAATTTACTTTGGAAAGTGTTGCGACAGAGGTAAAAGAAATGAAACTTGACAAGGCACTTTTTGAGTTGCCAGCAGACTCAAAGACGATGAAAAGCCCATATTAACTAGAAGAAAACCTACAGCCAACATATGGTTTGGCATTATTGGGGCTTGACGAATATTGCCTCAACATTTGTTCTTTATTGTACTTCAGTTCGGGCTGGACGTTATAAATTTGGCTTATGAATAAAACATCAGCAATATTG
>DGQT01000053.1 GCA_002390845.1 Chitinophagaceae bacterium UBA4407 | reverse complement strand
TGACTTCAATAAAAGCTCAATATATAATCCAACCGCCGCAGTGTGCGACGCAACAACAGATGCCAAACCTACTATCGCCGGTAACATAAAATATTTCCTTATATTCAATCCTATGAAACAATTGCTTCTTTTAATTCTTGCAAGCTTTATCATCTCTTCGGTAAAAGCACAATACGATATATGCATCTATGGCGGCACCTCCGCCGGCGTTATTGCCGCATACACAGCCGCCAAACAAAATAAAAAGGTAATACTCATAGAACCCGGCAAACACTTAGGTGGCTTAAGTTCCGGCGGTTTAGGTTATACAGACATCGGCAACAAATATGTAGTAAGCGGTTTGGCAAGAGACTTCTACAGGCGCATGGGCAAACACTATGGCAAGTTTGAAACATGGATCTTTGAACCACATTCGGCAGAAGCCATTTTCAACGACTACATCAAAGAAGCAAATGTGCCTGTGTTGTTTCAATATGTAATTACAAAAGCAACAAAAGGAAATACCACTATTAAAAGCATAGAGATACAAAACTTAAATCCCGCAGCTTCAACATTCACCAAAACCATCACCGCCAAAATGTTTATCGACTGCAGCTACGAAGGCGACCTGATGGCAAAAGCAGGCGTGAGTTACACAGTAGGAAGGGAAGACAATAAAACCTATAACGAAACATGGAATGGTGTTCAACTCTTAGACAAACACCAGTTTCCCGATGGCATTGACCCTTACAAAATACCCGGCGATTCAACCAGCGGTTTACTTTGGGGTATCAGTAACAACAAACTCTTGCCAAACGGTACAGGCAATACAATGCTTCAGGCATATAATTACCGTCTTTGTCTCACCAACGATCCCGCCAATAAAATTGAGATTACAAAACCGGGCGGTTACGATGCATCTATGTATGAATTACTGCTGCGTTATATTGATATTTACAAACCAAAGAACCTGGATGACCGTGTGCTGAATATCAGTATGATGCCCAACCATAAAACAGACATCAACAATAACGGTCCCTTCTCCACAGATATGATCGGTATGAATTACGATTACCCAACTGCCGATTACAACACAAGGCAACGCATTTTAAATGCGCATGCAGAATACATAAAAGGCTTGCTCTATTTTATCGGTCACGATCCCCGCATGCCCGAATATTTGCGCAACGAAATGTTGCAATGGGGTTATCCCAAAGATGAGTACACAGATAATAATAATTTCACCCCGCAGGCATACATACGCGAAAGCCGCCGCATGATTGGCGATTATGTAATGACACAAAACAACTGCGAAAGCAAAGAGATCGTAACAGATGCGGTGGGCATGGCTGCATACACCATGGACTCGCACAACTGTGAGCGCCTTGTAGTAAACGGTATGGTAAAGAACGAAGGCGATGTACAGAAAGGTGGCTTTGGTCCTTACCCCATTGCTTACCGTTCGTTGATACCAAAAGCAAACGACTGTACCAATCTCTTTGTGCCCGTTTGTTTAAGTGCCAGCCATATTGCTTATGGCTCTATACGCATGGAGCCCGTGTTTATGGTGCTTGCAGAAAGCAGTGCTGCCGCAGCTTGCATGGCAATCAACAACAAACAAACCGTGCAGCAGGTTAATGTAAAACAACTGCAGCAACTACTTACCAACAATCCTTTAATGGATGGCAGTACACCCGAAATACTGGTTGATGATAATGATGCGCAACATGTAACCATTTCCGGTCCGCACCAAACACAAACCACAGGCGGTTATGGCGCCACATGGGTACAGCTACCCATTGAAAAACTACCCGCACAAATAAAATACACACCAAACATACAGTCGCCTGGCAGCTATACCATTTATGCGTATATGCCTACTATAGAAAAGGCAGCAACGCAAACACATTTTATTATCAAAAACGGCAACAATACAAAAGATGTATTCATTGCGCCGCATACAACCATAGAAGGGCAAACCAGCGGAGAATGGGTTTCGCTGGGCACTTACATACTGCAAAAAGGAAACAGCACCAGTGTAACCATTACCACAAAAGGCACAGATGGAATTGTTGCTGCAGATGCTTTATTGTTTGTGCCGGAGAAAGAGTGATTCGTCATTCCGAACGTAGCGAGGAATCTGAGTTTTATGTAGCAATTAGAAGTATTTCATGGTATCGCCTGTGGAGCCTGTCCCGAAATTTTCGATACCAGCTGTGGCAACTCCGATTGATCTTCGTTGCGTCGCAATCCTTTCATCTGTTGAATAACTATTGAACAAAAAATGTTCGGGGTCACTCACTTGTACGTCAGAACATTTCTCTGCCTGATTCGGATCAGTAAGATAAAAATAAAGAGAATGCTCCGGTGCGTTCTCCACGCAACGGAATACAAAATGTTGTAATGGTTCATGGAGACAAGAACCTTTGCATTATAAATTCGCTTTGCTGCGCAATGTTCAGAACGTACAAGTGAGTGACACAACGAATGCTGAATAAAAATTCCTGAGCCGGCTACATACATTGTTGCTTTAGTTGTCATAAATTAACATCCTGATACTTCTTTTATGAGAACATTCCTGACTACTTTGTCTTTATCCATCCTTTTATTTGCCTGTCGCGAATCAACTGAAACAAGCGCTGGTGGTTTGTCTCCGCAGGATGCATTAAAATCATTTCAATTGCCTGAAGGTTATAAAATTGAACTGGTAGCTGCGGAGCCTTTGATATCTGATCCCGTAGCGATGGAAGTAGATGAACAGGGAAATATGTACGTTGTGGAATTACATGGCTATCCGCTTGATACGGCAGGTTCGGGTGTGATAAAATTACTGACTGACACCAACGGGGATGGCATGCCTGATAAAAGCACCGTGTTTGCTGACCATTTAAAATTACCAACAGGCATCATGCGTTGGAAAAATGGTTTTATGGTGGTGGATGTTCCGGATCTGTTGTATCTGGAAGATTCAGACAAAGATGGCAAAGCAGATATACGAAAAGTGATGCTTACCGGGGTAGCACTAACGAATCCGCAACACATTGCCAATACACCGGTATATGGTTTGGATAACTGGATTTACCTGGCGCATATGGGCAGTATCACACCCAAAGTTTCGATGATGTTCAGCGACAGCGGGCATATTGTAAGATATGCTGATAATGCAGGCGCCCCTCAACTGCCGCGGAATGCAGATGGAAGGAATATCCGTTTCAACCCGGATACACATACTTTGGAAATGTGTTCAGGCGAAACGCAGTATGGGCATACGTTTGACAATTGGGGGCATCATTTCTGCGTAGAAAATGCTGACCATATTTTTGTGGAAGCGATCGCTGCAAAATACCTGCAACAAAATCCGGATCTTTTAATAAGCGATGCTTCTGATTATATCAGCGATCATGGCGATGCAAGCAAGGTTTTTCCTATTACCACCAACCCCGAAAACCAACTGCTTACAGATGTTGGTGTTATTACTTCAGCATGTGGTATTACCTGGTACAACGGCGGTTTATTTCCTGACAGTTTTAATAATGTTTCTCTTACCTGCGAACCACAGAGCAACATCATTCATGCAGACAGGGTAACTGATAAAGGTGCATCTTTTAATGCAGCAAGAGTATATGAAGACAAGGAATTTCTTGCATCCACCGATGCATGGTTCAGACCAGTGATGATGTATATTGGTCCGGATGGTGCCTTGTATGTGATGGATTACTACCGGCAGATCATTGAACACCCGGAGTGGCTGAGCGATAGTGTGATCAATTCCGGTGCTTTGTATAATGGGCATGATAAGGGAAGAATATACCGGATAACTTCTTCCAATGCAGCAAAGATGAATTGGTGCAGTCAATTGAAATTAACAGGCGCAACAACAGAGCAACTGGTTCAATATTTAACCAGCAACAATAGCTGGTGGCGGCGCAATGCACAGCGTTTATTAATGGATAAAAAAGATCCGCAAACTGCAGTATTATTATTGAAACTGATTGATACTACAAAATCTGCCACGGCAATCGTGCATGCATTGTGGTCGCTGGAAGGCATGCATACCATTGATATTGCAACGCTCAGTATGCAGATACATAATCCTGTTGCGGGTGTAAGAGAGAACGCTGTTAAAATAGCCGAATTGCATTTAAAGGAATTACCGCAATTGGAAAAAGAACTGCTGGCATTGCAGGATGATGCAGATGCAAAAGTGCGTTACCAGTTGCTCTGCACATTAGGAGACATTCATGATACGCAGTCCGAATCTGCCAAACAAAAAATACTGATGAAAGATATTGATGACAAATGGGTGCAGGTTGCTGCACTTGCTGCCGCACATGGAAATGAATATGCGATGTTGAAAAATAGTATAGCTGTTTTATCTTCAAAACCATCAGAAGGTAAAGCATTGTTCTTTGGTAATTGTGCAGGTGTTATTGGCTTATCGCAAAGGGTCGCTGATATAAAAAATGTAATTGCGCTTGCAACAACAAATAATAACACGGCTGCCGACTGGTGGCAAAGTGCCTGCTTAAAAGGATTATCAACAGCACTGTCGGCAAAAGGATTGCCCAATACAAATTTTGAAGCAGAGCGATCATTGCTACTTTCAAAGTTTGATGTTGGTACTACGCCATTGTTAAGAACCGCCGCCATGGAATTATTGTCGCTGATGGGCGCATCACAAAATAATTCATGGAATGCTGCAATTGCTCAGGCCAAAACTGTTGCCGCAGATAACAATGCCAAAACCGATTATCGTAAAGATGCGGTACGCTTATTATCGCTTGATAAAGAATCAGGCAATGCTGGTTTATTCGATCAAATAATCAGTAGCGTAAACAATGACGAAACACTCATTCAAACTACCATCAAGGCATTTAATAATGTCTCGCCAGATTCCTGCAGTAATTGTGTTGTCCGCAATTGGAAATCGCTCGGATACAATGCCAGGGAAACTGCTATGCAGGCGTTTTTGTCTTCAACGGGTAATACAAAGATTTTGCTGACTGCAATACAACAAAAGCAAATATTACCTACGGCCATCAGCTGGCCACATATGGTTGACCTTATGAATAATGATGATGTTTTCATACGCAACCGTTCACGGGAATTGCTTGCTTCCGGCATCGGCAGCAGGGAAGAAACGATAAAAAAGTATCAACCCGCACTTACACTCAAAGCAGATACATCAAAAGGCCTGGTTGTGTTCCAGACAATTTGCGCAACCTGTCACAACATAAATGGAAAATACGGCCATTCATTTGGCCCCGATCTTGGTACAGTGCGCAACCGCGATGCCGGCAGTATTATGACGGATATACTAAACCCCAACCGTTCCATTGCTACAACATATGATCTCTGGATTGTTACCAAGAAAAATGGCGAAAAATTAAGTGGCATTATATCAGCACAAACGCCTTCGGGTATTACTTTAAACAATATTGGCGGGCTGCAGACGACTATTGCAAGAAACGATATCAGAACAATGGAAATATCACAAACATCGGCGATGCCTGTTGGGCTGGAGGCTTCAGTAAATCAACAGCAAATGGCAGACCTGCTTGGTTTTATTAAGAGCAGCAGATAAGTGCAAAATTCATTTTATTTTAATACCAGCTTTAGTAACTCCGATTGATCTTCGTTGCGTCGCAATCCTTTCATCGGTAGAATAACTATTTAACAAAAAATGTTTCCGTAACTCACTTGTACGTTCGGAAATTTATTGAGCTTTTATTGCACCGTAAGTTGATGATGGCAACACAATCAACGGCGAGGCAATCCTTTCACCTGTTGAATAACTAATTAACAAAAAATGTGCGGGGTTACCCACTTGTACGGTTGATTGTTTAATCACCATTAAGAAGAATGTCTCGACTATTCCCACTATTCGTTCGAAGGGCTTCTTGCAAAATGCTATGCGAAAACTAAAATTACATTATGTTCTTTCTATTCTTCGTTTTTGCAGTTTCTGTCTGATCATATGCAATAGATTTACTGCATCGCCATCAAGCGACAAACTATTATACAAAAAACTATAATCATGATTTGTCAGGAAAGAATCAATATTTTCTTTTTTTTCAAATTCTTCGGAAAACTTTTTAAATGTATTTTTATCAATATTAGTGTATGGCAAGGGCAAACTTTTGAATTCAAGGGGAGTTAATTCCAGCACTCCCCCAGCATAAAACCGACCGCTTAATTCAGAAAAAATTAAGGTAAAAGAATTATAAAAGGAGTATATCAAACTTTCAATATTTGCCCCCTCTTTGGTTTTTATCATATAAGCGATGTCGGTAACATAAATTCCAGCAGAATTCCTAATCAATTTTGGATAAGTATGGCATCTTTTAAAGAAAAATCCTTCCCAGGGCTCATTAATGTTTGGAATATCGAACCACCTTTTTCGTTGTCTACATTTATATCGCAAATTTATTTCTCGTTCGAGACCGAGTTCCAAATAACTTTTTACCAACGATCCAATATTTCTCTCTGGTACCAAATTGAAATTAATTAAATAACTGGGCTTATTTTCGCTCACTATTTTCGAAAAATCAGACGCGTTAAATTCCAATCTGCCATTTACGTAAGCACCCTTTTGTATAATTGGAAGTAAATATTTTGAAAGTCTTAAATCCTGCTTTGCAGTTTGATTAATTATGAAGAAGTCATTAGCTGCAGTTACAATCCCAGGTTTTGAAATACAATAATTATCGACCACAAGAAGCTTTTGCTTTATGTTATTCAAAAAGACTAATTCATCGTTAGACAACTCATGATGAACTTCTTTAGAAGTTAATCTAATTTGAGGGGGGTGTTTGAAGAAACTTATTTCTTTGCTTAATGAGTCAACAGAATTTATAGTGGCTATGAAGATTCCTGGTGTCTCTGAAGTTTTATAACAAAATAATAAAACAGTGTCTTGCCCTGCATTTTCAAAAATAAGTTTCTTAAAGTTTACTATTTCTACTCTTTGGAAATTAGAATATATATAGTGACGAATGTCTTCGGTATATTTAACCTGAAGAATTTCAGCGGGTAGAACAAAAGCGACAATACCATCCTTTTTTACCAGGGTGCATGATTTTAGAAAAATGGCTGTCCACAAGTTCTTCAGGCTAAATTTGGTTGATAGTATTTCATCATGAATCTCTTGACCTAATATTCTTTGTTTTGCTTTTAAGAGATTTTTCTTTATGTAGGGAGGATTACCAATTATTAAATCGAAAGACTCTGTTACAAGAGACTTATGTACATTAAGAAAATCCGCTTTAATAAGTGTAAATTGATTAACATTCGTTGACAAAAATTTTTTGCGAATTTTGTTAAGTTCTCTGGAAGATTTTTCAATTGCATAAATAGACTTATTTTGAAGACTTACGTTTTTTACTAGCGATCCAATAAAAATTCCATCTCCAGCACTTGGCTCCAAAATTTTAAGAGTATTTCTATCACCTAAAAGGGCTTTGATGCGGTCAACCATAAAATCTGCAACCCCTTGGGGAGTGTAAAAGGCACCATTAATCTTATTATCCTTCATTGAACTGCCTTTAGATATTTTAGATAGTCCAAAAACTTAAACGTAATAGCAATCAACAAGTCTTTTGCTTCTTGATCATCGGTTTCCTCAATTAGTATCTTTAATTTATTCATTTTTATCTCTAGCTGTTCTAGCATCCATATTATGCCATACCTTTTCAAATATAACTTCAACTTTAAATACATAAACCTAGCAGTATCAGAGTCATCTTTCGGGTAGATATTTCCTAATTCATCTCTATAAAAATGATCATTGTAATCTTCATCACAAGGATCAAGATAAGTCCCTAAATCATCACTTTTGGCTCTGTTAATGTAAGAACAAGAATAGACAAGATTAGAATACTTTGTTTCTAGTTTAGGAAATTTAGATTTAGGTTTGAAATGGTCGATTTGAAAATTATTTTGTCCACCGAACCATGAATGAGAGCAATCTGAATAGCCACATTTTCTATTGAAATCCAATACTAGATGATTTTTATAATATTTATAATCAGAAAGCTCCTTTCCATTATAGGTTCTACATGGGCTTTTTCCCCTGAATTTTAATTGGATCATTTTTTATTTTCTAACTTTTTTGCTAATTCGTCTACTTTTCTTAGCAATTCGGATATTAATAGTGCTTCTTTTTCATCTCTTAGTATATCGGGTATTTGACTTTCTTTATCTAGAGCCTTTTCAATTTTGGAATCTAATTCTTTCAACCTTTGTTTTTCAAAAGCATTTAGCTCTCTCTGTTGACTATCTTTAATTAAGGTTAATAACTCTTTTTGGTTTTCTTCAATTCTCGACTTGTATTTTTCAATTTGTTTGACGATAAGCTTTTTGAATTTAATCCCTGAATCATAAACATCTTTTTGTTCTTTGCTAGCATACATTATTTTTTTTTCAAAAACTATGCGTGCATCTTCATTTTCATCTATTGCATCTTCATCATACGAGGTAAGAACAAAAATGGGAAAGTCCTCAACCTTTTCTTGCAGTTTGTCAACAACATCATTCCCTTGGTAATTTATAGTGCTTGTTATATCATACTCAATTAAATTGTGATCTACAACTACTGCATCTACATAAATTTCAAATATTTTAGAAACAAGTTCTTCCAAATCGGCAATAGGCGTTAACGGGATTACTTCGAAAATATCACTTGCAAATCTTTGAAACTCTCTTACATCTTCAGGAAATTCATCTATATAAGCAACTTTATATTTAGTCATAAGTTCTTTTTGAGGGGATTCTTAAAATTGCTTTAAAGCCGGGTCTTGCATCAGAAATGATAATATCCCCGTTATATTGTTCAATTACTGTATTAACAATATACATTCCCAAACCTGTTCCAGTGACCTCACCATCATCATTTCTTTTAGTAGTATTAAAAGGTCGCAAAATCCAATTTGGATCTAAAATCTCTTCGTCCAATCCCGGTCCTGTGTCTTGATAAATAATATTTATCTTATCGTCCAAACTAAAAGTTATTAAAATTTTTCTAGTTAGTGTTTGATTTTTCTTCTTTCGTTTGAATGCATCTATAGAATTAGTAATGAGATTATTGAAAATGGCGTCAAAATCAATTGGGTTGCCATCAATATAAAGCTCCTTGAAAATTTTTTGGTTGATTTCAAAATCAATTCCTCTCATTTGCATAGTTGTTTGCCAAAGCCTTTCCAATTCTCTAGTATATGATATAATTTCTATAGTTTTTAAGTCTCTCTTTGATTTTTTAACAGCTGCCAAAGAAAAGCCTAGCCAATTACTTAACCTTATATCTTGGCTTTTAAAATCTTCTATAATAGTATACGGGTTATCGAATTCTGATAAATCTTTAAGTTTCACTTTGTCAATAACGTTAACAAGGATTTCACGCAATTTATCTGCTCTTGGAATAATTCTATCAGTTAGGTTATTTAATTCATGTGCAAAAGAAGTAATGATTAATCCTGTGCTTGCTAATACCCTTAATAACATTTGTTCTTCTTCAAATGATGAAATTCTGTCCCTGTAATATTCAATTGCTCTAACCAAAACTTCTTTTTCCTCTTCACAATCGTTAATAGCTATTGATGAATGAGTTTTCTCGATAATTGCATCCGCCTTATTTTTTAATATCTCTTCTTCATCTTTTTTATTAAAAATATCTTTTATCGACATCATTATAATATTTCTATCCCTCTCAAATTCCTCAATGATTTTAATTATCAGTTGTCGAAAAATATTGAATACAGGGTTTTCTTGTATTCCTTCTCTACTCGATTTGTCGCTAAAGTCAATATTTTCAAGGCGGGATATGTTTATAAGCCCATATACTTGATTTGGTCTAACATGATATCCAAGTTTAGTTACCGTAGGACTTTGCGAACTTCTTTGCCCTAATCCTAGCCAATCAAATGAATTTCCATTTGGCTCTCCATACGGTCGTACTTTAAAACCATCTCGATATAATTTAATACCGCCAAATTTCTTGAGCCATTCTTTTCTTGCGCCCATATTAACTCCTCTATAAGGAAATTTACTAGTACCACGTTCATCGGGTCCTTCCCCTAGTTTTCCAAAAAAGAAAGTAAAATCAAACTCACCAATATTGTCTAAATTATATTTTTTGAAAGATTCCGATAAACCAGGAAGCATCTGCTCGATTGTCCTTTCGTATGAATACTGCCCTTCTATAAAAGTATTTTGTCTGAACTGTTCGTCACTCATCCGCTCCTGGAAAAACACGTCCCTATCGATTTTATTATATACTAATTCATTCCTATAAATGGTTATATCAATGTTATGATTTTTATGATATTTTGCGTACAATTTATAATCGTAATCCTCCAGTATTGGAGGCTCGACTTCACCGTATTTGTTTTTGAAAAGCGTACTCAATAGGAAAATTTTGTACGACTTATCTTCTTTTGGTGGGGCTAAAGTTTCTAGCGTAGCAAAAACTCTTTCGACAGCTGAATCATTCCAATCATCACGAAGTCCAATAATTTTTAGTATTGTTCCAGAATTTTGTTTAAAATATGATAGTACGTCCTCAACTTGAATAAAGTCCTTAATTATATCTCTAACTTGTCTAGGAATATTTACATCGGAAAGCGAATGCAATTCTGCATTGACATCAGCCATCACTTTGGTTGCTCCCTCAAATTCATTCCAATCTACAGTCCATAAATACCCAGAGCTCTCAGAAATTGTCTTTGTTTGAACATTGCACAGGTCTCCATAAATTGTTTTTGTTGTCATCTCACATCTGGTCCCCAACCTGTCTAGTGCAAACCTCCCAATACCCTTTGCACCTGTCTTTACTCTTCCTAGATCGCTTTTAGAAAAGTTTTCTTTATTGTCTGTACCAATAGTCATCCAAAAATTAGTGATAATATCTTCTGTCATTCCACTCCCACTATCAATTATGTAAATTGAACAATGACTCTTAAAAAAAGTAGAAAGTAAATTATAGTGATCTTCAGAAATATTTTGATTGAGAAAATATTTGCTATTGTTTGGAGTGTAGCAACTAGGCAAGAGCGAACCAAATTCGGATCCTAATTCTGTGTTTCTATGTATTATCTTAAATTCGTCTTTTGATAATTCTTCAGGCGGAGTAAAATATTTGTTATCGATTACAACTAATGAAATATTTGCGTCTGCGTCATATCCATTTTTAACTAATTCGATTATTGCTCCTTCTGCATTTGCAACATTCTCTCTTCCAATTAATCTAGCAGCTCTCGCAGAAATTTTAAAAGCGATTTTTGTCATTCTTAATTGAATATATACAAATATATATCAATAATTTATTCTTATTCTAGCTGTCACACTACGACGCAGATCTCTGTGCCTTGGATTTCGTGCCCACTCTCAACTGAATACAGAAACGAACCTTTTCATTATAAATTCGCTTTGCTGCGCCATGTTCAGAACGTACAAGTGAGTGACCCCGAACATTTTTTGTTCAATAGTTATTCAACAGATGAAAGGATTGCGACGCAACGAAGATCAATCTGAGTTACTACAGCTGGTATCAAAAAATTTCGGGGTAGGCTCCACAGGCGATGCCATAAAATACAAAAGCCCGTTTACACAGGCTTTTTATTTTAGTTAATAAACGTGTTATGTGTTTATTAAAAGTCTTTCAGATAATTTGCGCAGCCCTGCATAATGGTGGGTTCTGATTCCATCTCTACAAAAACATATTTTAAACCACCTGCTTTAGCGGCTTCAAAAAAATCTTTCCAGTCAACTATGCCGGTACCCATTACCACCTGTTTGGTATGATCAGAAGGGCTATAGTCCTGCAGGTGGGCGGAAATAAAACGGCCGGGGAATTTGCGGAAATAATCCTGTGCTTTATACCCTGATGTGATGGCTGCTACCTGGAACTGCATCTTTACGAGTGAGGCATCAAGATGATCCAGCATAATATCGTATTGCGGACGGCCATCGATCTTTTCATCAAACTCTCCGTTGTGGTTATGATAGCCTGCAACCATACCTGCTTTGGTAACCATTTCGCCAAAGTGATTCATCTGGTCGCAACGTTTCTTTATTTCATCTGCTGTCTTTGCCTGAAGGCCACCTGAACAGACCATGCATTTTAAACCCAGCTGGTGTGCAAACGCTATGCGTTCGGTAAGGCTGGCATCATCCATGATTTCCTGCCAGGTAAAATGACAACTGGTGGTTTCAAGACCTGCATCGTTGGTGATCTTTTTTAGTTCTTTGCCGGAATACTTTACAAGCGGCGTGAAGGGTCCCTGGTAACCTTTAGGGCTGCACCATTCTACATTTTTATAACCATAGCTGGCAAGCCGGCTCATGGTATCGTGTGGCTGGCTGGAGATTTCTTCGCGGAAAACATAAGACTGAAAACCGATGGGCATATGGATGCCTTTCTTTTTTGCCAGCGCAAAAACAGATGAGGGGATTGATGCAGCGAGTCCGGTTGCAGCAAGAGCACCGGCAGTGTTACCTAAAAAAGATCTTCTGTTCATGATAATAGATTTGTAGTGTTAGTCTATAAAGTTAAACGATCAGGAATATAAGTGGCTTTTTTTGTAACTATTTTATGCTGCATGAAGAAGATAATGTACAGGAGTGCGACGCAAGGGAAGCTTAATGATGTTACAAAAGCCCGCCAAATGGTCTAAGCAGGTAAACCTTTCACTGGCGCAGGCATCTCCCTTATGGTGATATAAAAACCAAACTCACAACTGAGTGACCCGACAGGCATCGCGTTGGCGTAAAGCTAAGTAAGAGCAATAAGCGCTATAATTCTTACTCAATAAGCATTCCAGCGAGTTATCAGGGACCTGTATTTACGCACTTTGCACCTGACACCAGTTGTCTCATAAGGCGCCTCTTTCGGTTTGGTTCCGCCGAAGGCGGAATTGAAAAAATGCGCAGCAGATTTTTTCAAAGAAGCGAAAGCAGCGCTGTTGAGACAACGAAGCCATGCGGCTTGAGCAATAAAAGCATTAAATTTTAGAGATCATAAATAAAAATTAGCTTGACGCCTATGCAATATGCATCGGGGCAGGCTCCGCCGCCGCTCAATAATACCACCCCAGCCTGCTAAAAAATTACATTACAAATTGATGCTGCCTGTGTACACACTACCACTCGCATTGGTTTCATCATTGCTTAAAAAGGCTATCCATGTTTCTACGGTATAGGCTTTAAACATTGCAGCTTGTAAAACGGCTGCTCCATCTTTACGCAAACCTGCATGCAGGCTAAACACAGCCTGTTGCAATGCGGGTGCATAAGCAACAAGTACTACTTTATCAGAGGCGGCGGCAGTGCCGGTATCGCTGTTATCTGCAAAGCTGAAATGGATGGTTCCGTTAGCGCCTGCAACAGCCGTGGCATCTTCAGCGCCGGGCAACATACCTTTTGCAATCAATAGTTTTGGATAGCTCAATTCTATGTTCGGGTAAGTGCCCACCAGAGCCTGGTTCATAATAGCGCCGGTAGCCCTGTTGTAGCCACTACCGGTGCCGCCATAAGCAGGAAAGGTTTTACTAAAAAAGCCGGTGCCTGCAAATGCTTTTGTAAAGTCATTACAGAGCCTGATCTTTTGCTGCTGTGCCGTACGGGGAGCGGTGTAAGTAAATTTTACATTAGACCTGCTGCTGCGGAGAATGTTCTGGTTATCGCGTATGTATCCGGTAATAGGTCCGGCGGTGCCGATGAATGCACCTAAAATACCCTGCGGGATCTTTGCCATAGCAGTGCGTTTTAAATGTTTAGGATATGCCTCACCAGCATTGGTTGCAGGAGGCTGATCTATTATGTTCCTGTGACTGAAACCACTGTATAAATATAAATAATATTTACGGTATATAACCGGTATTTAAAGGGTAGTTGTTCGATCCATTACATCGAACAACTACCGAAGAAGTATCGAACAACTATCGAAGAAATAAGGGAAATAATGCAGTACAATTTTGTTTCTATGCCCTGTGTCGGACCACGCAACGGGATACAAAATGTAATAAAGGTTCGTTGAGAAACGAACCCTACTGCAAAATTTGGATTTACTTCCTGCAGCTCTTTAAGTATCAACTGAACTCAGCCGTTTAAACGGGGACGATTTGATTTAGTATAAAAATGTACATAGCCACCCGAAAGTGGCTACGCGGTATGGTAAAAGTTACTTTAGAAATTCTTTACCAGCTTAATTATTTGTTTTGTTTCGTTGTTAACAACAACTTTTAACACATAAACACCTTTGGAAAGCAATCCTCCCAGCTGTATTTCGCCCCCGGTTACTGCATGAGTTTCGTAAAATGTTCCGGCCAGGTCGTAAATGTAAATCATACTGCGGGGATCAAGTTTTGCCGTATTAATACTAAAGTAATCTGAACTTGGATTCGGGTGAACAAGCACCTGGCTTTGATCTGCAGCTTTTGCCTGAAGGCAGCTGATGGTGACACTGGCGGCGGCCGATATTTTACTGCATCCGGTGGCCGTGACAGTTACACTGCATTTGTAAGTTCCGTTTGTGGTTGCATTATATGTTGCATTGGTTGCACCGATAATAATTTTGGTTCCCCGGGCCCATTGATAAGTTACGCCGGTGGCCGGATTGGTACTGGCGTGCAGCAATACCGAACCTGCAGTACAGGGATCTTGTAAAACAGTTACGACAGGCAGTGGATTTACAGTAACCTGTATTGAATTGGAAGTGATGGATCCGCAATTATTGCTCACAAGGCATTTGTAAGATCCGCTGGTAACTGCCGTGTAGCTCTGCAATACAGCACCGGAAATATTAGTGGTTCCCTTTTTCCATTGGTAATTTAGCCCGGCTGTTGCAACAGAAAGAACAACATTGCTTCCTTTGCAAAATGTGGCGGGCCCGCCGGCACTGATAGCAGCCTGTTGTGCTGTAGGGGGCACGCAGGCAATGGTGGCAACCCGCATGTTATCTGTCATGAAAATGACGCCATAATCCTGGCAGGTAGGGGGACGCTTGTCGTAGTGAAGAACCACGCTATCGAAACCCTGCGGAAAGCTGCAGGTAAGGGAATCAGATGGCCATGTGCCGGGATGGGCAGCGGTCTTTGTGTTTGTACCTACATAGCTGCCTTTGATGTATACTGTAACCCGCATGGTGGCGGCATCATCGCAGGCAAGCTCCTGGCAGGCGTACAGGATAGAAAAATAAGTAATTGTTTGATCGAAGTTGATGTACAGGTCAGTAAGGTAGACACTACCGGGATAAATGCAGTTTCCGGAAAAACCTTTTGGCGTAAAGCCGAGCACGTTGGCATTCTGGATTGAATAACCCTGGCCAGTGGTTGTAAAATGTGCAGTTATGCCACTTTGTGTAATGGTGATTGGAAGCGGTGTGGAGGCAGCAACATTATCAAAGTTAAACAGCACCGTTTGGGCAGCCGCGGGGTATAAGATTATAAGGCATATGCATTGCATGATGCATGCAGCTGCATATTTATAAATTTTGGATTTCATTTTCAGGTATTATTAAGATGAATAATTGTACCTGTTAAAATTAAGAATGGCAATAAATCCAGGCTATGAGTTTCATCAGCTATTTAACTTATTTTAGTCAGGGGTTACCGCAGCAATTTAATAATTTGTTTAACGGTATATGGTTGAGAATCTATAAGTGTACGCCCCTTGTTCATAAGGGTGATACAAGGGGTCGCCCGGTTATAAAAGCTTCGGGATGCCTTGTATTTAAATGATGCCATAAAAGAGGAACTTTGAACCGGGCGTGGCAACAGGCGATGCTATAAAAAGCTGATGCCGGTTACATAAAAATTACTCCGCCCTGAACCAATCTATATCGGCATAGCCACCTGTTTGTTTTGTTGCGTAATTAAACAAAGCGAACTTGTTGCCGGTAAATATTTTGAGGTTAAAACGCATGGCAAGTTCGTTGCCCAAAGCATGAAAATTTTTGTTGTCGAAGCTGTATGCAAAAGCCGCTTTTGATGTTTTGTTTGATGCAATGCACCGTAAATACACGGTTGTGTTATTGCAGGCAACAGAATCTATCGTGCCGCCATTGTTCACCATTACCAGGTAGCGTGCGTTGTTTGTTTGCTTTACGGCAATGAAGGCGTAAGGGTCCTGGAACATGGCAAGCCCCGTAACATCTCCATCTTTTATGTGGGTAACATCCATCTTTATAGTGCCTGAGGTGGGAATATTTTGATCGTGTTTGGCAAATGGTCTTTGTGTAAGTGTATTTGGTGCCATAGTAAGGTCGCTGACAGTTTTTGCTGTGTTTAAACGCAACCAACCTTTGCGTTGTGTAAACGACCATTTGGTGGAATCGGGGTTGTGATTCCAGCCCCACTGCATGCCCAACGTTGTGCTGTTGAATTCATCGGTTGTGGGGAAATCTTTCACAGGATATACCTTGCCAACATTTGGTTTTTTATAGATAACAACCGCTTTGCTATTAACGCCGATCATAGGCCAGTCATTAACCCATGTAATGGGTTGCAGAGAAGGAAAGCGGCCAAAAGGACCACTGTCAACAAACAGTATGGTCCACCATTCCCCTGTTTGTGTTTGTATCAGTGCGCCCTGGTGAATGCCGTAGTTGATGCCTTTTGTTGTATCGTAGATCAGCAGTTTTTGTTCATAGGGTCCGTAAATATTTTTAGAACGCAATGCTACCTGCATACCATCTAACCCGCCATAAGTGCAATACAAATAATAGTAACCATTTAGCTTGTACACATGGGTGCCTTCCAGGCCTTTACGAATATCACCTTTATATACCAGCGAATCGGAGCCGATGGGCGCCAGGTTAGCATCTACTTCAGTAATAGAAATATTATTATATCCCTGCGCCACATATATTTTTCCGTTATCGTCAAAGAATAAGCCGGCATCATAAAATCCTTTTGGCAAGCGGGTTATTTTCCACGGACCTTCTGCCTTTTCAGCGGTACATATAAAGCCACCTTCATCAAGTGTTATGAACAACAAATAAAATTTTCCGTTGTGGTATTTCATACTCGTGGCCCACTGACCGTGTCCATAACGGTTACAACTATCCAGGTTGTAGCATTTGCTGAAATCGAAGCGGGGCACTGCATTACTGCAATACGCCCAGTTAACAAGATCATGTGATTTTAAAACAGTAACACCTGGAAATATGAACATTGTAGTAGTAACCATGTAGTAAGTATCACCAACACGAATAACATCGGGGTCTGGAAAATCTGCAGAGATCAATGGGTTTGTATAAGTGCCATCGCCGTTATCTGCATGTACGTTTTGTGCACACACATGTAAAGTGAAGTTTGTGATGAATAATAGAAGCAAATATTTTTTCATAAACTTTTTCTTGCTGGTTTTATATTCTTTATAGTGTTGTGTGACCAGGGAGGACGGGGAAATCCTGGCACATATCATTCCGTAACAACCTCAACTTCAGCATACCCTACAGCATTATCATTTTGTGTATTTCCAAGCGAACGAAATTTGATATAGCGTGCATTAACAGGGTTGAAATTTTTCGTCTGCCACAATGGATTATTCTTAATATTGGGGAACTCGCCTGCATTAATAAGTTGCCATTGCATATTGTCTTCTGAAATGTAAAACTCATAGTGTGTAACAATACCATTTGCCCACCAGTTTTGATCGGGCAGGTATCGGAAGCCGGTTAGCTTTTCTGTTTTACCCAGGTCAATAACCAGGTCTACAGGCATTTTTGTATCGCTTTTTTCATGCCATGATGTACTCTCCAATCCATCGAGAATATTATATGCATTACTATCTTCAGATGAAAGAATTTTCCAGCTTCTTTTTGAGATGTCAAATTTTTCGTTGATTGCGATACTGCTTTTATTGGTGGCAGGGTTATAGGCAATGGCATTCACTTCAACCTTGCCATCACCGGTTTGAATTTCTTCTTTATACTTGTTTGATTTTTTTGTTGGTGTACTTCCGTCCAGCGTAAAGAATATTTCTGATTCGGGGTCCGCAGGAGTGATCTGGATATTTCCGGACTGCTTACGCACAACAATAGGAGGCGTTAATATCTGAGACGCTTTATATACTTCAATGTTTGAAATAAGCGGACAGGCTTTTGCATCAGTTACAGTAAATCTCAATTTTGTTGTTGTTACGGTTGGAAAACGAAGTATGCGTTTGTAACCAATGGTGGTTTGTTTATCTATTAATGCCCATTCGCCATTTACCAAAGCTTCTATAGTAAAAGATTTTATACGCTGACCAAGTGCGATATATTCCTGTACCAGAAATCGGTTGAAAGAAACAGCTTTTCCAAAATCAATTGTTAAGGATGCTGATTTGATACTATCATCTGTTGCCCAGTAAGTGTTTTTATTGTCATCTGTCACTTTGCTGGCACTATAGATGGCATTTTTGCCACGAACATTCGTAGCTTTTGCTGGTGCATTTTTTGCCAGATTAATGGCAAATGCTTCTTTTACTGCATGGGCAAAATCAAGTGCTGCCTTTTCGTCTTTTTCATTTATTAAGCCGTTTGGCATGATGGGGAAATTCATCAGTAAAGTCGCATTCCTTCCAACTGAATTATAATAAATATCCATCAGTTGCGGCATTGTTTTTACTTTACCATCTTCCTTTGGATGATAAAACCATTCTGGTCTTATAGAGGTATTCACTTCACCGGGCACCCATGCATTGCCATTCTCCACTCCATGGCGAAGCATGTCTTCACGCACATCTCCTGTTTTGTTTAACAGGCTCCAGTTGGTTTCACCTATATAACCAGCCTCTGTACCCACCCAACGTACATCTGCTCTGTCGCCGCCATCATTCCATATGACAATATTGGGTTGCAGTTCCCTGATCATTTTATAAGTATTCGACCAATCATAATATGTTTTTGCATCTATTTTTCTTGTTTCATTGGCACCGCCATAATAACCGGAGCCACCATTGGCACCGTCAAACCAAATTTCAAAAATATCGCCATAGTTGGTAAGTAATTCTTTTAGCTGGTTACGGAAATAGGTAATGTATTCAGGCTTACCATAGTCAGCACTGTTTCTGTCCCATGGGGAAAGATAAATGCCGAGTTTTAGTCCGTAAGCTTTACATGCGTCAGACATTTCCCGTACAATATCGCCTTTGCCATTTTTCCACGGACAGTTTTTTACAGAGTACTCAGTATACTTAGAAGGCCAGAGACAAAACCCGCTGTGATGTTTTGCCGTAATGATAATTCCTTTCATACCGGCTTCTTTACAAATGCGTGCCCACTGCATACAATCCAGCTGTGTTGGGTTGAAAATATTAGGGTCTTCATTGCCAAAACCCCAAGACATGTCTGTATAAGTATTTACAGAAAAATGCACAAATGCGTAGTATTCCATTTGCTGCCATCTTAACTGGTTGGCTGAAGGTATTGGCCCAACAGGCGATGGCGTATTCACCTGGCCAGATACTGCGAGGGCTGGAAAAAGTAATATTGATAAAGCGGTAATAATTTTTCTTTTATTCATCCTGTATTTCATCGTTGTTTTATTTAGTAATTACGGTTAAACACGTTGCATCAATCTTTGTATAATGTGCAATGCATTATTGTTATACCAGCTGCATTTTTATATGGCATCGTTCCTTGCGTCGNNTGCGTCGCAATCACTTCATCTGAATATCTTTTGGCAACAGGCATATAAAAGCCTGATGTATGATCTGAAAGATAAACGGATTGCGACGCAACTGGCGATGCCACAACGTACTAAAGCTGGTATTATATAACCCCTTTACCCTTTTTTTTATTTATTTACAGATCCTGGAAGGCTTATTTCGCCCTCAATTTTATTTACCTGTTTTTAACTCTATGATGTTTACCGAATAGGGATCGGTTGTTCTTGTAAAAGATGTTTTAATACCTTTTATGGTTGATGTAACCGGGAGTATATTTTCGCGGTTAATGATGGTATTTGTATCATCGGGTTGATTCCCTTTTATTACAATCATTGTTGCTTCCGGCTCAATGGTAGCAACACCATTAAGATTAATTTTTATGTTTTGTTTTTTAGCTGATGCATTTACTATTTTTAAATAAATAATTCCGGTTGCGTCATTTCTTGTGGCCGAATAAAACAGGGTGGGAACGGAGGTAGGTTTTTTGCCGGCAGCGCTGTCTGTTTTATTAAGCGGTTTGTTTTGCATCGGTACATTGTCAAATGTAGCCGGTACAATTTTATTACCAAGATATTGGTTAAATAATTTCTGCACGTAATAAGAAGGAGAACCATAACTGTTTAACGCATCATAACCTATCAGGTCAGAATCCCATTGCCAGGCCCTTGTGCCCGTTGCTGAATCTTTACTTACGTTTACAAATAAGGGTGCATAACAGGACATGATAATTAGGTCTGAATTTCGCTCCATGCCCGTCATCCAGGCCGCATCACCTAATGCAGCATTCAAATTTGTTGTTGGTACGCCTTCACGGGTTGCCCATTCACCCACAAAAATTTTAGGGCCGTTGCGGTCATATTTATCATACTGGGAAGCATTCTCCCACATATCCCAGGCGTTGCGGTAATAATGTTCATCTACTACAGCCGCTTCTTTACCTTTCACGCTCATAGAAGGGTATTGTGTTGCCGGTATGGTAGAAATACAGATTAGGTTTGGATACTTTGCCTCAATGGCTTCCCTGAATTGTTTAAACCTGCCGTCGTAGCTGTTGCTTCTGTCGAACCAGTCTTCATTACCAATCTCCACATACCTAAGTTTAAAGGGTGCAGGATGCCCATCAGCAATACGTTTGGCGCCCCAGTAAGTATTGGCATCACCGGTAACATATTCAATCTCGTCCAGGGCATCATCAATATATGTCTTTAATAATGGACCCGCATCCACATGATCGCCTTGTAAAGAATAACCTGCATATAAACCTAGTAATGGTTCAGCACCCATATCCTCACACCATTCCAAAAACTCAAGCAAACCCATTCCATCAGTAGCGCGGTAGCCCCATGAACCATTGTGCCCAGGCCTGTTTTCCAACATGCCCAAAGTTGTTTTCCAGGGAAAGGCATCCGTGATCAATGGCCCTTCTAAATAATTACCGCCGGGGAAACGCAGGAATTTTGGTTTCATATCAACCAGCATCTGCATCAGGTCCTGCCTGTTGCCATTTTCCCGATGGTTATAGGTTGGCGGAAATAAGGAAACAAGATTAAAGTAATACAAGCCGGTGCGGTCAGTAGAAATAACAAAACGTGCATCTTTTGTGGGCTGTATATTATGGGCCGTAGTTAACGTGAGTTCATACTTTTTCCAATACATACTTTTTTCAAGTTGGATGGTGCCCGATGCATATACCGTTTTCCCATCCTTGCTTTCGATTGAAACAGTGATTGGTCCGGGTGTGTTATTCGGAATATCTGCAAGTGGCGGAGTATTTGGTTTGGGTTCCCAGGGCCAGCGAAATGGTTCGCTGCGCTCTGTACCTTTTAGATAGAATGCTGCTTTGTATGCAGTAGCTGGTTTTACGGGTATTCCCCAATAACCTTCATTGGCAATGCCAACCCTGCCTGAAGCTTTTTCCACCGTAAGTCTAAGGCAGGTGGTAAGTGCGCCGTTAATGGCATGCTTTCTTTCATCATAAGGAACGTATTCCTCAGATGTGGCCATCAGTTTTATGTTGGCTGTATCAGCAACATTATCTTTTATCAGGCTCCATCCATCGGGTATTTTTTTATTGTCTTTAAAAATGCGGTTGCGGATAAGCTCAGCGTATAAACCGCCATCATAAGAGTGGTTGATTTCTTCGGTCATTAATCCATATAACATTGGACTAACATCAGCGCCGGGTTTGTTTAGATCCAGTGTAAGTGTTGTTTGCTGGGCATGCCCACCAAACGCAACACAACTCAACACACCCACAATTCCCAACATTTTTTTCATAAATTTCTTTTGCATCATTAAAAATTTAAATGGTGATCCTATTTTTTATGGTACTATTCATCAATATTTTCTGGTGACTGGTAAATTTTGCTTGTTCCAAGGCTGCAGTAAACTTTACCTCGCTTGTGGTTGGGCTAATTACAATTACTTAAACAATAATGGAGCAAATTCATACAAGTCTTTTCGCCAAACAGGCCAGGTATGGCCACCTGGGTATTCATAATAAGTATGTTTAATACCCAGCTCATCTAATTTGGCCAGCATTATCTGGCAGTTATTGTAAGCAATATCTTCTTTACCACCCATGGCAATCCAGAATGTTTTCAGGTTGCCGTTAATGGTAGCAGTATTTTTTTGCATATAATCATATTGTTTGTCTGCCAATTTATCCAGCATTGGTTTTATCCAACCCGAACTAAATACGCCCAGATGCGCAAACAAATCTGTATTATTGATACCGGTATATAATGTATGCAAGCCACCCATTGATAAACCTGCTAGTGCACGGTTTTTCGCATCGGTTAATACACGGTAATTTTTTTCAACGAATGGCATAATCACTTGCTTCATTTCGGCTTCAAACATCCGCTCTGAATTTTCTATGCCTTCACTTGTAAAACCACCTACGCCAATATTGGCATCAGGCATTACAATAAGCATGGGTGTTACTTTTTTATCGGCAATAAGGTTATCTACAATAAGATCTGTTTTCCCCTGTGTTGCCCATCCTGTCTGGTCTTCGCCACCACCATGCAAAATATATAGCACCGGGTATTTTTCATTGGTGTTGGCATCATATCCTGGTGGCGTATAAATGTACATGTCGCGCCATGACCGGGTTACAGTAGAATAATATTTCTTAATTCTTATATCGCCATGTGGCACTTCTTTTACTGCATAAAAATCATCTCCTTTAGCAGGTATTTCTATGCCACTTGCCATTCTCCCCATGCCATAATATGTTTGACTGGAAGGGTCAGCCAGCGCCACGCCATCTATTAACAGGGAATAATAATGAAAGCCTTCGCTAATAATATCTGTAGTAACGGTCCAGTAACCGCCTGTGTCCTGTATCATGTCATATTTCCTGCCCAAATCAATTTGAACTTTTTGCGCCTCAGGTGCTTTTATACGAAATACTACCCGGTTATCTGGTAATAGCTGCGGATATTTGGCAGAACGCACATTAGTAGCTGCGGGTGTTCCTAAAACAGTGTATTGTGGAAATTTGGTAGCATCCACCGGCTTAAATAAAAATTGAGAGAACATATATAAGCCATTCTTCCAAACCTTAAAATCGTGTACCCCTGGCTCAATATAATAAATATGAGGCACCTCATTTTTCTGCAGATAATCATGTGTTCTTTTACTAAAACCAATTAACCCGTCAGCATCACCACAGGAAATCCATAATAATTTTAATTGCTGCGTTGCTTTGGCCGCATCGGGTACCAGCACTTCGGGTGTTTTGGTATTGGGCGCACTGGAAAAACCACCCACCCATGCAAACCTATCCAGGTTGCCTAAACCAAAATTGAGTGATTGTCCGCCACCCATCGATAAGCCTGCAATAGCACGATGTTCACGGTCGGTATAAACATTGTATTTCTTTTCAATAAAGGGAATCAGATCAAGCAATAAATCTTTTTCAAAATTGGCAAATGCCTGCACTTTGGCGCTATCAAAAATATTGCCTATTGCACGGTCGTCTTTCATGGCCCGTCCGTTGGGCATTACAATAATCATGGGTTGCACTTTGCCCTGTGCATATAAATTGTCCATAATCAGCTGCGGTGTGCCGCCGTTAAGCCATTCTTTTTCATCGCCACCAATGCCGTGTAACAAATACAACACAGGATATTTTACTTTTTTTGAAAAGCCGGGCGGTGTATAAATAATCGCTCTTCTTTTGGTACCAACCGTTTTGGATTCGTAAGTAATGGTGTCGATAGTTCCATGCAATATATTTTGCTGTAGCGAATCAAACCCTTTTGGCGCCTGCTTTTCAACGGGCTGTGCCATGCTCTTTATGGCCAACAGCGTAACTGATAAAAGAAATAAAAATTGTTTCATAGATGGTTGTTTTTTATTGTATGAACCCGGCAATAGCGCTTTTATTAAGCATCCTTGCGTCGCACTCTTGTACGTTTAGCTCACTATTGAACAAGGCGTACAAGTGAGTGACACAAGGAACGATGATAGCAGTACCCATGCTAAGGCAATCATTACAACTATTGTGTTGTAAACGTGTAAATTTTTCCTGGTGCTGTGGCTAAATCGTATACAAATGTGTTGCTCAATTCCGGCTGCTGAATATTGGCTTTGGCTGAAATAATGGGTGCAGGTATTTTTTCTACCTGATAAAAACTATTTGCGTTTTCTCCCACTGCTTTTTGTAATGCAATTCCATTGTTCAGCTTTATTTGGTTGGGCACCCGCAACCGCAGATTGCCACCCAGTGTAGATTTGATGATGGCTTTTACCAGACTGCCGTTTTTCCATTCCAGTTGTACAATTTCAAAACCTCCTCTGGCACGTAAACCACTAATGCTACCGTTTTGCCATATATCGGGCAGGGCTGGCAGCAGGGCAAGTGTCCCATCGCTGCTTTGCATCAGCATTTCAGTAATACCCGAAGTGCAACCAAAATTGCCATCTATCTGAAATGGCGCATGGGCGTCAAACAAATTATTGTAGGTGCCGCCACCGCCTTCATTGGTACCTACAGGCGTAAGCTGGTTTTGGATAAGTTTGTAGGCATGGTTGCCATCCAGCATTTTTGCCCACCAGTTTACTTTCCATCCCATGCTCCAACCGGTTGATACATCACCACGCTGTAATAAAGTGTTTTTGGCGGCACTATATAATTCCGGGGTTCGGTAAGGTGATATTTGATTGGATGGAAATAAACCATACAGATGCGAAATATGCCGGTGATGATCGTTGGGATCGTCAATATCATCCAGCCACTCCTGCAATTGCCCGTATTGGCCAATATGCATGGGCGCCAGGCGACTGCGTAATTGTTTTAAGGTATCGATAAAGGCCGCATCTTTATGTAAAATTTGGGCGGCTTGAATTACGTTGGAGAATACATCAAACACAATCTGGTTACTCATGGTAACACCAGCATCCAAAGAGGAACCGTCGTGGGCAGCAGGTGCATTTTCCGGCGACATATCCGGGCATAATACCAGCCAGTGCCAGGTGGGGTGCTCAACCAAAAAGTCTGCATAAAACAAGGCTGCACCCTTAAGTGCAGGGTATACGGATGCTAAATAGGATTGGTTGCCATTGTATAAATAATGTTCCCAAAGATGCTGGCTTGTCCACCCGCCACCATTCATCCATACTCCCCAGAATGCGCCATCTACAGCGCCTGTGGTACGCCAAATATCGGTGTTGTGGTGGGCCATCCAGCCCCTGGTACCATACATGTTTTTTGCTGTTGCCTGTCCGGTAACAGCCATCTCTTCCACCATTTTTAGAAAGGGTTGATGCAGTTCGGGCAGATTGGTTTTTTCAGCAGGCCAGTAATTCATTTCTGCATTGATATTGATGGTGTATTTGCTATCCCATGGTGGATAGAGCTTGTTATTCCAAATGCCCTGCAGATTGGCTGGTTGGCCGCCCGGTTGCGAGGACGAGATTAATAAATAACGCCCATACTGATAATAGAGTGTAACCAGGTGTGGGTCGTTGGTACTGGTAAAGTTTTTCAATTGCTGGTCTGTAGGTATATTACCTGATGTAGCCATACCCAGATCCAGCTTTACCCGATGGAAATATTGCTGGTATGCCGCTACATGGGCCAATTGAATGGCTGCAAATGATTTGTTTGTGGCTTTTGCTAATAAGCTGGCTGCCCGTTCATTTTCATTGCCACTAATATTGTTGTAAGTATTAAAATTGGTGGCAATAGAAATATAGATGGTAACCTCATTTGCCTGATTTACCAATACCGAGGTATCTGTAAAAGATATTCTGCCACCTGCCGTTTTAAACTGTACAATGCCTTTGTATTTCACCAGGCCTTTTACGCCTTCATGATCGATGTTGGTGCCAGAAAAATTGAGTTGTTGGGCAGCTGTTGTGTTTACGGTTACCTTGGGTTGTGGGGAAGTGTACAATGCTGTAAAGGAAATACTGCCCGGTTTACTGGCAGTTAAGTGCATCACAATCACCCCATCTGGCAAGGAAGCCATTGTTTCACGGGTGTACCTGATATCTCCAATGGTGTAAGTTGTTTTTGTGATGGCCCTGTCAATATCCAGTTCGCGGTAATAGTTGCTATAATGGGTATGGCCATCAAATACCAGGTGCAGCTCACCGGCGGGTTCAAACATTTGCCCATGAGATTGTTGGCTCAGTATTACCCGGTTAGCCATTTGCTCGGCTTCTTTTTGCTTGCCATCAAATATGAGTTTTCGTATAATGGCCAGTGAATCTTTTGTAAAGGGATTGTCATTCCGGTTGGGGCTTCCGCTCCAAAGCGTATGTTCATTCAACTGAACGGTTTCTGTATCTACATTGCCATATACCATCGCACCCAACCGGCCATTGCCAATAGGTAAAGCATTTTCCCAGGTAGCACCTGCGGGAGTATTGTACCAAAGTTTAAGTGCTTGTTTTGTTTGGGCATGGCAAATAAGTGCCGGCAAAAGCATAAAGGCCAGTATACCTTTTTTCATCGTTAAAAATTATGATGCTAAAAATAAGTGTTTTATTTACAATTATTTTATAGTCCTGCGTAATACCTAAAATGATAATGCTGGGGTATATGCCGCGGCAGATGTAATTACTGAATGATTTTTTTAAAAGTAAGTGAATACTAAACGTCACGTGTTGTGCTGCGTAAAGAACAGAAAGTATAAGTGAGTTACACAACCGCTGGTCAGTAGTAACCCCGCAGCAGCCCTGTTAGTCTAAGAGTGTCACACACCAGCATAAGACTGAGGCATGCTTGTGCGTAAATGTCTTGTACGGGATGGCTATACAAGGCTTAAGATGCCAGCACACTATACATGCCTCACGCTTAAGCAATCAATCGGAACAAAATATTTTACAGAAAGTTTTTTTACTATGCCTCAGTGGAAACACGCGCCATGGCATTACAGGGCTTGAACCTGAAATATAACAATTACCTGTTTATTGCTATAGCCTATGGTGCTTTTAAAGACTGAAACAAACAATATACATTTCCCTTTCAGTGAAGCAATAAAGCTATAACCAGATGGATGAATTATATCAGTGCTTTATCTGACGGGCATCATATTTTTTCTGAAGGTATTCTTACAATTTTGTAGTATAAATAAACATCAAAATCATTAGTATGACTTACACAAACGCATCTAATCTTGGCGCAGAACATGGTATATGGCTGGGTTCACTTGACTTTTATGAAAAAGAATTGGATATCCTGGAAACCCGTTTGGCAGAAGTAGCGAAAAAAAATACCGATGCTGAAGCAAAGGCAGGAGTTGAGCATTTTCAAAACCAGTTTATTGTGCAGCGTAATAATATTGATGAACTTAAGCACAAGGTAAATGAACATGCGCATCTTGTTTTTGAAGATGCCAAACATCATGCAGGGCATGTAGAAACTTCCCGGGTAAATGAACATAAAAAAATTGATGATACTGTAAAAACATTTGAAAAAATAATCAATGATCTAAGGCAGGAGTTTAATAATTTTCTGTCTAAATGGATGTAGGCAAATTACCCATAGGTAGTGATATAAAAGTGCTTGATTTATAGTGCGTGAAACACGCACTATTTTTTTGTTGCATTTTTTCTTTCTATTCGGATTGATGAGTTTATACTGTGTTTCCAAGGCAGGGAGACAGGCTAACAACACTATTGGCAATACACTATAACGGCAAACAGCATTTGTTACCCGGCTTTAAAACAGGCATGAAACTTTTGTTGCGTCGCACTCTTCCTCTGAAGGAACTATATCCGGCAAAGCGAAGATCGCAACATCGGTCTGACGGCTTTGAGCTGACTGTTATCCTTCATGTGCCTGCGTGTACTGTAGTTAATGAGTAATTATACAGTTACAAGGGAATCGGCAAGTCAGAAAAGAAGAATCCACTTAGGAAATACTCCTGGCTCTACTTTCGGACTTTCGGACTTCCTGACTCCTGACTTGCTGACCTGCATTCAACAGTACAAGTGTGCGACGCAACGATGCTGATAGTAGCAATACAGTTGGGTAACAAAAATATTTTCTCTCTTGTTCTTGTCTCCACGAATCTTTTATCATGGTTTATTCCAGAGTGGGGGCACCGGGGCATCGGAATTCAAATATCTACCGGGCGGTTTCCTCATGCAGCGCTTTTTTATAAAAGCTATAATTTTGCGGCGTGTTCTGGTAATATTCTATAAGATTTGCGTAACTATCTACCATAAACGGCCTTCTTTTCCCCAGGGGTTTAAGGTTATTTACGCAGGTTTGGTAAGGTTTAATAATGTTATTAGAAATCCCGGAGACGTGCCTTAAATCGTTATTTTGCTTAACTAAATAAGTTTGACAGTCCTGGTAATTTCCCTTTTTATTAAAACTATTCAGGCAAAGGAAGGCGATTAGAATTACAATAAACAGCGGCAGGTTTATTTTATAATTTTTCATGATTGAAAGTGTTGGTATGTTTTAAAATAATATTCGGTTATTCTGCTCCGGTTTTCTTTTTAAGTATTTGCTTATTCAGTAATAGCGTAGATTTTGTCTTCGTATTCCATCGCCGTGTCATCATCTTCCGCTACATACTCATAATAGTCCATAAGGTTGGTGTAACAATTTAATAGCAAAATAAAATTCGAAACATTATCCAGGTCCATTTCTTCAATACTTGCCACGCATTGTTCGTATTCGGTTACTTCATTTTCATCTAAAATACCATCAGGGTCTTGTTGCAATGTTTGATTCATTTGTACCAGGTAGCTGCGGCAATCCTGTTTCTTTACAGGTAATTTATATGGGCTTGCATCAGAAATATTTAAAAACAGGAGAAATACAAAACTGTACATAATGATCTGTAAAGTGAGTTTAACATGTTTCATAATTGTAGGTTTTTAGTTTTTATTGAATGTGTTACAAGAAAACTTATTTAATTCAACAGGAGCATTTTTTGTGTCAACAAATTGCTGCCATGTTGTGTAAGTACCGGGCGATATTTTACTGCAAATAAGATCTGCTACAATGTCTGCACTCACTGGCCATTTATAAATTTCACCATTGTGATACCCGGCCAGTAAGTATTTATTGTCGCTGGTAAAAGCCATAGTAACGGGATATGTTGGGGCTGAACAGATATCGGGCAGCGTCAAAATTTCAGGTGTAGTATATTGCCAATCTTCCTGTTTGTTGAGATCATTGATTTGAACACTCCTGTCCTGGCTTGCCGTGGCTAATAGCTTGCCATCCCTGCTGCATATAATTGAAAATATGCGCTGTGCCTGGTTTTGATTTGTTTCAACAGTAAAATCTGCCAGTCTCACTTTACTTAATTTTCCTTCCATGCTCCCGATATAAATATAACTGCCGCTCAAATCAAATTTGATTGAATATGATTCTCCGATGCCGGGTAATTTTATTTTTATGAGAGAGTCTTTTTTAATTAATATCAATCCTGAATCAATGCCAATTGCAATCATATTTTTGATCTCAGCCATACAATTGAATTTAACGCCAGGTACAGAAAGAAAATTTGCATTCCAAAGAATCTGTTGATTTTGAGAAACCGGTTTGAAAGGTAGGTATTTACCATCAACATAATTAAACTGCTTTTTTTCTTTCCATTTTAAAGCGCTGTAATGATCGCCGGCATTCCATCCTATTATTGCAGAATCGGTAAGTGTTAATAAGTCACCGGCATCAGTATAAAAAAGAGCTTTTGGGATTTCATTTTCAAAAGGCATTTTTAAAGTAACCGATTCATCGGTTTTTCTGCGTAAATCAAAAACCTTGATAAACGGAAACCAGCCACAAACAGCCAGGTAATTTTTATCAGCACTTGTACAAATACTTGTTACGTTAGGGTCTTCAATTGTGTCATTCGTATATTCTCTAAAGTCGAAAAAAGTTTCAGGCCGTGAGTTTGAATCTCCCAATTTTGTTCTCAGGATCTTGCCATCAAAATAACCTGAATAAACGAAGTCATTAATGATTTCAATTGTACTTACCGGGTTGCCATTAGCAGCAGAAAAAATGAAACCCGAATCAACATCCTGCACAGCGTTATGCTCATCTAAAAGTTGTAACTTATGAAACATATCTGTATAAAAATTTCTGAAGTCGCTGCCACCATTTTCTCTGTAAAAAAGATACGCTGCCCTTGAAATAAATGCAGCGCTGTTAAAGTCCAGGTTGTTAGCTGCCTTGTTTGATACAATCAGAAGCTTTTGGGAATATTCAATGTTTTTTAAACGGGTTGCTTCAGCATTCTTTGTGTATGCATAACCTGAAATAAGTGACAGCACAATTAAAACAATAACACCTGCCAAAAAACTGCGCTTCCTTATTTTTTTAATCCGCTCCTTTTGTTTTCTCAAATCCTCCTGTCTTTCTGCTTCCAGGCGGGTAAGTTCTTCCTTATCCTCCCTTTCTTTTTTGGCCTTTAATATGGGGGCCACAAGTGTATCATGGCTCAACTCATAGCTAATACCACCTGTAGTGTTAGGCTCGCTACGCAGTAAATGGTGTGTGTCGTGCAGGTAGGCAATCAATGCTGCATTTATGCCTTTTTCTTTCAGCACCACCACATCGGGCAGGCTTACCCTGTTGCCATCAATTATCAGTTTGTTTTCAATCAGCAACCTTGCAGCCAGTTGTTTTTCGGCTGGTTCAATATTACTGATCAGCTTATCGTATTGTGTACGGAAAATATTTTGCAGATCGCCCAGCATGTCCGGCTCTGCCAGCAACATCTGCTTTTTTTCATCGTAGTGTAACTTGTTTTCTATAGAAAGGTTTTCAGCATACTGGCAAACAGTTTGCAACTGAAAAGTTTCAATGGTTTTTTGCCCGCTTTGGGTAAGGTAGTCCAGTATTTTATTAATACAATCTGCTGAATACTCAAAACATGGGGAAAGATAAAAATCACTTGTGTCCAATGCAGGTTTTACTATAGTCTCAACTGCCGAAGCATGGTCAAGCGGTTTCAGTTCATAATAGTTTTTTTGAATATCGGGTAAATAATCGGCAAGGTTATTCAGCAGGCTCATACGATCCGATCGTATGGAGATCAACACTTTTACAGCCGGTTGCCGATACAAATATTCCAGTTCTTCCTTAGATAAAAATTCAGGGTTTTCCCTTAGCCGGTTGGTAATGGATTTGCTGATGTAGCCCGGCACTTTGGCATAAAGTAGGTCTGCCAGTTGCTTTTTAAATTGTTTGATGTCTTCCTCGCTGTAGGTAAACAACTCTTCAAACTGGTCGAATACCAGGATATAAGTTTTCGGGAAATCCGCATTAATATGTTGCAATGCTTTCAACCGCAACCAAAGCGTATCGCTGCCAGCACCCAATTTATCCAGCACCGGATTTTGCGGTGCTTCAGGTAATTTGAATAAACAGGTGTTTATAGGTGACAATGATTGCTCGTAGTATGCCCCTAACCTGATCTTTACAATGGTATACCCCTCCTGTTCATCAAATAACGGCAGCACGCCTGCATTCAACAATGAACTTTTACCAAGCCCTGACTTGCTGTATAACAGCACCAGTTTTTCCAGGTTAATAAGCTGGTATAGCTTTTTGGTATCGGTGCTTCGCCCGTAAAACAGATGCCTTTCATTTTCAGAAAATGGTTTTACACCCGGGTATCTGTGCGTTTTAATTTGTTCAGTGCTCATTGCTTAATAAGTGATGGCGTTTATGATTGAGTCTGAAAAATTGATTCAAGTTCCTTTTCATACTGGGCAATCTTTTTATTGATAGCTTCGATATTATCCTCAATATCCATTTGTTTGATGGGATCTTTTTCATCTTCCTGTAATTGCTCATACTCCTGCAAGAGTTTGTTTTCCCGTTCTATATTTTCTCTCAGGTCTTTTTCCTTTTCATTCATAAAATTCACCTCAGATACTGTACTAAAATCGCGAATCAGTCCTGCTTCTTTGCATTTATCGTGAAGGGTGTTGAGGAATACATTATTATCTGCCCCTATAAACTGAATACGGTAATGATTGATGCATAACGATTTTGCATCTTTGCTTATGGTATTGGCAGAAGCATAGCGGATGAAATTGTATTGTTTATCATTCAGCTTTAGCAAGCTTAGGATCAACTGTATATACCACTTGTCGAACTGGAAACCCAGGAAAATATAGTTGGTAGCCGTTTCAAGTGCTGTTCTTAATTCCTGTGGCAAAACATTGTTTCCCATCAAAGCCTTGAAATATTCAAACAGGTCGTCATGTGTAAGTATCAGCGTGTCAAGATTGGTAACGCTGCCAAACAAATTGTAGATCAGTGGCTTTTTTATGCCGGGCGTTTCGGTAATATCTCTTTTTATTTTCTTGTCAAAAAATTCAAAAACATGCGGATGATTTTTTTGCAGCAGGAATTTTTTCAGCCAAACGTCCGGGTTAATTGAAACAGTTACATGAACCGGTATCTCCGCAATTTGCTGAATAATATCTTCATCGGGTTGTTCTTCAAAAAAATCTTTGATCTCTTTAAACAATCTTGTTTTTTCCTCCGGGCTGGAAAACAGAAAAAAACCATCCTCGTTGTAAGATAAAATCCTTTGCCGGTTCTTATCTGCCAGGTTTTGAAAAAACTCATCTTGTTTTGACCGGGTATTATCCTTCGTCCTGAAAATTTCCGGACCTAAAAAAAGAATACATTTCTGTTTTTCTATTGTTCTCAGAATGAACTTCCAGTTAATTGGTTCAACGCCATCTTCACCCTGCGATTTATCTTTATGAATCAGTTTTTCAACAGCTTCAATCAGCGTGGAGAAATTATCTGCCCGGTGCATATCTGGTGTAAGCGAATTGATGTCTTTCAGTATGTTCGCGAATTCGCCATAATTATCAAATATCTTTTTATAGGTTTTGTAATCATCGCCAATCACGGTAATGGCATCGGCACCAAACTTCATAATGGCATCATCCAACTCTTTCTTTTTATCCTGCCAGTATTTCAGATATTCCAGCCGGGGAATGGGTTCAAAAATGCTCGCATCTTTCAGTACAATCGGGAATATACGTTCCTTAAAATCCAGGTTCCTGTAAATCTCAAATAACTCAAACATGCAGTAAGGAGATTTCAGGTACTTGTCAGAAACAACCACCACAACAGCCTGTCCTTTACCAATCCGTTGCATAAAGTCGGTAATCATCCCTTTAAATCCCAGGTCTCGCTTATCACGGATCAAATTAATACCTCTCGCTTTAAATGCATTGTCCAGTTCATTAACTATTTGCTCGCTTTCACCTCCCCATGCATAAGAAAGAAACATTTCAGGTTGGCTCATCCCTTGAATTTTTTTGTAGTAAATGTTGGTTGTAAAACCAGTTCCTAAATATAGTAAAGTTTAAATGGGTTTCAAATATTTGGCTTTCTTGCCCACCCGGTGCCAGAAAGTTTTTTAGTATTCATTTAAGCGCTAGTACAAGTAGCAAAGTTTTATGGGTTGTTCAACAAAAACTCAAAAGTACAAGTGGTTTTGTGAATACAACAGCAGTATTTCATGGCATCTTCAGTGGAGCCTGCCCCGAAATTTTTTTGATACCAGCTGTAGTAACTCAGATTGATCTTCGTTGCCACGCTCGTTTCAAAGTTCGTGTTTCAATGAGGCTTTTAAAGCGTGCCAGCCTGTGCTGAATTAATTTCAGCATCGCAATCCTTTCATCTGTTGAATAACTATTGAACAAAAAATGTTCGGGGTCACTCACTTTATATGCAGCAGCTATATTGAGCAAAGCGAAATATAGCGAAGGCAGGCTTGTACGTTCTGAACGGTCCATCAACAAGTTACCCGTCATTTCGAACAAATTGTATTTCCTGAATTAAAATGCCCTGACGTCTTCACGATCCTTCCGCGAAATGACTGGTTTGTTTTTTATTGCCTGATACCAAAAAGGAATTGATTAATCTTTTGTGAGTTGCTCTATGTCGTCAAGATCGCGGAATCTGCCTGCAGCTTTTTTTGCCTGAATCAGGTGATTAAGATGGATGAACCTTATTTGAAAACCATCCTCATTATAAAGTTGAGACTGTTGGTAAGTTTCTTCAAAAGCAAGACCTTTTACCGCAGTCATTATTTATATTTTTACAGGTTGCACACCAATGCCCCAAACATCAAATTCATTTCCAAGAAAGGCATCTTCTGTCATATCAAATACAGGCATACCAAACTGTGCAAATGCTTTCACAAGTTTGTTGTAACTGGCTTTCGTTTTATTTACCCAAACATCCATATCGCCGGTACCACGCACATAACCATGTAAAATTACAGCCATGCCGCCAACAAGAACATACTCCACTTTATTGTCATTAAGCGCCTGTATAAAATCCCTGAAATGTTCATTGAAAATATTAGCCATTCTTATGCTTGCGTTTTGTAAAAACTGTTTTATCAACCGGTGTTTGTGAAGTGGTGCCGTAAAACTGATTAATAAGATAAAAGGCGGCATCTATTCTCTCTTTCATGGATTTATTTTTCCAGTACCCATAATGATGATCGGCCTCCTGAACAGTCATTCCCTGAAAAGCAGTTTTATCAAGACTATATTTTTTTGAAGTATCATCCATTGTATAAAATTAATTAAAACAAATAAAGAGCAGATTATTTAAGCACTCTGCCAGAGACAGGCTACCAACACTATTGATAATATACTCAAAAGCAGAGAGAATTTGTTAGCCAGCTTTAGAGCAAGCATGAAGCTTTGGTTGTGTCACTCACTTGTACGTTCTGAACGGTGAGCAGCAAATAGCTGATCGTTTGAACGCAGTGAGAAATCTCTTCATCATCTGCTAAAATCAAATGAGCTTTAATATCGTTTATCTGCAAAAGATTTCTCAGTCGTTCCTCCTTCTAAATGACGGGCTGGTTTTTATTGCTCAATAATTGATATGCTGTACAAGAGCGCGACGCAAGGATGCTGATAGTAGCAAAAGAGTTGGGTAACAAATTTTAAAATAGCTAAAAAGCTCTCACCGGCCGAACACGGTGGCGGTAACTTTTGCTATCCTCAATCTGGGAGCCAGGGTATGCATCTGCACTTCCGAAATACTGACACCATGCTTTGTTTTTCCCGTCGTTAAGTTCCGAAGAACTCCAATAATAGTCATCGCTTAAACCGTCAAACGAAGACTTATTATTATATAGCAAATCCAATGTGTCTTTTGATGGAAAAAACCAATCGTCATAAGTAACACCATCAACAACAACTGTATAATTTTCACATGCTTTCTTTGCCGCCTCCCATGTATAAAATGAATCTAAATCTTTTTCTGCGGCAATTAAACCATGCTCCCTATTGGGGTCAACATAAAAGATTATGCCCCCTTGTTTTTTTCCTACAACCATTCTCCTAATTTCAATATTTTGATCGAGAGCTGAATCTGCTAGTCTTCGACTTGTATTTGCTATTATACTCATCTGAATTGCAAGGTTTTTTTGCAAAAATGCTTCCTTCTTAGCAATGGCTGCCTTTCGTGTTTGTTCATTTGCTTTTAGTAGTAATTCCTCTGCCCTAGCTCTTAGCATTTGCGCTGAGTCAGCATTTGCCATCGCTCTATCCTTTTCGTGGTCCGCAACTATCCGTATTGAATCATTTATTAGTTTTTGTTCTGCTGCCATTTGGGATGCATTTTCAGCTTTCTTTCTTTCTTCATTAATCTTAATTGTAAAAATGGTTGAGCCAATCAAAATCAACATAAGCACGCCAACTGAAATCATTATAAATTTTCTAGTTCTTCTCCTCGTTATTGCAAGTTTTATCTTTTCATTTTCCACCTTTGTCCTCTGCTGCCTTAAATCCTCCTGCCTTTCGGCTTCAAGGCGGGTAATTTCTTCTTTATCCTCTCTTTCTTTTTTTGCTTTTAATATTGGTGCTACCAGTGTATCATGGCTTATTTCAATAGCACCACTCTGATCCCGCCGGATAATATGCGTATTAATTAAATCATCAATTAACTGTTTGGTCATTCCTTGCTTTTCAAAATCTTTCAGCAGCGAAATAACGGGCATTGAAACCCTTGTTTGTTCTACAATCAATTTATCTTCCATCATCAACCTGGCGGGCAGTTGCTGCTGTTGCGGTAGCTTGCTTATGATGTTATTGTACTGATCTTCAAAAATATGTTTTATGTCTCCAAGGTCTTGTTTGGTAATTTCCTTTAGCCCCTTTTCAATTACCAGGTTTTCTGCATACTTACAAACAATCTGTAATTGAAATGTCTCGATCTCTGGTTTCTCCAAAGTAAGCCCGGTTTTAGCGGCATCCGTAGTTCCGGTTAAGCTGTTGAGGATATGGCTTAATGCATCTTCAGTGAAAGCAAAAGGCGGTGATTCAAAATTATCGCCCGTTAATTGTGCGGGGGATAAAATAGCCTGTTTAGCTTGCTCGCTGCTTAACGGCTTTAGCTCGTAACAATATTTCAAAACTGTTGGAAAAACATCGGTAAGGCTGTTGAGTAAACTTAATTTATCGCTTCTTATCGCAAAAAGTATCCTGATATCAAGCCGGGTAAAAATCAGTTCTGCTTCTTCTTTGGTAAAATAATTTGAATCGTTTTTTCGCTTTTCACTGATAAAGTCACGCAATTGTTGTGGCACTTTTGTGTACATTAACTCAGAGAGTTCTCTTTTAAAACTTTCAACAACATCCTGCGGGTAAGTAAACAGTTCCTCGAACTGATCAAAGATCAATGCAAAACAATGCTTTCCCCGGTCGTTTATCTGTATATGCTTAAATCCGTACCAAAGCGTATTTTGTTCAAGCTGTATTTGGGAGGCGAGTTTTTCAAACAGGGTATTTTGTTTTTGCTCTGTTGCTTTAAGTATTTCTTCCTTTAGTCTTTCCAAAGGCAACACCTTTGTTTCTTTGGTGTATGCCCCAAACCGGATGAACAAAGGTGTTGCCCTGTTTTCATCTGTAATTTTTTTGGCAAGACCTGCATTGAGCAATGAACTTTTTCCCAAACCTGAACGACTAAAAAGCACAACAGGGTTTTCCATAAAGACAAAGTCGAAAAGATTTTTGATATCCTCATCCCTGCCTTTAAATAAGGTATAATCGGCTGCCTCAAAAGGTTTGGTTCCGGGATAACGGTACAGTTTATTTTGTTCGGTTGCCATTGATTATTGTTTTGATTTATCCTTTTGCATTTGCTGGTCTAAGGCATTCATCAATGCTGAAAAGTTGCTTCCCTTATGCATTTCCGGCGTTAGTGTATTCATGTTAGCGAGCATTTTGGTAATTTCATCTATGATGCGCCGGAAATCATCATAATTGTTTAGCTCGGCCAATGTTTCTCCTGTGTAGGATTTGTCCTCAAGCTCATTGTAATTTTTATTGAGTTTAGCTTTTTCATTTTGCCAGAATTTATTGTAATTTAACCGTTCGTTAGGGTCGTAAATTCTAGCGTCTTCCAACACAATTGGGAAAATCCTTGTTTCAATATCCTTGTTTTTATTAATTGCCTGCATCTCATACATACAGTTTTTAGATGTCAGGTACTTGTTGCTAACCACCACTATAATATATGCGCCGGTGCCTATAAGGTCCATAAATTTCCCGATATCACCTTTGTATCCAAGGTTTATTTTATCTCTTATAAGATTATAGCCTTTTTCAGTAAGTGTAGCATACAGGTCATCAACTATCTGCTCTTTTGCTTCACCATTTCCCCCCCAGGCATAGCTGATATAGATTGCAGGTTTCTCCGAAATAACCGCTGCTGATTTGCTTCTGAGTATGCCGAGTTCTTTGCATTTATCATAAATGGCATCAATGATCGCTGATTCATCTTCGTCAATAAACTTTACGTTAAACGCTTCGGTATAAAAATTCCTGACAAGGTCTACCTGTATACTTTTATCTTTTTTAGACCCGTACTTACTTTTTATTTTATGCAGTTTCAACAGGCGCACCAATAATTTAAAATACCATTTCTCGAACCGGAACCCGATAAAAAGTATAAAATTCTTCTCATCCTGTAATATATTTTTAAGTGTACCCGGCAGATCCTGCTTGCTGAAAATTGATTCGAGGTAGTCGAACAGCTGATCGTAAGTATAAACAAGCGATTCCGTTTTATCCATATCACCAAAGATGTTATAGAGCAAAGGCTTCACCTTGCTGGGCCTTTCCAGATCCTTGAACGATTCTCTTGGATTGGGGCTGTAATAGGCGTATGAAAAATCATAATTCTTTTTAATAAAAAGGTCGTTCAGCAACCGGTCCGGAGAAATGGAAATGATCAGGTGAAAAGGTATTTCGGCTATTTTCTTTTGTATCTCGCTTGGTTCCAGCTTTTTAAAAAAATCACGCACACAATCCAATGCGGCATTCTCATCATCTTCATCATTGAATTGAAAAAATTCATCATCAGAAAAATAATTTTTTATAATGCTTTCCCCTAAAGAATTTTCTATTTCCTTTTTTATTTCCTGGTTTACCGTTGTTTCGCTGCTGGTTAAAGCAATGTCAGGCCCAAGAATCAGAATGCAATTTTCATTGATAATCGGGGTTGAAATCCGCTTAAGGGTTTGCTCATCCATTTTGGTACGGTTTATTTGTTGGTGGGGAATCGTTTTTGAAAACCGAACTGCGGTTCTGTTATTTTATGAAAGATAAATAATAATCTCATAACTACCGGCTTACTTCCGCGCCATTCTTCTAACATGCTTTATTCCCACGCAAATCCCGAACAGCTATACTCGCTTCAATACTACGCTTGGGTAAAAGCCCAATTAACTTCAGAACGTACAAGTGAGTGACACAACAGGCGATCACCATAGTTCGACAAGCTCACTACAAAAGTTTGTACCATAAAGATTTCATATAACTTTATTGCACCAAAAAACATTTTGCCATGACGCCATCTGAAAAATTTTTATCAAAGATCGGCTTGCACGAAAAGCCTGAAGCAACAAATGATACAACCAGCAATGCTGAGAACAGCCGACGTTCATTTTTAAAAAAATCTACTTTGGGTGGCCTTGCTTTAGGAGGGTTTTTGTTTGCTCCTTTGGAGGACACACTGGCGCACAGCACATCGAAAGTGAACAGGTATTCTGCTCCTTCTGATCTTAAGATTACAGATATGCGTTACGCCACGGTAATGAATACCACGGGGCGTTGTACCATTATTCGAATTGATACCAACCAGGGCATATACGGTTATGGTGAAGTACGTGATGGTGCAGACTGGCGCTATGCACTTTTCCTTAAAAGCAGGATCATGGGTATGAACCCCTGCAGTGTAGAACAAATTTTTAAACGCATAAAACAATTCGGTTTTCATGGCAGGCAGGGCGGTGGTGTTTGCGCTGTGGAAATGGCTTTGTGGGACCTTACAGGTAAAGCATATAATACGCCGGCTTATCAATTGCTGGGCGGAAAATACCGTGACAGTGTAAGGCTTTATGCCGACACGCCGGAGGAGGAAGACCCCAAAAAATTTGTTGCCAAATTAAAAGACCGTTTGGAGGTAAAAGGTTTTACTTTTTTAAAAATGGATCTGGGTATTGAGCTGATAAAAAACATTCCGGGTACACTTGTAAATTCAAATTTTGAAGATGTAGGAAGACAATGGAATAATGCGCCAATGACTTATGGTTCTAAAGAACATCCTTTTACCCAAGTGCAGATCACAGATAAAGGCATTGAAGAAATGGCGAAGTATGTTGCCCAGGTGCGTGATGTAATTGGCTTTGAAGTGCCGCTTGCATCAGACCATTTCGGGCATTTTGATATGAACAATGCAATACGCCTTGGCCGTGGCCTGGAGCATTATCGTTTGGCGTGGATGGAAGACCTGATACCCTGGCATTTTATGGATCAGTTAAAAGAAATTACCAGCGCTATTGAAACACCCACATTAACCGGTGAAGATATTTACCTGAAAGAAGATTTTATTAAGCTGGTAGATATGCATGCGGTGGATATGATTCATCCTGATCTTGCAACTTCGGGCGGCTTACTTGAAACAAAAAAGATTGGTGATTATGCCGAAGAAAAAGGCGTTGCAATGGCCATGCATTTTGCAGGCACGCCGGTATCTTTTATGGCCAATGTACACTGCGCTGCGGCCACGCAAAATTTTGTAGCGTTGGAGCACCATTCGCTCGATATGCCTTACTGGAGCGATTACGTAAAAACAAAAGATGGCAAGCCTTTATTTGAAAAAGGGTTTGCACATGTACCCGATTCGCCGGGGCTGGGCATTGAATTAAATGATGATGTTTTGAAACAACATCTTGATCCTGATAATAAAAATTATTTTGCCCCAACTCCTGAGTGGGATAGTGCAAGATCGTGGGACAGGTTGTGGAGTTGAGAGCATATTTTTTTGTACCCAACTGCATAAATGCTATGAGGCTTTTGTTGCGTCGCACACTTCCTCTGAAGGAACAATAACCGGCAAAGCGAATATGGCAACAACGATCTTACGGCTCAAAGCCTTCTGACCGTTATCCGTCATGTGCCTGTGTGTACTGATGGTTCATGAGTGATTGTACGGTTAGAATTTCTATCGAGCTTTACCGAAGCGTATAATTTCCTTCTTTACTTAATTCATTAAACAAAATTGTCAGTCCTTCCGCAGCATCATCCGACTGAACATTAGCAAAAAATATGAATGCTCTGTTTGTGTTCTTACATATATAAATCCTCGACAGGAATGTGCCGGGGTTGCCTTCGTGAAATGAATATTTGAGGTTGTTGGTTTCATCCGTATATGTTTTCCAGCCGAAAGAAAATTCAGGCAAACCATAGTGCATAAAATTAAATTCTTCAGCAGAAAAAATATTCGATTTTCCCAAAAGCCCCTTTAGCTGTAACTGAATAAATTTTATATAACCAGGCAGGCTTACATTGATGTTTCCCGCCGAAGAAAGCCAGTTTAATTTGTAGTTTGATGCAGGTTTTTCAGGTGTTAAATTATCATCGTGGCCCCAGGATTGATTCCTGTCTCTATAATTTGGTTGTCCGAAATCAAAGTCTATATCCAGTTCTTTTCCCAATTCATGCACCAGTGTTTCGTAGTCTTTTCCCGTTACTTTTTCAAGCATTAAACCCGCTGCAACATAACTTGCGTTTGATCGGTAAACGGTTTTCTTTACTGTGTCAGGTTGTTGCTGCAAAATCCATAAAACGAAATTATAGCGCTGTTGCTGCGCATTTCCTTTAATCTCTTTTTTCGAAGGCGCATCATTGCCATAACTCCAGCCAACAAGATTGGCGCGAAAGGTTAAAAAATCCTGTAAAGTAAAATTGTAATATGCCGGATTACTTTTGATTTTTAGCTCGGGATACAGATCAAGAAATTTTGTCTCCCATTTTATCTTTCCCTGCTTTACTAAAAGTGCAGCAATATAACTTGTAACTGTTTTTGTATTGGAACCAATCCTAAACCTGTCGCTCAATGTGGCTTTGAACTTTGTATTTATTCTTTGAAAACCCAATGCCTGAATTTCGAAAACCGAGTCTGAAGAAATAACTGCATAAGCAAGTTCCGGTATATGATATTTTATGCGAATGCTGTCAGCAAATGAATTATTTGTTTGTGCATTTGCAGAGGTAAAAATCAAAACGAAAATTATCGCCAAAAAAATTTTATTCATTTGCTGAATGTATGTTTTAAATGTAAAACCAACAGGCACATTAACGAGCTGCATCGCACTTCGCTTAAATGTCGCCATGAAAAGGGAACCTTGAACCGAGCGTGGCAAGTAAAGCTTCATCTATATTCTTCAGCACGGCTCAAAAAATTACTTACCTGTAAAAACAGGTTTGCGTTTTTCAAGAAATGCTGCCGTGCCTTCTTTCTTGTCTTCTGTACCAAAACATTCCCCGAAGAATTCCACTTCAAGTGCATAGCCATCTTTTGTTTCATCAAACACGGCATTGGCAGCGGCAATACATTTTGCAACGGCAAGCGGCGCTTTACTGTTAATGGTTTCAAGAATCGATTTTGCTTTGTTCAATAACTCATCCGGCGCAACAACATGGTTTACCAAACCATATTGCAGTGCGGTGTTTGCATCGATCATATTGCCGCTCATTAACAACTCCAATGCGCGGCCTTTACCAATTAGTTGCGTTAAACGCTGCGTGCCGCCATAACCAGGAATAAGGCCAAGATTAACTTCAGGCTGGCCAAATTTTGCGAACTCACTTGCAATACGAAAATGGCAGGCCATTGCCAGTTCGCAACCGCCGCCTAATGCAAAACCATTCACTGCGGCAATGATGGGTTTGGGTGCATTTTCAATTTTATTAAATACATTATGTTGACCCTTTTCTGCAAGCTCTTTGCCCTGTGCTACATCAAGTTCAAGAAACTGGCTAATGTCTGCACCTGCCACAAAACTCTTTGGCCCGGCACCGGTAATGATGGCGGATTTTATTTCGCTGTTGTTAATTACTTCATCAATTGCTGCGCTTAATTCTGCCATTACAGTAGCGTTAAGTGCATTTAGTTTATCAGGGCGGTTCACGGTTATCGTGCAGATATGTTGTTCAATTGAAACAAGCAAAGTGGTGTACATGATTTTATTATTTATGTTCAAATGTAAAGATTAGTTGTTCAGGGCGTTCAGGTGTTTTCTGTTCATATACGGGGATGTTATTTAAAAGCAAAGTTGTTTTATTACAGGGATCGATATTTAGTAATGCTATTCGCACAATGCTGAATAAAGATCAGAACCCTGAAATGTGCGACGCAAGAAAAGCTGAATAGTAGCAATGCAGTTTGGCTCCACACACTACCTGATTAATAACAGAATTTACGCACTAAACGCTGCTGAACTAAATAAAATAAAAAATAATTTGAATTAGTGGTTACAACCTGTTCTTCTGCTGATACTGATTAAATGAAAGCAAACAGAAACCTTGTAACAAAAAGGATCTTGTTTGAACAACTTAAAAATTTTAAAACCAAAAAAAAGACAATTATGAAAAAGATTATGCTCGCATTGTTCCTCTTATCTGCTACTGCAGCCATGGTTACTTTAAGCAGTGAAACCGTTTATGCAAAATCTGGTGGTGGCGGTAGCAACGGCATCCCTGCCAGCCAGGTTCCAAAACCGGTAAAGAAAAATTTTAAAGGCATGTATGCAACAGCTACCAGTGTTGAATGGGAATACAAACCTGTTTATTACGGAACACCTGTATACACTGCAAGTTTTTATTTGGGAGCCCAAAAATGGGAAGCCAATTATAATTCAGACGGAACATTTGTATCTGCTTATCCTAAAGTATAATCAGCATATACCTTTTTGCCTGTAAAAGACCCGCCAATACCAGGCGGGTTTTTGTTTTTATTCGCCGCTGTTTGAAATACTTGTTTGTAAATTCGGTAATGAATTTTTTAAACATCATCATTTACACGGGTACATTTGTTTTTGCTGTTACCGGTGCACTAAAAGCAAGAGCGCACCATATGGATATTTTCGGGGCAACCGTACTGGCTTTTGTAACAGCTTACGGTGGTGGAACTATAAGAGATCTGCTAATCGGAATTCGCCCTGTTAATTGGGTTAATGATTACCTCGCATTAATCCTGGTATTAAGTGCAGTGCTGATTGTTTCGATCGTAAATAAAAGATTAATCAAATTTAAACGTACCATTTTTATTACAGATGCTATTGGCCTGGGCTTGTTTACTGCGGCAGGTATAGAGGTTAGTTTGCTGCACAATGTAAACGAATTTTATGCCGTAGTAATGGGTGTTATTTCTGCAACATTCGGCGGTTTGATTGCAGACATTTTAAGCAATACCATCCCCGATTTATTAAAGCGCGGCGAGCTGTATGCAACAGCCAGCCTTATTGGCGGCGTAATATATGTTTTGCTGCAGCATGCAAATATTGAACACAATATTGATCTGGCAATTTGCGTAGTAATTATCGTAGCAGTAAGAATCATTTCGAAGTTAAAAAGATTAACCTTACCTGAAATTTAGTAAATAATTTTTTGGAGCCGGCAGAAGTTTTTCATGGCATCGTCTCTTGCCACGCTCGGTTCTCAGTTCCGTTTTCATCGCAACATCTAAGCGAAGCGGTTCAGCCAGTGTGTAACAGTATGATAAGATCATGTCCGCACAATATTACCGTAACAGTACAATAACAACGGCATTGTTTAAACCACAGGTTTTTTATCAGGGTATGGTTTTTGAACCTCTCACAGTTAAATAAATGATTATGTCAATAAAAAACAAAAAACAGTTTGGTATCTGGATGGATTCGCACCACGCAACTATAGTAGGCAGGGAGAGTATTGAAACAGGAAATTTTATTATACTTGGTCATGCCGAAAATGCAGGCGCAGAAAGCAACTCGAATGAAAAAAACGAAAACAATGCAGAGAGAAGCTTATTGCAGAAGTTTTTTAAAGAGATAACAGCCACTATGCAAAATGCAGAGGAAGTGCATATAACAGGTACCGGCACAGCACAGGAACAGTTTATGCATTACCTCGAAAACACGCCCCAGTTTAAAAATACAGTTACCCAAGAGAGCACTTCTAATAAAATGAGCGAGGAAAAACTGATTGAATATATTGGTGCAAAATTCAATTAATACAGGCTTATTCCATTACAGGAAAACTGCTTCGGGATTTTTAAGCGTGGTGGTTTTCCTGTTTCATAACTGCTTAATATCAGCCTGTTTTGCAAGGGAAGCGAGTTTTAAAACTAAATAGTGCTGCATTAATTCCCCATTCTAAACTTTTTACCCCGGTTTATTAGTTCTTGAAATAAGCTTCAAAAAATAGTTTTAACCCGGCTGTAAATGATGCCCTTACATCCCGCAGCATTAGGTTGTGTCAGGTGCCCATTGCAATTACAACATTGCCAATCTTCTTACCGCTTGCCACGTATTCAAATGCATCAGCTATTTTATCAAGCGGGTACTTTCTGTCTATAACTGGTTTAAAGTGTCCATTTTCCAATAGCTCTTTAATAGCAGCAAGCGCTTTCTTAATATTTTTAGGAGGACGAAACATTGCTTTTTTGCCACCAAGTAATGGCGTAATCAGCACATGCAATAAATTTGGTTCTGATGAAGTATAAATTCCTTCAGGCTTCAGCAAGGGTTTGCATTTGTAAAACGTACTTTTTCCCACAGCATCAAAAACAAAATCGTACAGCTCATTATCTTTAGTAAAGTCTGCTGTGTTGAGATCAATTATTTTATCAGCACCCAATGATCTTACCAATTCCGAATGATCAGCGCTGCATACTGCTGTAACATAAGCACCATAAAATTTTAAGAACTGAACCATAGCTGAGCCGATTGCTCCTGTAGCACCATTCACGAGCGCCTTTTGACCGGCTTTTGGTTTTAGCATATTAACGGCATCCAGCGCATAATACGCCCCTTCTGCACTTGCTGCTGCCTCCTCATAACCAATGTTTCCGGGCATTATTAAAACAGGGCTGTCTTCGGAGATTGAGATGTATGCTGCATGAGACTTAAGACCAAAGCCTTTAAATCCCCAAACCTTGTCGCCCACTTTAAAGCGGGAAACATTTTTACCCGTTGCTTCAATTTTTCCTGAAAAATCGGTGCCTGTGGTCTTTAAACGTGGTGTAAATAATCCTGTAAAAAAATGCATGATAAATGGCTTTCCCCAAAGTATAGCGCAGTCGGTTCTGTTTACCGTTGCTGCATGCACCCTTACCAGTATTTCTCTGTTGCCGGGTTTTGGAATGGGAACCTCTTTAACACTCAGCACTTGCGGAGAACCGTATTGTGTACGAATGACTGCTTTCATTTTATTACAGGGTTATGTAAACCTGTTTTATGAAGATACATTTTGTATTCCGTTGCGTGGAGAGAAGCACCGTGCATTCGGAATAGTTATTGCTCTAAGGGTTTTGTTGTAATTAACCAGATTTAAAGTTTAAGATAGCATGCTTAATGAAGTAGTTCATAAAGTTTCGCTCCAAATAAGTAACCGCCATAAATAATAATAATGCCACCCAAAATAATGTAAAAAGGATGTTTAAATGTAAATGCCTGCTGTATTAAACCTGTTTTCTTTAACATGTAAGTATTTATTTATAAAGTAAATCTAGAGCACTAAGCTTGTACTTACAGTAAACATTGATGAGTGGCAAAAAGGCTTTTGAAATTAATCACAAAATCTGTGGAGGCTTTAATAAGTCATATGTTTTTTGTACAGGCTGTTGTGGTGCTATTGAACTTTGGTTGTGTCACTCACTTGTGCTTTAAGTTTTTTATGGCAGCACTGGCAGCGTAATAATCACTTTACAATTAACTCAAACAGATTCTTAAATCAACCGGGTAATTATTACCAACAACTCCTTTACCAGAAAGGTTTTAATGTTTAGTTACAGGCGCCCGGCAGGCGAGCCGGAACAACGGCAACAAAAGCAATTTGCTGCCTCGTATTCTGAAGGTACAATTCTTTCTCTGTTATATTTTGCTTTGCTCAATATTGCTTCTGCAGATAAAGTGAGTGACACAACGAAGATGCCATGAAAGATAAAAGCCGGCAACCAAAAATTACTGCTGCCCACGCACCGGAATATAACCTGCAAGGATTGCCTGTGCTGCCCTTGTGCGATAAAAATTATTTATTTATTCCTTGAAAAATAATCAGCGTTAACTTTATACAATTAAAGTGTAGCCTTATGGAATTCATAGATTATTATAAGATACTTGGCATAGAGAAAAATGCAACAGCAGATGACATAAAAAAAGCCTACCGAAAATTAGCCCGCAAACTGCATCCAGACCTTAACCCGAACGACAAGGAAGCCAACAAAAAATTTCAGCAGGTAAATGAAGCCAATGAAGTATTGAGCGATCCTGAAAAACGAAAAAAATACGACCAGTATGGTAAAGACTGGCAGCATGCCGAACAGTTTGAACAACAAAAATCGCAACGTGCAAACCAACCGGGTTATGACCAACAATTTCAAGGCGATACAGACAACGATTTCTCCAGTTTCTTTGAATCGATGTTTGGCGCATCGGGCCGCAGCAGCCAAACAAAATTTCGCGGACAGGATTATAATGCCGAACTAAAACTTTCGCTTGCAGATATACTAACTTCGCACCCGCAAACCTTTACCATCAATGGAAAAAATATCCGCATCACCATTCCGGCGGGTGTTGAGAATGGCCAGGTAATACGCCTTAAAGGTTATGGCGCACCCGGTGTAAACAATGGCCCTACAGGAGATCTGTATATTACTTTTACTGTTGCCGCGCATCCTGTTTTTAAACGATTGGCAAATGATCTTTACACTACCGTTACTATTGATCTTTACACCGCATTGCTTGGCGGCGAAACGATTTTAGAGACACTAACCGGCAAAGTAAAACTGAAGGTAAATCCCGAAACACAGAACGGTACTAAAATAAAACTGAAGGGCAAAGGCGTTCCTGTTTATAAGAAAGAAGGGGAAAGCGGCGACCTCTACGTAACCTACGAAATAAAACTGCCAACGCAGCTTACCGAAAAACAAAAAGAACTGTTCACCGAATTATCAAAACTTCAATAACCCATTATATGCAAACACAAGAAATGATACCATTGCAGCAATTTTGCACACACTACCACGTAGAGCAATCATTTGTGTATTCCCTGCAGGATGCCGGTCTTATTGAGATCATACACACAGAGCATGAAATATACCTGCCCGAAGCTCAACTGCAAACGCTTGAAAAAATGGTGCGCCTGAATACTGAGATGGATATTAATATTGAAGGCATAGAAACCATTACTTATTTACTGCAACGCATGCATGAAATGCAGCAACAGATCATTCAACTCAATAACCGTTTACGCCTCTATGAAAATGAATAACACATTATAATGCAGTGTATTATTTTTTATGAATCCGGCTTCGGTATTTCATGGCATCGTCCCTTGTGTCACTCACTTGTACGATTGGTTCTTTATTGAGCAAGAAAAAAGTAATTAATTTACAGCGTTCCTCATAGGTAAAGAAGCGAAACATCAACTAAAAAAATTACTTAAAACATAAAAACAAAGTCATGAAAAATATTAAAGGCTTACTTCCTGTTGTGATACTCGTTTGCATTGTGTTTGTTACTATACAAGCCCGTGTTATTCCCGTTAAGCCTGTTGAAAACAATGATCAAAAAGAAAAAAATGCAACCAATGATAGCTTGCAAAAAGCATCCATGTCTTTAACATCCGCAGTTGAAAGACAGCTAACTTATATTGAAGATCATATTGTAAGTGCAGCGGAAGCAATGCCCGAAGACAAATATTATTTTACACCAGAAAGTCTCAATATTCAAGGCAGTGCATTCAAAGATGTACGAACATTTGCAGGGCAAATAAAACATCTTGCCACCGACAACTACGATATGTGGAGCGCCATTATCGGCGATCCGCTTCCTGCCGGAATTGTTGATGTTAATGGCCCTGCCGATATCAAATCGAAAGATGATATACTCAACTATCTCAAAGGCTCATTTGCTGAAGGTCACAAAGCAATCGCAAACTTAACTGCTGATAACGCCATGGACATGCTTGATTTTCGCGGAGGCAAATTAGCAAGGCTCGATCTTGTATTCTATGCGCTTACTCATTCCAACGATCACTACGGGCAGATGGTTGTTTATTTACGCATGTGCGGCATATTACCCGGCATGAACTTACACAACAATTAATTAATTTTTGTGTGGGCTTTTGAATAAGCATTATACATCGTTGTGTCACTCACTTGTACGGTTGGTTCTTTGGTTAGCAAGCTGCAAACAGCGGCACACAAAGCTTTACATTTTTTACTTTCGCTATCAGGGTATTGATCAATATCGTTCAGAACGTACAAGTGAGTGACACAACAACAGCTAAATATTTATTTGCAGCCCGTTAAAAAAAACTAATACTCAAATTTTATTTTATATGCACTGATATACACACTGGTATCGTTGTACTGATCTTTGTAAAACAATCTTGCTTCAGCGCCCAATTGCAAACAGGTATTTTTTTCATGAATATCTTTTGCAGAATTTGTTGGCTGCAAAGAAGGATACCAGATAATATGTCCCGGTTTTTGCAACAGCAATTCCGGCTTGCTCCAGTCCTGCGCATTACTGCCTGCAGAAAGATCTGCATGCTTGTTGAACGAAATATAAATGCTGTTCCCCTTCCACGATGTACCTTCTGATTTTGCCATCAGCATTACCCAGCATTGCAAATAATTATTCCAGCTAACAGATGGCCCCCAGTAAAATTTTGATGTGGGTGAAGATGCTGGCCCGCCGCCTTCACTTAATGGAATTTGTATGGCTGCAATGGGTTTTCCTGTTCCATCATAAGGAATGGTAAATGCTTTGCCATCCCATCTTTTTGCCTTGCCCGCAGGATTATTAAGATCACTAATTGCAATGCGTGCAACGCTTATGCATTGCCCGCTCCATTCTGTTTGCGCGTTATAATTTGCAGCATCATATTTTTCAGGATAACCATACTCGCCATAAAACAAATACAAATAACCGCCTTGCGCAACAGCCGATGGATCGCCAACACCGCCTGCAAAAGTTACAGAAGTGTTGTGTGGTTTTAATATCATCCGTGGCTGGTTGTCTTCAATAAAAATTCCTTTGTTGCTCCAGCTTCTGCCACCGTCTTCAGATTTCATAATGCCAATTCTGCAAACAGCAGCAGGTGTTTTTTCGCCGGTTAAACCCTGCGGCCAGTCTTTGTAGATATAACCTTTGCCGGTAGCAGCATTGTAAGGAAATGTTGCCGGATAATTTTCGTTGTGATAAACTGCGTACAATGTTTTGCCCGTTGCATCTTTTTTATCCTGGTACACTGTTTCAAACCACACAGCGCCATGTAATCCATCCTCTGTGGGTTTTACATTGGGTGGCATCGCAGGTTCCCTAAATGCAGCAGGTTTATTCAAAAATGTTTCATCTGCATTAGTGCCATCTGCAAATTTTAAATCATGCGCATCGCCCCATAACGGGTCTTCACCATACTTGCCGGGAAAAATGCGAAACGTATCTCCAATCCATGCTTCTGCCATATTGCAATCCACAAAAGAGTTGAAATAAAACTTTTCGCTCTCCACAAGCACCGCTTTAGGTTTGCCATCGTTCATGTAAAAAGCAGACAAAAGCAAAGCAAGAACAAACAAAAAAAATGAATTGAGTTCTATGGCACGCATGTACAAAGGTTTCAATCAAAAGTAAAAACAGATTGCTTATAAAGAAGAATTTTTTGAACCCGGCTACAGATTATTAATTGAGCATTTGTTGCGTCGCACACTTCATTTGCCGAAGCTCTGCGCAGCAAAGAGCGAAGTGCGATGCATCATGCTTTTGGATCGATGGAGTGCAGGGAATAGTATGCTGCATCGGGAAAATATAATTTTCTTGTTTTTATTATGAAGAAATAGAAGAGGATGATCCTGTATCACGACTAATACCAAGATTTCCACTAATTGAAATCAAATCAATTGAACTCTTTTCCAACTCGATACCTGCCACTTTTAATTTCAACACATTGGGTAGATACAAGGCTGCAATCATAAAAACCAAAGTACCAAAAGTGAAAAGAGAATACGAACCAAGATCAATAATTCTTTCTTTAAAGAAAAAAGATTTCAAGAATAAAATTTGAATACAAATGAACACAAATAATGAAAGTAAAAAAATAAAACCCGGGCCAAATTTTTCTGTAATTCGATGTGTTGACAACAACGACAGCCGCTGTTTCACTTTATCATAAGCTATCTTAGATTTATATTTGTCTTTGTCCAGATTGTATGATTCTTTAAAGTCAAATAAAGCTTTTTGCAAAAGAATATTTGAGTTGTTTTTTGTGCCTTCATAAATCTGAATTAAAGAAAATCCGCGTGAATATAATACGGCTGCTTTTTCTTTATTGTGTAAAAATTTAGATCCTTCGCCTGTTCTTGACAGATCTAAAGCTTTATTAAAATGTTTAATGGCTAATTCATAAAAATCACTATCACCTTTTTCACCAAAGCGAATACAGCATTCGCCTAACCCGATAAGTGATTCAATGTGGCAGGGTACCTTGCGCAAAATTTTGCTATATTCTTTATAAGCATTTTCAAAAAGATCCTGGTTTAAATAAGTTTCTGCAAGATTACTCCAGATACTAAAATCATCTTCATTATAATTTAATGATTGTTTAAAATATTCTGTTGCCTTTTTGTAATCTTCTATACGACTATAGTACACGCCTATTAATGCTTTTATTGAAGCAGAATCCGGGTCCTTTTCTTCCAGTAACGCAAGCAATTCCGGAAACTTTTTTTTGAGGGGAAGGGTCTTGTCTTTCTCATTATAAAGAAAAATTGTAGCAAATCGAAAATCGTTTGTATCTAAAAGCAATTGGGTTAAGTCTCTTAATAAACTTACTTCCGTATTCTCTTCTTTAAGAATTTTCTTTTCAATAACTGTTCTTGCTCTAATAAAGTATTCTCTCGATTGCCAGAGTAGCTCAGCTTTATTACCTTCATCTTCTTCTGACATTTTCTTACATAAATTTCCAAGTGCAATCAAAATATTATAGTTTTCCCGATCTGCTTCCAGGCCAATTTTGTATATCGATTTTGCAGCTTCGGTTAAACCAAAATTTTCATTTAATATTCCGCCATAATAAAAATAAAAATTTTGGTCGGCCTCAATATTTCGTTTCTGAAACACCCATTTTTTGTATAGCCTAACGGTATCGCCCCATTTCTCACGTCCCTTGTCGTATAAGCCAAGACTCCAGTATATGTTTGCAATGTTATGTTGCGCAAAAGCATCTGAATCATCAATCTCCAATACCTTTTCATAGTTAGCAATAGCATTTTCGTACTGCTTTTTTTCCCCATAGATTAAGCCTTTCTTAAATAATGCCCAGGTAGAATTCGGAGTTATTTGTAAGCTTTGATTTAAATAAGTAATCGCTTCATCATATTTCTTTTCTTTGTGTGCAATAAATCCTAGATTTTCATATGCGAAAACATATTTTGGATTGGCCAAAATACATTCTTCAAACTTTTGTTTAGCCTCATCCAACTTGTTTTGCTCAAGCAAAATCAAACCCCAATCATTAAGTGCATCAAGATATTCATCCTGGTTATCAAGTTTAGTATTGCTGCTTTTTACAACCTTTCGGTATATGTCTGCTGCAAGACGAAAATTCTCTATTGCATCTGCAGGTTTCTTTTGCTGGCTTAATGCCAACCCGAGATTTCTGTAATCAATAAACGAATCAGGATTGTATTCAATCGCTTTCCTGTATTTCACTTCAGCACCTGCATAGTCTTTGTTAACAGTAAAAAGATCATTGCCCCATGTGTTGTAAAAAGAAGAAAGGCTTTTATTTAGCGGGTTACTACCAAGTATTTGCTGTTCAGCTTCTTGCCATTTGCCATTCTTACCCAATTCAATACTCAACGATTCATAAGCATCGCCATATTTCTCATTCAGCTTTTCAGAAATTTCTATTGATTTTTTAAAAGCATCCATTGCCTCTTCAGATTTCTTTTGCTGGCTTAATGCAAGCCCAAGATTTCGGTAATTAATAAATGAATAAGGATTGTATTCAATCGCTTTCCCGTATTTCACTTCAGCAGCCACATAATCTTTACTAACATTAAAAAGATCATTGCCCCATGAATTATAAAAAGAAGCCAGGCTTTTATTTAGCGGGTTGCTGCCAAGTATTCGCTGTTCAGCTTCTTCCCATTTGCCATTCTTACCCAATTCAATACTCAACGATTCATAAGCATCGCCATATTTCTCATTCAGCTTTTCAGAAATTTCTATTGCTTTTTTAAAAGCATCCATTGCCTCTGCAGGTTTCTTTTGCTGGCTTAATGCCAACCCAAGATTTCTGTAGTCAATAAACGAATCAGGATTGTATTCTATCGCTTTCCCGTATTTCACACCAGCAGCCACATAATCTTTGCTAACATTAAAAAGATCATTACCCCATGTATTGTAAAAAGAAGAAATGTTCTTATTTGGCGCATTACTACCAAGTATTTGCTGTTCAGCTTCATCCCATTTGCCATTCTTCCCCAATTCAATACTCAACGATTCATAAGCATCGCCATATTTCTCATTCAGCTTTTCAGAAATTTCTATTGATTTTTTAAAAGCATTCATTGCCTCTTCAGATTTCTTTTGCTGGCTTAATGCAAGCCCAAGATTTCGGTAATTAATAAATGAATCAGGATTGTATTCAATCGCTTTCCTGTATTTCACTTCAGCACCTGCATAGTCTTTGTTAACAGTAAAAAGATCATTACCCCATGAATTGTAAAAATTTACAAGGTCACTTTCAGGTATTTTGGCAGCAATTAATTTTATTTCTGCTTCTTCCCAGTTTCTTAAGGAAGTTAGAATTTGAGCATAAAGAATATTAAAATCTTTGCTGGTACTATCAATAGATAATGCTTGTTTTATTTCTTTTTCTGCTTCCTGATATTTTTGTTCATTGAAATAATTTAATGCAGAATCATAAAAATGCTGAGCATCGCTAAAAGGTGTCATAAACGAAGGTGTTTAGAAGCCATTCTTAAAGATATTAATATTTTATAAATTTTAAATTAATCATTTTCATGAAGTATAACCTGTACTATACAGTTCGGGTTGGTTACACAACAGGCATACCATAAAATGCAAAAGCAGGTAACCTCAAAACAAGGCTTTAAACACATCTTTTAGCTAAAAAATTATTTTTTGGGCAGGCTTTTGTACTACTATGAAGCATCGTTGTGTCACTCACTTGTACGGTTGTATTATATATGGAGCTTTTACTATAGCGTAGATTGAAGCGGGTATATGTATTTCGATTACCGTTAGCGGCGAAGCCAAAGGAAGCCAGGTGCAGACGCCAACAGCAGTACAAATTACGCATTGGAGCAACGATGATGGCAGTGTACATGTTGCAGAGATGACCATAGAAGATGCACTATTTCACATGCATGAAGAAGTTTCAAGAGAGGAACAAATGAGCCCAAAAACGCCGGGCGGCACCACTGTTATACCCGGGTTATTTGTTGACGACCCACATTCGGTTGTAGAAAAGCAGTTGCAGCAGGTGCTGCAGAAACCAACCCCTTACAGGATTACGATTATGATTACCGCGAGGGAAATATTACAGATCCTTTCGGGCACCACTAGATGTTAGAGAAAGGGATTTAGCAGCGATAGATTTTATCGTAGAGGTATAATTAGTTTTACTGCTTTTGGGAATAATAGTAAACTGATGCCGATACTAAAATAAGGTCCCACAGGAAATGAGTAATGATCAGCACTTTTATATTTCTGTAACGGATATAATACAATGAAAACAGAACTCCCATAAATATTGGTAAAACAATATTCTGAACAGTACCATATCCAAAATGAATCAATCCAAAAAGAACAGATGAAATTATAACAGGCAGGTATTTGTTTTTAAAAATCAGTTCCAGTCTTGATAGCAGGTAGACCCTGAACATTAATTCTTCCATAATACCGGCAGTAAACACAGCGAAATAGATTAACCATTTTCTTTCACTGAAAACATGAATCATCCTGGTCATACTTTGACTTTTTTCACTAGATAACCCGGTAATTTTCAGTGTAATTCCTACTATCGCTGACATTATTAACGAGATAACAATGAGCAACACAATCGATAAAATATAAAAGCCAAATGAATATTTTTTTTCTTCTTTAAGGAAAAAAGATTGCTTTTCAACCTTAACAGAATATAAATTCATAACTAATAATGAAAGCCAGAGTAACATCCTGGAAAACACAAACATACTTTCTATGCCGGAAGATTTTGGCGAAGTATAGAATAAGGAAGGCAGGATTAAAAAAATGATCTGGATGATAAATGCGATCACTATTCCGGCGATGATAACCCCGCGGTTTACATTAGGGTTTACGGTGATCATTGTAAATTGTTTATGGAAAAATAATCAAAACTTTATTGGAAAGCAAGAGGAAAATTCTTAAAAGTTTTTGTGTATGCGACACTGGTTGCGTCGGAGTTTGCTGCATAAATTTCCGAACGTACAAGTGAGTGACACAACAACCGATGCCATGAAATACAAAAGCTGGTAACATAATTCTTCGACTACGGTCAGAACCCACTCTGTTCCTTTTTTAATCCTGCAGAAATATCAATTTTTCTTTATTCAGGGTCATACTGTCTATAGAAACTTCATTCATTAAAATATTTACATCACTACCTTTCCATGTGCCTGAAAGTTGTAAAACATTCTTTTGCGGATTTGAATAGTGAAAGATATTCCATGTTGATGTGTCAACATCATTGTGCAATGTATAAGTGTGTTTTACCGTATCTATATCACAATCGTAATAATCAGCTTTATCCTGCATGCTATAAATAACGGCAGAATTTTTATAGGCTAAAGCGAATCTTTTCCAGCGTAAAGTATCTGTTAAAAGAGGCGGTAAAGTATCACTGGTTACAAAATAAGTAACATCATATAATTTCTGACGTTTTGAATTCACCTGGTTTTCCTGGTATCTTTTGTTTACATGAGAAAGATCATTAAGAACACCTGCGACAGGAATGCCGATACCTAATATAATAACAAGATATTTTTTCCAGCTTCGTTCAAACTTATAATACTTTTCTGCAAGCGATACTGAACGACCGTAAAAAAAGAATTGTATCAATTTATATGCATAGGGCAGCAGCAGTAATAAAACACAAACAAGTAAAAGAGAAGAATAAAGTTTTACCGGTATATTATAAAAAATATTCAGGGCTACCACATTACATAAAATGGTACACATAAATAAACTGCCAAACACATACGTACGCCGGAATATTAACAGTAAACTTCCGATGACTTCACAGATGCCTGTAAATATTTCGTACCCCGGCGACGCCCCGATAAAATTCCACACAGTACTAAAAAGACCCTGATCGCCTATCGGTGTTAAAAGCTCTGTTACACCGGGATAACTCATTTGTACAGGAATTAATTTATCAATTCCATATCCAAACATTATTAAAGCTACCATGTAGCGTACATAGAGCCTGAACCAATAATTAAGTTTATTATATTCGGTCTTGTGCCGGTCAATAACACTCCATACTATTACCGATAATGTGCATATAATAATAACAGTAAAATAGAACACCACTCCAAAATGATTATCGCCGGGTACGGCTTGATGAAATTTGGGATCGTAACCGGTGTGGTAAAAATGTGTATCTAACCAGTATAAAGGTTGCGCAACCGACCCGTAAATTTTTGAAAGGACATCAAAAAAATTAAAGTCGAAGGATATAAAAACCAGTTCATAATTCAGCAGGTAAAATCCAAGAAACAAGAAAAGAAACCTGAAAACAATTTTTTCCCAGGGCTTCCATGACTGTGCAGTATCGGTGGTAAACATAATACAGCAATTTTCTCTTTACTCTTATTTCATTTAGTATTGACCATTATAAAAATAAATAAAATGTAAGATATTTTTGATTCCAACTTTTATACTGCTATGATACTTCGTTGTGTCACTCACTTGTACGGTTGGATCATGAATGAGCTTTTACCATAGCGTAGCATCGAAGCGGATATATCTGTTAGAGGATGTACATTTCGTTTACCGTTGGCGGGGATGCCATCGTAAGCGCTGTGCGGACACCAACAGCGGCAGGAATATTTTTTCCGCAGTGGGGAACTTTCTCGCCGCAGCGGGCAACTTCCTCCGTGCAGGTGTAAACTTCGTTCGAGCAGTAAGTAACTTTCTCTGTGCAGCGGAGAGCATACTAACGGCAGCGGCTAATTTTCTAAGTGCAGCGGGTAACTTTCTTCGTGCGGATGTAAACTTCGTTCGAGCAGTAAGCAACTTTCTCTGTGCAGCGGCTAATTTTCTAAACGCAGCGGGTAACTTCCTGCGTGCGGGTGTAAACTTCGTTCGGGCAGTAAACAACTTTCTCTGTGCAGTGGAGAGCATACTAACGGCAGCGGTTAACTTTCTCTTTGTAAGGAGTTGCTTCGGGTCTATTCAATAAACTGTGTCAAAAGAGAAAATTAATAACTTTAAACACAGTAATTATGGAAGACAAAAAATAACAGAAAGCTTTCAACTTAGGAAATTGGAAAAGGGGTGATAGATGATATTTATTACTTACAACTCCTTTCACAGAAAGGCTTTTATCTTAAGTTCCAGGTCGACCTTCGGAAGACCTGGAACAGCGGGGAGAAAACTACCATTAACTATGGAAATCTGAATGTCGCTGTAGGGGAGTAAAAAATAAGAACTATTTTTAATTTATTCAATCCGTTAAGTAACCTTTTAATATGAATATTCAAATTTTTTTTGCTGGCTCATTTGAGCTTGTGGAAGACAGGAATGCGTTCGAGATAAGAATAGCCAGAACTAATAAAAAATGGGCTTCCAGAGATGTAAATCTTTCTCTATTTCATTGTGGTGATTTTCTGGAAGCTGTGTCAGAAACGCGATCTCAAGATGGATATAATGTGGTCTTAAAACAAGCAGACATTTTCGTATTAATATTCTATTCAAAGGTTGGAAAGTTCACAGAAGAAGAATTTGAGCAGGCGTTTGGTGCTTTCAAGGATAATAAAAAACCTTTTATTTTTGTCTATCAAAAAATTTCGGATCCTTCCCTTATTCTTCAAAAAAGCGCTACCGACTTTATTTCCAAATTAAATTCATTGGAGTATTTTCAAATACCATACAAAACTGTCGAGGGTTTATTGCTTCACTTTGATGATCAGCTTTTTCGATTATATGACGATGATTTTAAAACCATGAAGACAACTCGTCTCAATCTTTATAATTTTTCTGATTATTTCATTCTACAAGAAAGGCTTGTAGAAATTACTGAATTATATGATTTAATACCTGCTGATGATGTGAACCGAAGAATTGAACTGGCACAAAAAATTGACAAAATCGAAACTGACAAAAAAATATTGGAAAGAGAAATCTTAAAAGTTGCAGAAACTTTAAAAAATATATCAATTGATACGCCTCGCCTGAACACTGCCAAAAAATTATTTGAAACGGGAAACTTAAAACAGGCTGACGAAATTTTGTCAACTGAGTATCTTTCAAGAAATCAGGAATTGCTCTTAAAACAAAAGGAAAGCATCAAAACACAAAAGGATGATCTGAAAAAAAAATTATTTGATAATGCAAATGAATATTTAATAAAGGCCCAAATAATAGCTACTCGGTTCAATGAAAATCAATTTTTCGAAAATGCCTGTTCCTTTTTTGAAAAGTCATTAGAAAGTTACAGTTACATTGGGAATAATAGTGTTTATGGAATATTTCTTTTAACTCATAGGAAATTCAGTCTTGCAAAGAAATATTTTCATTATGTCGAGAAAAGAAAAGCTCAGCTACTTCCAAATGAGATTTGCTTACTTTTTTTAAATTTAGGAGATGTCTATGAAGGCATGAAGGATTACGCAAGGGCGCTGCAGTTTTATAAAAAATCGTTTGAAACTCAAAAAAAATACAAAGATCCAAATGAAAAAGATCAGGAAATTCAAATTTATAGCCTTGCCACAAGAATTCTCGATACCAGTGTCAAACTTGGAATAAGCACAACGTATGTAGATGACCAACTAAAGGCATTAACAAATCTTGAAGCGAATCATAAACATAACATCAACCTTCAAAAATTAATGACTTATCTATCAATAGCTATTTTTTATTCTAGGCAACGTGACTTTGTACAATCAGAGAAATACTTTAATAAAGCCTTCAATGTTTACCAGGAAATAGCAAAACCTGATTTTACAGCTTTAGTTAATTATGGAAATGCACTTTCGGATTATGGAAATATGCTTAATAGAAAAGGGGAGTATACGAGAGCTGAAAAGATTTTAAAAAATGCAATCGAACTTAAAGAAAAACTGTTAGAGAAATATCCACACATCATATATCAAAATTATACCAATTGTTTAAACACGTTGGGTGTAGTATTAATATACCTTTCGAAATTTCATGATGGTGAAACTTATATAAAAAAAGCATTGGACTTAAGAAAAAAATTATCTGAAGCTGAACCAGAGATTTACATGATTGAGGTCGCCCAGTCAATCTCTAATTTAGGGTTTTTACATTACAAGCAACATGACTTTACGGTCGCTATCGAATTTCATAAGAACTCCCTTGAAATTTTAAATTCATTAACCAGGAACGATGTCAGAATTACAGTTGATAAAATTGACAAACTGATTTCAATAGGAGCATGTTTCAATAATCTAGGAAATTTTTCGGAGGCGATTGTAAATTTATTGCAGGCTCATAATATCCTCGATAATGCCACCAGAGAATTTGTAGAACATCACGCCTTTACTTTTGTGAGAGTAAAAATAAATCTTGCGGAATCTTATATCTCTCTCAATGAGCGGGGAAGTGCTTGTGGCTATGTACGTTCCGCTAGAAAAATTATTGACTCTAATTCGCCTAAAAGTCAACTGTGGCCGCATGTCAACCGGCAGTTGAACACTCTTGAACAGGTGTGTGATTAACTGCTTCTCAGATTGTCAACTTGTCTCAGTTTTTACTTTTCTTCTGCCGTGTCTCCACGCAACACCTTCGCTAAGATCTTTGCTCCGGTAAAAGCTCATCCCTATTCCAACCGTACAAGTGAGTGACACAACAGTCGAGGCCATGAAATACAACAGCCGGTAACATAATTCTTCGGCTACGCTCAGAACTCATTCTTCTCCTTTTAACCTATCCACACAATTCATCATAGCGCGGAACTGGTGGTAGTTGCCTTTCCATATTTGTCCTTTGAGTGAAGTTTTTATTTGCGGGTCTATGTCGGTGCCATTTGCATACCAGTCGCCGTAAGTGTGGTCTATGATATAGGTTTGTATGTACTTCCACTGCTGTTGAAACTTGTTGTAATACTGCATGGGATCGTTGGGAAAAAACTGGCTCATGAGCAGCAATGAATTCATTTCTTCTGCCTGGCTCCACCAGTTTTTTTCTTTGTTTACAATGGTGAGACCGGGTTTGTTTTTGAAATAATATCCCGCATCATAAAAGCCGCCAAGCTTTGCATCCCACGCGTTTTGTAATGCATGATCTGTCATTTGTTTTGCAATGCGCAAAGTGGTCGCATCGTTTGGTATGCCCAATGCATGCGAAGCTTCGAGCAGGAGATAACTTGTTTCCACATTATGACCAAAAGAAACATGATCAAGACCCTGGTGCGCCTTGATGGATGCATCAGATGAATCGCGGTAAGAAACAGGCGTCCAGTCGGGTTGAAAGAAAAGCGTGAGGTAACCTTTATTGCCGATCATGGTATCGCGGATGAGCAGGAGTATTTCGTATAAACGTTCCCGCACAATGGCACTCTGCCACACTGAATAGAGTTCTGTAAATGCTTCAAGCAAATGAATGGAACTGTTCTGGTCTTTGTATCCTGTTTCTGCAGTGGTTGGTGTTAATACAGTTCTTTGTATGGGTGTACCATCACGTTGCATGTGTTGATAATAACCTTTGTACACAGGGTCGTGGCTGTGTTTCTCTAACCACATGAAAGCCTGTTGCGCAAAATAAATAGCATCAGGATCGTTGGTGAGCTTACAATATGCTGCCACAGCATAAATGCCAAATGCATTGCCATAAGCATTCTTGGTAGAATCAATAACGTTTCCTTTTCTTTCGACCATGGTGTAGAAGCCGCCATAGGTTTTGTCCCACATTACATCATGCAAAAATTTGTAACCATTTGCTGCGCAGGTTTTATAGTAAGCAACATCGGGGTATCGCATGGCTGCTTTTGCTGTTGACCATGTGTGTCGTGCTTGTGTTACAATGAATTTATTTTGATCTCCTGTTGGTTTGAAGTCGTAAGTGTATGTAGTTAGAAAACCACCATACAATGTATCCATGCATTGCGGGTACCATTTGTTGAGCATTTCATGCTGAATGGAGTTTTCCATTTCGTTTGCGGTTTGCAAACGTTCTTTTGTTTGTGCGAATGCGAGTGTGGCAGTTAATATGGAGAGTATAATAAGAAGCTTTTTCATTTGGCAGGAAAGTTTTTATAAATGTAACTTCTTATTTACTTCTTTTGTCTTGACACAAAAGAAGTAACAAGAAAAAGTCAAGAAAGAAAAGATATACAACACTTTTCTTTCTTTCGCCTTGATTGAGCTTTTGTACTACTGTGAATTGAGCTATGGAACTTCATTGTACTGTTTCAGGTTTCGTACAACGCAATACTTTGAAAAGCTTTCTTTGCATCCTCATAATCCTTTAAATCTCCTCCAAATCATGGTTCAGACAATTAGTAACAAAAAAAGTCAGGGAAGAAAAGAATTGCTCAGTGGCTATATATTTTTTTATTTGCCTTCGCGAATCTCCTTCGTCGATTTCAGCACTTTTCTTTCCTGCGCCTTGATTTAGCTTTTGTACTAATGTAGATTCAGCTATGGAACTTTTGTGTACAGTTCCATAGTTTATTCCGGTTGCTATTTAAAAAACTCCTGCTGCTTTTCTATGAAGGCATTCTAAAATTAAACCATTGTTCCTGCATGATCCAACAGTACCAGTGTGCGACGCAAGAACCGATGCCATGAAAAACAAATGCCTGGCCCATTATAAAAAAAACCGTGCTTTAAGCAACGGTCTTTTTTTATTGAACTGGTGCAGTAATTACTGCTTCATGAATTTTGTATTATAAAGTAATTCGCCATTGCCAGCGTACACTTTTACAATATATAAACCCCCGGGTAATTGGTTAATATTCACTCCTGTTTTTACATCATTTATATTTTTTGTAATTACAGCCCTGCCATACAGATCGTATATACGCAGCACTGAATTTTTTGTTTCTTTATCAAGATTCACATAAACAATATCCTTTGCAGGGTTTGGATATATTTTAATACCAGTTTGCGCTTTAAGGGCATCTTCAGATTGAGCTGTAACAATTATGCCGTTCGGTGCTGAGACATTCAGCGTATAGCACAGTGATATATTATTGGCACCACTAAAGCCATTAATTTTAATGTACAATGTACCTGCGGGTGCGCTGTATGTAATGGTTTCGCTTGCCGTGCCTCTTAATTTTGATTTTTTCAAAACTACATTTGAACTGTTCAATAAATTAAGATCATAATCAGCAGGCAGGTTGGTAAGTGTAATGGTAATATTACCTGCATTGGCCAAAGTGAATTTGTAATAATCCTTATCCGTAGTGGTGTTTATCAATCCTGTAATATTGGTATTGATGGGAATTTGCACTGCATTGGCCAGGTTGTTATTATTTCCAAGATCATAGTTGCCCGGGCACAGGCCACCACCCGATGTGGTGAACTGTGCGTTGGCATAGGCGCTGCTCCCCCCGGTACAATTTGATCTCACCCTGCAATCGTATAAGGTTGAACCTGTAAGCCCGCTTAAATCTACGGATGTTGAAGGTGAACCTGTAGCAGCATTGATCCATATACCGGATGATGCGGGTTTATAATCAACATCATAAGACAATGCTGCCCCAACGCCTGTCCATAATAAAGTGGCGGAACCGGCCGTAACATTTATTGCAGTAAGGTCTGCTGGTATGTCGCAGGGTGCTGGTATGTCAATAACAAAATCAAAGTCCGATATATCGAAGAAAATATTGCCGATGGCTTCAATTTTTACCCGGGCCTGTGTACTTGTTGTGTTGGGCATAGTTACCAACTCACTGCCATCATTGGCCGTGCTTGCCGCAAGTATTGTGGGGAAAGTAACGCCTCCGTCAGTGGATAATGAGATCTTTACATTGGCGCAGTTAATGGGTGCGGCGTTTGTTCCGTTTACACTCCAGGTAACCGTTTGCTGCGAACCTGGCGCCCATGTAGTTTGAGTGTTTGGTTGCGTTACTAAAAAAGGCCCGGTGGTTGAACTAACGGTTACAATCATATCATCGCTGTTGTTATTGCCGCCACCTGCGTGATTATCGCGAACAGTGAACCTGAAATTAAGGTTACGTGCAACGGCAGGTAATGCTTCCCATTTATTGTTATTGGTACCTGCCAAAACAGAACTTATTCCGGGTAAGGTTCTGGTTACACCGCTATTAGGACTAAAAGAGCGAAATACCGGGCCTGTTGTTGCTGCCGTTGATGGGTAGGTATTACTGCCTGTAACATAATCATCGATCTGCTCCCAGCAATAGCTCAATACATCACCTGCATCTGCATCACTGCCGCTGCCTGTTAAAACAAAAGGTGTAGATTTTGGAACAGTATAATCTATTCCCGCATCTGCAGTTGGTGTAGCATCGCCTGTGTTAGTAACAACTGCGCATCCTGCACCGCTTCCTGTTTTTATATAATCTGTAATTTGACTTATACTGAATGCCTGAAAATAATCATCACTATGCGCCTGAATATCAGTTGCACCGGTAATACCTGCATAACCCATAATGGTACTACCACTACCCGGTTCTACTTGTACAGCAGTGTTCTCATTGCTAAATGTAAAAGTATGGTTAGCGCCAAACTGGTGGCCCATTTCATGCGTCCAGTAATCAACAACGAGCGGGTCTCCCTGTACGTCTGTATGAGCACTAAAACCACTTCCTTTTGAACCTGTTTTACAAACACAACCGATACACCCCGCATTGCCATTATTGCCGCTACTGTTAGCAACCTTTACAATCAGGTGGCCAATATCATAGTTGGAATTACCAATCACATTGTCGCAAGTAGTTTGTGTTTGAGTGTTCCAGCTACCCGAATTGGTAAAGGGATCTGTAGAAGCAACCAAATAGATAAGTGAGGTTTCATTTGCAATGAAATTCAAGTGAACCCCAAAATCCCTTTCATAAATTCCGTTAGCTCTGGTAAGGTCAGTTGTAAGTACAGCGAGAACAATTGCTTTCTTTTGTGCATCTGTTCCGCCTGCACCATTTAAAGCTGCAACAGAAAATTCACCATTAACGCAAAGTGCCAACCTGTAAGTGCGCAGTTTACTGTCATCTGCATTTTTTTGTGCGATGCCACTGTTGCCTTGTATGTTTGAATTTACAACAGCCTCAAGGCTACAGTCGAAAACTTCCTTTTGCTTAGATAGATTGTCCCTGTCAAACACTATACAATTGCCGCTGCCAGGCTCAGTAGAATTTATGTAAATTGTTTTCCTTACTGAGGAAAGTATCATCGCATTAAAGCCAAGTGGTGTAATACTAAACCGGATGGTTGACGATGGCTCATCAATGCCCTGGCCTGTGTATGATCTGATCTCAGGAAACGCCGCCTGCAATGCAGGCTCCATTACAGAAGCTTCTGCAACACGAAATTTTTCAAAATTACCTGCCGCATTGGGAACAATAATGATAAAAGACGATTTGGCTGCGCTAACTTTTTCAACCGAAGGTGCAGCAGCAAGATCATTCCTGAGAGCAGTTTCATCAAGCCTGAATACTTTAAAGGCAGACGGCTTGTAATTGTGTATAAATACATCTTTGTTCAACTGTATAAGTGCCGCTTCATTGCTTATGCTCCAACGGTTTTTAGTTTGTGCATTAGCAGCAACTATGGCAAACAGCAGTACTGACGCCAACACAATACTCTTTTTCATAAACATTTAGTTTAAAGATTTAATTTATAAATTATTTCAGCAATTTTTTTCAAAAACAAAGCCGTGGATTGTGATTGGTTTTTCGGGATTTACAGCGGCAGTTTTGGTTTTAAAAAAGCTTTGTAATATAAGATAATAATGGAATTGCAGCCAAATAAATACTACTGAAAAAGTATACAGAAAGGGCAATTTATCCGGCCTTCAGGTGGTGAATGATAAAAAATGCTACAGGGAATTGCAATTCAAAAGTCATTTTTTTTATCCCGGCATAAGTTTTTCTATGAAGCTTTACTTGCGTCGCACACTTGTGCAGCAGAATGGGCTTGAATCATCAGCAGTCAGCTTTCGGGAATGCAATCTGTTCTATTCGCCAAGGTCTGGTTGCCTATTGCTGAATAAAGTTCAGAACGTTTAAGTGTGCGACCCCGAGTTCCTCCCGATATTTATCAGGATCGTCGGTTCCGAAAGTTTTCGGAATGCCGCGCCTTTCATAGATGCCATGAAAGAGGAACTTCGAACCGAGCGTGGCAAGAAAAGCCTTATTCATATTCTAATGCCTGACTCCAAAAAGTAAAATAAAATGTTTACGGCGGGCATGGTTTGTGCAAACGGTTCTGTATAGAAATAAAGCAAAACAATTTCAATTTTTAAAAAGTTCAACAATTCACGTATGAAAAACACATCTATACTTTTAGCGATATGCTTCATTTTTACCTTCAGCTTGATGTCTAAAGCGCAAGAGCTTGCAGCATCGTTAGTTACTTTTTCTTCCGGGTATAATCTGCCGCTGGATATTCAGAATTGTAAAGACAGCAGGTTGTTTATTGTTCAGAAAGATGGAAAAATAATGATCGCTGATTCAACCGGTAAAAAAATGAAAACACCTTTTCTCGATATCAGTGACCGCATTACAACAACGGGTGAAGAGCAGGGCCTGCTTGGTTTAGCGTTTGATCCCAACTATGCTACGAACGGGTATTTTTATGTAGACTATGTTAACAAAAGTGCGAATACACAAATATCAAGATTTAAAGTAAGTTCCGGTAATCCCAACAAGGCGAATGCATCCGGCGAAAAATTTCTGCTCAGTGTTGTGCAGCCATACGAAAATCATAATGGTGGTTGCATGCGTTTTGGTTCTGATGGCTACCTGTACATATCAATGGGTGATGGTGGTGGTGCTGGCAATCCTGATAATACTGCACAGGATTTAACCAACTTACTGGGGAAAATATTGCGCATCGATGTGCACTCGGGAAAAACTTATGGAATACCGCCGTCAAACCCTTATGCAAATTCTGCAACAGCCAGAAAAGAAATATGGGCATCGGGTATGCGCAATCCATGGCGCTTTAGTTTTGATGCACAAACCGGCGATCTGTGGATTGGAGATGTAGGTCAGGATGCATGGGAAGAAATTGATCTGCAAAATGCTAATGATGCAGGAGGAAAAAATTATGGCTGGCGTTGTTACGAGGCTAATCATGCATACAATACAAGTGGTTGCCAGCCGCAATCAAATTATACATCCCCAATAGTGGAGTACCCGCACGCTAATGGTGATTGTTCCATTACAGGTGGTTTTGTATATCGTGGCAGCAGGTACCCCCAACTTGCAGGTAAATATATTTATTGCGATTATTGCAGCGGAACATTCAGAACAGTTAGTAAAAAGAATGGCAACTGGGTTAGCACAAATTTGTTTAAAGGAAGCACTTATTCGTATTCATCCTTTGGCGAGGATAGGAATAAAGAATTGTTTGTAGCAAACTTCTCTAATGGAATTATATATCGTGTTACCAGTACAGGTGCTGCTGTTGCCAGCGATATTTCAACCGATGCTGTTTCAACCGAAACAAATATTTTGAACGCTTATCCAAATCCAGCCGCAGGAAACTTAAATGTTGAATATCGCTCAGATAAAATTGGAAATTGTACGATTGTGATTTATAATACTACCGGCGATAAAGTTTACAGTACCAATAAGTCGCTCAGCGCTGGTTTAAACACATGGAATATTTTATTACCTAAAGTTGCCAAAGGAAATTACTACTTAAAGCTTTACGATAACAATGGTTTGCAGCAAAGCAAAAACCTTGCGTTGGAATAAAAAGCGTTTTTCATTTTATAAAGGCATTGCACAAAAAAGGCAATGCTTTTTTTGTGCAATAACGGGATTGCAATTTTTATAATTATTGACCGGGCAATATCTCCTTACGCATCTTTACTTGCGTCGCACTCTTCGGCTGCAAAACTTTATTGAGCAAAGCGAAGACAGGTCTTATGCCTTTCATTACGCCTCGACAATACTTCATACCGGCATACAATAATTGTCTGTTTCAACTTTTAGCAGGTTTCCGCTGATTTTATTTATCACTCTATTTTGCCATTCATCATTTTTGAAAAGAGTTTTATTTTCCTATTTTTTGTTTAAGTAACTGATAATCAATATTTTTTGTTTAAGCCTATTATCGGAGACAGCACATTACTTTAAAAAACTTGGTACTTTGTATTGCATAGTATTAAAATATTACTCATCTTTGTGTTGTCAAAATAAATAGCCGCTCAAAGATCAGAACGTACAAGGGAGTGACACAACAGAAGATTCACAAAGAACAGAAAGCTGATAAACAAAAGAGAAACAAAATTTAATAACAGGTTCCTCCATTGCTTGCCAAAACAGTCAAGGGTGGAACATACTAAAAAACTCCGGATTATGGACATTCAGAACACACAAAGCCAGATGCGGAAAGGCGTATTGGAGTTTTGCATTCTTTCCATTATTCGCCAGGGTGAGGTTTACCCCAGTGACATAGTGGATAAAATGAAAGCTGCCAACCTTCAAATACTGGAAGGCACACTTTACCCTTTACTTACCCGTTTAAAAAACGATGGGCTTTTAACCTACCGCTGGGTAGAAAGCAACAGTGGGCCACCACGAAAATACTTCCTGATGACCGATAAGGGACTTGAATTTTACGGTGCACTGGAAAAAACCTGGAACGAGCTGGCCGATGCTGTTCATGCACTTACCGCTTTACCGGCAGAATCAGAAAACGAAAACCTTAACCAATAAATTTAGAAACATGAAAAAGGTAATTAACATAAACTTCCAGGGTCGCGTTGTTCCCATCGAGGAAACCGCGTATGACATACTGAAACAGTATGTTGAAAGCCTGCGCCGTTTCTTCGATAACGAAGAAGGCAAGGACGAAATAATCAACGATATTGAAGGACGCATAGCCGAGCTGTTTGGCGAAACACTTAAAAAAGGAAGCACCTGTATTACAGATGATGATGTAAATGCCATCATTAAAAGTATGGGACGCCCCGAAGAATTTGAAGCAGAAGAAGCCAGTGTAAAATCGCAGTTAAGCGGCAATGAAAAAAAACAGCAGTCTTATTCAGGTGCATCATCAGCACAGAATGAGGGTAATACAGGTACAAGCCAAAGGCCCAGCCGTTTGTACAGGGATGAAAACAATAAATTGCTGGGTGGTGTTTGTGCAGGTATAGCCAACTACTTTGGGGTTGATAAGATTATAGTACGCATACTTTTTGTACTGGGTTTTGGTATCACATTTATTCCATACCTGATTTTATGGGTAGCCGTTCCCAGCACCGCATCTACCGTAATAGGTTCTGCACGTAAGCGTCTTTTTCGCGACCCGGACAATAAATGGATCGCTGGTGTTTGCGGTGGGCTTGCATCTTACTTTGGTGTAAACGTGTGGATACCCAGGGTACTCTTCCTGATACCATTCTTATCTTTCGTTACAAGTTGGAATCATTGGGGTGTTTTTAACTTCCCTAATTTTCTTAACCTTTCTTTCAGCCCTGGTGCTACCATTATATATATTATTCTCTGGCTGATATTGCCAGAGGCCGTTACCACCTCTGATAAACTTGAAATGAAAGGCGAGAAAGTGGATATGAACAGTATTAAGAATACCATCCAAAAAGATATGGAGGGTTTTGGTGAAAGAGCAAAAGAGTTTGGAAAAGAAGTAGGAGAAAAGGCTGCAGAAATCGGCAGCAAAATTGGCGAACGGAGTAAAACTGTGGGTTCAGAAGCAGGAACCATAGCACGAAAAACAGGAACTACACTGGGGGACGTGATCTCCCTTATCTTCAAAATATTCGCTTATTTTATTTTGGCCGTAGTATTATTTGCATTGGTTGTAGCACTCTTTGCTTTAGGTATTTTCTTTACAGGCCTGCTTCCGCTTAAAGGTTACTTTATTACAGATGGCTGGCAAAATATGCTAGCATGGGGCGCATTTATCTTCTTTATCTGGGTACCGGTTATAGGCATTATTACCTGGATCATCCGCCGCATTGCAAAAATCAAAAGCAACAGCTCTGCCATGCGTTTCGGTTTTGTAGCAATGTGGATTGTAGGCTTAATTTGCATTATTGGCTTAGCGGCATCCTTAAGAGGTGATCTGAGTTATCACAACAATCCGGTTGAAACAGAAGTTGCATTGAATAACCCTGCGGTTAACAAACTTGAGCTGAAAATGATTAAAGATAACCGCTACTATTTCAACAACAGCTTTCTTCACCTGGAGCCCTTTGTAAGTCTTGATGAAGACACCGCTTTTGTAAGAAATATACACGTACGCATCTTAAAATCAGAAAATGACAGTTTCCGCGTTACCATGCTGAAAATGGTAAATGGCGAAACAAAACGCGAAGCCGAAGAAAGAGCAGGCAAAATAAACTTCAACGTTCACCAGAAAGATACCGCGCTCTTATTCGACAGGGGCATACCCATCACAAAAACAGATAAGTTCCGTAACCAGGCTGTATATATTTCTGTATATGTTCCTGTTGGCAAACGCATATTGGTCAGAGATAATTTAGGCTGGGGAAATGATGTTCATATTGAGCTTGGCGGTAATATGGATGACTGGGACTGGAGAAGCGAAGATGGTTATAACTGGGATCATAATGTTGAGTACACAATGGGTTCAGATGGCATATTAAAAAGAACATACCCTGTAAAGGAAGAGAATACAGACGAAGACAACAATAATAACAATGATGATAACAAAGACAATAACGATGTCAACAAAGACACTTTAAAAAATGGAAATGACTCAACACGTTATCATTATCAACCGGCAAAAAAAGAAGAGACTGAAAGTGAAATAAAAGCCACACTGTTACCAGCGATTAAAAAGCATTTTTTTAACGTAGATATGCACGATCTCGCATCTACATTGCTAGGATCTGCAACTATATAAAATCGGTTAAGGTTGGGAGAAAAAGAACCCGGTTCTGTTTGCGGAGCGGGGTTCTTCCCTTCTTAAATTTTTCTCAGGTGCATTTATGGTTATAAATCACAGGTATTTTTATCTGTGATTTTTTTTGTTACCGACTGCATTACTACTATTGAACTTCCGTTGTGTCACTCACTTGTACATCATAACATTATTCAGCAATAAACACATACCGGTAGCATTGCGCAGTATAGTTAAACTTTCAAATGCGAAAAGGGGATTAAATAAAATGATATAAGAATACAACATCAGCAGTAAAAGCATGTTTCGGCTGATCTTTGATTTCTAGCTGAATAAATTTTATTGCTTTACTAACCCCCCTTAAATTAACGATAGATTTCAGCGAAACCCTGCACCGTACTTCACTGTCAACCAAAACAGCCTGCCCAAACTTCAACTGTTCAATTCCGTAGTTAACCTCCATTTTAATATTTTGAACATCTGCAATTTGTTTCCAGAAAAAAGGAACAAGCGAAAGTGTAAGATAACCATGCGCTATCGTTGCTTTAAAAGGGCTTTCCGTTTTTGCTCTTTCAGGATTGGTGTGTATCCACTGGTAATCCAGCGTGGCATCCGCGAATTTATTAATCTGTTCCTGGGTAATCTTATGCCATGGCGAAACACCCAATTCTTTACCTATGTATGATTCAAATTCCTGGTGACTTTTTATAATAACCATAATAGCTAAGGTATAGAATTAATCGAATTAAGCATATAGATGATATTAAGAATAGAATAAGTATTTACACAACAATGTTTTTTCATACGGCTTTATAATGATACAACAGTACAGGTAGGTTACACAATAACAGGCATCAAAAAGAAATTCTTCGGTTATTGTGATTTTCCTCAACTTTCAGCGAATAATGAAGTAGAGCATATCACTAATATTAATGGAAACGCAAAACCAAAAAGATTTATTCCTGAAACTGATACAGGAAAACAGGGGAATTATCTTTAGGATCTGCAATTCCTATTGTCAAACAAAAAACGACCGTGAAGATCTTGCCCAGGAAATAATTTATCAATTATGGAAATCATCGCACAGTTTTAATAATACCAATAAGTTCTCAACATGGATGTATCGTATTGCATTAAACGTTGCTATTTCATCTTATCGAAAAACAAAAAGGAGCGCACCGGTTATTTATTTAACTGAAGATGATACGGCATTCAACAAAAGTGAAGAAACCGGGCACGATAAAGAAGAGCAGTTCGAATTACTGCAAAAATTCATCAACGAATTACCAGAGCTTGACAGGGCATTAATGTTACTCCATCTTGATGCAAAACCTGCTGCAGAAATAGCAGAAATACTGGGAATTACTGAAACAAATATTTCCACAAAAATCAGCCGCATAAAAGAAAAACTAAAACAAAAATTTTCAGCAATAAAATAATTAATAATGGAAACAAGTATTGAAAATCTGCTGCAGGATTACAGAAAAAGAACCGAAGAAACTTCTTTAATGCATGCGATGCAATTAAATATAGGGTTACTTACCGTTTTGCAAAAGCAAAGAGCAAATTCAAAATTAAGATCGCTGGCAGCTATCAAAATAATTGCAGTTATCCTTGGTATTATCTGGGTCCTGTTTTTAGCCGTGCTGGTTTACGGTGCTGGTTTTAAGTATCCGTATTTCAGTATCTCAGCTTCTGCTATTATAATTTTTACGGTAATCGCTATAGTTGTTTATATAAAACATTTTATACTCATAAGTCAGATAAACTATAGTGAGAGCATTACTGCTACACAAAAAAAATTATCAGAACTTAAACTTTCTACCATTAATGTTGCCCGCGTTTTATTTTTACAAATGCCTTTTTATACAACATGGTTCTGGAGCAGTACATGGATACATTACGATGAGTTAAACTTCTGGCTTATTACATTTCCAATAACACTTGCATTTACGGTGCTTGCTATCTGGTTGTACAAAAATATTTCTCCCGCTAACAGCCATAAAAAATGGTTCAGGATATTATTTAATTCTCCCGAATGGACCCTGGTAATAAAGGCAAATGAGTTTATAAAAGTGATTGATGATTTCGAAAACGAGGATGCCTGAATTCACTTCCTGTAATTCTTTTTTTTGCCTTAGCTGCATTGCTACTATCATCGTCTGTTGTGTCACTCACTTGTACGTTCGAAACTGTTATGAGCAATCAGGTATCAGCATTCAGGAAAGCAATGCGTATTTATATAAATAACTATTGATTGGTTTTTAAACAGCACGTATTTTTAATTTGTAAGATTTGCAAATATCTATATGTTTATAAAAATAAACTTCTATTCCCTTAAACTGAATTTATGAAAAAAGTGCTGCCCTTTTTAATTATCCTTATTTCCTTTAGTACATTTTCATTTGCCCAGGCGGGAACATTAGATAGTAGTTTTGGAATAAATGGTCAAGTATTAACATCATTCAGTCAGCCAGAGTTTGCTTTTGCTCCTTCAAATGCAATTCAAAAAGATGGGAAAATTTTAGTAACAGCAGTAAATACACCTGATATAAATTTTACACTTTTACGTTTTGAAAGTACTGGTAATCCTGATTCAGCCTTTGGTATAAACGGAAAAGTAACTACTCATTTTGATGTAGGTGTTTGGGGATCAATTGCAACTTCAGTAATCTTACAACCTGATGGTAAAATAATTGAAGCAGGTTATATTTATTCAGAGTCTTATTTCGCTCTAGTACGTTTCTTGCCTAATGGTAGCATTGATTATTCTTTTGGCAATAATGGCAAAGTTCTCACCTACATAAACGATTTTATAGCAATCACTGAACTTCATACCATCCGACTGCAAACTGACGGAAAAATTTTAGCAGGTGGAAGTTCATTTTCGGGTTCGCATCTTTTTCGTTACTTGCCAAATGGCGTTATTGATTCAGCTTTTGGTGTAAATGGATCACTAAATTTGAATCTGGGCTATAGAATCAATGACTTGCAAATTCAAAATGATGGCAAAATAATAGTCGCATCAAACCATTGGAATGCAGAAACGTTTAAAGAAAATTTTGCAATATATCGTCTGTTAACAAATGGTAATTTTGATTCAACCTTTGGAAATAATGGAGAGATTTTTACAGATTTCCCGGTTGATGCTACTCCTTTTTCTTTAGGTATATTGAAAGACGGAAGTATTATTGTCGGTGGTATTTCTACTTCAGCAACTCTAGTAAAATACAAGTCAACCGGCTTGCTGGATTCATCCTTTGCAATAAATGGGGTGTTCAAAACTGTTGGTTTGATTACTTATAAAGTACTCATCCAAAATGATGACAAAATCATTGGAGCTTCCTTATATGGCTACATTTTTCGTTTACAAACAAATGGTTTACTCGATTCAACTTTTGGAATTAACGGAATAGAGTCAATTAATTCGACATCATTATTTTCAGCGGCTTTGCAGGGAGATGGAAAAATTGTAGCAACTGGTTTGACAGGAATTAACAACGTGTCGTATATAACCGTTGCCCGTTTCAAAGGAGATCCCTCAACAATTAGTATCAAAAAAAATATTTCAATTAAAGAGGGCAATACAGGGTTAACTGCTGCTGTGTTTCAATTAGTGCTGAACAAAGCTTCTACACTGCCTGTACAAGTTAAAATCAAAACGATTGATGGAACTGCGATCAATGGTACAGATTATAATGGAAATTCAGCTACGCTCACAATTAAGCCAGGTAAGCTTTCGGCAAAAGTCACGGTAAATATTATTGGTGATGTCATTCGAGAACCTAACGAAACATTCTCTTTAGTAATTTCTGATCCGGTAAATGCAACCCTTGGAGATTTAGATACTGCAACATGTGTTATTAAAAATGATGATGCAGGATTTGCCATAAGTAATGCAACCGAGGACGAACTAAACCAGACCAATGGTATCAAAGTTTATCCCAATCCTGTAAAGGATAATTTACAAATCGAAGGATTATTAACAACAGCAAAAACAATACTAAGCATCACTGACATAAGTGGTAATAGAATTTTAAGTACTACAGTAACAGGTTCCAATTATAACTGGCATATTAGCAAGCTAAAACCAGGCAGTTATATTTTAGAAATAATCAGCGATGGTAAGATTATTACCCGAACATTTATAAAGCAATAAAATATTTCCACTCTCGTTATAAACTGCATTTTAATAAAAAGATAGTTATGACTTTAAAAAAATCAATGTTGATCTTTTCACTTGTACGTTCGAAACAGTTTTGACCTATCAGGTATCAGCAATCAGGAAAGCAAAGCGTATTCAGGTGAACCTGGCTGCTGATTGCTGAAACTTATTCTTCAGTACAAGAGCGCGACGCAACAATGCCTAATTGAAAAACTTCAGTTGGGTACCCAATAAAAAACCGCCTCAATCTGAGACGGCTTTTTTATTTCTACAGGATATTTATTGTATTAACTGCAACCCATACTATTACCGCAGTTCAGGCATTTGTAACAAGTGCCGCTGCGCAAAGTAATATGTCCGCAAACATTACAGGCCGGTGCATCGCTCTGCATATTTTTAGCAGCGGCATTCATCGCGTCTAAACCACTTTCCTGTGCCATTGCTGCTTTAAAAACTTTTTGTGGCTGTACTGTTTCTGCGGCTGCTACATGTACATTACTTAATGCGGGCCTGCCTATAATGGTAACATCACCGGCATCGCCCAGGTTACCAACTTCGGGCCTGTCAATCACATGCACTAAATCTGTTCGGCCAAGGTATTCGTAAGCGAGTGCACGGAAAATAAAGTCAACCAGTGAAGTAGTTGTTTTAATATTCGGATGGTCTACCATACCGGCAGGCTCGAACCTGGTGAACACAAATTTTTCTACAAACTCTTCCAGTGGCACACCGTACTGCAGGCCAACTGAAATTGAGATAGCAAAACAGTTCATTAAACTGCGGAGTGTAGAGCCTTCTTTGGCAAGGTCGATAAAGATTTCTCCTAAAGTTCCATCGGTATATTCTCCGGTGCGAAGGAAAATTACCTGGCCGCCTACCTTTGCTTTTTGTGTAAATCCACGGCGTTTGGCTGGCAATATTTTTCTTTCAACAATCTTTGATAACTGGCGTTTGAAAGAGGTATCGTGGCTTTCCTGCATGCGTTTCTGTACTTCTTCCAACAGTTCATCAACCCCAAGTTCTGCAAGGTTAACCAGGTTGGTATCCGGCTGCAATGTGCCAGTTACTGTTGCTTCAGTTGTTTCTTCTTTTGTTTCACCAGCCTTCTTTTTCTTGTCAGATTTATTACTTAAAGGCTGAGATAATTTAGAACCATCACGGTATAAAGCATTTGCTTTTAAACCCATCTTCCAGCTAAGCAAATAGCATTCTGCAATTTCTTCAACGGTTGCTTCGTGCGGCAGGTTAATGGTTTTAGAGATTGCGCCGCTAAGGAACGGCTGGCAGGCTGCCATCATTTTTATATGGCCGAATGCATGAATAAAACGTTCACCCTTTTTCCCGCATTTATTGGCGCAGTCAAATACAGATAAATGTTCATTCCTTAAATAAGGTGCGCCTTCCACGGTCATGGTGCCGCAGATATAATCATTGGCAGCAGCAATTTCATCTTCTGTAAATCCTAGTGCTTCCAGCAGATCGAAATTCCAGTCGTTATATTGTTCAGCAGTAAAACCAAGTCTTTCAAGACAAGCTTCGCCCAATGAATATTTATTAAAGATGAAGCCTATTTCAAAGGCTGCTTTAGCAGCATTATTCAGCTTCAGGATTTCTTCTGCAATAAATCCTTTCTCACTCAGAGTTTGAGAGTTAATGAATGGGGCACCGTCAAAACTTGCAGAACCTACCGCATAATTAATAATGGCATCCATTTGTTTCTGGTTGTAACCAAGATTTTTTAAAGCGGCGGGTACACTTTGGTTAATGATCTTGAAATAGCCACCACCTGAAAGCTTTTTGAATTTAACCAATGCAAAGTCTGGTTCAACACCGGTTGTATCGCAATCCATTACCAAACCTATTGTTCCTGTTGGTGCGATTACCGTTGTTTGTGCATTGCGGTAACCATATTTTTCACCAAGTTGTACCGCATCATCCCATGCTTTTGTAGCAGCCCTTAATAAATCTTCGGGGCAATATTTTGCATTAATGCCCACAGGCTTTACACTCAGGCCTTCATAAGCATCACTTGCATCGTAAGCAGCCGCACGGTGGTTGTGCATTACACGCAGCATGTCTTCTTTGTTTTCCTCATATTTGCTGAAAGGCCCCTGCACTGCTGCAAGTTCTGCAGATGTTTTATACGCGATACCAGTCATAATCGCGGTTATTGCACCTGCTATACCACGGGCTTCTTCGCTATCGTAAGCAATACCGCTTACCATTAATACAGTTCCCAGGTTGGCGAACCCAAGACCGAGTGTTCTGTAATCGTAAGAAAGCTGTGCTACCTCTTTCGAAGGAAATTGTGCCATCAATACAGAAATTTCCAGAACTGTTGTCCACAAACGGCAGGTGTATTCAAAACCTTCGATATCGAGTTTGTTTGTATTGGTATCAAAGAACTTCATCAGGTTGGCACTGGCTAAATTACATGCGGTATTATCTAAGAACATGTATTCGCTGCACGGATTAGATGCATTGATGCGGCCACCTTTGGGGCAGGTATGCCATTCATTGATTGTTGTATCGTATTGAGTGCCCGGATCTGCACAACGCCAGGCAGCATAAGAGATTTGATTCCAGACTTCGCGTGCCGGAATTTTTTTCATTACACGCCCATCGGTTCTTGCCTTTAGTTCCCAATCTCCATCTTCTTCCAGTACTTTAAAAAATTCATTGGGTATGCGAACAGAGTTGTTTGAGTTTTGACCGGCAACCGTCATATAAGCTTCGCCTTCGTAGTGGCTATCATAACCTGCAGCAATTAATGCCCCTACTTTTTTCTCTTCTTCGACTTTCCAGTTGATAAACTTCATGATCTCCGGATGATCCATATCCAGACATACCATTTTAGCGGCACGGCGTGTAGTGCCACCGCTTTTAATAGCACCTGCTGCACGGTCGCCGATTTTCAGGAAACTCATTAAACCGCTGGAAGTACCGCCACCGCTTAGTTTTTCGCCTTCGCCACGTATTTGTGAAAAGTTGGTACCTACTCCTGAACCGTATTTAAAAATACGGGCTTCCCTTGTCCACAAATCCATGATGCCCCCTTCATTTACCAGGTCGTCCGTTACGCTCAATATAAAGCAGGCATGCGGCTGTGGACGCTCATAAGCATTCTCAGATTTTTTTAAAACTGAATCAACCGGGTCAACATAATAATGCCCTTGTGGCTTTCCGGTAATGCCATAACTTTCATGCAACCCGGTATTAAACCATTGCGGGCTGTTTGGCACACAAGACTGGTTTAAAATACTGTATGCCAGCTCATCGTAAAAAACCTCCGCATCTTTTTCAGAAGCAAAATAACCATAGCGTTCGCCCCAAACCCGCCAGCAATTGGCCATACGGTGCGCCACCTGCTTTACAGAAGTTTCCCTGCCCAACGATCCGTCCGGCTGCGGTACACCTGCTTTACGAAAATATTTCTGGGCCAGGATATCCGTAGCAATCTGGCTCCACTGTGCAGGTACTTCTACATTATTCATTTCAAATACCACTTCACCGGTTGGATTGCGGATGATGCTGGTACGGTAATCGTACTCGAACAGGTCGAATGCGCTAACGCCTTCTTTTGTAAAGCGACGGTTAAATTGAAGCCCCTTCTGGGTTTGCTGTTTTGCCATGGCAGGATGCATTTATATATTTAGTAAAATAATTTTCCGCTTTGTTAAGGAATTATGAAGCAGTTGACGAAAATATCTTTATACAACGAGAAATCCATTGGTTAGATATTAACAGCCTGTGGAAAATCCTGTTCAAAACTTTCGTCTGTCAAAATGGTATTGGGTTACAGTGATTATCCACAAAATATTGCATAATGGTGTACAAAAAATATTCGCGAAAATCTGGATTTATATGTATGTAAAACAGGTTTCTTTTTATAAGCCGTATAACCTGCATCATTAAAAGAAATATTTTTTTGAACCCGGCCAAAAATCAATGTGGATCTGCTGTTGCGTCGCACACTTATACTTTGGGAACTGTATTCGGCAACCGGCAGTCTGGCTTCAGCAATCAGGACAAGTTGCATTCCCGAAAGTTGACTGCCTGTTGCTGAAAGCTATTCTACAGTATAAGTGTGCGACGCAACAAAAGTTAAATAGTGGTAATGCTGCCGGGCTAAAAAATATCATCTTAACACAACAAACTGCCGGGGAATTTGTCTTTCTGGTTTACATTAAACCTTCACCTGTTGTATAACTTTACAAAAAATAAACCTGTATGGAACCAGAGGTTGTGGCTTTTTTAAAACGCATATCCACATCTATTTTTGTTGGGCTGCTGTGGATGATCATTAATTCCACCTTTGGAATTATGTACGATTATGCATTTGTGCAAGAAAAAATTACACTTGGCAACATTCTTTTTTACATCTGGCTTGTTGTAAGCATACCGCTGCTGTTATGGTTTTATATACGGTTGTGGAAAAAACCTTTGGAATAAAAGGCTTTGATACTTTACCTATAGGATGCTGAGAAAAAAATTTGAGTATTTTTTTGGATTGAAGTGCGAAAAAATTATATTTACATAATATAATTATCTATTAACCCAAACTAAATGACCTTTATGAAAAAAATTTATCTCCTTTTTTTAAGTATGTCTTTTGTATTTGCTGTTTATGCAAATAATACAGGAAACAGCTATATGATTGATGATCAAAAAGTTGAGCAGTTATTCAACAGCAGTACTGATGTAAGTATGATGGCAGATAACAACAAGCTTTTTACTGATCAATCGGTAAACAACCAAATGGCAGCCAACAATTCGGCGCATTATGCCGGGGGTGAAAAGAATTTTACTACTGCAATTCTTTTAGACTTTTTTCTTGGTGGCTTAGGTATACATAGGTTATATCTTGGTACTAAAACATTTACATGGGTTGGTTATATTTTAACCTGTGGCGGTATAGGTGGCATTGTACCATTGGTGGATTTTATAGTGCTGATCGTTCACAGCACTGATATTAGTCCTTATGTAGATAATAGCAAATTCTTTATGTGGTCGGGTCAGTAAAGCTTTGCCACAAAATAAAAACCACCATTCTATAGTGGTGGTTTTTTTATTTAAATCATATTGTTAAGGCATATAGTTATGCGTTACATTATAGCAGGGAAATCAATTGCTTTTTTACCTCTTGGTTAAATCCGATTATTTTTTTACGATTGTATTGATGTACCAGTATTTCTGATCTTCTTACGCTACCATTGTGGAAAGATCCGAATGAGCCTAACCCGACAAGCCACGCTGAAATATAATAACCATCCTGCCAGCTTGTAATTCCGTAGTACACACCAGCACCTTGCAATAAAATACTTACAAGGCCCTCTAATGGCTTGCCTGCATACATTTGCCCTGCACCGGGCAAAAAGGTGGAAAGCCATTGGGCGGTATTTTCTTTTTTTAGCTTTGGTATTTTTTTGTATAAATCTGGCAGCGTATCATTATTATTTTGCAATGCATATTTCTGCAGAAAAGCAGTGTAATATATGGATGCATCCTGCCAGCGGTTTAACTCGTTTAAGGAAAGGATCGTAATCACCTGAAGCATACCTAAACCAAAATAAGACGGATACACATTTTCTAATTCTTCAGATAAAGAGATAGTATTTTCGAAGCTTCCGGCAAGATATGAGCAAACAGCTTCTTCGTATAATAAAACACATTTAAGGGTATCGGGTAGTTGTAATGTACGACCTGACGCTACAAAAGATACAGCCTCTTTGAATTTTTGCTGTTGTTTAAGGCAACTTAATTTGCCTTTGATTGCGGCATAATTAATGAGCGGGTCATTGCAGCTATAAAGGACTCTTTCATAAGCAACAGATGCCTGAAAATATTCCCCTTTACTTAAAAGCATATCAGCCTTTGCCATATCAGTCTGCGCATCAGTTAAAAATGCTACGCAAAGGAATATGCAAATCAAGCAGAACCTTATTCTCATAATCATGGTAAAATTCATTTTCAATAATATTTACAGATACAACACTGCCCCAAATATTACCAGCATAAAAAATAGAAAACAAAGAACCGAATATAATAAAACGGGCACTTTTGATACCACCTTTTCGATAAGCTTCATAAGTCAATACACCTAAAGATGCAACAGGTAAAAAAGCACCGATGCCTTGCTTTTTTTTACCTGCATAAATCTTACCGAGTCCTGGAATTGCAGCGCTATATAAACCTGCTAAAACCGGCGACTTTTTTTTGTGAATGCTTAGATCTGTATAATATTGGGCTAAATTTTTTTCCTGCATTGTTAATGCATAAGACGAATAAGTAAAACTATCCTTTAGCTGTTTAAATAACGGATAATCTTTTTCTAATAAAGCTATACCTGCGAGCTGGAAAGATTTTAGTTCATGTATAACAGTATCTGATGCGCTTATGTCTTTAATCACCTCTTTTGCAGAATCTGTTTTTTTTAGATAAGTAAGATTATAAGCAGCAAAACTTCGGGCCTTTAAATAATAGCTACTTTGTGGTAATACACGTAAAAGATACGCGGCAGATGCATCTAATTGTTTTTGATTATAGAATAGCCATCCTAGTTGATACAACAAACTGTCTTTTTCGGTTAAGGAAAGAGCAGTGGTATCTTGTTGCTGCAAAACAAAAACAGCTTCATTGTATAATTGTTTATCATAGAGGTATTGTGCAAACTTCAATTCATTGGAAAAACTTCTTGTTTGTGCAAGTGCATTGGATGAAGCAGAAGAAAATAATATGGCAAAAAAAAATAGCTTTAAGTGCATTATTGGTATTTACTTGGGAGATCAACTATTTTACCGGTATTCACATCTACATCGGCTGCGTGTACATCCAGAATACTAATTCTGTTACAACGAAGAATTCTGTCCGCACCTAATATTGTTCCTTTTATAAGACCATATTCTTTTATTGATTGCTTACAAAAATTTGAACAGGTAATTTCATAAGGACATTCACGCGAAAGTTGGGGTGAAAGAATGTTTTGATATAAAAGCATAGCACTTTTAAACGTTAATGTAACAGGGTTGTAGGAAGCTGCAAAATTTTTATGTTTTGTTTTCAGGATTTGCTGATCGTTACTGGTGCCATGATAATAATTAAATTCATCTGGTACTGCGAAATCGCGTTTGCCAACGAGAAGTAAATCTTCTCTAAAATTCTGTGCAAGCACAGAACAACTGTATAAAAAGAATAACAAAACATGGGAAATGATCACTATTTTTTTATTCACTCACTTTTGCATTAGAAGGTATAGAAAAATTAAAATATCCACTGGTTGCGCTTTCGTTTATATTAAAATTATCGTAAGATGTTTTAATAACTGAAGAGTCTTTATCATTGAATACTATTTCTGTTGTAGTAGCAGGGAAATCATAAACAGAAAGTTGTGTATAATTATAATAATAAACCTTACGAATAATTTTATTATTTGCATCTGCATAATGCATATATACAGGTTTCTGGTTATCGAATACTAATTTAACCCTCTGTATCAATGCTTTCTTCTGTGGCACTTTTAACTTCCATTCAGTAACCTTGAGATTATTTTCGAAATAGGTTTTATCCTGAACATAACCAATATCAGTAAGGCCCATATCGTAAATTTTGCCTGAAAAAAAATAATAGAATTGGGATGACTGGGTGCTAAATAAAAAATTCTGGTATTGTATTACTGTGTTTGCTACAGGGTCATAAATTTTTGTTTCACCAAGTTTGTTACCAATTAATATATATTCCCTCGGATATGTAAAATGTGTAGTAAGGTTGCCGTTACGCTGGTAAAAAATATCGCCTCTAATTGTTACAGATCTCCCACCTTGAACTTGGCGACTGATAAGGCTTGCAGATATCTTTTCGATATTGTCAAAAGGTGGTAAAAAGGAGGCGTTACTTATATATAAGACAAGCAAAAAACAATATAATTTGTGCTTCATTTAAACAAGCTTTTAGAAAACAAATGTATAGTAAACTATCGTATAAGAAAAAAGCTAAATGACCGATAAAATAATCAACTAACTGCTATGATCTGCCACTATAGCGTGGCTCTAATTCTTTAATGAAGTTTTATCTGCACAGTCTATGCCTAAGTGGTTTCGGAGTACTCTTGTACTAGAGGGACCTAGGAGTCCACTTTTTTACATTGCAGTTTTGTTCTTCGGTGCCCTGAAAGATGAAAGAATCGCAAGGTGAGAGGTGATGCCCGAAGAACTAACGCTGGTATCAAAAAAATCCAGGCACTATTTACTGATTACACTCTTGCTTAATAAATAAAACAGAACGTAAAAGTGAGCGATGCAAGGAACAATGAGAAATGCCATTAAAGCCCGTAAACAAAGGATAGATATTATTTAACAAAAAGGAAACTAGTAAATGGGTTTCCTTTTTGTTAAATAATAATTTCTTACTGCGCTAATTCTTTGGGCTGGGGCATTTGTAAGAAAACAGGTTGTAAGAAAGACCAACATGCAGCATTACATAAGCATCTTTTTGTAAACTGTTGCCGCGCTGACGATCTTTTATACCAATAGGCGTCCCCGTTTCATAACTTCTGTCTTGTAAAAAATATGCAGGCGAGGGCGCTGTAGATCCATCTGGTTGTGGTATTGCCGGAAATGCATCTGTACCGGCATAGGTTGTACTAACATCGTCTAAATAATCTGTATTCGTAAACCGGTAACCAATCTCACCAAATACATTAAAGTTCTCATTAAGCGAATATTTAATACCAACAGTTAATGGAAAACATACCGCCATTGAACTGTATTGTTTACGGTCGGGATATAAAGTACTTCCCTGGCCTTCAGTGCCCAAGGGGCGTAAAAAATATTTTGTGCCATTTAAATAAGCGTAGGGATCGTAAGAAAAAACACCTACACCCAACGAAACATAGGGCGTATAATTAAAGCCCTCCACGCCGGGCAAAAATTTAAAGAAATTAAAATAGCCACTTAACGATGCCTCCCAAACATTGGTATTAAAACTAAGGTTTCGGCGCTTCTGTGTTTCGTTTTTGCTATAAGTATCAGAGTATGCAAGAAAGGCGTAATCTGCGCCAATTTTTACACCCACATAATTATTGAACTGCTTTATAAAAAAAAGCCCGCCCGAAAATTTAGGCCTGTTCATAGCGGCACTGGTGTTAAGGTCGCCATAATAATGTGCCAGCCCGATTGCAGCGCCAAACTCGCCCTGGTGCACATTGCTTTCGTACTGGGCCTTTACGTTTGAAGCGACAAGCGCAATACAAAATATGAATAAAGTTCTTTTCAGCATAATTGCAAGATAAATGATGTTTTAATAACGAAGAAAATGCTTTTTTCTTGTGCCCTGTACATTTATAAGGAGAGAATGCATTTTATTTACCCGGCATTGGTTCTTTGGGCATCGCCTGTTGCCACGCTCGTTTCGAAGTTGTCTTTTCATGGCGACATTTAAGCAGCCTGCCCTGAACTTGTTTCAGGGTGGCAGCCTGTCTCGAGCGGAGCCCAAGAATCGCACACTTAATCGTTGGGACCAGGATTGAACAAATACAAACCGCAGAGGCGCAGAGACACAACTTTACGTCTCCCCGTGTCTGTGGTTAACGGCTGTTTACAGCTGCTTCGTTATCTAAAAGCAGAAGTGTGCGACGCAACGAAAGCTGAAAAATGTTTCATAGCCGGGCTCAAAAAAATTCTTCTTATTGTTTTGCTTTACAAATTATATAAACAAAAAAACCCGGTAAACCGGGCTTTTTTGTTTAATATAATGTTTATTGTTCTGTTAGCGGAACAGGCATTTTATCCCAAATTTCATCACCCTCCCTGTCAATAGGCAATTCGCTTAAACGATCGTAGCGGCGCATATCTATCCAGCGATGGCCTTCAAAAAATAATGAGTACCGGCGCTGGTTAAGCATTTCTGTAATCAGGTCATTAGTGTTGGGTTCCGAATTACTATAGTCAGGCAATCCATGACCATTGCGAATGGTATTGATTGCATCAATGGCTTCATCGAAATTGCCAAGCTGAATATTCGCCTCTGCATAAATAAGAATGAGCTCTTCGTTGCGGATAATTGGTATTGGAGCTGTGCTTGATTTATAAACCCAAACATCCCTGTCGCTGGTTAAGCCGCCGCTTGAAGCAGAGGAATTGCGCAAGGTAGCTTTTGAAATGCGGTCATCGCCGGGCTCAATATCCTGTGCGTATGAAGGGTGCGCAAGACGCACTTCGCCGTTACTATTCTGTACAAAGAATGCAGGGTTTAACTGATCGCCGGAACCGGTTCCAAAAACTTCGGAAACACCGGTATAAAAATTTCCGGTTAAATCCAGAAAAGAATCATTCAGATCTGTTAAAGCAGCAGACCATTGCTTGCGGTAAACCGCAACTCTTGCAGCAAGGGCGCGGTTTACTTTTGTAAAGCCGGCAGCATCGGAAAAGCCGGCAAAACCCGAACCAAGTGGAAAGGAAACGTCGGCCCCGCCAAGGTCTGTTTTTGCATCATCAAGCAACCCTGCAATGGCAGTAAGTGCTTCATCGTACCCTACAATTGGCCCAAGGTTTAGCGGGTCTGAAACTTCAACTCTTATACCGTTTGTATAGGTAAGATTCAGGTTCAGTAACAGTTCATAAGCCTTCATTGTTTTTGCAAAACCCGAATAACCTTTTCGCTGCGCATCAGAAATTAAAGAAGAACTGCCAGCGGCTTGCAACAGGATATTGCAGTTTTTTACTACCCTGTAACGCGCAGCCCAGGGGTTGGTTATATAAAAGCCCGTATTGCTTAGTGCAGCAGCACCTAACAAGTCTGTAACATAACGTGGATCTGCACCAGAAAATCTATACATTTCGCGGCTGATCGCACCAATATCGTCCAGGTAAAGCCCTTCTGTTATGCGCATTCCCGAAAGGGTTCCTGTAACAAGATTGTTTAATTGTGCAGCAGAGGCATTGTCAAGATATGATTCAATGGTGGGTTGATTCAGATTGCCGTAATCTTTCTGACAGGATGAAAAACAAACCGCGAGGAATAAAAGCAACCCAATATTTATATTGATGATTCTTTTCATAATAATGATTTTTTTATTTATTACAGGTCAATTGAAATGTGGAAGGTGGCACGTTTAGAAGCGGGGAAAGGATCTACGTCAACTCCGGTGGAAAACCCGGTTCCGAAATTAGATACCTCAGGATCGTAGCCGCTATAATTAGTAATGGTAAGAAAATTGTTTAGAGAAACTCCGGCACGCAACCCTTTGACCACTTTGCCCATCGTGCCAAAATTATAATACAATCCAATTTCTCTTAAACGCAGGTAGCCGGAATTTTCAACAAAATCCTGTGCGGTTACGCCAATCCTGCCGATTCTGTCAAAGCCATCGGGTACGCCGTTTTTGTTATCATCGTTATCAAAATTGGGACTTGTTTGACCCAGATCGTTCAGCAGGTTTGTAAGGTTGATATTTTCACCGCCTTTCTTCCAGTGCAATAAAAAGCGCAGGCTTAATTTATTTTTGAAAGTAAGCTCATTAAAGGTATTCATTTGAAAATCCGGTTCCTGGTCGCCCCATACTTTTATACCTTGTGGCTCATCAGTAATACCAACAATTTGTGTAGCAGATTTACCTTCTTCTATGCGAAAGCTTCCCAAAGCCAAGCCAAATGAACCAAGTACCACAGGAGGAATTGTAAGGTTGGTAACCCGGGATCTGTTGAACCAGAAGTTTACCGATGTATTCCATGTAAAATTTTTTGTAACAACCGGCCTTGCGTTTAAGCCAATTTCAACGCCACGGTTACGCAAATCTCCGGCATTTACCCATTGTGAAGAGAAGCCCGAAGAAGTAGGCAAGGTATTTAAAAGTAGGAAGTCGAAGATCTTCTTACTGTAATAACTTACTTCCATGCTGAGCCTGCCTTTTAAAACACTGAAATCAAGACCAGCTTCTAATTCAGTTTGTCTTTCTGGTTTAATATCAGATTTCCCCAACTGTATATTTACAAGAGAACCGGGGAAACCGCCTGTATTGGAAACTGCCAGAGAAGTAAACTTACTTCCATAAGCAGGGAAATTGGCTGACTGACCGTAAGCAGCACGTAATTTAAAATTGTCAAAGAAATTACCATTCCAGAAATTCATACGGGTTAGGTTCCAGGATACGCCTGCCTTTGGATAGGCATTGTATTTTTTAATATCGCCATTGTTCGTCGACCTGTCGAAACGGATGCCGGCAGTTAGCGTAATGGCATCAATAATAGTGGCTTCTTCCTGTGCAAAAATTCCGTCATTCTGGAATTTTTGCCTGAATTGTTGGGCCGTTAATGCCCCTGCCTGATCTACATTTCCCTGACCGGAAATTACCTGTGTAGCAACATTAAGCAGATTGTTATAATCACCCGTTTCCTGTGTAACACCAGCAGAAGTGGTAAGTGAAAGATTATCCGAAGGTGTATAATTATTTACAAGGGAAAGAAGAAAATTGGTGTTTAGATTTTTTGAGAACCCCTGTATAGAGGTACCTTTTGCAACACTTTGAGATTGCAGGCTACTGGGGAACTGTGCGTCTGTCTGAAGGTTATAAAAATCAAAACCCCCTCTTGCTATAAATCTTGTATTTGATCTTACACCTTTGAATAAAATTGCATCCAGGTTAAATCCTGTTGTGAAACGGTCAACACCCTCGTTGTTGCGCATCAGATCCCTTGTTTGGATTGGATTTGAGGCGGAAAAGCCATTTATAGGATAATTGCCTGCCGCATCAGGATGCAACTCTGCAAATTGCGGAGTAGATGACAGGGCAATACCATAAGTAACGCCATTATTATCGTTACCGGTTAATCCCCTGTCAGCAGAAGAGTTTACATAATTGGTGCTTATACCGAATTTAATATTGTCGGTAATGCGATGATCCACATTAAGCCTTACACTGGTATTTTGGTAACCTGTTCTTGCTATAATTCCATCTTCTTTTTTCTGTGCGGCTGAAAAATAAAAACTTGTTTTATCGTTGCCGCCGGTCATGCTTATTACACTGTTGCGTGTAAATCCCTTCTCTCCGTACATTTCTTTTTCGTAATCGTATAACTTGCCGGCAGATTGTGCAGCAAGAAACTGCTGTTTCAATGCTTCGCTTGTGGCAGGATCAGAAGATAAACTTGCGGCAGTTTCTGCAGTAAACTGGCGTACGCCCAAAAGCTTTCTCACTTCAACAAACCCTAGATCCTGTGAAAAGCTAATTTTCGTTTTACCTTGTTTACCCTTTTTTGTTGTAATAATTACTACACCCGCAGCAGCTCTTGAACCATAGATTGCAGCAGCAGAAGCGCCTTTTAATATCTCAATGTTTTCAATATCTTCTGCTCTTAAATCGGCAATACGGCTCGATGGGTTATCCTGTGTAGAAGCATTGCCGCCAGCTGCGGCAGCAGTTACTGCATTTAAACCCGCAGAAGTAGAAGAATTATCCATAAAAACATTATCGACAACGTAAAGTGGCTGTGTGTTTCCAAATACGGAAGTCACTCCACGAAGTTTTACAGAAATACCACCCCCCGGTGCTCCTGTATTTGCATTAATATAAGCCCCGGGTACTTTACCATTTAAGGCTGCATCAAAAGTTTGTGCAGGTGCCACACCATTTAATTGCTTGTTTGAAATAGTGGCAATGGCATTGGCAAGATTTCTTCTTTTAACCGTTGTTGCCAAACCGGTAACTACAACTTCATCTAACTTGGCTACATCTTCTTCAAGTTTTATTTGCAGGTCTGAAGTAGATGCATCTGTTTTAATTGTTTGGGTCTTAAACCCGGTAGAACTGATCGTAATCGTTGCATTTGCAGGAATATTCAGCTTGAATTTTCCTTCGCCGTCTGTAGCTACTCCTTGCGTTGTTTGCTTTACCGTTACACTTGCGCCAGCAACTGGAACACCATTGGCATCGGTAACCCTGCCTGTGATTGTTTGCGTTTGAGCAAAAAGATGGCCGGGCATTAAAAGCATACAGAACAATCCCGCCATTAAAAGCAGTAATTTTCTCATTAGTTAATTTTTTGGATAAATAATAATTGATAAATAAGCACACCATTCCATAGATTCATGTAAAAAAGGAATGATACTGTAACAGCAATAAAATCTTTTAAAAAAGAACCTCGATCCTTAACAAAAATCAGGTGGTTGGTCTATACCGGAAGAAAAGGAATTACCGGGCTGTGTAATTAAATAAACCCCATACTGGCTTACACAAAACCTGGGATTATTCAGAAAATAAAAATTGGAAACTGTAAAATATTCGCCGCCAAAACTCTTTGAAGGAAGCGGGGCTGAATTTGATCTTTTTCCCGGTGCATTTTGCTGCAGATCGTTTACCAGTTTAAAAAAATCACCTTTTGCAGTTCTTAGCTGCATCGCTGTGCGGTTGGGAATGCACATTAATTCTACCGAATCATTGTATAAGCGCCTTTCAACATATTTATATAAAACACCATGAATCTCAATATGGCCGTCAACTCTTTCAAACTTACCCGAACCATTATAGTACGGTAAGCTTACAACAGCAACTTTTAAGCTGATCAATTCCGATTCATCAAATTTGTTTTTATCAAGCTGTGCTTCAAGATTGGTATTGGCTTTTTGCTCCATTAGAGAAGTGAGTAACTGGTAGCCAAACCAGTTGAACATTAATACACACAGCAGCAATATGGATGCAATCTTTCTCAAAGTTTTCTGAAAGTAAGAATTTTCAAAAAAAACAATTAAACTAATTTAAAGGTACAGATATGACATTCAATAGTCACATATTGCTGCGTAATATACAAACTAACCGGCTGCTTAATCAATTTCATGAAGTTATTGCCCAAACTACAGTACTTTATTCAACTTTTCTTGCGTCGCTCTCTTGTACGTTCGGATACTTTACGGAACTTTTATCTCAGCGAAGGTTGGCTATGCTAATATCAATAACCGTATTTTTTGGCAAGGTGATGTAGTACTTCTATTTTTGAGTTGCCAGCAATGCTAAATGACACACTCAAATAAGACAATATTCTTCCTTTTAGCCTGGGTAATCGGTCTGACAAGTTGCGCACAGAAGCATATAGACATTTATGTTAACAGCTTTAATCGTGGCGATTATTGTTATATCCTATGGACATCAGATACAACATTATCAAATCCACATTCTAAAATTAAGTTAAGTTTTGATAGCAACGGTGTAGTTTATATTCATCGAATTTTACAGGTTGACAAAAACAATATTCGAATTTTAGATGAGCAAAGTCAAGATATTTCAGGCAACATGATAAATACAATGGGTGATATTGAAAACAATTATCTAAGTTTCTATTGCCCGACAGAAGAAGAGATAAAGGATCATCCTCACTATGACCAATATTATCAAAACAAGTTTTTTATGCCAAATAACGGCTTGCATAAGTGGACAATATTTGACTTAGAGAAATTAGGCTACATGGTGGACAAACAAAAATAGAAGCACATGCTTTGCCAGTGTTGGTCGCCTGACCAACACAAATCCGCTTCTATAAAGCTGCATCTTATTCCAACCGTATAAGTGTGCGACGCAAGAAAAGTATCATTCATGATCAGAATGCCCGGCCCAAAAAAATTGTATTTTATTTTCCCTGTCCTGTGAAAATAATTTTTAACGTGTAAATCATTATTTTAAAATCGAGCATCAGCGAAATGTTTTCTATGTACACCAGGTCGTACTTCATGCGCTCGATCATTTCTTCTACGGTGCTGGCATAGCCAAACTGCACCATGCCCCAGGAAGTGAGGCCAGGCTTTACTTTCAGCAGGTAACGGTAATAAGGCGTTTGTTTATTCAACTGATCTATATAAAATTTTCTTTCGGGGCGCGGGCCAATAAAACTCATTTCGCCAATAAAAATATTCCACAACTGCGGCAGTTCATCAATACGCCATTTGCGCATAAACCTACCCCATTTTGTTATACGCGGATCATTCTCCGATGAAAGCGCCGGGCCATTTTTTTCTGCATCGATATACATAGACCTGAACTTGTGAATGATGAATGGTTTGCCCCTGTAGCCAATGCGTTCCTGCGAAAAGATGATGTTGCCGGGTGAGGATAGTTTTGTTTTTACTGCAGCGAATAATAAAAACGGACTTAATAAAACAAACGCACAAAAAGAAATAATTACATCGAGTAAACGCTTTATGTTGCGTTGCCATTCGGGCATAAGGCCGGTATCGATATCGATTAAAACAGCCCCAAGAATATTCTCTGTTTTTACCGCACCGGATAATATCTGGAATGTTTCAGGCACCATTTTTACTTCTACGTCTTTTTCGCTTAAGCGGCTGATGATCGCTTCTGTTTGTTCTGTTTCTGTTTTATCCAATGCAATAATTACCCGCTGAATCTTTTGTTCATTTATGATATTTTCCATTTCATCAATGTTGCCAAGGCAGGTTAACGATTTTGCCAGTCCGCCCTTTTGCATATGCCCGTCAGCAACAAAACCCACTATATTAAACCCAGAAGCTTCATGCGCTTTCTTAATTTCTTTAAACACATCGAATGCTTTGGGACTATTACCAATGATGAGGGTATTGAAAGAAAATTTTCCGGCATTAATATGCTTTTTAGCAATATTCAAAATAATTAACCTGCCCGTATATACCACTACCGTTTGCAACAATAATAAAGAGAAGAATGTTATATAAAAGTAGGTGTAGTGATGCTCACTGTCGTTTAAAAACAATACGAAAAGTAATATAATGGAGCCAATAAAAGATTCAATAAACGTTACCGTTAATTCTGCCAGTCTCGATTTTTTATAAACCGACTTATTGTACGATCCTATGATGGAATAAATACTTAGCCAAAACGCAAGAACCAACAAAAGACTGAGTATAAAAAAATTATCATTGGTAAAAAGGCCTTTTATCGTTTGTGGTTCTTCATTCAAAAGGTGCCTGCGCTGAAGGCCGATACAGATCCATACAATTACCGATGCAACAATATCACTAATGATGTAAAAGCTAATATGTATGGGCCTGTTCTTATGCATACGCAACTCAGGCTGTAATGGCATTTGCGTTGATCTTCTCCAGTATTTTATGGGCTACTTCCATGGCCAGGTAACCGTCTATTTCTGTAACAGCCGTTGGCTTATTATTTTGTATGGCATACACAAAAGACCGTAGCTCTTCTTTAATTGCATTAACCGGTTTTGTTTCAGGGTTAATTACTGCAATTGTTTTTGTGCCGCCGCCCGGTGTTTCAAGATCGAAAGAAAATGCATTGGTATCGCCGGGTTGTTTCAGCTTTATGATTTCCGTTTTCTTTTCAAGAAAATCAATGCCTATATATGCATCTTTTTGAAACAGCCGCATCTTGCGCATTCGCTTCATACTAATGCGGCTGCTGGTTAAGTTGGCAACGGCACCATTATCAAATTCAATGCGAACATTGGCAATATCAGGCGTTTCTGTCATTACAGCAACACCGCTGGCATAAATGTTCCTTACATCACCCTTAACCAGGCTAAGTATAATATCAATGTCGTGAATCATTAAATCCAGTATCACGCTCACTTCTGTACCACGCGGATTAAACTGCGCCAAACGGTGCACTTCAATAAACATCGGGTTCATGTGTAAATCTTTTATAGCAAGGTATGCCGGGTTAAAGCGTTCTACATGCCCCACCTGAATTTTTATACCGGCTTCTTTCGCCATTTTCACAATTTGTTTCCCTTCTTCAATTGTATTGGCAAGCGGTTTTTCTACAAAAACATGTTTGCCTTTACGTATAGCTGCTTCACACAAATTAAAATGGTGATTGGTTGGTGCCACAATATCGGCGGCATCAATCTCATCCATTAAACTGGTTACATCGGTAAATCTTTTTAGCCCGTATTTTTCAACGATTTCAGCAGCATTCAAATCGTTGGGATCGTAAAATCCAACAAGCTCTGCCTGCTCTATTTCTTTCCAGTTATTAAGATGAAATTTTCCGAGATGGCCAACACCAAATAAACCTACTTTAAGCATAAGGCAAATTTAATTTGTAAAGATAAGGGTTGGGTATTGAAGGTTGATTTCCTGAAATGCAAATACAATTTTATGACCCCCGGCTGAATAGTTTTATGGCATCGCCGGTTGTGTCACTCACTTGTACGTTCGGAACAGTAAGAAGCTTTTAGCTGTTAGCCTGTAGCTGTTAGCTAACCGCCAATGACTAACAGCTATTCAACAGTACAAGTGTGCGACGCAACAAAAGCTCAATAGAAATAATAAAGCCGGGCTCAAAATGTTCTTTATACATTTAAGTAAGCAATACATTTGCCCAACTAAAAATGGCGATAGAAAAATTACACATTCAGGAGTTTTTGCAAATGGCAATGCAATACCCGGTGCTTGATGTGCGCAGTCCCGGGGAATTTATACATGCGCACATTCCAGGTGCATATAGTCTTCCCTTGTTCAGTGATGAAGAAAGAAAAATTGTGGGTACCGCATACAAACAGGAGAGCCGCGAAAAAGCCATCAAGATCGGGCTAAAATATTTTGGTGTAAAAATGGCTGTAATGGTTGAAGCCGTTGAACAAATTATCGCCGCCAAAAAATTACCAAAACCCCCCGGAGAAAAACAAACGGTGCTAGTGCATTGCTGGCGGGGTGGCATGCGAAGTGCAGGCGTGGCTTGGCTTTTAGACCTTTACGGTTTTAAAGTATGTACACTTGCCGGTGGTTATAAAACCTTTAGAAACTGGGCGCTGCAGCAATTTGAAAAAGAATATCCGTTAAAAGTAATTGGTGGTTATACAGGCAGCGGCAAAACTGAATTACTGTATGCGTTGCAGCAGAGAAACAAAACGGTTATTGATCTCGAATGCCTCGCAAATCATAAAGGTTCTGCATTTGGAAACCTGGGCCAGCCGCCGCAGCCATCGCAGGAAATGTTTGAAAATAAACTGGCGCTGAAACTTTATGATGCATGTGCTTCAATACAGCAAAGCGTGGATAATTCTAATAATTGCATTTGGATTGAAGATGAAAGCCAGCGTATAGGTAATGTAAACCTTCCGCATAATTTTTATCGCAATAAACAATCAGCACTGGTATATTTTATTGATATTGATTTCGAAGAAAGGCTCAGTTATATTGTTAACGGTTACGGAAAATTTGAAAAAGATAAACTGGTGACCGCAATTATGCGCATTAAAAAAAGGTTGGGTGGGTTGGAGACAAAAACTGCCATTAATTATTTACTGGAAGACGATATACGAGACGCTTTTGCAGTGCTGCTGAAGTATTACGACAAGTGGTATTTAAAAGGGCTGCACCAGAGAGAGGCACTGGAAAAATTATTGAAAAAAATTCCATGCATAACTGTAAATGCCAAAGAAAATGCATTGGTGGTTTTAAATGCAGGGTAATATTTTTTTGGGCCGGTCTACAGAACATGAATTGAACTTTTGTTGCGTCGCACACTTGTTCTGCATGATAATATTCAACAGGTGCGTAGATCTAAGCGTTGGGGTTAGGCCGTACTGCCTTAAATACAAAAGAATATCAACACTAGAAAATATGCAAAGAAAAAACGCTATACCGCCAAGAATCTTTATCACGGGTATTGTTACAATTTTGATTTTGGGATTGCTTTTCTGGCAATATTTTCATGACGGAGTTCCCAGTCATCATATCCTGCAGCAAAAAGACCTGCCTGAAATTTCTAACTGGTGGGGCGGACTGTTGCTTCCTGCTTTGGCTTGGATTCTAATGGGCAGGATAGAAAAGAGACTTAATAAACAGGACTCATTAACTCAGCAGAATAAAAACCAAACGATCAAAATTGTCGGGCTATTTCTTTTGGGGCTGATTTTGGGAATTTTGATAGCTGTGTCTTTTACAAATGACTATAAATTTTTTTTAGACAATGTTCTTTACGTTTTTTTGGTACTCAGCCTGTTTTTTCCGATCTATTACGCTGAATTTATATTGGGTTTTATTCTTGGTATGACCTATACATTCGGAGCGGTATTGCCAACGATTTTTATTTTGATAATAGCCGCATTAGGATTTCTGATTTATAGATTTATCAGGCCATTAATTTTGAGGGTAACAAAAGCAGCCGGCAAATAGTTGAACAATATCAAAGCCCTGGACGAAGTTCGAATTACAAAAAAGTATTACTACTATGATGAATGACCTTATTACAGATAACGAAACGCAGGTAAAGCTTACCCAATATTCACACGGGGCAGGTTGTGGCTGCAAGATTTCACCCAAAGTACTTGATCAGATACTGGCAAGTAATTTTTCTATGCCCGATAATGATAAACTCATTGTTGGTAACCACAGCAAAGACGATGCGGCAGTTTACAATATGGGCAATGGCACTGCATTGATTTCAACCACAGATTTTTTTATGCCGATTGTAGATGACCCATACAATTTTGGGCGTATTGCAAGCGCCAATGCCATCAGCGATGTGTATGCAATGGGTGGCAAGCCCATTCTTGCAATTGCAATTCTCGGCTGGCCTGTAAATGTTTTATCACCACAAGTTGCCCAGCGTGTTATTGAAGGCAGCAGAAGCATTTGCAAAGAAGCGGGCATTTCTCTGGCGGGCGGCCATAGCATTGATTCTCCTGAACCCATTTTTGGTTTGGCAGTTAACGGTATTGTTGACATAAAAAATATAAAGCAAAACAACACCGCACAGGAAGGCGATGTTTTGTTTCTTACAAAAAAATTGGGTGTTGGCATTTTAACTACCGCTGAAAAAAAGGGATTGCTTAAAGCAGAACATAAAGAACTTGCGCCCCAACAAATGATGCAACTGAATAAAATTGGTGAAGCTTTAGGAAAGCTGAAATCAGTACACGCAATGACGGATATTACAGGTTTTGGATTGCTGGGTCATTTAACAGAAATGGCAGAAGGAAGTGCATTGAGTGCGCTTATTAACTTCGGAAAAGTGCCTTTGATAACAGGCGATCTGATATATTATTTCAACAATAAATCTGTACCGGGAGGTACCGGAAGAAACTGGGACAGTTACGGCGACAAAATTGCTTTTACCGGCAGTTATGATCATGAGTATGCAAAAGCTGTTCTTGCAGATCCTCAAACAAGCGGAGGCTTGCTGATTGCAGTTGGCCCTACCTCTGTGGATGAAGTAAAAGCTTTACTTGTTTCGTTTGGGCTGGCAGATTATGCAGAACCCATTGGAAAAATGACAATGAAAAAAGATGCAGCTGTTTCGGTAATACCTTTTATAAAATAGAACATGATGGCTTTAACCGCGAACGATTATATTGGTTTTTCCGGAGTATTGATTTTATTAATTGCTTTCCTGCTGAACCTGTCAGGTAAAATTTCGAAAGATGAACTGCCCTATATACTGATGAATGTTGCAGGTGCTGCATTGGCTTGTCTTGCTTCGTACCTTATTCATTATATGCCATTTGTTTTGCTAGAAGGAACCTGGACCATTGTTTCACTTTTTGCATTGCTGCAATATTTTAGAAAAAACAAGTAGCCAACACCAGCAACGGCTGTTTGATGTTGAATCGTATTCATGCAGCACAAGTGTGCGACGCAAGGATGTTGATTTGGTGATTTGGTGATTGGCCAATTTGATAATGTATTAAATCAACACATCTTCAAATTAGCAAATTATCAAATCGTTCTGGCCGGCTCAAAAAACGCTTATAAATTCATCGTACTTTTTATAACTAATGCTGCGTTTACTAAAATGGAAAGGAACAAAATGATTAATCCATAAATTTACAGCATGGCAGGCAGCTTTATACGAAGGTTTACAAAATGGTTTTTTATATCGCTGAATATTCTTGGCTGCATTGTGTTTTTATTGTCTTGTCTTTCGCCTTATGTAAGCCCCGCCCAATGGGGGCCAATTGGTTTTCTTGCGTTGATATTTCCTTACCTCTCTATACTGCTTATTTTTTCTGTTATTTTTTGGCTGATAGCAAAACCGGTAGTGGCGCTTATGCCACTTATTACTTTGCTCATTGGCTGGCAGCAGCTGGCGGTAGTATTTGCCTGGCACCCGATGCATACATTTACTGCAGAAAACAAACGGGATTCTAGCCTCCGCATTATTGACTGGAATGTGCGTGGCATGTATGGCCTAAGCAAAAGCTCTTACAAACAGCACCGCAACCGCGACGATATTGCAACGGCAATAAATAAATTAAAACCCGATATTATTTGCCTGCAGGAATTTAATAATTCCACTTACGAAAAAGACCTTTCTGCCAATAACATTAAACAGTTTACCAACTACTGCCCGTATTATTTTTTTTCAAGAGATTACCGCAATAAAAACGGCCACTACCAGTCGGGCTGTATTATTTTTTCAAAATATCCCATTGCAGATTCGGGCAGAATTATCTACCCCGGTCCCAATGCCGAGAGTGTTATTTATGCAGACATTGTGAAAGGCAGTGATACGATCAGGGTTTTTACAACACACCTTCAGTCTTTTCAATTTACCGAAAGCGATTACGCCGATCTTGAAAAAATAAAAGACCCCGATGAAGAAACAATACAGGCTTCAAAAAATATTTATTCTAAAATGAGGCTGATCTTCCTGAGGCAGGCAGCGCAGGCCGGTATTGTAAAACAGGCTGTTGATAAAAGCCCTTACCCAACACTGCTTTGCGGCGACTTTAATAATGTGCCCAACTCATACACCTATTTTCATTTAAGCGATAACAGACAGGATGCTTTTCTGGCAACCTCTTTTGGCATTGGCCGCAGTTTTAATGCAATGGCACCCACCCTGCGTATCGATTATATTTTGCCCGACAGCAGTTTCAACATTCAACAGTTCGATATGGCAGACGAAGGTCTTAGCGATCATCACATGCTGGTTGCCGATGTTAGTTTAAAAAAATAAATTCATTATTAGCCCGGCGTTCTGTACGCCTGGGAGCTTTTCTTGCGTCGCACTTTTCATCTGAAGGTAATTCTATTGAGCAAGGAAGAACCACTAAGGCACCAAGTCGCAAAGTATCACAAAGTCTTGGTGCTCCTTCGTGTCTTTGTGGCTTTGTGGTTCATAGGGGATTGTTCTGCAATAATTCTCCTTAGCAATATGCAACAGTTTCCTAAAATCGGGCTGGCTTATATCCAGAATTGAAAGCGATTTATATATCTTCGCAACCATGGTAGTCTTTTACAAATATTGCTGTTGTGGGTGTTGCTGCTAAGCACAGCTATTTTATTGCTTCAATTTAATTAACAACAGTCAACCATTTATCATCCCTCATTTATGACGCAGCTAAAAGTTTACAATTCCTTATCCCGGAAAAAAGAAGTTTTTGAATCTATAACGCCGGGCCATGTGGGCATGTATGTGTGCGGACCAACCGTAAGTGGCGAAAGTCATTTAGGCCATGCACGCCCCTTCATCACTTTTGATATTGTTTTCAGGTACCTGCAGTACCTGGGTTACAAAGTGCGTTATGTACGCAATATTACAGATGCCGGGCATTTTGAAGAAGAAGGCCGCGAGGCAGAAGATAAGATCAGCAAAAAAGCATTGCTGGAAAAGCTGGAACCAATGGAACTGGTGCAGAAATATACCAATATGTACCATTGGGCCATGCGTGCTTTTAATAATATTGATCCCACAATAGAACCCACTGCCACCGGCCATATTGTAGAACAGATCGGGATGATTGAAAAAATTATCGCCGATGGCTATGCTTACGTTGCAAATGGTTCCGTTTATTTTGACGTCGAAAAATACAACGATGTTTTTTCAAAAAAGGGATTGCCTTACGGTATGCTAAGCGGCAGAATTTTAGACGACCAGTTAGACAGTACCCGCGAACTGGAAAACCGGGATGAAAAACGCAACCACAGGGATTTTGCTTTATGGAAAAATGCAGCACCCGAACATATCATGCGATGGAAAAGCCCCTGGGGCGAGGGTTTCCCCGGCTGGCATATTGAATGCTCTGCCATGGCTACAAAATACCTGGGCGCTCAATTCGATATTCATGGTGGTGGAATGGACCTTCAGTTTCCACATCACGAATGCGAGATTGCTCAAAGCACTGTTTGCAACCATGTAACGCCGGTGCGCTACTGGATACATAATAACATGATTACCATCAATGGCAAAAAGATGGGTAAGAGTTACAACAATGTAATTAAGCTTACTGAATTGTTCAGTGGTAACCACCCCGCACTGGAGCAGGCTTATCATCCCATGACCATTCGTTTTTTTATTTTGCAAACCCATTACCGCTCTACACTTGATTTTGGCAACGATGCATTAAAGGCTGCTGAAAAAGGGCTAAAACGTTTGTGGGAAGCTTACGAAAACTTAGACAAGATACAAAGCAGTGCAGCCAACGCGGCAGATACAGAACTTGATACAAAATGTGTGGGGCTTCTGAACGAATTCGATGAGTTCATGAACGATGATTTTAATACAGCCAAAGTGCTGGCCAATATGTTTGAACTGGTTCCTGTGATCAACGGAATAAAAGACAAACACATTAACCAAAATGCGCTAAGTGCCGGTACTTTAAAGTTGCTGAAAGAAAAAATGAAAACTTTTATTGAAGGTGTGTTTGGGCTGCAGAATATAATGGAACAAGGCAACAGTAAGATCGATGGCGTTATTCATTTGCTGATGGAAATTCGTAAAGAAGCCAAGCTGCGCAAAGACTATGTAACCAGCGACAAAATACGAAATGAACTTACTGCGCTTGGTGTACAACTGAAAGATGAAAAAGACGGCAGCATGAGTTATACACTTGCTTAAACATACAAATAGGAAGGGAAAATTTTTATGAGCCGGCAGAAGGATCCTGTATAAAGCTTGAGTTGTGTCACTCACTTTTACGACTGGAACAACATGCAACAAGGCACAAAGGCAATAGGTAAAGAGTTGTTCACTGCTCATTTGCATTCTTCAGTACAATTGTGCGACGCAAGGAATGATGCCATCTGTTCAATTGCCAGGCCCGAAAAAAGAATTATCGGAAAATAATATTGCCGCTATAAGTTGATGTCTACTTCGTTATCCCAGTTTGCTTTTATTACAAGTTTGCGGGGAATGCGTTGCACAATTTCAGGCTGCAGTTTGGTGGCGAAATTACCGGCATCCCAAATGCCGTTTTTGTTGTCATCGAACAATACACGAAGCTGGTACTCGCCGGGCTCAAACAATTTTGCAAACCAGTCTGCCGAAGTAAGTACGATTGATTTAACGATTACCTCGCTTTGCACAAACTGTATAACCGGGTGCCTTGCAAGATCGATATTATTAAAATGCAGTTTGATGCTTCCGTACTGGCTTTCGCGTTTTGTTTTGAATGAAAGCGTATCGCTTTTCGAGAGTGTAACACCGGAGCTATCGGCAAACGCTTCTTTTTGAATGATGAGTTTGTATAACTCGTTTTCGGGCCACTTAAACTGTAGCGAATACTTTGTAAAAGAAGTATCGGCCTGCCAGGTATAACCGGTAATGGGTTTATAACCCGTGTCGGTAAGTACAATGCGGGCCGTATCAAATATTTTTATTTTCCTGCTGAGTGTAAGCTCTAAGCCGCCCAGCAAGTCCTGCTCATTACTTGAAAGATTGTTGGTGAGTTTTAGTCTTTTATCCTCAGCTGTTTTGTCTTTTTTATTATCTGTTGAAACCGGGAGCGCGGCTTTTTCTTTTGGTTTTTGTTCCTGGAAAGCGTACAGTTTTATAGAATCGGGTTGATCGTTTACATCAACCGGCGTGTTATAAAAAGCAAACATTTTTGTACTGTCGTCGTACTTTTTTGAGTAATCGTTTGGCAAAACATACACAGCAAATTTTGCAGCAGGTAAAAATTTAAAATGAAAGTTACCGCCACTGTCGAGCCGTGTATAATATTCAGGTTTTAATTTTTGTACAGCACTGTCATTAAGATTTGTGTAAAGCATAACGAGAAGTGTTGAATCAGCTTTACCATTTTCAGCAAGGGTAACATTGCCCGAGAGTGTACCTGTTGCAAGCTGGCTGCCTGTGGAAAAAACGTAAGTAAAATTCCTGAATTTATTTCCCTCATTCACATCTTTAAGCGAAGAACCAAAGTTGACGGAATAAGTGGTATTTGGCAATAAAGAATCTTTGAGTTTTATGGTAACATTTTTAAGTTTGGCAGAGATCTCCGGCATTTTTTCCGGGTTGGGCGAAACAATAATATCCTGGCTGGAGTTATCATCTAGTACTACATATTCATCGAATGTTAGCAGTATTTTATTGGTGGCAATATTTACCGATGAATCTTTGGGTAGTGCAGCCACAAGCACCGGTGGCAATGAATCTCTTGGTCCGCCTGTTGGCGGAATAATGTTGGCACAACCCGTTTGCACATGCATGAATGCTATTGAAAGGAACAGGAGAAAAAAGAAGCCAACCGCTTTATTCATGAATCAGTTTTATAAGTATGGCTGCAAACATAATTGCTTTAAATGGTTTTGTTTCTTAACGTGCTGTTTAAATTCAGTTGTGTAATACCAGCATCGGTTTTCATGGTATCCCGGTTGCGTCGCAATCACTTTATCTGTATAACAATTGTCATCTTCTGCATCATAAGCAAAGTGGCTGCGCAAAAATGTAATTTGCCTTATTAACGGCGCAACATATAGCACGGGTTGTTGCACAATGTTGAATAAACAACCAACCCTTGAAGTGTGCGACGCAACAATGCTTAATAGCAGTAATACCGCCTTGTAAACAAAGAAAAAGACACCAGTATTGCCTGCATTAATTAACTTCTGTTTCTTCCGCTTCTATATCATGCAATGCAATAGCAAGATTATTTGTTTTTACAAAATTGCACCAGTGGCAGTCTTCTTTACCGCAGCCAATATAAAATTCTTTGTCCTGTATTTTTTGCCACACCGCGCTAATCTGCTGTTTGACCGTGGTAATATCTTCAGGTGTAATTACTACTTTAATTTTCTGGTAAGCTTTCTTTTTATCAGGCTCAATAAAATCAAATTCGGTGCTTGCCACCTGCCAGTTTTTTTGTTCGTAATTATCTACGAGTATTTTATAGAACACCGCCTGGCGCCAGTAGTCGCCGCCATTGGGTTCTTTTTCATTTGGCGGCAATAGCTTGGGTTTGGCGTTATCAACATTGCCTGTTTTATAATCTACCACATTTACCTGCTTGCCATCAAATTCAAGCTTATCCAGTTTACCCTTAAGCGGAACGCCACTAACAACAATATTGCGGATGGTTCTTTCAATCGCAACAATTCTGTTCCATTGGCCGAGGTATTTTTCGTAATAATTGGTCAACACTTCATGGCCATATTCTAATCTTCTGTCAAACTGCTGTTTTGTAAAACTTTCTCTGTGGCGGTGCATATACCATTCGAAGTCTGCAATAAATTCCTGCACAGCCGGGAACACTTCACCGTTCAACTGCATCTTCCTGAACAACTGTTCCAACGCATAATGCACGGCGGAGCCAAACTCAGTTGATTCATTCTTTGGTGAAGGAATGCGAATGAGGTTTTTAAAATAAAACTCCAGGGGGCATTTAAGATAATTGTTCAATGCGGTTACATTCATTACAAACTTATCCAGCATGGCAGTTATAAAATCATCTTCAATTTTTTCAATTTCCGGCGCCATCGATTCAGCAAACTGCAATGCCTGGAACTCCGCAATAACTTCGTCACTTATAAAAACCTTCTCTGCAGGTAAGCCAAGCTGTTGCTGAATTTCGGCAATAAACATTGAAGGTTCAATTTCTTTTCCATCATTCTTAAAGCGGCTGTACGAAATAAATAAATGCTGCTCCGCTCTTGTTAATGCCACATAATATAAGCGTCTTAACTCTTCTTCTTCGGCCTGCTTTGGCTGCGAGGTAAACATCGTGTCAGGGAAACTGTAACCGCCACCGGGCTTGCGCTTTTTCTCCCAAAAATTTGCATTGCTTCCTACAAAGAAAACATATTCAAATTCTAATCCTTTGCTGCCATGCGCGGTTAATAAATTTACACCTTTATCGCTGCCGCTTACCTGTACCAATGGTAAAGCAAGTTCTTCTTTCTGCATCAGTTCAATAATGTTCACCAACTCATGTAAACGCAAAGTTGGGTTGCGCCTTGTTTCTTCTTTTACAAAATCAAAGAGACCGGTTAATACCTGCAGCAACCAGAGCTTTTCTTTGCTCTGCATAATAAAAGACAATACTCCGGCACGCTGAACAATATTTTCAAACAACACCTGCAAGGTTACATTTGGCGTATCTGAAACAAGTTGTTCAATAATGTTGCTGGCATTTTTTAAACGCGGATTTATGCCCTGCGAAAACAAATCTTTCGGTGGCTGATTGGAACGTTCATACAGCAACCGCCTTATGGAAGTTTTGCCATCGCCAAATTGTTTGCCGGCAACTTCAATGGTAAGCTTTGCAATTTCAATCGGCGGAATACTGAACCAGTCGAAATGCAAAATTTGAAACAGCATTTCATCGCCGCCATAAGGCGTATCATGTTCGGCTGCAAGGTATCTTAAGAGCAAAATAACTTTCTGCGCCATCGGTATATCCAACACATTCAAATTGCGCTTGCTAAACACAGGAATATTACGCAGTTTAAAATATTGGGTAAGCTCTTCTCCGTATTTATTTTCTTTATAAATAATGCCAACCCTTCCCGGCGGAACGCCTTGCTGCATCAGCGTTTCCACCTGCAGGGTAATGTCAATCATTTCCTGCCGCTGTGTTTCGTATTCTTTAATAACTGGTGGATTGGTTAATTCGTGTATCAAAGAATTAGAGGCAATTAATTCTTTGCTTAAGCCATCAATCTGCTTTACCAAACGCTCCTCGTTTCTATCAATCAATACTTTTGAAACATCGAGTATCGGCTGCGTGGAGCGGTAGTTATTGGTTAGTACCACCGTTAATAAATCTGCCTGGTAATTTTCAGCAAACGCCAGCATGTTTTCCACATTCGCTCCCTGGAAACGGTAGATGCTCTGGTCATCATCACCCACTACAAAAACGTTTGGTTTATCCCAGTAATTAATGAGTAATTGCACCAGTTTATTTTGCGTGCCGCTGGTATCCTGATATTCATCTACAAGTATGTATAAATACTGTTCCTGGTAGCGGTTTAGCAGTGTTTTGTTTTCTTCAAAAGCTTTAATAACCCAGTTAATCATATCGTCAAAATCGTAACGGTTTCTTTTGCGCATCATCAGTTGAAACCGTTCAAATTCATTTACTGCTGCACGCAATTTTTCCATCTTCTCTACCTCTTCATCAATCTTAGTCTGCTTTTTATCGCCTGCTTTAAACTGACGGTAAGCACGTTTATAAATAAATTCATCCCGTGTTTCAATATCTTTTAGATATTCATCAATCTTCGTATTAATAAATGCCGGCGTCCAGCCTTCACGCTTCATTGTGCTGAACAAAGACTTTAAATTATTGATCTCAAAATACACATCACCACGGTATCTTTTCAGCGGATGATTTTTAGGAAAAGCATCAATCAATTCTTTAAACAATTCAATGCGTTCCAAATCAGAAATAGGATCAAGCACGGTCTTCTCGAACAGCGATAAATTTTCCTGAATTACATCATTACAAAAAGCATGAAAAGTGTACAGGTTTACCTTGTATGCATCCGGGCCAATAAAATTCAGCAACCTTTTGCGCATGGCCACCACACCGGCATCGGTGTAGGTAAGGCATAAAATATTTTCGGGAAGTGTATCAGTATCAAGCAAAATTTTTCCAATGCGGGCACTCAGTATTTGTGTCTTTCCAGTACCCGGGCCAGCAATTACCATTACGGGCCCTTCAATTGTATTTACAGCAAGTTTTTGCTGTTCATTCAACCCGTTATAAACCTGTTGAAATTTCCCTGATTGCATTGCATTCGCCATCATTCAAAGATAGTGTTAAGAAAGAATTTTTATGGGACGGGCTTTTGATACTGTATGATCGTCCCTTGCGTCGCACTCTTGTACGGCAAATCTTTACTGAGCTTTTAACAGCCAAAACCATGCTTCATTGGCAACAGTTCTGATCGATTAAAATCAATTACTTTTGAAGTATAAAAAATCACGGTTGCATGAGTAGAGAATTAAGCAGGCCGGTACGTGTTTTAGTTGCAAAGGTTGGATTAGATGGTCATGACCGAGGTGCAAAAGTTATTGCCACTGCCTTACGCGATGCAGGAATGGAAGTGATTTACACGGGTCTGCGCCAAACCCCCGAAATGGTGGTTAATGCTGCCTTGCAGGAAGATGTAGATGCCATTGGTGTAAGCATTTTAAGCGGCGCACACATGACCGTATTCCCCAAGATAATTAAGCTGCTGAAAGAAAAAGAAATGAATGATGTGTTACTTACGGGTGGTGGAATTATTCCCGAAGATGATATGAAAACTTTAAATGAAATGGGCGTAGGAAGATTGTTTGCACCTGGCGCTACCATGAGTGAAATTGCCGAGTATATAAAAGATCGGGTTAAAGAAAACAGGAGTTTTTGATATAATTTTTATTTATACTGCTCCATAGAATCCCTATCTGCAAGTGGGCTATCCCGAAATTAATCTGGAAAATCCCCCATCCTTCGCTTAAATGTTGCCATAAAAACGGAACTGCGAAACGAGCGTGGCAAGTAAAACCCAATCTCCGTTAATGCAGCCGACTTTAAAAAATCAGACTTAACATTGCGGTAATCTTGAGGTAACAATCGCTTAACATTGGGTTAACCTACCCGTAACATTGGAGGCGTTCCTTTGCAAAAATTATTAACACATGCACGCAAAGAGATATGCTAACCACATTGCTCTCCTCACTATTTTATTGCTGGTAAGCCAGTTTATTTTTGCACAAACGGCGAAAATTACCGGCAGGGTAACAGACGAAAGTAACCGCCCCGTTGTTGGCGCTTCAATAAAAGTCATCGGCACGAATGCCGGTACGGCAACTGATGTAGATGGCCGGTTTTCACTTAGTATTGCAACAGGTAAAAAGTTTGAAATTGAAATAACGGCTGTTGGTTTTGCTACAAAAAACATTACGGATGTTGAGGCCTCTGCCAGCCAGGTAAATGAGATCAACATTACACTTGTGGCAAAATCGAATAATCTGCAGGGTGTAACTGTAAAAACATCTGCCCGTAAAGAAAGTACCAATTCATTAATACAGTTTCAAAAGAATACAAACGCTGTGGCACAGGTTATTTCTGCCGAAGCTATACGCCGGAGTCCGGATAAAAATACTGGTGAAGCACTTAAACGCGTTACCGGTTTATCTATACAGGAAGGCCGTTATATAATTGTACGCGGCTTAAGCGACCGTTATAACCAGGCAATGCTAAATGGCGTGTTGTTATCAAGCACAGAGCCTGACAGAAAAACGTTTTCATTTGATATATTTCCCTCGGCAATAGTTGAGAACATTATTGTAAACAAAACATTTATTCCTGAATATTCTGCAGAGTGGGCTGGTGGTTTAATCCAGGTTAACACACGGGATATTCCTTCAAAGGGATTCCTTAATATTCAGTTTGGAACAAACTCTAACAGTAATACGCTTGGTAAAGATTTTAAGAGTTATTCTGGTGGTAAATTAGATTGGCTTGGTTTCGATGACGGCACAAGGGCCCTGGCCAACAATTTCCCCACCAAAAATGCTTTTGGCACCTTAAATACAGATGAAAAAATTGAATTGGGCAAACCAATTGCTGCCAAAAGCTGGGGTTACAATACCAATAGCAATGCTTTGTCAGCATTGGGGCAGTCATTTCAGTTGAACAGCGGATTTGCAACCAAATTATTTAAAAAAGATGTTGGTGGCGTAGTCACCCTTACTTACAACAGAAGTGTAAAGAACCTTGATTACGAAAACAGGTTCTTCAATATCAATGATTCAAAAGCAGAAGCTACATTTGATTACTTTAATAATAAGTACACACAAGATGTTTTATGGGGTGCACTTGCTAATTTCTCCATTAGGTTAAACCCTAATAACAAGATCAGTTTCAGAAACCTGTTGAATGTAAATACACAGGATTATACCACGCTACGTACCGGTAAAGATTTTGAATCAAATTCTCAAACCGGCGAAAATATTAAAGCGTACGAATACGGTTTTAGAAACAATACTTTTTTCAATACGCAGGTAAACGGCGAGCATAATATTCCTTCTATAAAAACCAAATTTAACTGGTTTGGAAGTTTTAGTATTCTTGACCAGTATGTGCCACAGCAACGCCGCTTACAATATAACCAGGCAGCGGGCGACCCCAATGCGCCTTACCTTGCTTTGCTTTCAAATACTTTATCGCAGAAAACGGGCAGTGTATTTTATTCTAACCTGAACGATTACATATACAATGCAGGTGGCGATGTAACCAAAACTTTTAATCTTTTTAAAAGAAAGCAAACAGTAAAAGCAGGTTATAATTTCCAGGTTAAAGACAGAATATATGATTCGCGCCCTTTCTCTATATCATTGCCTTCTGACAATCCAGCTTTAAAAGCACTTGACCCTTCTGCAATCTTTGCACCGGAAAATTTTGGCGCAGCAGATAACCAGTTTCATTTCGATGAGATATCAGGGATTTATTTCCGCTATATCGCCAACTCTATATTAAATGCCGGCTATGTTCAGTTTGATAATGCATTGAACGATTGGTTAAGGGTTGTTTGGGGTGTACGCTACGAAAACTTTGACCAGTTGGTGGGCAGTGTTTATAAATCTGATCCACGGTACAGTTACAGTAAAGTTGGCGATTTTCTGCCTGCTGTTAATGCCACCGTTAAACTGAATAATACTACCAACCTGCGTGTTGCCGGTTCTCAAACAGTTATAAGGCCGGAGTTCAGAGAGCTTACCGGTACTGCGTTCTACGACTTTGAAATTGGCGCTACCATTATTGGTAACCCCAACCTGCAGCGTACAAAAGTTACCAATTTTGATATTCGTTACGAAATATATCCAAGGCCGGGCGAGCTTATAACCGTAGGTGCTTTTTATAAATTTTTCAACAACCCAATTGAGCTTGCCTTTAACCAATCAGGCGCAGGTTCGTCAGGTATTTTTAATTATGTTGATAATGATAAAACAAGTGCCAAATCGTACGGACTTGAATTTGAATTCAGAAAGAAACTGGATTTTATTCCCGGGTTAAAACATTTTACGGCACAGGGTAATTTCTCTTATATCTACAACCGTGTTAAGTTCGACCAGGATGTTCTCAACAGGCCCATGCAGGGTCAATCGCCTTACCTTATCAATGCAGGTTTGCAGTACGATATTGAAGAAATTGGTTTAAATACTACATTATTGTTTAACCAGGTTGGCCGCAGGATTATTTACGTGGGTAACGAACAGTTGCCGCCTGTATGGGAAGCTCCAAGACCTTTACTGGATTTTCAGGTTGCTAAAAAAATCATGAAAACAAAGGGCGAAATAAAATTAAGCATCACAGACCTTGTTAACCGCCGGGCTTATTTCTATCACGACCTTAACGGCAACAATAAATTTAATTCCGGGCTTGATGCGCTTGCACTTTCAAGAAAATATGGAACAGGTGTAAGCCTTTCATTTGCATATAGTATAAAGTAATTTTTTATAATACCAGCATCAGTTTTCATGGCATCGCCTGTTGCGTCGCAATCACTTTATCTGTATATCAATGGGCAGCAACAGCAGCGCAAATTAATAGCCGTATAAAATTTAACGGTGCAGATAAATGAGCTTAGTAAATAGTAAGGTTGATGCACATTGCTGAATAATGATTAGAAAGTACAAGAGTGCGACGCAAGTAAAGCTTCACAAAGATTTACTGCCAGGTTCAAAAAAAATGTATTCGTTTTAAAAAAAGATCATTTATAAAATCAAACGTAAGAATATGAAGAAGCTTCTTAATTACACATTAGCTTTAACGGTACTGGCCATTAGTTCGTGCCGCAAAATTCAGGAAGATGTGATTATTACCAATCCCGGCGGCGGCGGCACAAGTACTGAAGAAAACACCATACTTGAAGGTAAAATTTCTGCAGACAGAACCTTGAAAGCGAACTATGTTTACAAAATCCGCGGCATAGTTTACGTGGTAAATAATGCAAAACTTACCATAGAACCAGGCACCGTAATACAGGGAGAAAAAGGAGCTACCTCAAGAGGTACATTGGTAATTACAAGAGGTAGCCAGATAATTGCCGATGCCACTAAAGACAACCCGATTGTATTTACCTCTGATCAGCCAAGCCCGCAGCGTGGAGACTGGGGTGGTATTGTAATTCTAGGTAATGCAAAAACCAATTCATCTTACAATGGTGTAGCAGGTGTAGGCTCGGTAGAGGGCGGTGTAAACAATGCTGAAAGCCTTGGTTTATATGGCGGTGCGGTTGATACGGATAACTCAGGCGTGCTGCGCTATGTTCGTATAGAATATGCAGGTTATGCATACCTGCCCGATAATGAACTGAACGGTTTAACACTTGCCGGTGTAGGCAAATCTACCGTGATTGACTATGTAGAAATATTCAAAGCAAATGATGATGCTATCGAATGTTTTGGCGGATCAGTAGATTTAAAACATACCATTATGATCAGCACGCTTGACGATGATTTTGATACAGATAACGGCTGGAGCGGCAAAGTACAATGGGGTATTGTAATGAGGGATTCTGCAATTGCAGATATTTCTAAGAGTGAATCTTTTGAAAGCGATAACGATGCAAACGGAAGTACGTTACTTCCTCAAACATCCGGCGTTTACAGCAATATTACGGTAATAGGGCCAAGGCAAAACCTTACCAATATTGGCAACAGTTTATTTCTTGCAGGTGCGCAGGTACGCAGGAATACAACTATTTCCATTTTCAATTCGGTTATTATGGGCTATCCTACCGGAGTGCTGGTAGATGCAAGTAAAGGAACACCTACTGATAATAATATAAAAGCAAATACGCTGAATATTCAGTCCACTATTGTTGCAGGCAGTGCAACACCGGTAAGTTATTCAGCCAGCATAAGTGCCCCAACAGGCTGGACACTTGATTCTGCCCGCAACTGGTTTCTTACACCGGCTTATGGAAACAGTATTTTAGTTACAAACGACGAAGTAAAACTTGCCGCCCCTTACAATTATTCCAATCCAGATTTTACGCCGCAAGATGGTTCGCCGTTGCTAACCGGTGCAAGTTTTACCAATCTTAAAGTAACAGGTTTTACACCGGTAACTTATCGTGGCGCAGTTGGCCCCGCAGGTACGCCCGATGCAGACTGGTGGAAAGGCTGGAGCAAACTAAATCTTAGTTTATAAACAATATCATTGCTTTGCAAAAAACCATCTCTTTCAGGGGTGGTTTTTTATTAATACAAAAGCCACATTACGGTTACAATTTGTTTATATACAATCCGCAATTTTGCAACAGCAATATAGGTTCATAGCTATACAAGCAAGCAGATTTTCTCATGTACAGTCCTGGTTTCTACCGGGATTTTTTATTTGTTTTTTTGAGACCGGCTAAAGATCATCTATGAAGCTTTTCTTGCCACGCTCGGTTCAGGGTTCTCTTTTCATAGCAGCATTTAAGCGAAGGATGATAACCGTTATTTTTACAAAGAGGCACTACGGGAAGCAATCTCATTCTTATTACTAAAGATTTCTAAATGTGATTGAAAAGAGCTGGATGATTGGATCAAATCTCTACTGCGCCTGAAATGGAGAACCAAAATTGCTTTGTGCACCTTAAAGAAGAATAGTAATATCAGGTACCAGTGTATAAACCCAGGCTTTTCTTGTTCAATAGTTATTCAACAGATGAAAGGATTGCTCATTAAATTTTTATTGATGTTTTTGTATTCGCGAATCTCCTTCGTCGATTTGCGACGCAACGAAGACAAATGGGGGTTGCTACAGCTGGTATCAAAAAATTTCGGGGCAGGCTCACAGGCAATGCGATTAAATACGCCTGCCCCGGCCAAAAAAAATGTATTTGCAGCTTGTTTATAAAAAGTAAAACCATTCTTTTACACAGGATTAACAACCGCAATATTCAATTTGAATATATTTACGTTTTAATATAAAGGAACATGAGAGTATTTATTATAGTGATGGCCCTTGGTTTAACGGGCATGGTAGCACAAGGCCAGGTTACTAAACCAAAAACACCCGTAAAAACCAATGCCGCAACTAAAACCATTAATGCAAACGGCTATACGGTTAATGCCGTAATTACCCCATACAAAAACTGCTGGATGTACCTGGGTACTTACTATGGTAAGAATAAAATACTGGTAGACAGTGCATGGTTTAACAATAACAGCGAAGCAACATTTAAAGGCGATAAGAAATTATCGGGCGGTATTTACTTTTTTGTAACACCTGCGCATACCCTGCTTTTTGAAATACTGATGGATGAACAGCAGCATTTTAATGTAAAGGCAGACAGCGCCCATCTTGAAACCCTTACTATTTCGGGCTCTGCAGAAAACGAACTATTTGCCGCATATACCCGGTTCCTATCGAATACAGCACCCAAACTAAATGCAGCACAGCAAAAACTTAGGGCTGCAAAAACGGCGGCAGATTCTTCGGTGGTGCTTGAGGAACAGAAAAAATTAAATAAAGAACTGAACGATTACAGGCAGAATATTATTGATACGCACCCTGAATCGATGGTGGCCAACTTTTTTGAAGCAGTTAAAACACCCGAGCTAAAAATCTGGCCTAAAAAAGCAGATGGCACTGCAGACTCTGTTGCTGCCTGGCGCTTTATGAAAGAACATTTTTGGGACAAAGTAAATTTTTACGACAACAACCTGGTGCACACGCCTTTCTTCGATCCCAAGCTGGATGATTATTATAAATATTATGTATCCGCAGAGCCTGACTCTATCATTGCCGAGGTAAATTATATGCTGCTTTCGTCCCGTTCCGGCAAAGATGTGCATCATTACCTGCTGGGTAAGTTTACCGATAAATACATAAACCCCGAAGTGATGGGGCAGGATAAAGTTTTTGTTTTCCTGTTTGAAAATTATTTTTCAAAAGGCGATACTTTGTGGCTGAATGCGAAACAGCGGAAATATATATTCGACAGGGCATACAGCCTGATGGCAAACCAGATTAACCTGCCCGCACCTCAGCTTGACCTTACAGATACAGCGGGCAAAACCGTTTCCTTGTACAAAGTAAAAGCACCTTTTACTTTTGTTGTTTTCTGGGATCCCACCTGCGGACATTGCAAAATAGAAGTTCCCAAACTGGATTCTATTTATGAAGCCAAATGGAAAGAACAAGGCGTGGCGATATTTTCTGTAAACACCAATGAAGCTACTTTTGAGGATTGGAAAGCGTTCATAAAAGAAAATCATTTGAATGGCTGGTATCATTGCTGGCAAACAAAAGAAGGGCGTGAAGAAGATGACAAAGCCGGAAGGCCCAATTACCGGCAGTTGTACGATATTTTTCAAACACCAACCATGTATTTACTTGATGCGGATAAACGCATTATAGCAAAAAAACTGAGCATTGAACAATACGATGCTTTAATAGATGCCAAACTAAAATCAACCACCAAAGAATCTTCAACACAATAAATTATGTTCATAAAAAAAATACTTACTGTAATTTTTGCAGCAACAGTTTTTTGCAGTTCAGTGAATAGCCAGGCCTTATTTACTTATGGTACAAAATCAGTAGGCAAGGATGAATTCCTTAAAGCATTTAATAAAAATCCCGATACAACAGGCAACCGTGCTGAAAAAATAAAACAGTACCTGGATATGTATATCAACTTTAAGCTGAAAATACAGGCAGCTAAAGATGAAAAACTGGACCTGGGAGATATCTATAGATCAGAATCAGAAAATTTCCGCAGCCAGCTTACTGACAATTATATAAATGAACAGGCTGATATTAACTCGCTGATTGATCAGGCATTTAGCCGCAGCCAAAAAGACATTATGCTGGCGCATGTATTTATAGAAGTAAAACCCGGGGCCGACACAACAGAAGCATATAAACAAATAACTGAAGCATACAATGCGTTACAAAGCGGCAAGGAATTCGGAGAGGTAGCTTCAACATTCTCTGGTGATGAAAGCACAAAAAAGTCAAAAGGTGTAATCGGTTATATTACTGCTTTCACATTACCATACGATATTGAAAATACAATATATGCGCTGAAGCCCGGCACCTACTCGAATATCTACAGAAGCGGTGTTGGGTATCATATTTTTAAAAACATCAGCGAACGGCCTTCTGCAGGAAAAAGAAAAATTCAACAGATACTTATTGCAACACCGCAGGGCTTTACTGATGATGAACGTAACAAAGCTGCGCAGTTAGCCGACTCCATTTATAAGGAATTACAAAACGCAGCATCATTCGATAAAATGCAGGATTTATATGGCACAGTTTCAGAAAGTGCAGGTAACGGCGGTACAACAGAAGTTAGCGTAGGCCAGTACAGCAGCGATTTTGAGAACGCTGTTTTTGCGTTGCAAAAAGTCGGTGATTTCAGCAAACCTTTTACCACAGAATATGGTTATCACATTATTAAACTTGCTGAGGCAATACCCGTAAGTAAAGACCAAACAGATGTCATTAACAGGGCGCATTTGCAGGAATTGGTGCAACAAGATAACAGGCTCTCTGCATCAAAAGATGCTCTGCTGCAAAAGTGGATGATACAAACGAAATATGCGTCATCACCATACAATGAAAAAGATCTGTGGCGCTATACCGATTCATCACTCACCAAAAGCAAAGCTCTTGCAGCATACAAAAATTTTACCCCGCAAACAACACTGTTTTCTTTTGCAAAACAGAAAATTACAGTTGCCAACTGGCTTCAGTTTGTAATTCAGGCAAAACAAACAGGCGCATCTTATGCCAATAAAAATTATGAAACAATCATGAAGGAATTCGCAAAGAATTCCTGCGATAAATATTACCGTTCGCATATAGAAGATTATTATCCGCCTATTGCCGCACAGATTGCAGAGTTTAACGAAGCCAACCTGTTATTCGCTGTAATGGATAAACATGTATGGAGCAAAGCAGCACAGGATTCTGCAGGTTTAAAAAAATACTATTTAGCACACAAGCAGCAGTATATCTGGCAGCCCGGCGTAAGTGCGCTCATCGTTTCATCATCGTCAAAAGACATGATCGATTCTGTTGCGCTTCAATTAAAAACCAACAGCAGTGCATGGCGCAGCATCGTAAACAAATACAGCAATACGCTTAGTGCAGATAGCAGCCGTTTCGAAAACGGCCAGTTACCGTTAAAGCAGGAAGTAAAAATGGAAAAAGGTTTTATATCTCAACCAGAACAAAATGAAAGCGGCGATGCTTATACGCTTGTTTATGTTTTTGATGTATACACCCAGCCCGCACAAAGAATGTTTGATGATGCCCGGGGTATGGTTATCAACGATTACCAGCAGGTACTGGAAGACAAATGGATCAGTGCCTTAAAATTAAAATACCCGGTTAAAGTTAATGAAAGCATAGTAAAATCGTTATGAGCCGAACATTGGTATTTCATGGCGACATTCTTGCGTCGCACTCTTATACGACATAGCTTTAAGCGACATCTGCAGAAAGCAAAAGCCTGGTAGATTTTTACCAGGCTTTTGCTTTTATAGTCATCCAATTTATTATATTAAACCAACTCTTTCACCACATCAGCAATTACCCTTGCTTTGCCCAAAGTATAATAATGTAAAACCGGTACCCCAAAAGCTTTCAGTTCTTTACTCTGTTGAACCAGCCATTCTGTTCCTACCTTTTCGCAATCCTCATCTGTTCTGCATTTCATAATCTCTATCGAAAGTTCCGTAGGAATATCAACATGAAAAATACGCGGCAGAAATGAAAGTTGCTTCTTGGTAGTAATAGGTTTTAAACCCGGAATGATTGGCACATCAATGCCATTATCACGACAAGCTTTTACAAAATCAAAAAACTTTTGATTATCAAAAAACATCTGGGTCATAATGTATTCGGCACCAGCGTTTACTTTCTCTTTTAAATGACGCAGGTCAATTTCAAGATTGGGTGCTTCAAAATGTTTTTCCGGGTAACCCGAAACGCCGATGCAGAATTTTGTTTTGCCACCGTTGCGGATGTCTTCATCAATATAAATGCCGTTGTTCAGGTTTACTACCTGCTTCATAAGATCGATTGCGTAAGCATGTCCGCCGGGCTCTGCTTCAAAGCTGGCCTCATTTTTAGCAGCATCACCGCGAATCACCAGCACATTATCAATACCCAGGAAATTAAGGTCGATCAACGCATCTTCTGTTTCGCGTTTGGTAAAACCGCCGCAGATAATATGCGGCACTGCATCAATCTTATAATGGTTCATAATAGCCGCGCAAATACCAACGGTACCGGGTCTTTTACGCACTTCTACCTTGTCAAAACTGCCATCTGCCTTTTTCTTAAAAGCAGTTTCACTGCGGTGGTATGTAACATTGATCCACGACGGTTTAAAATCCATCAGCGGATCAAGATGCTCGTAGATCGAAGTAATGCTCTTGCCCTTTAATGGCGGCAGTATTTCAAAAGAAATCAATGTGTCTTTTGCCTGTTGTATATGATCGGTTACTTTCATGTTTGCCCTTATCCCCAGAAGGGGAGTATAAAATAATTAAACAATTTATGCTGCTGATTTTTTTTATGAGCCCGGCATTTGTAACACTCCTGAACTTTTCTTGCGTCGCACGCTTGTACTGTTAGACCGAAAGTCGGCTAAGTCCGAAAGCAAAAGCATTTATATTTTTTTTCGAACTTACGGTCTTTCTGACTTTGCTGACTTGTATTCCGAACCTTCAAGTGTGCGACGCAACAGTCGATGCTATCTGTTCCTTTTGCCTGGCTCATAAAAAATTTTCGCAGGGCAAAATAACGTAAAAAAACGCCAGCAAACTTCTAAACAAAGCCCTGTTAAGATAAATGATACATGATGCACATTGTTAGCCATAATGTATTTTTGTGTAAATACTACAGCATTGAGCCTTGTAATCAGAACCAACGAACTTGTAAAAAGCTACCGCAACCGCACTGTGGTTGACAATGTTTCCATAGAAGTAAACCAGGGAGAGATCGTGGGCCTGCTTGGACCCAACGGGGCGGGCAAAACCACAACCTTTTATATGGTAGTAGGACTTATAAAACCAGACGAAGGAAAAGTTTATTTAAACCAGGAAGAAATTACCAACCTACCCATGTACAAAAGGGCGCAGATGGGTATTGGCTACCTGCCACAGGAAGCAAGTGTGTTTCGTAAGCTTAGTGTAGAAGACAATATTATGGCGGTGCTTGAAATGACGAAAATGAGCAAAACAGCACGTCGTGAAAAACTGGAGTCTTTACTGGACGAATTCAACCTGCAGCGTGTTCGAAAAAACAATGGAGACAGCCTGAGTGGCGGCGAAAGAAGAAGAACCGAAATTGCCCGTGCACTTGCAGTTGACCCCAAATTTATTTTACTTGATGAGCCTTTTGCCGGCGTTGACCCGATTGCTGTTGAAGACATTCAGAGCAATGTGGCCCGTTTGAAATATAAGAATATCGGCATTTTAATTACAGACCATAATGTAAACGAAACCCTTTCTATCTGCGACCGCGCTTATCTTTTAATTGACGGAAAAATATTTAAACACGGCACTGCTGAAGAGCTGGCCAACGATGAGCAGGTGCGCCGCCTGTACCTTGGAACCAACTTTGAATTAAAGCGCAAAGACTGGATTATTGAGATGGGGATGAAAGAAAAAGCAGCGCCTGCTGAAACAGAAATTTAATAAACTGCATTTTTATCTACTATTGAGTAACAGCTATTTGAGCATTTGTTTCAAATAGCTTTCTATTTGTGCTAATGATTTCTTATTTTGCTGCCTGTCGGCATGAAAATTTTATCTCCAGCCATATCGCGTTTAGCCCGGTTGCGCTATTGGAAAATAGAACAGTGGGTAAACAACCCCATTGATGCACAGCGGGAAGTACTTCAAGACCTTGTTACCCATGCACAGCATACAGAGATCGGCAGAAAATACGGCTTTCATGAACTGTTTAATATCCGCAGGTTTAAAGAACGGGTTTCCATTCATGAATACGATGATATAAAACCTTACATAGAAAGGTTAATGAAAGGCGAGCAAAATCTGCTCTGGAATACACCGGTTTACTGGTTTGCAAAAAGCAGCGGAACCACCAGCGATAAAAGCAAATTTATTCCCATAACAGAAGAAAGCCTTGAAGACTGCCATTACCAGGGCTCAAAAGATATTCTTACTTTATACTATCATTTTAATCCCGACAGTGATTTGCTTACGGGCAAGGGCCTGGTAATCGGCGGCAGCCACCAGGTAAGTGCTATTAATGAAGAAAATTTTTATGGCGATCTTAGTGCCGTGCTGTTGCAGAACTCACCGTTCTGGGGCCACTGGATACGCACACCCGAACTCTCCATTGCCTTAATGGATGAATGGGAAGGTAAGATCGAAAGCCTTGCCCAAACCACCATACAGGAAAATGTAACTTCTATCTCCGGTGTTCCGACCTGGACACAGGTATTGATAAAACGTATTCTTGAAATTACTGGTAAGCCTACTTTAAAAGATGTATGGCCCAACCTGGAATTATATATTCATGGCGGTGTTTCTTTTACGCCGTATAAAGAAAATTTTAAAAAGCTGATTGGTGGCGATATACATTATTTAGACATGTATAACGCCAGCGAAGGGCTTTTTGCAGTACAGGATAATCCTAACGAAGAAGGCATGTTACTGTTTTTACAGCATGGTATTTTTTATGAGTTTATGCCTGTTGAAGAATATGGCAAATCAAATCCACAAACCGTTGGATTAAGCAGCGTAGAGCTCGATAAAAATTATGCTCCCGTTATCAGCACCAATGGCGGGTTATGGCGCTACCTGACCGGCGACACAATTCAGTTTACTTCGTTGTACCCTTTCAGAATAAAAGTAAGCGGACGTTTAAAACATTTTATCAATGCATTTGGCGAAGAGTTAATTGTTGATAATTCTGATAAAGCGATTGCAATAGCCTGTGAAAAAACAGGAGCAGTGGTTAATGATTATACAGCCGCACCAGTTTATTTTACTGAAACCAGCAACGGTGCACACGAATGGCTCATAGAATTCGACACACCACCTGAAAACCTGCAACATTTTGCATACGAACTTGATAATGCACTCAAGAGTGTGAACAGCGATTACGAAGCCAAGCGTCATAAAGATATTGCGCTTTCCATGCCTGTTGTGCACCATTTGCAAAAAGGCATTTTTACTGAATGGCTGCGCAATAAAGGTAAACTCGGTGGCCAGCACAAAGTTCCCCGCCTCAATAATAACCGAAAATATATAGAAGAGATCATTTGCATAATGAATCAAAAAAAAGCCTGATTTTATTAGCCCGGCTTTCGTATCATTGATTGAGCTTTTGTTGCCACGCTCGTTTCACAGTTCCTCTTTCATGGCAGCATTTAAGCGAAGCGTGGCATCCCGAAATATTTCGGGACCGAATTCATTTCGGGATCGCACACTTATACGGCATAATTTTTTTCAGCTTTAAACAGCCAATACTACAGCGCCTACTTTAAAATAATCCTCAGCAGCTTTTCTGTTACTTTTGCTGCATGACAATAAAACAGGCGGTATATGTAATCTCCAGCCCATCGGTAGAAACATGCCCCAAACCGGAAAAACCTGAATATGCTTTTATTGGAAGAAGCAACGTAGGCAAGTCTTCCCTTATCAATATGCTTTGCAATAAAGAGGGTTTGGCTAAGACTTCTTCCACACCGGGCAAAACAAAGATTATCAATCATTTTTTGATTAATAACGCCTGGTACATCGTTGACCTTCCGGGTTATGGTTATGCAAAAATTTCTCAATCGCAAAGAAGGCAGTGGGAGCAGATGATTGAGAATTACCTGCGCAAAAGAGAGAACTTGGTAAACGTTTTTATTTTAATAGACAGCCGTCATACACCACAGGCAAACGACCTGGAATTCGTTCATAAGCTTGGCAAATGGGAAGTTCCTTTTACACTTGTTTTTACAAAGGCTGATAAAGAAAAACCAACTGTTGTAGAGCGCCATGTAAAAGCTTTCTTAGATAAGCTTAGAGAAACCTGGCAATTTCTTCCAAGGAATTTTGTTACGAGTATAACTAAAAAGCAAGGCCGTGATGAAATACTGAATTTTATAGACGACTGTAACAAAGCAGTAAAAGAAAAGCAAAATGAAATATGAGTTGGGCAACACATTATATTGAAAAACTAAAAAACGGAGATACAGTTCAATTTAGACCAAGAGGTAATTCAATGAAAGGCAAAATCGCCTCTGGACAATTGGTAACTGTAGAGCCTGTTGGAGATAGAAAATTAAAAATCAACGATATTGTTCTTTGCAAAGTAAACGGAAATCAATATTTACACTTGATCAAAGCAATCCAAGGAGACAGATACCAGATTGGAAATAATATTGGCAGGATTAATGGTTGGATTACTCAAAATGGAATATTTGGTATTTGTGTAAACATTGAAAACCTCCTGCTTACAGGCTCATAAAAATGTATTTTCCCTGCAAACTAAAAAGCCACTCACATACATGAATGGCTTTTTAAATAAAATATATCCCTGCGATTACTTTGGTTCCAAAAGTTTAAAGAACTGGTCTAACTGTGGCAGAATTACAATCCTTGTTCTGCGGTTGCTGGCACGGCCTTCAGCACTATCGTTCGATGCAACAGGAAGATATTCACTACGCCCGGCAGCAGCCATGTGCGAAGGCTCCAGGCCATATTTCTTCTGCAATATTTTTACAACAGAAGTGGCGCGTTTTACGCTAAGATCCCAGTTGTCTACCAATACCCCGCTGCCTTTATAAGGAACATTGTCGGTATGGCCTTCAACCATAAATTCTATATCGGGCTGTGCTTTTAATACTTGCGCTACTTTTCCCAGAACTTCATTGGCCCTGTCTGTTACATCGTAGCTGCCGCTTTTAAACAGCAACTTATCTGAGATGTCAACATATACCACACCTTTATCAACTTTAATATTAATATCCTTGTCATCAAGATTGCCAATAGCACCTTTAAGGTTCATTACCAATGCCATGTTTAATGAATCTTTTCTTGCCAGCGAAGACTGCAGGTTTTGAATATAAGCATCTTTTGCGCCAATACTTTCAAGAGATTTTTTTACACTCTCAGCCTGGCTATTGGTAAGCACAGATAGAGACTGTAACTGGTTAAGCATAGTGGTGCTGTTCGTTTTAAGGTAATCGTTCTGCTTTTGAAGGTCTGCAATCTGGTTTTTAAGGTTACTGTTATCATTTTCAACCGTAGCTTTTTGTGCAGTTACATCGCCTTTCTGTTTCTGGCAGTCGTTAAACTCGCCCAGCAATGTGGAATACTTTGTAGAAAGCTCTGCATTTTTTGCTTCGGCATCCTTAAATTTTTTACTGCTTACGCAGGAAAATAACAATGCAGGTAACAAACCCACTAACAGCAATTGTTTGTTTCTCATGTAAAATTGATTTTTAAAATAAATTGATTGGGTTAAAACAAAAAATAATTAAGGGAACTTATATGCTATGCGGCAAAAGTAATACACAAAGCTGAAATGGTTTTTCAATTTTCGTTAAAAAGGAATGTAATTATTAATGGAACTCTTTACAAAGAGAGATAAAGTCATTATACCAGCCAATCTTTTCATAGCATCGTTCCTTGCGTCGCAATCCGTTCATCTGTATATCTTTTGGCGACTGTAAGCGAATTGTAACTGGCGAAACATAAGCTTCCTATTAGGCGGTTCTTGTGCTGCATCAATCCCGTTCGGCAAAAAATACTGTAGTCAGCAAATTTCAAAGTTGGAGTTAACAATATGTTCATATTACCTTTGCCGCTAAATTTCAATTACATGCAGTTACGCCAGGTTGATGTAGTTTCTGAAATCAGTCCCGAAGACTTTAAGAAAAACTATTTTATTCCGCAGGTGCCCCTCATAATTAAAGATATGGCCAAACAGTGGCCCGCATATACCAAATGGAACTGGCAATATTTTAAAGAAATTGTGGGCGACCAGAAAGTTGGTATTTATAACAATATAAAAAGCGATGCCTATACTCCAATTAATAAGGCCGATGAATACACAACATTCGGGGAGTATATTGATATGATTAGCAAAGGACCGGCAGCATGGCGCATTTTTCTTTTCAATATTTTTAATCATGCTCCTGAACTTACAAAAGATTTTTCCTGGCCCGATAACCTTGCAAAAGGTTTTGTAAAAAGGGTTCCCATGCTATTTACTGGTGGTCAGGGCTCTATTACGCACCTGCATTTCGATATTGACCTTAGTCATATTTTTCATACACAGTTTATGGGCCGCAAGCGGGTATTACTGTTCCCTTACAAAGAGCAGTATAAACTTTACCGAAAACCTTTTGAAGTACTAAGCGTGGCAGACTTTACTAATTATTATGATTCAGTAAAAAGCAAACTTAATGTTGAACAATTTCCCGCAGTAAAGTTTGCACAGGGCTATGACGTTACCCTTGATCATGGCGACACACTCTTTATGCCCGGCGGTTACTGGCACCACATGGAATATCTCGACAGTGGCTTTGCAATGAGCCTGCGTGCACTCAATAGCAGTTTACCTGGTAAATTAAAAGGTGTATGGAACCTGTTAGGTATGCGCAGCATTGATACACTGATGAAAAAAACCGCCCCGGGCAAATGGTATGGCTGGAAAGAGAAGAAACTTTACAAAGCCGCTGAAAAAGAAATAGTAAGCGGATAGTTGATCTGTAGGCCGCACTATAGCGGTAACAGGTTGGCTGTTGTAGCTCAAAGAATTGTTGCTGTAAAAGTGTGCGATCCCGAAATGAATCCGGTCCCGAAATTCTTCGGGATGCCACGCTTCGCTTAAATGCTGCCATGAAAGAGGAACTGTGAAACGAGCGTGGCAACAAAAGCTTCATTAAAATACTTTCGCCTGGCTCATAAAATTATCTCAACTACTTTCCAGTTTGTGTAGATTTGTTTTATGCGATTGATATTTCTTACAGCGCTATACTGCTGTTCATTTTTTGCAGGTTACGATAACAAAGCCGATATTAGAAAAACAGAAATTGACGGCTATGCGCAGGGTACCACTTACCATATTACCTATTATGCAAACGACAGTATTGTAACCAAATTTCAAATAGATAGCATTCTGAAAAAAATTGACAGTTCCCTTTCTTTATATAAACCCTATTCGCTAATTAACCAGTTCAATAATTCAGATTCAGGTATCAGCATTGACAGTCATTTGATGAATGTGCTGGCTGCTTCATTCGCAACCTATAACGCCACACATGGATTGTTTGATATTACAGTAGAACCACTCGTTCAGGCCTGGGGTTTTGGCGCAATGAAAAATACTGAAATGCCTGACAGTAGCAGCATTCAGCAGATACTCACCTGCGTAGGAACCAATAAGCTTTCATTAAACAAAACATTTCTCAGCAAGCAAAAACCTTGTGTAAAAATTGATATGAATGGAATAGCCCAGGGCTATAGTGTAGATGTGATTGCCAATTTTTTAGAGCAGTATGGAATAGAAAATTATGTTGTAGAGCTGGGTGGCGAGTTAAGAATTAAAGGCCGCAAACCCAACAACGAAAAAATGAAAATTGGTATAGAATCGCCCGGCGATGATGAGATGGATGCAGAATTGAGGCAGCAGGTAATTGAACTGGATAGTGGTGCTATAACTACTTCGGGCAACTACAGGAAATATTACGAAAGTGGTGGCAAAAAAATTTCGCATCTTATCGATCCACGAACCGGTTATTCCATTCAAAACGAAATGATCAGCGTATCTGTGTATGCACAGGATGCCATTACTGCAGATGCTTTTGATAACGCCTTAATGGTAATGGGTTGCGACAGCGCTTTGCATTTTGTAGAGCAGCGAAAAAACATTGCGGCATATATAATATACCGTAAACCCGATGGAACTGTTGCCGATACAGCAAGCTCCGCATTTTATAGTTTAATACATCGTTAGCCTTATAAATTTAGTTAGCCGGCTTTTGTATTTCATAGCACCGCCGCTTGTGTCACTCACTTGTACGTTCCACTTTAGGATGCAGCAATTGTGAACGATGATAAGTTGTTTAACCAAGGTGCAAATATGGCTGGTAAGCAAGCTATACTAACAAACTTGCTCCAGCATTCTGTTTTATATACCTAGGCTATCGGCGGCTACCGGCAGATTTAATGACTTACCAAAAAAAATTACAATAGTGTTAAATGTTTTAAATTGTGTTTTAATAATTTTCTTTAAACCTTAAAAAATCTATCCCTCAATGAAAGAAATTATTCAGTCAGGCTTTACGGTATTGATATTGTTGCCGGCAATATCCTGTAAAAAAGAAAACAGCATTTCGCCATCTTTGGCTGTAAACAGCAAGAGCTCAACTGAGGCATCAGTGATCGACATTGATGGTGTTGCAGCGATACCAATAAAGATAGGTACCCAACGCTGGATGGCTAAAAATTTGAATGTGGGCCGTTACAGAAACGGAGATAAGATACCACAAGTAAAGGATCCTGCTGCATGGGATACATTAACCACAGGTGCATGGTGCTACTACAATAATGATCCCGCAAATGGAGCCATCTATGGCAAGTTATACAACTGGTATGCCGTGAACGACCCAAGGGGATTGGCACCGGTAGGTTATCATATTCCGAGTTATGGAGAATGGGAAACACTCTCTACTTTTTTGGGTGGCGATGCAGTAGCAGGTGCAAAAATGAAATCGACCGGAACTACTGAAGCGGGTACCGGCTTATGGTATTACCCCAACACTGACGCCACCAATAGCACCGGTTTTACAGGGCTTCCGGGTGGCTACCGTAACAACTATGCAATGTTCTACTACAGTGGCTCCAATGGTTATTGGTGGAGTTCTGCGGAGAACATTAATAATATCGATGCCTATTACCGCAACCTGAGTTACGACAATAGTTACTTGTTCAGCACATATCTCAATAAGAACTATGGGTATTCTGTTCGCTGCGTGAAGGATTGATCATACACCAGTTTCACGCATAAAAAATCCCCGCATCTGTGGGGATTTTTTTATGTTTTTTTGCAAAGGTTTGCTCATGCTTGTATCCCCGCCACCGGGCAAGAAAATTGACATCGCTCCGCTTCGGTAAAAGCTCATTGATGTTCCGAATGTAAAAGTGTGCGGTACTTCGGCTCGGCCCCGGGACAGGCTGCCACGCCTTTTGCTGCCATGAAAGAGGAACTGTGAACCGAGCGTGGCAAGAAAAGCTTCATTCCTGTTCTTCTGCCGGGCTCAAAATAACTTTCTTACTTACACGAATTTCCCTTTACGGGCGGCAGGCTTATATTTGCGCCATGTTTAAACAAACTCTATTAAAAGCCACTGAGGCTGCGGCCGCAGTTTTACAGGAAAATTTTGACAAAGCTTTTACCATCAGCAGCAAATCGGGCATTAACGATTTGGTTACAGAAGTAGATCACAAAAGCGAGAAAGTGATCATTGATATTATTAAAGAGGATTTTCCGGAACATTATATTTTAAGCGAAGAAGCTGGCGAACTGGTGCAGGATTCGTTGTACAAATGGATCATCGACCCGATTGATGGCACGATTAATTATGCGCACGGTATACCAATTTGCTGTGTAAGTATTGGCCTTGAAATAGAAGGCCGCATGGAAATGGGCGCCGTGTACAACCCTTTTATAAATGAACTGTTCTTTGCACAAAGAGGTTTTGGAGCAACGTTAAACGATAAGATCATTCACGTTAGCAGTAAAAATAATGTGGGTACAAGCTGCCTGGTTACAGGCTTTCCTTACACATATTTAGACATGCCCAATGGCCCATTGCAGGTATTTGATAGATTGATTAGAAAAGGTATTCCGGTACGTCGCCTTGGCAGCGCAGCAATAGATTTGTGTTATGTTGCTGCGGGCAGATTCGATGGTTTTTACGAACATAAATTGCAGGCATGGGATAGTGCAGCCGGGTTCATCATTGTTGAAGAAGCTGGAGGAAAAGTTACCGATCTTGGTAACAATCATTACAACCCATACCAGCCGGGAATCGTTGCTACAAACGGGTTAATTCATGATGAATTACTTTCAGTAATAGATGATACATGGGTACATTAATTTACGATTTAGGGATATACGATATACGATTTATTAATTTATACCTGTATGACCAAAGAAGTGCTAAAACAAAGATTAAAGCAGTATGCTTTAAGTGTGGCAAGATTGGTTTTAAAACTCTCTTATAATATTGTAAATAAAAATTATTCTGATCAGTGCAACAGATCGGCATCATCTTCCGCAGCTAATTACAGAGCCGCACTCAGGGCAAAATCTAATGCAGACTTTGTTAATAAGTTTAAGATTGTTGAAGAAGAATTAGATGAGTCGTTATTCTTTCTGGAACTGATTGAAGAAATGAACCCCTCTTTTTCAGAAGAAATAAAACCTATTTACAAAGAAGGTAATGAACTGCTTGCTATTGTTGTTGCAAGTTTAAAAACCATGCATAGTAATCCGGGTAAATAAATCGTAAATCGTATTTCGTAAATCGTATATTTTAATTATGGATAACAGAACAGAAATTAGTTCGCTTGGTGAGTTTGGATTAATCGAACATCTTACCAAAAATTTTGAGACACAAAATGCCTCCACTATTGTAAGTGTTGGAGATGATGCAGCAGTGATCGATCATTTTGGAAAGCAAACTGTAATTACTACAGACCTGCTGCTGGAAGGCGTTCATTTCGACATGATGTACACTCCGCTAAAACACCTTGGCTATAAAAGCGTGGTGGTAAACCTGAGCGATCTTTATGCAATGAATGCCACGCCCACACAAATCACGGTAAGTATTGGCATCAGCAGCAGGTTTAGTCTTGAAGCGCTTGACGAATTTTATGAAGGCGTACATTTTGCCTGCGAAAAATATGGCGTTGATCTTATTGGCGGCGATACCTCTGCAGCACAAAAAGGCTTTGTAATTTCTGTAACTGCCATTGGTGAAGTTGCGCCTGATAAATATGTAAAACGCAGTACCGCCGGCAACGGCGACCTTATTTGTGTAAGCGGCGATTTGGGCGGTGCATTTCTCGGGCTAACATTGCTGGAAAGAGAGAAAAAAATATGGCTCGAAAACCCCAACATACAGCCCGACCTTGAAGGCGAAACCTATATTACCGGCAGGCTGCTGAAACCCGAAGCAAGAAAAGATATTATAGAGTTTTTTGAAACAAACGGCATTACTCCAACAGCCATGATGGATGTAAGCGATGGCCTTAGCAGCGACTTGCTGCATATTTGCAAGCAAAGCAATCTTGGCTGCCGTGTATATGAAGAAAAAATTCCCATATCGAACGAGAGCAGGCAAGCGGCATTTAAATTCAGCCTTGACCCTACCGCATGTGCACTGAATGGCGGCGAAGATTACGAACTGCTTTTTATCATTAAACAGGAAGATTACGATAAGCTTACACTAAACGAAGAGATCAGTGTAATTGGTTATATGACTGCTATTGAAGAAGGCAGCAAACTGCTTACCAGGGGCGGCAATACTTTTGATATTATTGCCCAGGGCTGGAATGCATTTGGATAAATTATTAGCCCGGCTTTTGAATCATTGGGCATCGCCTCTTGCGTCGCTCTCTTGTACGTTCGGATTATATATTGAGCTTTTACTGAAGCGAATGTTCATGGTCTGGTCAAGAGCAACACAGCGTTCCTTTTCAGGAACGCTGTGCGAAAAAAAATCGGTGCTTCACGCAATTTCTAATACGCTAATTATCCCTGATACAGCGAACAGAGATGCCATCGCGTTTATCGGCCGCCCCCCTGAACACTCCGCCATCGTTATAATTCAGCCTGCGGTACCAGGCAAGACCACTACTCTCAGAGGAACTCCACCCCCAACCGTACATGCCGAAATAGAGAAATGAGCCAGTATTGTAACGATTGCCTGCAGCAACCCCTGTAAAACCGCTGCTGTTCGTTGCATCGGTGTTGGGCGAAAGCCAGTGGGCTGTTCCGGTTTCTTTCATCTTACCACCTGCTACTGCATCGCCGCCCAAAAAAGTGGTTAGTATTGTCCATTCTGAATCACTCGGTATATGCCAGCCTTCCGGTGCCAGTCCTCTTGCATCATTCACTGCATACCAGTTATATATCTTTCCATAGACAGCTCCGGTAGAAGAATCATTATTATGCCAGCACCACGCACCGGTGGTTAATGCTGCCCATTTGATCCTGTTCTTTACCTGTGGTATCTTGTCGCCGTTTCTGTAACGGCTTACATCCAGGTTTTTAGTCATCCATACCTGGCTACCTATCCTAACCGTATTACCGGCAAGTGCCGAGGCATCTGTCAAAGCATCCTGGGTTGAACTTACGCTTTTGATACCGGAAGATTGAATGCTGCTGCTTTCTTTTTTACAGGAAATTGCCAGCAACAACAGCAGTGCCGCAAAACCTGTTTTTAGTTTTTGTTTCATTGTGTGATATTTTGTTTTTGATGATATTGTTTCTTGTTAAGAAGTTGTTCGGGTAAATAAATTCTTTTCTGTTATATAGGCTACTGACGCCATAATTTATTCAGACGAAAGGATTGCGACGCAACAGTCGATGCTATAAAAAACGATTGCTGGTATTCAAAATGAAACACTCAAACAACTTCCTGGTTAAAGAAATTCTTCTACGTTCATTTGTTCTTTTTAAGCCTTACATATTGACCTTAAAAAATCAACTTTTGTAAACATGTTTCAGTTGTGGTAAATAATCAATCCTTAAGGCAGCGAACAGAAAACCCATTTTGTTTAAAATAGGAGGAGCTATTGAAAGTACCCCATTCGTAATAGAGATACCAGTAATGTACATTGCTGTTATAACTCCACCAGCCACCACTAGCGTTCATATCACTGAAATCGCCGGTATTAGTGCGGCCACCGCCCGGAAGCCCGGTGAAGCCACTGCTGTTGGTGGCATCTGTGTTTGGGGTATACCATAGACCTGTACCAGCTTCAAGGGTTCCCGGTGATTTCATTTTACCACCTGCTACTGACTCACCACCTAAAAAAGTTGACAATATTGTCCACTCTGAATCGCTTGGAATATGCCAGCCTTCGGGAGCCAACCCCCTTGGATCATTCACTGCATACCAATTGTACAACCTTCCATAAACTGTACCAGTGGCAGAATCGTTATTATACCAACACCATGCACCAGTGGTTAATTTAGACCACTTCCTGGTATCCTGTACCTGCAGTATCTTGTCTCCGTTTCTGTAAGTCTTGCCTGTCCAATTCTTTTTCATCCATACCTGGCTGCCTATTCTAACCGTATTACCGGCAAGTGCCGAGGCTTCTGTCAAAGCATCCCGGGTTGAACTTACGCTGTTAATACCGGAAGATTGAATGCTGCTGTTTTCTTTTTTACAGGATATTGCCAGGAACAACAGCAGTGCCGCAAGACCTGTTTTTAGTGTTGTTTTCATACTAGTTTTTTATTGATGTAAGAAAATGGAATGCTCCCGGAAAGCATGGTAGAATATGATTCATCACAGTAAAGTTCGCTGCTAAAAAAGCAACGACTTGTGTTCTAAATCATACTGATGCCTGATTCACATCAGGTAAACCAAAGACTGGTAGGAAAAATAGGGAACAGCGCATTCTTTTTATTTTGCGGAGGCGAACCAAAGGATGGAATGCATTTGGATAAATTATTATCCCAGCTTTTGAGGCATTGAGCATCGCCTCTTGCGTCGCTCTCTTGTACGTATAGATACTTATGGAGCTTTTACCGCAGCGAACGTTGATGGTGATAACAAAGTCAATGGCAAAGGATTCCCGTGGGTGTACTCACGCACCGGGGCGGTCGGGGTATACTTTTTATTATGTTATATGGATATGCGCCTGGGTATAGTTAATATTTCCAATTAAGAATTATTCCAAATTCTTTCCAAGTATTCTCGCTTTGCAACTGATATAGAATAATTCCTCCGCCATCGCCAAGGTAACTATGGCCATTGGCCCACTGAACAACAGCGAATATTTTTGAACTATCAAACACAGGTCTTGAAAAATAATTAATGTTTCTATCAACAGTTTCTGTTGAATTGAACTTGTTTATTTGGTTTTTGTAGAACTTAATCTTTTTGTCGTCTATCAGCCCAAACTTTTGTGTAGCATATTTTTTTGAAACAGTTTCACCTCTTTCCTGCACAAGTAAAAAGTTGGGTAACTCTTCGTCCGTCCAGAGGGTTGTGTCACCAAGTTTGGTGTTTCGAAGAATTTGTGAAAACATGACTGTGTCAAGTTTCTGATTTGAATACTTATATACGTTTTCAAAATAATACCACATTTCTTTTGGTTCAAGAAGTGTGACTTTCAATGGTTTTGAGTGAACAAATAAACCGCCGTGTCCGCTTAAAGCCGTGTCAAGAAGGTTTTGATAATTGTTTATTTGTCCGAAAGAAGTCATGCGGAATATAAAAAGTAAAATAAATATAGAAAGTCTCATAAGTTGTTTTAAGGAAGATGCTTTATTGTCCAACATTGCATATTGGGGTGTGTCAAATTATGAGATCCTCCTATTTTTCATGCTATTTAAAGTAAATCTTTCATTCATTTACTCCGGCTGTAAAAAGCTCAATCCCCAATTCAGCTGCACAAGTGTGCGACGCAAGAAAAGCCTCATTTATATTCTTTAGCCCGGCTCAAAAAAATCTCGTAAACAATATTCTTTCATTTAATGTAGTTTTTCCAATGCCATTTCTAACTGGCTGAACATGGGCGTAATTTCTTCGAGTGGGCAGGTGCCTACACTTAAGCGGTACCAGGGCGAATTGTTCTCTGCACCAAAGGCATAGAAAGGAACTACGGCAAGTTTTGCCTGGTCGAGTATATAGGAGGTAACATCTGCCTGAGTTTCCAGCATTTTTCCGTTTGCTGTTTTACCGGTAAGATCGAGCTTAATAGTTAAGTAAATAGCAGCCTGGGGTGTAATGGCATCTACCGCATAACCCTTTTGTTTAAGGGCCATAAAGCCATTATAAATTTTTACCAAACGATCTTCAAGAGCCGCTTTAAAACTGGTGAGATAATTTGAAACTGCATCTTTTTGCAAAAGATATTCTGCTACTGCTTTTTGCTCGGCCATAGGCGCCCATGCACCAATATGGCTTAGCAGCGATTTCATTTTCGCCATTATTTCTGCCGGGCCAAAAGCCCATCCTACACGAACCCCGGTTGCTGCAAATGCTTTTGAAATACCGTCGATAAAAATAGTATACTCCCTAATTTCTGGCACTAGTGCAATGGGGTTATCATGTTGCGTTTCGCCGTAGGTAAGTGTCCAGTACATCTGGTCGAACATGAGGTACACTTTCTTTTCATTATCAGCCCTGCTGTTATTTTCTGTAATGATGATTTCGCAGATCTTTTTTAATTCTTCTTTTTTTAATGTGGTTCCGGTGGGGTTCTGTGGTGTACAAAGGCAAATTAGTACGGCACCTTTAATATTGGCAGCGATATCGCCGGCGAGTGGCATAAAATTGTTTTCGGGTGTTGTAGCAATAACGCAATGTTCTGCACCATTGATGGTGCAGTAATGATTATTGTTCCATGAGGGAACTGCATAAATTACTTTATCGCCAACATCAACAATTGTTTTAAAAAGCGTGTAGATTAATGGCCTGCCACCGGATGCAATGAGTATTTCGTTTAAGGAGTAGTCGAGCCCTTCGCGGTCTTTAATAAACTGGCTTACGGATTTTCTTAATTCCCATACGCCATCTGCGGGAGGGTAATTGGTATGCTGCTTTCTGTAAGAAGTTACGATAAGCTCTTCCAACTCAGTTGGAATTGGGAAAACTGCGGGTGAAAAATCGCCAATGGTAAAATTGTAAATTTTCTCTCCTTTTCGGATGCGTTCATTAATATCATTTCCTAACCGTACAATTTCGGAGCCTTTCAATGTTCCGGCGAGTTTGCTGAGTATATTCATGAGATTTAGCTTAAGCGCAGCAAAAGTAAGTTTTGCTAACAATTGGCAGTAAAATAAATGAGAACCCTTTATGCTGCGGTGAAAAATCACGCTGGTTTGCGTGAAAAATCACCTTGTTTACCTACACTATCTGCTTTTATTTTGTATTCATAATCGCGTACCTGTGAAAACATTCAACATTAACTATTAAAAAATTAATTTATGCCACAAATTGAATGGAAAACAGTACGAAAGCAAATCAAAGGTTTTAAAAACTACATCAACAGCCTTTCGCAGGCAGCTAAAGATGCGGCTACATATTCTTATGTACTTACCGCAGCGGATATTGACAATTTATTGAACCAAACAGGGAGCAGCACGCCACTCGACGGCATACGGATTTATTTTGGTGCAGAAAATATTAGTGGCGATATGGTGCCAAGAATGTATGCTGTAGGCAGTAAATTGGTTGGTTCAGCTTATGAAGATTACAGTGTGCCGTTAACCAATCTGGATCTTGAAACAGCAACTGCATCGGTAGCGAATGCGGCAATGCCGAAAAAGAGCGACGGATTGCCCTGCCCAACCTATTGCTCCAACACCAATGTCTTAAACAGTTAACAGAAAAATTATGGATTTTGTTAAGCTTATTGGGTATGCCGGAGCCTTTATGCCGTTGTTAACAGCACCGATCTTTATTGTACTCTGGAAAGATGTGAAAGAACAACAGCCGTTGCTGTTTTATGCTGCTGCATCGTTTATACTTTTTTGTACAGGCAACTCCATTTTTAATAATAAAGAAATTAATGGGGTGCTATACAATATTGCGGTACTTGCTGAGATGGTGCTTGCTTGTTATTATATTTTGAAAACCATCCTGAGAAAATCTTTTTCGTTGCAATTTTTTATTGTTGCAGGCGCTTATTTTATTTTCTGGCTTTACTGTATTTTTTTTGTGGATGCATCTGTTGCCCTGAATGGCTTACCTGAAATGGTGGCCAGCCTTATGCTGCTTCTTTTAAGTATGTATTATCTTTTAAGCCTTTCTGCCGCCGAAGAAATCCTTTATTTTCAAAAATTACCGTCTTTCTGGATTGTTAGCGGCTTCCTTGTATATACTGCAGTAAAGCTGCTGGTTTTTATTTCTTACCAGTACATTAATTCAGTAACTACAATCATAGAACCTGGCCAGGTAAATATGATGAATTCGGTGGCTACGGTTATTGAATATGTTTTAATATGTATGGGGTTATTGTGCACCCGGCGCAACACATCGTCACATATTTTTTTAAAAAGCGTTTTGTTTTAGAAGCTGTTTAAAAATGAATGATTGTGATACCAGCAGCAGTTTTCATGGTATCTACGTTGCGTCGCAATCCTTTCATCTGTAGAACATTTGGCATCTTTCGATGCGTGTACTAAAAAGTTTTTAACTAGCTAAAACAGCTTCGTAACATAGCATCACAAGGTTACAGCCATTATATATTTGCAGATAGTTTGGTTTTACTGAAAGCCTTATATTTACATATGTGTAATGGCTGTTTTAATTACCAATGGCAAGAGGCTTGTGAAAATTAAAATAAAATGTACCCCTGTTACCATTAAGCAGCCATGAATTTGTAAGAGCGTTTGAACATTGCACAACAGCGAACAGAACGCTTAAGTGTGCGACGCAACCGGGGCTGACAGTAGTAATGCGGATTGGCAAATAATAAAAGCAAAACGCAGGTACTGTTTATTACCATTTGTAAAATATCCGGGTGTAGCGCAATAATGATCAGTCGGTTTAGTTGCAGTACACCCCAATGTGATTTCTTAATTCTAAGTAAGTGCGCTATGTTTAACCGAATTATAGGATATGGGGATACCTATATGCCTTTAGTAGCATTAATAATATTTCTTATTATAAAAAAGAAGATAAGGCCGGAGGAAAAAAGCTTTATTTATTTTTTGGTAACCAATACCGTACTGCTTTTTGTAATCAATATTATCCCTTTCTTTGGGTACCACAACTTATTTCTTTACCCCTTTTATTATTTGTTTGACCTGATTTTTGTAACCTATTATGTTACGAAACACCTGCTAAAACTTTTTAACCCCCTATTTTATATAATAACAGCAGGGTATTTTTTATTTTGGCTTACAGATATTTTTGTGTGGGAAGGGATTAATAGCTTTATCAGCAATGCAGCAGCACTTGAAAAAATTATTATCTTCTTTTTGTGTATGTACTATATAATTACACTTGCAAAAACTGACGACATTCTGAAATTTCAAAAGCTCCCGGGTTTTTGGATTGCCAGTGGTTTTTTGATATCCGCTGCAATGGGTATATTCGCAGTTGTTGCTTATAAATATTACATTCAATATAACCTTACAGAATCAGGCAACAATGTCTGGATGTTTGACAGCATTGGTACAGTTCTTAAATTTACGCTTATTATTACAGGCTTTCTATGTTACAAACGCAATCCCAGGCTCCCCTATCAATCGCCTACATTATTGTAGGTACCGTATTTATCCTGTTTTTTGTGATTTTTTTCTACCTGCTGTTTTTACAAATGCACAGGCGCAGAGCCATTCATCAGAAAGAAATGACTGAACTAAAAGCGCAATACGAACAAACCATTCTACAATCGCAACTTGAAATACAGGAACAAACTTTCAGAAACATCAGCCAGGAAATACACGATAACATTGGCCAGGTATTAAGCCTTGCGAAACTCAACCTCAATACCATTCCTGCGGATACATCTGATAAAATTACATTAACCGAAGAACTCCTTGGCAAAGCAATAAACGACCTGCGCGATTTAAGTAAAAGCATGCATCCCGAAAAAATTACCGATATTGGTTTGATAAATGCCATTAGCCAGGAGCTTTCAATGGTGCAAAAAGTTTCAAAAATTAAAACCGAACTCATTTGCCGTTCCGAAGATATTGTGCTGAACATAAACAGTGAAAAGTCTATTATCGTATTCAGGATGATACAGGAAATACTGCATAATATTATTAAACATGCAAAGGCAAGTCTGGTAATTGTTGATATCTGCAAACAGGAGAACAAAACGCTGATATCAGTTAAAGACAATGGTACCGGATTTAATACAGAAACTCTTAAAAGTACAGAAACCGGTATCGGGCTCAAGAGTATTCAACAAAGATGCAGGTTAATAAACGCTTCCTTTAAAATTGATTCAGCAACTGGTAAAGGCACAACAATTCTATTAACCATTCTCAATACCTGATTCAATTTATGATAAATATAGCCCTTGTAGATGACCACGCACTTTTAAGAAACGGACTTGCCGGTGTAATCAATAGTTTCGATAATTTTAATGTGGTTTTTGAAGCTGATAATGGCAAACATTTTATCCGGCTGCTTAAAACCAATCCTAAGCCCTCTGTAGTACTGCTCGATATTAACATGCCCGAAATGAATGGGTTTGAAACAGCCCTCTGGATAAAAAATAATGAACCAAATATTAAGATCCTTGTGCTTTCTATGATGGATGATGACAGCTCCATTATAAAAATGCTCCACTACGGCATTAAAGGGTTTATTTTAAAAGACAGTAAACCAGCTGTACTGCGCAAAGCACTCGAAGAAGTAACCGAACGTGGCTTTTTTTTCAACGATGTTGTAAGCGGGAAAATGGTACACCTGATTAATAAAACCGATGCTGAAAAGCAAAACATGCCTTTGGTGCTAAGCGAACGCGAATTACTTTTTCTAGAATTGTGCTGTACCGAAAAATCTTACAAAGAAATTGCCGATTCAATGGGCATTGGTACAAGAAGCGTAGAAACATTGCGAAGCAATATGTTTGAAAAACTCGAAACCCTTTCAAGGGTTGGGTTGGTAATGTATTCCATACGAAATGGCATTGTAAAAGTATAGCACATATATTGCGAATGCAGGATTATAAAGATTATGAGCCCGGCATAAGTTTTTTATAGCATCTTTTCTTGCCACGCTCGTTTCACAGTTCCGAACAATGGTGAGCAAAGCAGAACCATCATGGCAACATTTACCCAAAGATTGGCAGCCAAAGTTGATGCTTATTCAAAGTCAAAAGTGTGCGACGCAACAAAAGCCTCATAGCAGTAATAAAGCCCGGCTCATAATATTTTTCTTTCTTTTGCAACTTAATATCCCGTTCATTGTTTGATGCTGTAAATATTCAATTGCATGAGTAAAGTTTATTCGTTAAAGACTGTTCAAAGAATTCCTGTGGATATTGATACGGCCTGGAATTTTTTTAGCAGGCCTGCTAACTTAAAAGATATTACCCCAAAAAACCTTGGCTTTAATATTATCAGCAAATATCATGGAGAAGAAATGTACGCCGGGCAAATTATTGAATATAAAGTGAGCCCTGTGCTGGGTATCCCCCTATACTGGATGACGGAGATTACGCACGTACAGGATAAAAAATATTTTATAGATGAACAGCGTTTTGGGCCATACAGCATGTGGCACCACCAGCATCATTTTAAAGCGATTGAGGGTGGTGTGGAGATGACAGATATTGTGCATTACAAACTACCACTTTGGTTTTTGGGAGATATTGCCAATACCATTATGGTTAAAGCACAGCTAAATAAAATCTTTGATTTTCGTGTAACAGCTGTTGAAGAAAAATTTGGTAGATTTTCTAACTGAAAAATAAACTGTTTGCTGTGAAGGCGAAGGTGGAAATTATACCAAAAGCTTCATTTATATTCTTCAGCCTGGCTCAAAAAAAATCCAAACAGTGCTGTAACCATTTGGAACTTTTCAACCACTTAACTTTTCAACCTTACCCCGGTATTCTTGAAATATATTTTTCAATTTCTTTTATCTGGTCGAGCACTTGTTTTGTTTTTGGCTTGCAGGCTTTGGCCCTGCGGAAATAATCTTTTGCTGCGCGGAATTCGCGTTTGTTCATAAATATCTGGCACATACTTAAAAAGGCAACTGCTTCGCTTTCTTTGTCCGAAATACCCAGGCGAATAGCGGCACGTATATAACCTTCGCCAGCCTTAAAGTCGCCTTTTTGCAAACTCATCATACCCAGTTGCAGTTTATTGGCACCTTCGGCTTCGGGCATTGGCGAGCCAAGTTCTGAACTTTTCTTTAAGTGCTTTTCAGCGGTGTCAAAGTCCTGGTTCATCATTGCAAGATTGCCTTTTACCGTGTAGTAGGTTGAGCGAACAGGCTTATACAAGAGACCTGGAAACCAGATGCTTTTTAGTATTTTTTCTACTTCTTCAATATTGCCCTCTTCCATGGGCCCTTGTATTAAACGCATGGGGCCAATAAAAAACTGACTGAATAAGCCGATTACTCCCAAAAAATATAAAGGAAAAGCAGGCCAGAAACTGGTGCCCGTAAGATTAAGTACCACCGCAATAACAATAGCCAGTATACTAAGCCAGAAACGGTATTTAATAAGCAAATTGTAAAACTTCATACGCACTTTTTAGGAGCGCAAAGATAGGGGTATTGCCGGTTCGGGGTTAAGCTTTTAGAAAGGTAAAAACAAGTACTTACAAATAAGATTTTGAAATTGCATTGTGTTGGGCGGAAACTATTATTTTTGCTGCCCGTTAACTGGTCCCGTAGTTCAATGGATA
>DGQT01000051.1 GCA_002390845.1 Chitinophagaceae bacterium UBA4407 | reverse complement strand
ATTCCTGTCATACTTTTGTCGCCATACAGGAATATTTTTCCACAATTACACAACAGCATTGTGAATATGATCCACTTAAAAGGCATTATGGGAAAACTAACAATACTTGCTGCTTTTAGCTTTTTAATGTTTTTCAGTAATCAATCATTTTCGCAGGATGGTAAAGCCCTTTTTCAGGCTAATTGTGCATCCTGCCATGCTATAAACAAGCAACTCACTGGTCCTGCACTTGCCGGCGTGGAAGATCGTTGGCCTAACAAAGCCGATCTTTATGCCTGGATAAAAAACAACCAGGCCTTTTTAAAAACAGGTAATAAGTATGCTAATGACCTTTTAAAGCAGTACAATAACACGGCAATGAACGTGTTTACAAACCTTGAGGATAAAGATATTGATGCAATTCTGGCTTACATTAAATCTGTACCAGCTACGCCTGCTCCTACCGGTGGGCCAACTCCTCCTGGCGGACCTATTCCTTCTGATAGCGACAATACACTGCTTTTTGGGATCCTTACACTTATTCTTGCCATAGTTGCTTTTGTTTTGTTACAGGTAAACGCCAATCTTAAAAAGCTTGCAGATGATAAAGAAGGAGTGCCTTCTGTAGAGCCTGTACCTGTGTGGAGAAATAAGTTATACATCATGTTTGCTACTTTGGTGTTGTTTACAATTGGCGGATATTACACAGTTATGGGAGCAATTGGCTTGGGACGTTCACAAAACTATGAACCAACACAGCCTATCTTTTATTCTCATAAAGTACACGCCGGGGTAAACCAGATCAGTTGTTTATACTGCCATGGTGGTGCACAGGAAAGTAAACATGCCAATATACCTTCAGTTAATGTTTGTATGAACTGTCATCTGGCTATCAATGAATACAAAGGTGATCCATTATATACAGCAGAAGGTGAGGAAGTTAATGGAACGAACGAAATCAAGAAATTGTATAAGTATGCGGGATATGAAGAAGGTAAATCATGGGACGCAACTAAAGCAAAACCCATTGAATGGACAAGGGTTCATAATTTACCTGATCATGTATATTTTAATCATTCACAGCATATAATGGTTGGTAAAGTGCAATGCCAGACCTGTCACGGTGAAATCACCAAAATGGATGAAGTAAAACAGTTCGCTGAACTAAGTATGGGGTGGTGCATCAATTGCCACCGTGAATCAAAAGTTCAATTTGCTGATAATGGCTTTTATAGTATTTATGAAAAGTATCATGAGAATATTAAGAATGGTACTATGGACAGTGTAACTGTAGAGAATATTGGAGGTACCGAGTGCCAGAAATGCCACTACTAATAGATCAATTTAAACTTTAACCGGTTCTGGTTTTTATAAAGAGATAATAACCTTTAGTAACTGTCAACTATAAATCCCTGATTTATATTATATGAGTAACAATAAGCATTGGCAAAGTTTTGGAGAGTTAAACAATTCAGAAGCATTCCAGAAGGCTGCTAAAGATGAGTTTCATGAGGATTTGCCCTTTGTAGCTGATGATAAAACTTTTCTTGAAGCTGTTGCACCAAGAAGGGATTTCCTGAAATATCTTGGTTTTAGTACTGCAGCAGCAGCCCTTGCGGCAAGCTGTGAGATTCCTGTAAAAAAGGCTATACCATTTGCAAATAAGCCTGAAGATATTGTTCCGGGTGTTGCAAATTATTACGCCACAACCTACGTTCAGGATGGCGATACGGTAAGCGTTGTAGCGAAAGTAAGGGATGGTCGGCCTATAAAGATTGAGGGTAATGAACTTTCGCCCGTTACAAAAGGTGGAACCTCAGCAAGGGTGCAGGCTTCAGTACTCGATTTATATGATAATGCACGTTTACGTTTCCCCACTATTGATAATAAAGAAGTAACGCTCGAAGCGGTTGACAAATCGGTAGCTCAAGCTCTTTCAGGTTTAGGCGGAGCATCTGTTGTAATTCTTACAAGCACAATAAATTCACCAACCACACTTGAAGTAATCAACCAGTTCATTGCTAAATATCCCGGCAGTCGTCATGTGCAGTATGATGCTGTTTCTTATAGTGGTATTTTACAGGCTAACGAAGCAAGTTATGGAAAAAGGGCTATACCATCATATCGTTTTGACAATGCACAGGTAATTGTAAGTATAGGTGCTGATTTTTTGGGCACATGGTTAAGTCCAGTTGAGTTTTCTAAACAATATGCAAAGGGCAAAAGGATCAATGAGAAAAATCCTTCGATGAGCAAGCACATTCACTTTGAAACGGTACCCAGTTTAACCGGTTCTAATGCGGATGACAGGTATTTACATCGCCCATCAGAAACAGGTGCAGTTGCTGTAGCATTATTGAATGCAATTAACGGACAGGCTGCATCTGGGATTGGTGATGCAAAACTGAAAGCAGGGATTGAAAAAGCTGCAAAAGAACTTTCTGCGAATAAAGGCGCTTCATTGGTGGTATGTGGCAGTAATGATGTTAATGTGCAGATTGTGGTAAACACTATCAATGAGGCCCTACAATCTGGTGGAAAAACTATTGATTGGTCTGTTACAGCAAATTATAGGCAAGGCATTGATTCAGATTTTGCCAAATTGGTAGACGATATGAATGCCGGTACTATTGGTGCTTTACTGGTTCACAGTGCCAATCCGGCTTACACCTGGTATAATGCAGACAAGTTTAAGAGTGGATTAAAAAACGTAAAAACGTCTGTGTGTTTTAACGTTCGCAAAGATGAAACCGCACAATTATGTAAATATGTGATTCCTGATCATCACTTTCTGGAAAGCTGGGGTGATGCAGAGCCTAAATCAGGCAATTACTCTTTGATACAGCCAACGATTAATCCTTTATTCAAAACAAGGCAATGGCAGGATAGCCTGTTAAAATGGAGTGGATCAACTTCGGATTATTTAGGCTATGTAAAAAACTATTGGGTTACTAAATTAGGAAGTGAAGTTTCATGGGACAAAGCTTTGCAGGATGGGGTTATTAATCCTGCATCAGAACCTGTGCCAACTGCTGCTTCATTTAACGGAGCTTCAAATGATGGTGCGGTTAGCGCTATTGCAAGCCTAAAAAAAGGCGGGAATTATGAACTTGTTTTATACCAAAAAATTGCTATTGGCGCAGGCCAGGGTGCAACGAATCCATGGTTACAGGAAATGCCCGATCCAATTACTAAGGCAACATGGGACAACTATTTAGTGATATCCCCCAAATTGGCAAAAACCTTAGTGGATATTGATTTGAATAATGCAGGTCAATCAGATAGTTACGAAGTACACCCCGACAAAAAGGTGGTTACTGTAACCGCAAATGGTAAATCGGTTTCGTTACCAGTACTTATAATTCCCGGCACTCAGGAAAATACTGTAGGTATTGCTATCGGTTACGGCAGAGCTAAAGAGGTTGGAAGAACGTCTGACGGTGCCGGAAAAAATGTATTTCCTTTTGCAGGCATGAACGGTAATACAGTAAGCTTTTCTGTGCCTGACGTTACACTCACATTAACCGATGAAACTTATAAAGTAGCAATTACACAAACTCATGCTACTTATGATACGCCACAGGGTAACCGTACTGAGGTAATGAAAGAACTTACACTTGCGCACTATAAAAAAGATCCGAGTGAAGTGCGTGATGAGCGGGAGGAAGAGTTGAAACCATGGGGTGGATTGGAAAATTTTGAAAAGCAAGGAACGATATATCCTTATTTTGATAAACCAGGCATTCATTGGGGGATGAGTGTTGATTTAAATACCTGTACCGGATGCGGAGCCTGTGTAGTAGCATGTAATGCAGAAAATAATGTTTCTGTAGTGGGTAAAGGTGAAGTAGCACGTTTTCATGAAATGCATTGGATTCGGATTGACCGTTATTACAGCGGCGATCTGGATAACCCTAAAGTGGTGTTTCAGCCATTAATGTGCCAGCATTGCGATAATGCGCCTTGCGAAAATGTTTGCCCTGTTGCAGCAACCAACCATAGCAGCGAAGGTTTAAACCAAATGACTTATAACCGTTGCATCGGTACAAGATATTGCGCCAATAACTGTCCTTATAAAGTACGCCGTTTTAACTGGGCTGATTATACAGGTGCTGACAGTTTCCCGGATAACCAGGATCAAACCACTGTTGGTAAACTGGATGATGTGGTGCATGTAATGAACGAAGACCTTTCCCGCATGGTACTGAACCCGGATGTTACGGTACGCAGCCGTGGTGTAATTGAAAAATGCTCATTCTGTGTACAGCGTTTACAGGAAGGGAAATTAAAAGCCAAGAAAGCAAGTAGGCCTCTTAAAACCGGGGCAAATGATGAATGGGATTTGAAAGTTGCGTGCCAGCAGGCGTGCCCTTCTGACGCAATTGTTTTTGGTAATATAAATGATAGTAAAAGTGCGATAGTAAAGAACCGTGTTGATAATCATTTCAGAGAGTTTTATTCAATTGAGCAGGTACATACGCTGCCGAACGTAAGCTATCTTGCAAAAGTGCGCAACACGTATGACGAACCTGCTAAGGCAGAAGGATAAATAAAGTAATTAATCAGGAATCAGCATTAAGACTTTGAACGTGTTCTTAATTTTTTGGAGATGTGCAATAAAGCCTAAGATGAATAAAGCTTTGGAGTACAAGAGAGCGACGCAAGGATGCTGAAAAAAGAACTAAAGCTAAGTACATAAATTTCTACCGTTTTTAACAGGCGAAGACAGTATAAAAATAACCAGATCAAATGCATCTTAAGTACGAATCACAATTACGCGAACCGCTGGTGTATGGTGAAAAAGATTTTCACCAGGTAACAGAAGACATTTGCAGGCCCATTGAAGCCAAGCCAAGCAGGCTTTGGTATATCGGGTTCTTTATATCTGTTGCACTACTGATGTTTGGTGTGTACAGCATATATGAAGAAGTTATTTATGGTACTGGCCAGTGGAACCTTAATAAAACTGTAGGTTGGGGCTGGGATATCACCAACTTTGTATGGTGGGTAGGTATTGGTCATGCAGGTACATTGATTTCGGCTATATTGCTTTTGTTCAGGCAGGGATGGAGAACCGGTGTAAACAGGGCTGCAGAAGCCATGACGATTTTCGCCGTAATGTGTGCTGGGCAATTTCCCATCTGGCATATGGGTCGCGTATGGATGGCCTTCTTTGTAATGCCTTACCCCAATACACGTGGTCCATTATGGTCTAACTTTAACTCACCACTTTTATGGGATGTTTTTGCGATCTCAACATATTTTACCGTTTCATTGTTATTCTGGTATAGTGGCCTGTTACCCGATTTTGCAACTGTTCGCGACAGGGCTAAAACCAAATTGCGTAAAAAATTATATGGTATAGCCGCTTTCGGATGGACTGGCAGTACCAAACACTGGCAGCGTCATGAATCTTTATCGCTGGTTTTGGCTGGACTGGCAACGCCGCTGGTATTGTCAGTACACACGATTGTATCTTTTGACTTTGCAACATCTGTAATTCCGGGTTGGCATACGACGATTTTCCCACCATATTTCGTGGCAGGTGCAATCTTCTCAGGATTTGCAATGGTGCAAACGCTGATGCTCGTTTTGAGAAAGGTCTATGGATTGCAGGATTATATTACCCTCGGCCATATTGAAGCAATGAACAAGGTAATTGTATTAACCGGATCTATAGTGGGTGTTGCATATTTAACCGAATTATTTATGGGTTGGTACAGTCAGAATAAATATGAACAATATGCATTCTTTTACAGCAGGGCAAACCTGTTCAGCCCTTACGGATGGAGTTATTGGGGTATGATGGCTTGCAATGTATTAAGCCCCCAGATATTTTGGTTAAGGAAAATGAGAAGGAACCTGTTCGTAACATTCTTCATGAGCATTATTGTAAACATTGGTATGTGGTTCGAACGTTTCGTAATTATTGTAACCTCATTGTACCGCGATTATCTGCCAAGTTCCTGGAGTATTTATTACAGCCCAAGTATTTTTGAAATCGGATTTTATGTGGGTACGTTTGGTTTATTCTTCACCTGCTTCTTCCTGTTCTCAAAATATTTCCCTGTAATAGCGATTGCCGAAATAAAACACGTGTTGCAAACTACGGGTGAGAGTTATAAAGACCAGGTTGGAAACATCGAGACACAACAGGTAGAGGAGTTTGCTCATGAATATGCGCATTAACTTTAAAGTTTAGTTCTTATATTTTGTTCCGGGCTATCAGTTAACTATTTAGCTTTTCTTGCGTCGCTCTCTTGTACAGCAAACCATTATTGAGCAGTGCATAGCAAGATTTGGTTGCAGGGAGGCCAGTCGGTTGAGTTGAAAATTTTGAAGATATTTTACAATAAAAACTTCTCCGCTTAAAGGAGATAAACAGGTATGGCAAAAAAGAAATTTGTTGTTGGCTGTTTTAAACAGGAATCGGTTTTATTTCCGGCTGTAAAAAGAGTGCGTACAGCAGGCTATAAAATTCACGATGTTTACACACCATATCCCGTGCATGGTTTGGATCATGCAATGGGTTTACGCGAAACAAGCCTTCATACTGCCGGGTTCATTTATGGTATAACGGGCACAGCTACGGCACTGAGCTGTATTAGCTGGATTCTTGCCAGCGACTGGCCTTTAAATTTTGGTGGCAAACCACATTTTGCATTACCAGCATGGATACCCATAATATTTGAATTTACCGTGTTAATGGCAGCAGTAGGTATGGTTCTTACATTTTGCTATTTGTGCCAGATGGCTCCCTTTCTTAAAAAGCATCATTTTCATTTAAGGGCAACAGACGATCTTTTTGTAATGGTAATAGAATGTACTGCCAAAACAAATGCAGAAGACCTGCAAGGGTTTTTAGCCAATGCAGGCGCAGTAGAAACGAGCATACAGGAAGCTGAAGCAGGATGGTGGCTTGGTACTTATGATAAAGAACAAAGATTGATAAGAGATACAACTATTGAAATTGCATAAAGAACTGAATACAACACAAATGAAAAAAGTATCTGTTATATTATTTATTGCAACAGGTATTGCTATGGCCGGGTGCAATGATGTAAAACGTGAGCAGGGGTCTATCTACATGCCCGACATGGCTTACAGCCGTGCATTTGAAACGTACTCTTCGCGGGATTCTATTTTATTTACTACCGACAATGCACATACCGACGATAAGATATTTTATAATAATATGCCAGTAGCAGGTACAATAGCCAGGGGAGAGGAAATGCCGTTCCCTCTAACAAAAGATGCTTCAGGAGATACTACGAATTATATCGCATCGAAGCAGATACAAAATCCTTTACCGCCATTGGATTCTTCGCACATGAAAGAAGCTGAACGTCTTTATTTAATCAATTGTGCCATTTGTCATGGTTCAAAACTGAATGGCAACGGGCCTTTGTATAAAGATGGTAATGGACCTTATCCTGCTAAGCCAGCAACTTTGGTTGGTGATGCTAAATACGAAAATATGCCTGAAGGACAGATGTATTATTCAATCATGTACGGAAAGAACCTGATGGGTAGTTATGCGGCTCAGTTAAACCGGGATCAGCGCTGGAGTGTTATTCATTATATAAAGGCAAAACAGGCTGAAGCAAAAGGCGGTAATATTCCTGCGGCAAAAGACAGTGCCGTAATGGTAAAGAAGTAAATAAAATTAACCAGAGATAAAAGAAAAAACAATGGCTTCAATAAAAGATCATTTTGAAATGCCTTCCAAATCAAGAACATGGTCACTCGCGTTAATATTTATCGGCGCTTTACTATTGGTTATTGGTTTTGTTACAAGGGGTATGAGCAGTGATGAAAATGATAAAACCATTTTCTGGGGTACCCTTATGTATAACAGTATTTTTTTTACATTGATATGTAATGCAAGCATGTTTTTTATCTGCGCAACAACACTTGCAATGGGTGGGTGGCAAATGGCATTTCGAAGGGTTCCCGAAGCTATTTCGAAAATGGTGATTATATTGGGTTCTGTAACCTGGCTGATTCTTTTATACATTGTTGTTATTGACAATAATAAAGACATTCACATTTTTCACTGGCTAAGCGACGAGTCAAAGAGTGATCCTATTTTAAAAGGGAAACTAGGATTTCTTAATCCTACTTTTTTCTTTATTTGGACAACCTTGGCAATCGGCCTTTGGATATTGTTGGGAGCCCGCATGCGAAAATTAAGCAGTGAATTTGATGAAGGTCCTATAGATGCAGAACAGGGGAAAAGCCTTATCTGGAAAAACACTGTTACAGCTGCAATGTTTATTGTTTGGTTCGCATTAACAGTTGCGTCCACTATTCCCTGGTTATGGCTAATGAGTATTGATGCTCATTGGTATTCTACCATGTATAGCTGGTACACTTTTGCAAGTTCATTTGTATCAGGGATGGCATTGGTTGCCTTATGGGTAATCTATCTTAAAAATAAAGGATACCTTGAATATACAAATGAAGAGCACCTCCACGATATTGGAAAATTCATGTTTGCGTTTTCTATATTCTGGACTTATCTGTGGTTCTCGCAGTATATGCTTATCTGGTACGGAAATATACCTGAAGAAACTGTTTATTTTAAACACCGTGTTCAAGGCCCGTACAAAGGAATCTTTTTCTTAAACTTAATTATCAACTTTGTATGCCCTTTACTGATTTTAATGAAGCGGTCTGCAAAACGAAATTATACTTTGGTAACTTTTATGGCAGTGCTGATTATTTTTGGCCATTGGATAGATTTTTACCAAATGGTATTGGGCAGCATATCTAAAGAAGAGGTAACGTTGAATTGGCTGGATTTTGGAATTGCTGCGTTGTATATTGGTGTTATCATATTTTTTGTTGGGAAAGAATTAGCAAGAAAGCCCCTGGTGCCAAAGTATCATCCATTCCTGAAAGAGAGTATTATTCATCATACATAGAAACAGCTTTATTTTTCAGATAAGAATTGATTCAATTTTCATGTAAGAAATTTAAAGGCTGATTGAGCTAATTGTAAAACATTGATTAAGCAGCCCAATGTTTCCATGAAAAACAAAAAGTACAAGTGAGTGACACAACGGACGATGCCATGAAATATTATAGCTTGTAACATAAATTATTTAATTCAAACAGCTTCTTAATATTAATATTATGTCAATGATATTCGTGATAGCAGTGATTATACTGGTTTTTCTAATCATCTTTCAGATAGCAAAGGCTAGTGAATATGTTGCTGTGTTAAAAGGGGAGGAACGTGCCAGGAAAGAGAACAATAAGGTGAATGGATTTTTTATGATCGCATTTCTTATTGTAGGGTTAATTGGTGCGTATTGGTGTAATGATTTGTTAGTTGACAAGACATTGCTTGTACAGCCCTCGGCAAGTTTGCAGGGTGAGAAGGTAGATTCAATGCTAAAGCTTACATTAACAATTACAGGAATTGTTTTTGTGATTACCCAAATTGCTCTCTTTTGGTTTGCCTTCCGATACCAGGAAAATGAAAAAAGAAAGCCCTTTTTTTTCCCACACAACAATACAATGGAAATTATATGGACAGTTATTCCTGCAATAGCATTAACTGTTCTCGTTGTAATTGGCTTGCGTAACTGGTTTACATTTACAAGTGATGCCCCCAAAAATGCAATGGTTGTAGAAGTGACAGGAAAGCAGTTTGGATGGATATTCAGATATGCAGGGGAAGATGGTGTATTTGGAAAAAAATATTATAAAATGATTGATCCCGCAAATAACTCTCTTGGGTTAAACTGGCGAGACAGTTCGGGAATTAATGTTAAGGATGATCCTGCTTCGCATGACGATATTGTTCAGGAACAAACCATGTACATTGTAAAAAATAAGCCGGTAAAATTGATTATTGGTTCCCGGGATGTGATTCATGATGTAGGTTTATCATGGTTCAGGTTAAAGATGGATGCAGTGCCGGGAACACCTACTACTTTATGGTTTACACCCTTATATACAACAAAGGAAATGAAGGAAAAAACAGGGAACCCGAATTTTGTATATGAAATAAGTTGTGATCAGATGTGCGGAAATAATCATTATGCGATGAAAGGGGTTATTGAAGTTGTTACACAGGCTGAGTATGACGAATATATAGCAAAACAAAAACCAGCCTACTATGCGGCTTTTCCTGAAAATGATCCTTCTAATTTGAAAAAACCAATACCAGTAGTTTCTGATACCACAAAGGCGGCAACCGCCAAATCAAATGAGCTTTTAAAAAAAGAAAAAATTTGACAATACTCTGGAACAAGCGTTCAGGAAAGTTGTTATAACTTATAAAGACAGTTAATATGAGTAACGAAGCCACTTTACATGCGAATGTTGATGTAATGGTTCCCCATGAAATTCATCATGGAGAACACCATGAAATACACCATCATCATGAAAGTTTTATTAGTAAGTATGTCTTTAGTCAGGATCACAAGATGATTGGTAAACAGTTTTTGATTACCGGTATGTTTTGGGCAGTGCTTGGCGGTTTAATGTCTGTTCTATTCCGTCTTCAACTGGGATATCCGGATTCTACTTTTCCGTGGTTAGAAGATCTGATTGGCAAATGGGGTAAAGGTGGACATATCTCTGCTGAAGCATATTATGCACTTGTTACTACTCACGGAACTGTACTCGTTTTCTTTGTATTAACTGCAGGGTTAAGTGGCACATTTGCAAACCTTCTTATTCCTTTGCAGGTTGGCGCAAGGGATATGGCTTCACCTTTTATGAATATGCTTAGCTACTGGTTTTTCTTTATGGCAAGTGTTGTAATGCTTTCATCCATATTTGTAGAAACAGGACCATTTAGTGGTGGCTGGACGGCATATCCACCATTAAGTGCTTTGGGAAGTGCTTCACCGGGGTCAAAAACGGGCATGGATTTATGGATTATAGCAATGGCTTTGTTTGTTGTGTCATCACTTTTGGGAGGTCTGAACTATATTGTTACCATTTTGAACATGCGTACAAAGGGTATGAGTATGACCAGGTTGCCATTAACAATATGGGCATTGTTCTTTACAGCCGTTCTTGGTGTTTTATCTTTCCCTGTATTATTATCAGGCTTTATTCTTTTAATATTCGACCGTAATTTTGGAACGAGTTTTTACCTTTCTGATATTTATGTAAATGGTGTGGGTGCATTACCAAATGAAGGTGGGAGTGCTATTTTATTCCAACACCTCTTCTGGTTTCTTGGTCATCCCGAAGTATATATTATTCTTTTGCCGGCAATGGGCATGGTATCTGAAATTTTAGCAACCAATGCACGAAAGCCAATCTTTGGTTATATGGCAATGGTAGGGTCATTGTTCGCAATTGCAATACTGGCATTTCTGGTTTGGGCACATCACATGTTTGTTACAGGTCTTAATCCATTTCTTGGATCTATATTCGTTCTGCTTACATTATTAATTGCAGTTCCTTCTGCTATTAAAGTATTTAACTGGATTACTACATTATGGCGCGGAAATATTCGGTTTACACCTGCAATGTTATTTGCGATTGGCTTTGTGAGCCTCTTTATATCTGGTGGGTTAACCGGTATATGGCTTGGGAACTCAGCATTAGATATACATCTTCATGATACATATTTTGTAATAGCACACTTTCATATAGTGATGGGTGTTGCAAGTATGTTTGGCATGTTTGCAGGCATTTATCATTGGTTTCCAAAAATGTACGGAAAGTATTTAAATAACAATCTTGGGTATATACATTTTTGGCTAACGATGATTGGGGCATATCTGATCTTCTGGCCCATGCACTATGAAGGCCTTGCAGGTATGCCGCGCCGTTATTATGATTACAGTGCGTGGGAAAGTTTTAAGCAATTCGTAGAACTTAACAGGTTTATAAGTACTGTAGCCATGATTGTTTTCGCAGTTCAGTTACTATTCCTGTTCAATTTCTTCTATTCAATTTTTAAAGGAAGAAAGTTAACTACTCAAAATCCCTGGGGTTCAAATACATTGGAATGGACAACGCCAATTAATCCTGGACATGGTAACTGGGTTGGTGAAATTCCCGAGGTTTACAGGTGGGCGTATGACTATGGGAAAGATGGTAAAGATTTTATTCCTCAAACAACGCCTGTCGGAGCCGATGAAAGTACAGATCATTAACATAAAATATTCAATATAACGGTAAATCATTTTCATACATAATGCCCTGAATTATTCAGGGCATTTTTCTAAACAAAACATTTGAAATTGAAATAAGTTGATAAAAGCAGAAGAAGTAGTAATACTTTTAGCCGGGCAATATAACAATAATCAGGCTTTACTTGCGTCGCACTCTTATACAAATGAAGCATTCCTCAACAAATGCCTGCTTTCAATATAAAATTTGTAATGAACAAATCATTAAAATCTTCAATTTCTTTTTCAGTTGTTTCTAAGGTAAAAGACTATTTTCAGCTGATTAAATTCACGCTTAGTTTTACAGTAGTATTTACATGTGTTATTTGTTATTTGCTTGCGCCCAATATCGTAGGGTACGATTTGAAAATGATAGTTCTTTTATTTATTGCAGGCATCTTGATTACAGGAAGCGCCAATGCCATTAATCAGGCATCGGAAAAAGATACCGATGCTTTAATGAAACGAACAAGTAACAGACCAGTTGCAGCGGGTAGAATGAGTGCAAACGAAGCTTATACTTTTGCTTTAATTGCAGGAATAGCAGGCGTTTTTATGATGGGCTATTTTTTTACAGGTGCAAATGGCGATTTTAACTGGAATGCATTTTTACTTTCAGCTTTCAGCCTTTTTTTATATGCATACGTTTACACACCATTAAAGAAAGTAAGTTCTGTTTCGGTATTGGTTGGCGCTTTTCCAGGTGCAATTCCATGCCTTATCGGTTGGATTGCTGCTACAAATGTATTCAGCCCTTTTGAAACAGTTGAAGGAACTTCAATTTCGAATGGTGCAGGGTGGGCGCTCTTTGGCTTACAGTTTTTGTGGCAGTTTCCCCATTTCTGGGCCATAGCCTGGGTAGCACATAATGATTACAGCAAGGCTGGATTTAAATTGCTGCCTGGTGGTGGTAAACCTACAAAAGCTACAGCTTTGCAGGCCGTTGCATACGCAGTTATTATGTTGCCTGTAGGTATTATGCCATATTATTTCGGCCTTACAGGTATTGTAAGTCTGTGGATTGTAATTGCGGCAAATATTTTTATAATTACACAGTGTGTAAGATTATATATAGAGATGGATGTAAAAGCGGCCCGCAGGGTAATGTTTAGCAGCTATATTTATCTGCCTGTTGTATTTCTTGCATTACTTGCTGATAAAATTCCGGTAACCATTTAGCATAATGCTGAATAGCAATTTGAACGTACAAGTGAGTGACACAACAGGAGCTGAACGAGGCGATTAAGTTTAGAAAAAATATTATTTAATTATAAGTGATGATGACAACAGTGAGCGGTAAACAACACAACAGGATTCACCCGCACAAGTTTACATTATGGGTGGCAATGGGAAGCATATTAATGATGTTTGCGGGATTAACCAGTGCGGTTATTGTACGAAGCAACCAGGCTAATTGGCTGGAGTTTGATTTGCCAATAATTTTCTGGTATTCCACTTTCGTTATTTTATTAAGCAGCCTTACGATGCATTTGGCTGTAAGGGCATTTAAGTCAAGAGAAATGCAGCGTTACAGGATGCTTATAACAATTACTGTGTTTCTGGGATTACTGTTTGGAATATTGCAATTTGTGGGCTTTGCTTATTTAAATAATCATGGCGTGCAGTTGCTTGGACAGGGAAGTAACCCTTCTGCCTCTTTTATTGCAATTATAACGGGCCTGCATGTATTACATGTTTTAGGTGGAGTAGTTGCATTACTGGTGATTTTTTTTAGAGCGTATAGTTCAAGAGTAAAAAATTACAATTCAGTTCCTGTAGAAATAGCAGCAACTTACTGGCATTTTGTAGATATTTTGTGGATCTATTTATTCATTTTCTTTAATGCTGTGCATTAAGGCATTTTTGATAAGTTAGTTGTTTATTTTCGATTGAATTGGTATTTATGACAATTGCGTTGCATTGAGTTTATCTGTGGAATTACGATTATGCAATTGGTTGCAAACAACGATTTATATATCTTTGAAAAAGCCGAAAAAAGTTATGATTTTATATGCCCGTTTAGCGGGTAGCCAATAAATTTGCAAAAGAAACAGAATTATCAAACATGACTACAACAACTGCAACCACTCCTGCGAAATACTGGAATGGTGGGAAAAGCCCGTTTAATGTAGAATATGGCAAATTAATGATGTGGTATTTCCTTATGAGTGATGCCTTTACATTCGGGGCATTTCTTATTTCTTATGGTACCACACGGTTTGCTACAACAGGGTGGCCAAATGCCAACGAGGTATTCAGTTCTTATCCCTTTAAGCCAGAAGGATCGTCTCCGGCACCTTTGATCTTTGTAAGTATAATGACCTTTATTCTGATCATTAGTTCTGTTACTATGGTTTTGGCGGTGCATGCAGGGCACAATATGGATAAAAAAGGCGTAGTAAAATATTTGATACTAACAATACTTGGTGGTCTTGCATTTCTGGGTTGCCAGGCATGGGAATGGACACATCTTTTTCATGAAGGTGCATGGTGGGGGCGTAATCCTTTTCCTAATTCCGATGGTACAATTTCAACAACAAACTTTACCAACTTTTTTTTCACTATAACAGGCTTTCATGGTTTCCATGTATTTTCCGGAGTGGTGATTAATGTAGTAATGCTTATAATGGCGTTGTTTAATAAATTTGAACAGCGTGGCCACTATTTAATGATTGAAAAAGCCGGTTTGTACTGGCATTTTGTAGATCTTGTTTGGGTATTTGTATTCACATGTTTTTACCTGATTTAATTACCTGCAAAAATAATTTAATGGAACATACTGCAAAAGCTGCTTTAGAACACGGGCATAAACCAGATGCCACTGTAAAAGAGATATGGAAAGTAACCGGTATATTAACAGTACTAACTATTATTGAACTTGTTTTGGGTTACTGGATGTATGCCAGTAAAGAAATGGGCGATACTTCAAAGCATTTTATAAAGGGAGCCATTATAATATTAATGATGGCTAAAGCATTTTATATTGTAGGTTATTTTATGCACTTGAAGCATGAATTAAGGAACCTAATAATGACCATTGTGGTGCCGTTGATATTATTTGTATGGTTCATTATCGCCTTTCTTTACGAAGGGAACTCTTACCATAACCTAAAAAATGAATATAACGGATATTATAAAGAGCGGAACGAGCAAAAAATGGAAAAAAAGGAAGAGCCAAAAGAAGAACATAAGGAACAAAAAAAGATGGATTAGTGGTTAAACGGCAATGAGATAAATTTTTTTATAAATTTAATTTTCTAAACCATCGTCTTATGGCGATGGTTTTTTATTAGAACATATTTTATGAGTAAGAAGGCTTTAGTGGCTATTTGTATTGCGGTGTTAATTCCCTTTGTAAGTTATCTGCTGGTAAAAACAGCTTCTGATAATGCAGTATTAATGCCAAGGCATTACCTGCCTGATTCTGTAGTAACATCTGTTACCGATGGAAAAATGCATACCGATACGGTTTGGCACAAACTGGCAGATATACGCCTGATAAACCAATTAGGTGATACCGTGAACATTTATGATATTAAAGGAAAGATTGTTGTTGCTGATTTTATTTTTACAAGCTGTGGTTATATATGCCCTAAACTTACACAGAACATGGCCAAGCTGCAGCAATCCTTTTTAAAGGGTGGCGACCCAATGAAGAAACCTGATTCATCAATTGTACAATTTGTTTCTTTTACAATTGATCCCGAAAGAGATTCTGTTGCAAAACTAAAAAAGTATGCTGATAAGTTTGGTGTTGACCACGACAACTGGTGGATGCTTACAGGGTCAAAAGATTCAATTTATAATTACATTTTTGAGCAGCTTAAAGTTGATAAATATGAAACCGAAGGGCCACTCGACAGTAACTTTGCCCATACGCAAAGGTTTGTATTAATAGATAAGGAACTTAATGTACGAGGGTATTATAAAGGGTTGGATTCCCTCTCACTGGGGCAACTTGCAAAAGACATTGGCGCCCTTACGTTAGAAAAGGATTACAATAATCCCGAACCACTTCCATTCGATCCAATGCAAATGGCAATATTCTTTGCCATTACTTTTATAATCGTAGTAGTCGTTACAGGTATCCTTGCTAAGAATAAACGAAAAGAAGAAAAAAAATAAGAAATATGCTACAGGCGGCCATTCAAAGAAATGATAAAAAAGCAAAGCAACTAATATGGGTTTTTTCGGTAGTTGTGTTTACCGCAGTTGTGTTGCTCAGTAACTTTAAACTCAATATAAATCTCGGTTTCGATGTACATATTTTCGCGCAAATCAATGCTGTTATCAATACCGCGATTGCCATTTTGCTTGTTGCCGCTTTAATCGCTGTTAAAAATAAAAAGTATATCCTTCATAAAAATATCATGCTTACTGCGCTGGTGCTTTCGGTAATTTTTCTTGTTTCATATATCGCCCATCACTTACTTGCAGGCGAAGCGAAATTCGGCGATATCAATAACGATGGAGTCCTCTCAGCAAGCGAGCAATTACAAGTTGGCAGCTTAAGAATTATTTATCTCGTCATACTTTTCACCCATATCTTTCTCGCCGCAGTTATACTTCCATTTATTCTTTTCACGGCCTACCGCGGATTGATCGCAGATTTTACGGCGCACAAAAAAATGGCAAGATATACCTGGCCTTTATGGTTTTATGTAGCAGTAACCGGCCCCATTATTTATTTAATGATCAGTCCATATTACAGCTAGTTGAAAACTGAATCGAGTATTTTGAATTATGAGCCCGGCTACAAATACTTTGGGCATCGCCTCTTGCCACGCTCGGTTCAAGGTTCTGTTTTCATAGTAGCATTTAAGCGAAGAGTGGCAGCCTGTCCCGAATTTATTTCGGGATCGCACACTTATACTACAGCAATTTTATTGAGCTTTCAACAGCCGTGAAACAACCAGTCAATTCGTGCAATTCGTATAATTCGTGTATTCATGTAATCCGTAGTTTAACTTTACCCGAAAATCAACATTCGTGAAATTACAATACCGGCAAATCAATTTACCTTTTCAATATCCATTCACCATTTCTGGCGGAAGAACAAAAACGCATCAACCTTCATTGATTGTGTCTTTAAGCATTGGGCCATATACAGGTTATGGCGAAGCTCCAGCCATCACTTATTACAATATCACGGTAGAGCAAATGATCGAAGACATTGAAAAGAAAAAGAATTTCATAGAAAAATTTGCCTTAACTGAACCCGAACGTTACTGGCATTACCTGCATCACTTGCTTCCACAAAATCCATTTTTGGTTTGTGCTTTAGACATTGCCTGCTGGGATCTGTTTGGTCAAATGAAACGCCAGCCACTATTTAAACTCTGGAATACTGAATGGCAAAACACACCAGTAACAGATTATACAATCGGCATAGACAGTATTGAAAATATGATTGCAAAAATGCAGGCAAAGCCATGGCCTGTTTACAAAATAAAAGTAGGCACACCCGATGATATTGAAACAATAACAGCGCTTAGAAAGCATACGCAGTCAGTGTTTCGTGTAGATGCAAATGCCGGCTGGACTTTGGAAGAAGCACTTGTAAAAATTCCACTGCTAAAAGAGCTTGGAGTAGAAATGGTAGAGCAGCCACTCACAAAGGATAACTGGGAAGGCATGAAAATTTTATACGAAAAATCATCACTTCCATTATTTGCCGATGAAAGTTGCGTATTTGAAAGCGATGTAGAAAAATGCCAAAACCATTTTCATGGAATCAATATCAAGCTTACAAAATGCAGTGGTATTACACCTGCAATTCGCATGATTAAAAAAGCAAGGGAACTGAATATGAAAGTAATGATGGGTTGTATGAATGAAAGCACCATTGGCAGTGCAGCCATTGCACAATTTTTACCCCAACTTGATTATGTTGATATGGATGGGCCGTTGTTATTATCAGAAGATACAGCAACAGGAATTGAATATGATTTTGGAAAAGTTTCCATTGCTCAAAAGCCGGGTTTGGGCATTGAAATGCTGTGATATTATGAACCTGCTGCACCATGCCCAATAAAGAACCGAATGTACAAGTGAGTGACACAACAAAAGCCAAATAGTAAATTGTATTTGCCGGGTTACAAAGAAACCATTTCCTCTGCCCACTTATCTCTGTCATCCGGGGCAAATTTCCAGGGCGCAAAATTGTTCTCTGTATTGCTGAACATGCCGTTCCATTCCTGCGGCGCATTGCTTTCTTCCATAATTAAATAACGGCGCAGTTCGCCAATAATATCCAGCGGACTAATACTTACGGGGCAAGCCTCTACACAGGCATTGCAAGTAGTGCAGGCACGCAATTCTTCCGGAGTAATATAATCGTGTAATAAGGATTTTCCATCATCTGTAAAGTTGCCGTTGGCAGTTATGTTTTTGCCAACTTCTTCAAGCCTGTCGCGGGTCTTCATCATAATGCTGCGCGGACTTAATAATTTCCCGGTCATGTTTGCCGGGCAGGCGGCAGAGCAGCGCCCACACTCCGTGCAGCTATAAGCATCCAGTAGATTTTTCCAGCTAAGGTCGGTTACATCTTTAGCACCGAATTTTTTTGGGGCTTCCTGCGGTGCATCGCCGGTGGGTATCATTTCAGGTTGCATGGCATACAACACTTCGCGCTGTATATCGGGCATATTATCCATCTTGCCTTGTGGTTCAAGCCTGGCATAATACGCATTGGGAAACGCCATAATGATATGCAGATGTTTGGAATACGGAAGATAATTTAAGAACGCAAAAATGCCGGTAATGTGCAGCCACCAGCAAATACGTTCAATTATAAAAAGCGTTTCATTACTAAACCCATTCAGTAACGGATGCAGGAAAGAAGAAAAAGCAAAATTGCCTGTAATGTGTTCCGCATAATGGCCATATCCTTTTTGCTGAAGCAGCGTATCTGCAGCATTCATGGTAAGGAACAGTGTCATTAAAATAATTTCTGTAACAAGAATATAGTTGGCATCGCTGCGGGGCCAGCCATTCAAATCCTTGCTGATAAAGCGTTTTAGCTTTAATATATTCCTTCTTATTAAAAAGATCACACAAACAGTAAACACACCAACTGCTAAAAATTCAAATGCATTGATCAGGAAAGCATATAAACCTTGTGGCAGTACATTGGTAAATAAACGGTGGCTTCCCAGGATTCCATCAAGTACAATTTCCAGCACTTCCAGGTTAATAATAATGAACCCGGCATAGATCACAAAATGCATTACTGCAACAAGCGGATTCTTGAACATTTTCTTTTGTCCGAGTGCCAGTAATAAAACATTTTTCCAACGTTGCGGGCTGTTGCCGTTAAGATCTTCGGCCCGGCCCAAAAAAATATTTCTCCTGATCTCTTTTACTTTTTTTGTGAACAGCCAAATTGCTATACCTGCAAGGAGAACGAATAATATCTGAAAAATAATTTCCATATTTATGGCTTATAACGCTAAGGTAAAGCTTTGTTTAAAAGCAACTAACAATTGTGTGTGTAGTAAATAATTTTAAAGCCAGGCAAATAATTTGATAATATGGTAATTTGGTGCTGTGTTGATTTAATGCATTTTTTATTAGCCTAACATTGGATCATTATTTGGCTTCGTTGCGTCGCACACTTCGGTGGTTGGATTATAAAGCAGCAAAGGCTTACTGTACAAAGCTCCCCATAAATTCTACAGTACAAGAGCGCGACGCAAGGAAAGCTAAATTTATATTCATAAGTTTGGAACATAAATAAAAAAATCAACATGACGGACTTTAATACAATCAGGCAATATAATTTTCCTACGGTAATTCGCTTTGGGGCAGGTGCAGTAAAAGAACTTCCAGATCATTTGCTGGCAAAGGGTTTTAAAAAGCCCTTACTTGTTACTGACCCAATGGTTGCAGGTCTTGATTTCTTTAAAAAAATTAAGGAAGACCTTATAACGAAAGGCTTTTCTGTTGAGGTTTTTTCGAACATTCATAAAAACCCTGTGAAGAGCGATGTGCTGCATGGGGGTGAAATGTTTGTTGCTACTGACCGTGATTGTATTGTTGGTATTGGTGGTGGCGCCGCGATGGATGTGGCACGTGCCGTTGCGCTTAGGGTAAATCATCATCGTGATTTATTTGATTATGATGATTTGATAGGTGGCGATCAGTATGTAACGGGCGAAGTGCCTTATTTTATTACAGTACCAACTACAAGCGGCACTGGCAGCGAAGTGGGCAGAAGTGCCATTATTTCGGAGGACGATACCCACAGAAAGAGAATTTTATTCTCACCAAAATTGCTGGCAAAAATTGTTTTTGCAGACCCCATGTTAACGATGGAATTGCCGCCTTTCATAACTGCAGCAACCGGTATGGATGCGTTAACACACAATATGGAAGCATATATTGCAAAAGGCTTTCATCCGATGGCAGAAGGCATTGCGCTGCAGGGTATTTCACTTATTAGTGAATCCATTGCCAATGCAACCAATAACCCAGATCTTGAAGCCAGAAGCAAGATGATGATCGCTTCGCTTATGGGTGCAGTGGCCTTTCAAAAGGGGTTGGGCGTAGTGCATTCGCTGGCGCATCCTTTATCATCTATGCTTGATACACATCATGGTTTGGCGAATGCTGTAAATTTGCCTTATGGAATGCGGTTTAATATCAGCGGTTTTGAAGATAAATTCAGGATGATGGCAAGGGCAATGGAACTGGAACATGAAACAGGCGAAGCTGTAGTAAACAGGTTGTTTGAGTTAAACGGTGAATTGGGCTTGCCAACAAAGTTGCGGGATATTGGAGTGAATGAAAATCATCTTGAAGGCCTGGCAGAACTTGGTTTTGCAGACTTTTGCCACCCCAATAACCCAAAGCAGGTAACACTTGAAGATTTTAGAAAATTATATCATGAAGCATTGTAAAGATTTGAATAAATGAGAATTGGATTAACCTATACAGGCTTTGATGAAAAGCATGACAATTATGTACGCTGGCTAAAACAGCAGGATGATATAGAAGTTGTAAGCATTTCTGCAGATGACGAAAACGAACCAGATATAAAAAACTTTGACGCAATTGTTTTGTCAGGCGGCGTAGATATTTACCCGGAGTTTTACGATAATACAAATATTGATTACCCTCATGCACCGGAGGATTTTCACGAAGCAAGAGATATTTTTGAAGCAGATGTTTTCAGGAAAAGCCAGGAAAATAATTTGCCTGTGTTGTGTGTCTGCAGGGGAATGCAATTGGTGAATTGTATTTTAGGCGGCGACTTAGTTCAGGATTTAGGTGAATTAAATCAAATTCACAAGTTTGAAACACATGATAAAGCCCATGGCGTAATTATAGAACCCGATACTTTATTGAATGAGATAACAGGCGTTACAAGAAGTGTTGCCAACAGTGCGCATCACCAGGTAATCAATAAATTGGGGAATGGGTTAATGGTAAATTCAAAATCAGATGAAGGCTTTATAGAAGGCATTGAATGGAAGGATAAAACAAGCAAGCCTTTTTTTCTTGCAATACAATGGCATCCGGAAAGAATGTTTAAATTTCATCTTCAGGATGCACCGCTGTCAAAAAATATACGGGACAGGTTTATTGAAGAGATAAAAAAATCAAAACTGCAGGAGGTGCGTGTTTGAAATTTTTTAAGCCCATTGCTTTATGAAGCTAAGGATGATTATTTATATGCAGATAAAGTGATTGCGACGCAAGGATGATGCTATGAAAACCAATGCCGGTATCAACACATATAAGTACAAACAATCTTGAAATAATGAAAATCATTAACCCTGCAACTGAAGAAATAATAGAAGATGTACCAGAAGATACATTGGAAAGCATCAGCGAAAAATTCGAGCTGCTAAAAGATGGCCAGGCACTGTGGGCTGCAGTTGCATTGGAAGAAAGAATTGCATGTATTGCACGTTTTCATGCATTGCTTGATGAGGAGAAAGATGAGCTTGCAAAAACACTTACCAGCGAGATGGGCAAGCCACTGCAACAATCGTACAATGAAATAAACGGAGCCCGTGGACGCATTAAATATTTTATAGACAATTCTGCAAAATACCTGGCAGAAGAATGGGTAACAACCGAAGGGGCTACTAAAGAAAAAATTGTTTATGAGCCACTGGGTGTAATTGCAAATATCTCTGCATGGAATTATCCTTTTCTTGTTGGTGTAAATGTTATTATTCCGGCGCTTATTGGCGGCAACGCTGTGTTTTATAAACCTTCGGAATATTCTACACTTACGGGCCTGCATATATTCAGGCTTTTAAAAAAAGCAGGGGTTCCTGAAAACTGTTTTCAAACAGCAATCGGTAAAGGCAATGTGGGCGAAGCCTTACTGCAGTTGCCTTTGAATGGATATTTCTTTACCGGCAGTTACAGAACAGGCAAATATATTGCTGAGAAAGTGGCACCGAAACTTGTTCCTTGTCAGCTAGAACTGGGTGGTAAAGATCCTTTATACGTGATGGATGATATTGAAAATATTGATAACGTTGCGGCTGCTGCATTAGAAGGCGTTGTTTATAATAACGGCCAAAGCTGTTGCGCTGTTGAAAGAATTTATGTGCAGGAAAAAATTTACGATCAGTTTGTAAATAGCTATGTTGAACAGGTAAAGAAAATGGTTGTTGGCGATCCTATGCAGCCCGCAACAGAGATTGGTCCGCTAAGCCGCAAAGAACAAATGGAATTTTTAATTTCACAGATCAACGATGCGGAAGACAAAGGTGCCACTGTTTTGGCTGGCGGCAATATGCTCAACCGCGATGGATATTTTATAGAACCCACCGTTCTTGTAAACGTAAGTCACCAGATGAAAATAATGACCGAAGAAAGCTTTGGTCCCGTGGTGGGTATTCAAAAGGTAAAGGATGATGCAGAAGCAATAGAATTAATGCAGGATACAGAATATGGTTTAACCGCCGCCGTATATTCAAAAAATTATGAGCGTGCCGAAGCCATTATGAAGCAGGTAAATACCGGTACCGTTTACTGGAATTGTTGCGACAGGGTAAGTGCTGGTTTGCCGTGGAGCGGCCGCAAACATTCAGGCTTGGGCAGCACGCTTTCTTACCAGGGCATCCGTGCATTTGTGCAGCCAAAGGCATATCATATTCGTGGGTAAAAAAATTAACTACCCCTTTAATTTTTCAATAGCCTGCTGGGGTAACCGAACTATTTTTTTAGTTGCATAATCATAGCAAAGCATTCCTGTTTTGGCTTTCGCAGCTAATAAATTTTCATTTGGAGTAATTACTTCCATTCTATAAAACAGATCAAAGCCGTATTTGTCGAAACCATCAGCAACTACAGAAATTTTTACAGTATCGCCCTGGCCCAGTTCTTTCTTATACTCAATAGCTGCGTCACTCATAATTAAACCAAAGCCTTCAAATTGCATTTCGCCATAGCCAAGCTGTTTTAAAAATTCATGTCTTGCTTCATGAAGCAACGATAAAAAAGTATCGTTGCCCACATGCCCGCCCATATTTAAATCGGTAATACGGATTTTTATCAACGTTGAAAATGCAAACGTTTCGGGTAATTGTATTTTTATTCTTTCCATTTATTCTTGCAGTAAAAAATTTAAGGTTATTATTTTGAGCCGAACTGTATTACTACTATGAAATTTCTCTTGCGTCGCATTCTTGAGCGTTTTGAACTTTAGTGAGCAATGTGCATGCGTTACAATTTGTGCGCTTACAACCTGCTTAAAAAGCCAATCAATTTATCGGTAGCTTTTCTTCTGTGACTGAATATGTTTTTTTCTTCCATGCTCATTTCAGCAAAAGTTTTTTCACTGCCATCCGGTATAAAAACAGGGTCGTAACCAAAGCCCTGCAAGCCTTTTTGGTGTTCAATTATTTTGCCTTTACAAATGCCTTCGAATAAATATTCTGTGTTATCAAGTATCAATGAAATTACTGTTCTGAATTGTGCGTTCCTGTTTTCTTTGCCTTGCAGGTTGAATAATAATTTTTCAATATTCGCCTGAAAGTTTCTTGTATCGCCTGCATAGCGTGCACTATTCACTCCGGGTTCGCCATTCAATGTTTCCACTTCAAGGCCGGTATCTTCGCTAAAACAATTTTGTTTTGTAAGTTCTTGAATGGTTTTAGATTTTTCTGTTGCGTTTGCTTCCAGTGTAGCATGTGGTTCAGGAATATCAATATCAATACCTGCTTCTTTAAGTGTTATGATATTAAACTTATTGCCAATAACAGATCGTATCTCCTGTGCTTTATGATCATTGTTGGTGGCGAATATGAGTGTTGTTTGGGCCATGTATTTTTATTTGTATAAACTTCTTTTTGTATAATGAACTATAAGGATGTTCGTTTCAGGAACGTTGATGCATTAAGCTGATTATATATCCTGAAGTACAAGTGTGCGACGCAAGAGAAGCTTCATAGTAGTAATACAGTTCGGCTCAAAATATTTTATAAAAAAAATTAAACCGAAAAAATTATTTTGAGTTTTTCCCATAGTTTTCTTTTTTCCATTTTAACAGCATCCGTAGCTGCATCTGAAAGCGTTAATGCGGGTGCGGTCATGAATGTAGTGCCGGCATATTGTTGTATTTGAAAATGGGGGATGGTAAACGGTAACTTTATATCCTGAATCAATGTGTCGAACGTTAGCACATATTTCGGCTGCAACTGATCTTTCATGGCGGCAAAATCAATATTTGTTTTAAGCTGATTAATAATAGCAACATCGCCAATGTTAAGCTTGCAGGCAGCGAGTAATTTGCCTAAAGTGCCCAGCCATTCATCGTTTATAAATACCGCAGAGGGGTCTTTTATTATAATTACAATATTCTTTTTATTGTCGCCCAGATACCATTTTTTTGAAGTAGGCTCAGCTGCAGCTTCCTGTTTTTCTTTTTTGTTTGTAACTTGCTGACCTGCCGGTATTGCGGGTATAGACTTTTCTTCTACGAGTACAAGATTGTCTTTAAAAAGTCCGGCGATAACAGTTTCAGGAAGATTAATTTTCATGTAAAATGAAAGGTAGTTAACAGGTGTTAGTTTTATTTTTTTACTTTTCTTTGCACAAATTTAGTGATATGACAGAAGCGCTTAATATTAATGTTACGAAAGCAGAACGCAGCAAACTGCGGGACCTGAATTTAGAAAACCTTCCTTTTGGTAAATATTTCAGCGATCATATGTTGGAAGCTGACTATGAAAATGGAGAATGGAAGAATGTAGAAATAAAGCCTTACCAACCGTTGGTTTTAGAGCCATCACTCTCTGCGCTGCATTATGGTCAGGCAATATTTGAAGGCATCAAAGCTTATAAAGATGATGAAGGGAACGCTTTTATTTTTCGCCCTTACGATAATTTTAAACGCTTCAATCTTTCGGCAGAGCGTATGAATATGCCAATACTGCCTGAAGAAATTTTCATTGATGGCATGCGCCAGTTAATTGAACTTGATAAAAACTGGATACCTGGAAAGAAAGATCACTCTCTTTACATACGCCCCTTCATGTTTGCGACAGATACAATGCTTGGCGTAAAACCTTCTGATACTTATAAGTTTCTAATTATCCTTAGCCCAACAGGACCTTATTATAGTGCGCCAATGAAGATCGCTGTAGAAGAAAAATATACCAGGGCTGCACCGGGTGGTGTAGGGTTTTCAAAAAATGCCGGTAATTATGGAGGTAGTATGCTGGCTGCAACAGAAGCCAAAAAGCATGGCTACGATCAGGTTTTATGGACAGATGCTTTTGAACATAAATGGCTGCAGGAAGTGGGAATGATGAACGTGTTTTTTATGATTAACAATATTGTGATTACGCCATCGCTTGAAGAAGGTACTATTCTGGAAGGGGTAACAAGGCAAAGCGCCATTACAGGGTTAAAAGAAATGGGTTACATTGTTGAAGAACGCCGGATTAGTATTGATGAATTAATTGCTGCTCACAAGAACGGAACTTTTCAGGAAGTTTTTGGAACCGGCACGGCAGCTACCATTGCCTATATAAAAGAGCTGAAATACAAAGATTACATTATGGATTTCGATGTGAGCACATGGAAGACCGCTCCTGAACTAAAGCATTGGCTCACAGGAATAAGAGAAGGGGAAATTGAAGACAAATTTGGATGGATGTATAAAATTTAGAAGATCCTTTTATTTACTGTAAAATGAGGTTGATTGGAGAGTAAGATCAGCCTCATTTTTATTTCATTTATAAGTATTCCTGCAAGAAAGGGATAATGAAACCAATCTTTCTAAACTTTTTTATTAATTTTTTTCATTTTACGTTTCAGACCCTTACCTTTGCCGTCCCAAAATAATTGGTATAGAATGCCTACAATACAACAGTTAGTAAGAAAGGGCCGTGAAATAATCAGGGCAAAAAGCAAATCAAGGGCTTTGGATTCATGTCCTCAAAGACGTGGTGTATGCACCAGAGTTTATACTACAACCCCCAAAAAGCCAAACTCGGCTCTGCGTAAGGTTGCGAAAGTTCGTTTAACCAATAAGGTTGAGGTAATTGCATATATACCCGGTGAAGGTCACAATTTACAAGAGCACTCAATTGTTCTTATACGCGGAGGTCGTGTAAAAGATTTACCAGGTGTACGTTATCATATTGTTCGCGGCAGCTTAGATACTGCGGGTGTAAAAGACCGTAAAAAGAGCCGTTCGAAGTATGGTACCAAAAAAGAAAAAGCAAAGAAAAAATAATTCATAAAAAGTAATCATCTGAGATATGCGTAAAGCGCAAGCCAAAAAATTACCTCTAGCGCCTGATCCTCGTTTTAACGATAAACAGGTAACACGTTTCATTAATAATTTAATGTGGCAGGGAAAGAAAAGCACTGCAATCATTATTTTTTACGATGCAGTTGATAAGGTAAGTAAGATTACCGGAGAAGATGGATATGACGTTTGGAAACGAGCATTGGTAAATGTTACTCCAGGAGTTGAAGTTCGTAGCCGCAGGATTGGAGGAGCTACTTTCCAGATACCTTCTGAGGTAAGGCCCGACAGAAAAATTTCTTTAAGCATGAAATGGCTGATTCGTTTTAGCCGCGACCGCAATGGGAAAACAATGGCTGATAAACTGGCCAACGAAATTATTGCTGCAAGCAAAGGAGAGGGCGCTGCTTTTAAAAAGAAAGAAGATACCCACCGCATGGCTGAAGCAAATAAAGCTTTCTCGCACTTTAAAATTTAGTTTTAATAACTTAATATATTTTAAGCCATTCGTATTTAATGCGAATGGCTTTTTTGTTTGTATGATTGTTCCGGATTAATTGGGTTATAGTTTGTGCCGAACTATAGGTTTTTATGGAGGCTTATTTGCGTCGCACACTTTTACTGCATGAATTTTATTGAGCTTTTAACAGCCAATACAGGCAACTGCAAAATCTGCGGGGTTGAATTTAATTTGTACAGGCTTATTGTAAAACTTTTCAATATTTAAAGTATCTTATTTAGTGGTGCTGTTGCACAGTGCAGCATATTGGTACAACAGTATAAGTGAGTGACACAACAGAAGTTCAATAGTAGCAATGCAGTTTAGCTCAAATAAAAAATCCTAAATAGTGTAAAGCCGGCAAAAAAATTTAGAGGTTGCAGGCTAGGTTAAAACAGAAAGACCTGCAAAATATTTTGAAGGTCTTTCTGTTAGATTCGTACACTGTTTTATATTCAAAAGCACATCAAACTTAGAAGGCTAAAGTTTTAGTGAACCATGTTTACAGGCTGAAACATTAAATCATTTCTAATTGCCAAAGGTGTAAGGCAAGGAGTATTCACATAGTCTTTCAAGTCCCTTGCCCTTCTTAATATATCATTGAAAAAACGCAGTTTAGGATTAGATGCCGGCCTGCTTGCTGCATCTTTTACAATCATACTATCGTTGTTGGGGTTAAAATCAAAATCCACTGCTCCTCCCTGCCCTGCTTTGCCTGCCAGGAAACCTGATAGCGTGGCTTCGGTTCCAAAATTTACAGGATCAACGTGCGTGTAACTTGTTTGTGCTTCACCTGCATGACAGCCGCTGCATATATTTAAGGAAAACACCTGCCTTGTGGTACTATTTTTTATGAATGTAGGTGTTCCCTTTACCTCTGTTCCATCCCAATGATAAACATTTAGTGGAATTGTATTTCCAACCGGAGGGCCTAATATAGATGTTTTGCCACCTAAAAGTGGGCTGTCCAGATAGATGAGAGGTACATCATACTGATCTTTATTAATATTGGGGCGGTTTAAATTAATGTAATCAACCATTCTTCTTACTGCAGCATTGTCTACCTGGGCATTGTACCTGTTTGCGGGTACTTTTGTAACAGGATTTTCTAACAAACCATGTGTAAGATTGCTTAACTGAAATTGCCTGAATTCGCATATGTCCGACATTGATCTGTCGTTTGTACGAATTGTACTAAGGCAACTTTGGTTTATTCTTTTAGGATTGGTTCCACAGAGTGTGAATTGGTCAGTAATCGCCTGAAGTGCCTGGTTATATGCACTGCTGCCAAGAGTATAATTCTTAAGATTGTATAGCTGTTGGGCCCATGTATGCAGAGAGTCGCATTTATTCGGCATGGGAACCGAATATTCTACTACCATTGTAAAGTTCTCCGCCGCGCTGCAGTCGCCGTTTATTAAACAGAAAGTAAACCTGCCCTCACCAGCGGGAATGCCAGTGAATCGTTCTCTTAAATCAAAGCGGTTTAAAATAGCTGTTAGTTTAAAGGGAGCATATTTCATGTCTAACTGGCCTGCCGGGGAACCACCGGCAAGACTTTTAGCCAGCCATGGATCAAGTATTTTTGTTTGTACAAGTGTTCTTTTATAGACAGTGTCGCTATTAATAATTGTATCCTTGAGGTAGCTGTTAAACCAATTTTTTACAAAATTTGAAACAGTGGCATCATTTGCAATTGAATCTGGTCTTGTTGATGCTAATTGTGTGATTAATTTTTTAAAAGTCCACGCACCATTAACGTTGCCTGTTTGTGCGCAGGAATTCCATGTGCGTGTAGGGTCTTCTATTACAGATAAGGTGGTAATAAAAATACTGTTTTTTCTTAATGAGTCATCTAACTTATTACCTGCCTGCGTAAAGTTGTTCAATGAAGCTATAGAAACAGGGAAAAACTTATCGAGTTTTACTACATCAAACCCGGTGGTTTCATCAGGATCGGTATACATAGAACGATTTACAAACCGGTAGTTCTGCAAGCCTGATTTTTTCATTTCAAACGCCATTTCAACAGCCTGCTTTTTGAATGCTTCCACATCTGCATATATTTTTGCGGTATAAAGTCCGTCTCCGGCTTTTTTATCATCTCCTTTACCATCATCTCTAAACAGGAGTTTGGAATCATCGTAATCCAGTGCCACAGATTTTTCAGCGTAGTTTTCTTTTGAATAATAAGCCATCATCAGCAGATGGTTATTATCTCCCGGAATTCTTTGCACAAGAACATCTTCTGCAACCGGCATACCTTTAGTGTTTGATTCTGGTGCTGTAAACCAGTCAGCATTGGCCTCCAGGATACTCAATTCGTTATCATTTACTTCTTCACCATTTTCCCAATGATGTACAGCAAGTTTCCCCGAGGGTCCAAAATGCGGTAAGCCTAAATAATTCCACGACAATAGCAATGTAGTAAAACCTGCAACAGCAATTAAGGTAAGGTTTCTCGTTGAAAATTTCATAGTTAACTTTTTAAACATTAATACTTAAATATGGATAGTGGACGTAATTTTTATTTTAGTTATAAACATGTAAAATTGATATAAACTCCATAAAAATACACTGAAAAGTAATCATTTTTTTTCTAAATTCTGGAAAAAGACTATGCTGAAAGTAAATAACTGTACCATCTAAAGTTATTAATACAGAAATATTCTTTTTTATGTTCAGCTTTCGTTTGGTTGTTCTAAAAAATTTTCGTTTGCTTTTTTGCGTACATGAAACCAGGTTTTTTATGATTATTCTTAATTTCTGTGCAAACAGCTAAATTGTTTATTTCTTTTTATTTTGATTTTCATACAGTTGCAGTTAATCCCGGGTTCCTTAAAAAAGCCATTTTCAATTAGCGCCAAAATATTTTTTTTGACCCAGCCTAATGTTTTTCAATATGACTTTACTTGCGTCGCACTCTTGAGCCTTAGCATAAATGGCAACTAATTAATTCATCATTAAAATTTTTTATTGCCAGAAAAATTGCTAAAAATAATTTGGTTTTTTGAGACCGGGTAATTGTTTATAAGCTTTACTGAAGACGATTTTGACGTGAACAGTACTGTTAATTCTGATCCTCTTTGTTTAGTTGTAATTGCTGTAATCCATGATGTAGATTTAATTGTTTAGGTATGGTTTGAGGTACTAAGGCTCGTAGCACAATTTTTAATATTGATTTTCTTATTGCTTCTTAATGATACTGTTTTGCAGATCAGGGTCCTTAATTGACCCTCGATATATTGCAAATGTGAATGTTGACTGCACAATGCTGAACAGCCAGCAGAACCCTGAAGAGTGCGACGCAACGGGCTTTGACAGCAGCAATGCAGGCCGGTACAAAAAACTTATTGCACAAAAACCCATTACACAAAGAATCGTACTTTAGCGGCTTACCACAAAACCAATGAATTTTAAGAAAGTACTGGTGCAGAGTTTATTATGGCGCGGCCTGTATTTTTTTACATTACTGCTGGTAAACGTATTTCTTTCGCGTTACCTGAAAGCTGAAGGAGCCGGATGGGTATACTATCTATCGAATATTTTTTCGTTCTCACTGATTATTATCAGCGTTTGCATTGAAGCCGGTATTACTTATTTCGCTTCAGGAAAAATAATTGAACCAGGCAAGTTGGTGTGGTTTACACTTGTATGGAATTTTGTTGTTTGCCTGATGGTATTGCTGGCTGTGAGCATCTATATTTTTTTTGAACCCGAAGCTGCTGCCATACCGCACAACCTTTATTATTATTTAGGTATTTTTTATTTGTCGGGATTGTTTTTAACCAATTGCGGCACTTCATTGTTTTATGCTGAAAATAATTTTTTTCTGCCCAATCTGCTGCTTACACTTTGGAATGTTCTGCTGATAATTTTTATTCCAAAAACGCAAACGGCTGCAGATTTAAATGCTGCTACTGCAACGCTTACCGTGTACTTTCTTGTTTTTTTGCTGCAGGGTGTAAGCATTATAATCGCTTACGTTTTAAAGAAGAAAACATTTGCTTTTATAAGTCTGCCAACTGGCGCAGAGGCTAAAAAGATTTTTAAATATTGCAGTGTGGTTATGCTGGGCAATATTGTGTTGTTCCTGGTGTATCGCATCGATTATCTTTTTGTAAATATCAGTCCGGTTTGTACTGCTGCAGATCTGGGTAATTATATACAGGTTTCTAAACTGGGGCAAATGTTACTGATCATTCCCCAAATTATTGGCAGTGTAATTTTTCCGCGAACGGCCAGCGGGCTTGACCGTAAAGAGCTTAATACATCGCTGATGATTATTGCAAGGTTATTTGCGCAGTTGTACCTGATTATTCTGCTTGTTGTTGTGTTTGCAGGTCATTGGTTGTTTACCTGGTTGTTTGGCGAAACATTTAATGAAATGCAGCTACCCTTTATCATCCTTATTCCGGGTATCTTTTGCCTGTCTGTTGTTAATTTACTTTCTGCATATTTTGCCGGTAAAGGAAAAGTTGGTGTAAATGTAAAAGGTGCAATGCTTGGTTTGTTTGTTGTGGTTATATTGGATTATTTTTTTGTACCTGTTTATGGTATTATTGCGGCTGCGGCAATCAGTACTTTGGGCTATGCGGTGCATCTGGCTTATCCGTTATATATTTTTTATAAGGATTATGATATCAGGCTGGTTGATTTTTTTCGGTGGCAACGGGCCGATTACAGTTGGCTGAAATCATTGCTGGCAAATAAAAAAGAGTAAGCGGTTGTTTGGGGTTTATTAATAGTAGCAATATTTAATGCGTAAATTTATTATTGACCGGACTGCATTACTACTATGAAACCCAGTTGCGTCGCACACTTCAGTGTTCTGCTCTTTGTTCGTCACTGTGCATACGTGCTTACTAAACGTTGCAGCCTTTATTAGTTTGCAACACTGCGGAGGAAACGGGACGATGCCATTTTTTATAACCGATGAAAGGATTGCGACGCAACGAAGATGCCATGAAAACCGATGCTGGTATATAATCATTCATTTTTAAAAGCTTCTAAGATTTGCAATAATCAAGACGAATGGGGATAAAAAAACTTTTAACGCAAAGTATTTTCTGGCGGGTGTTGAATGTTACATCGCTGCTGGTAATGAATATTTTTTTATCCCGGTATCTGCAGGCGGCCAACATGGGGTGGATATTTTTTCTGATCAACACTTTTTCATTGGTGCTTCTTGTAATGAGCCTGAGTATGGAATCTGGAATTACTTTTTTTGCAAGCAGCAACGCCATCGCTAAAAACCGGCTTGTTTATTTTTCGTTGGTGTGGGCAGTAGTGATAACGGCAATTACGGTGGCAGGAGCTTTTATTTATTTCAACATAACTAACACAGAAGAAAGCCTGCAGTTTGAATATCTTTTTTTTGCACTCTGTTTTATTCCGGGTTCTTTATTGACCAATTGCTTTACGGCGCTGTTTTATGCAGGCCGTAATTATGCAGTACCAAATATTATTCTGTTTTTAACGAATATCATCCTGATCATTATTATTGTGCAGTCGGGTTCAGGTAATAGCAAAGCTCCTGATGCATTAATCAACCTGTATTTTTTATATTTTCTTGTACAGGGGTTGTTGCTTGCTATTGCCTATATGGTGCAATATAAGAGTCTTTCTGATATTGGTTTTATCAGTAGCGCAGAAATGAAATTGCTATTCCGTTACTCTATAGCTGCCTTACTGGCCAATGTTTTATTTTTCCTGGTATATCGTGTTGATTACTGGTTCGTGGAATATTATTGTTCTAAACAGGCTTTGGGAAATTATATACAAGCCTCAAAGCTTGGGCAGCTTTTGTTGTTAATACCGAATATGATTGCCGGAACAGTTTTTCCCGAAACGGCAAGAAAAGAAAATAATACTACCCATTTTATTATCCCGTTTCTATCACGCTGCCTTTGTTTATTTTTTATAGTGCTTACCATTGTATTATCTGTTTGTGGCAAATGGCTATTTGTTTTTTTGTTTGGGCCAAGCTTTAGTTTAATGTATGCCGTTATTATAATTTTGCTTCCGGGAATACTGGCACTTTCTATACTCGCAATGCTCAGTGCATACCTAGCTGGGCGCAATAATATTCCTGCCAATATGAAAGGCTCATTTTTTACTTTGCTGATTATTGTTGCGGGTGATATGATACTGATACCCAAATTCGGTATTAATGCTGCGGCTGCTGTAAGTAGCCTGGGGTATATCTTTCATCTCTTTTACAATATATGGCAATACAGGAAATATCATAAAGAACCATGGACTGATTTTCTTGTTCCTAAGAAACAGGATTTCAAAAAGATAAAAACAATCATATCAGGTTTTCTGATGAACAAAAATTTTTGAAAGGTGGCTTTGTTGTAAGAAAAATATGCCATAACCTTCAAAATGATTATCTGGAACCTGCACCAGTTTTTTAGTTTCATCAATGTACCATGCGTAATAATCCAATAAATTCATCAGGTTATAAATCTCCTCCACAGTATTGTTGTGTAACTGAAGTTGAGCGGCAATTATTTCAATTAAAACTGCAGGTTTACAGGTGTTCAAAATTTGCTGCATACCCTGCAGCACCTGTAGTTCATGGCCTTCCACATCAATCTTAACAGCCCTGATGGTTTTTATATTTTGCTCAATTACAAAATCATCCAGTTTAACCAGGCTTATATCTTCCGTTGCTCCGCTAAACTCATCGCCGGGTTGCAGGCCTGTTGAACCATAATTTTTATCAGATGATAAATACAATACGCTACTTAAACTTTTGTTTGATACACCATTCTTTACAGCGTTGATATTGCTGAACTTATTTATTTTAATATGCTGCTGTAGCTGTTCAAATATTGCAGTAGCGGGTTCAAAGCTCCATACCATTCCGGTTTGCCCAACCGAATGTGCAGCATGTAAAGAAAAATAGCCAATATTGGCGCCTATATCCATAAAACAATCACCTTTCTCAAGAAGCTTGATAAGCAAATTCATTTCCCCGAATTCGTAAGCGCCGTGCCAGAATAATTGTTTTTGAATATGGTCATTAATATTTAACCTGAGTATGATACCCGAAGGAAGTTTTTTTAAAAAATACCAGTCATTAATGCCAAGCAACTTACAGCACCCAAATAAAATACTGGAGCCTCTGGCGGGAAAGCGAAAATGTGTTGCGTACCAATTGATTATTTTATAAATAATTTTCTTCATCTTGCTGTATTCAAACAAATATTTAAACAGCTTCTAAAGTACATGAAAAAAACTGTTTGGCTGGCCAGCTGGTTTCCTAATGAAAATGATCCTTTGGTTGGCGACTTTATTAAACGCCATGCCGAAGCGGTCTCCCTGCTGCAGCCTGTGCATGTTATTCATGTTGAGAAAAGAAAAAGTGCATCTGAAACAATTGAAACAACCGATCCGGTTTTCTCAAGCCTTACTTGTGTTATAAAATATTATTCTGTATGGTATCTGGCGGGAATTGAAAGGCTTTATTCTTACCTCTACTCGCTGTGGCTGTATCATTCGCTCATTAAAACATTTATTAAAAAAAATGGTAAGCCAGCTTTTCTTCACATACACGTAAGCCTGCGTTGCGGGTGGGTTGCGCTATACTATAAACTGGTGCATAAAATTCCTTACATCATTACAGAGCACAACGCCGGTTTTATGCCTGCTGCAAAACTGTATAACAAAGAAGTGGTAAATTATTTTAATTATTTACCATTAAAATTCATTTTCAAAAATGCATTTACCGTTACAACAGTTTCTGAAGCTTTGGCAGATGCATTGCAGCAAACATTTGATCTTAAAAAGCCAGAGGTAGTTTACAATGTTGTAAACACTTCAATCTTTTTTCCTCCAATCCAACCGTATGAAAATAGAAAACCAGTTTTTCTTCATATATCAACGCTAACACCCCAAAAAAATCCTGAGCAGATGCTGGCAGCATTTTCCATACTCAGGCAGCAATATAAAACGGATTTTGTTTTGCATATTGTAGGCCCGCAAAAACCGCATTTGCTAAGGCTCTGCGATGAATTGAACATTAATGATTGTATTCAATGGCATGAAGAAACGAATCAACAAAATCTCGCAGCCTTCATGCACCAGGCCGATGCGCTGGTATTGTATTCCCGCTTCGAAAGTTTTGGTTGCGTAAATATCGAAGCCATGGCCAGCGGGCTTCCTGTTATCGCCAGTGGCCTGGATGTTTTTAAAGAATATCTTGAAGATGGTGTTACCGCCCGTTTTGCCAAACCCGAAAATCCTGCAGATCTTGCCCGGGTAATACACCTGTTTATAAATACCCCCAGGCTCTCAGCAAAATCAATTGCAGATCATGCGAACACCTTTAACTACAAAACCATTGGCGAGAAATTTATGCAGGTTTACCAGCGTATTAATCAGGCGAATGATCTGTAATTTCAAATCATGATTTTTTTGAACACATTTATTAGCCAGAGGTTCAGATCATTAATTTAGCTTTCGTTGCGTCGCACTCTTGAAAGTTCGGAATACAATTGAGCGGATGAGCGTATTAACGAATTTTCGAATTGATCAATCCAACAATCCGCGAATGGCCCAATCCGTGAATTGAACGTTCAAGAGTGCGACGCAACAGGCGATGCCATTATAGCCAATTGCCGGGTTCATAAAAACTCTCATTTTTATTTTTAAGATTTTATAAAAGCATCCGGTTAACAAAGTATTTTAAAAATAAAAGTTTGCAACTGCTGCTTTACGTATATATTTGCACCGTTAATTTGAGTTTTACAGTTAAGTGAATGATTTTTCTGCTAAGCATTTTACAGCTAATAGTTAGTCTTCTTACGTCTGTTTTTTCTCAAGTATTATTTTTTATTTAATTATTAAGCATGAACATTTACGTTTCAAATTTAAGCTTCGCCGTACAAGACGAAGACTTAAGAGGTTTTTTTACAGAGTATGGTGAAGTTACTTCTGCAAAAGTTATTATGGACAAATTTACAAACCGTAGCCGTGGCTTTGGTTTTGTAGAAATGTCTGATAAAGCTGCTGCCGAAAAAGCTATCAAAGAACTTGATGGTGCTACCGTTGACGGTCGCGCTATTAAAGTTAATGAAGCTAGGCCTAAAGAAGATCGTCCTGCAAGGAAGCCTTCTTTTTCTGGTAACAACAACAGCCGTTGGTAGTAATTACCCAACAGTAAAAAGACTGTTACAATATTGAGGGAGTTCAGAGATGGGCTCTCTTTTTATTTGCATTGATTTGTAAAATATAAAATAGCGTCTTATTTTGTTCAGTTAAGCAAATCCTTCTTTTCCTGCTTTATGGCCCGCAATGCTTCGCCAAAATCCATGTCTCTCGATAAGGCTGTAACAGCCTGTGCTATTCGTTTTGCCTTGGTTGCTTCAGTCTTTGCACTTTCAATCCATTTGGTATAATAGTTCTGGTGGCTTTTGGGTAATTTATTAAACTTAGCCAATGCTTTAGGCTCGTCTTGTAAGCATTCAACAAGGTCTGCAGAAGGTAGTATTGGTTTATGATCAACTTCTATTTGTACGTTTAAAGTATCCCCTTTTCTTTTCAGTAACCCCTTTCTCATTGTGGTATTTATTGCCATTATAAAATCACCTTCGCCCATGGGTAATAAAGCAATCGATTCAATGGGGTAATCATCTAACGTTCCTTTCACACGAAAAGATTTTTTATTGCCCTGCATTAATTTCTGTGCATAAGCCGCAGGGATTTTAATGTAAGTCCAGCCGGTTTTTTCTCCCTGTTCATCAAACTTTAATATGGTGGTGCTAAACTGTATCATCATGTTTGTAAAGATAAATTACAGTAATCATTTTTTTTGAACGCAATTGCAATTTATGAACTGTATTTAAAGCTCAATAAAAATGAGAACGTACAAGTGAGTGACACAAGCATAGCTGATATTTATTCTATAGTCGGCAAACAAAATTGCCTCAACATTGAGCTAACATAGCAAAAATGTTGAGGCAATTTTAATAAGGGATGTGCTATGGTTATTTAACCCAAACTACTTTTTCTTTTGCTATAAGTTTTGAATTCTGCTTAAGCATTACAGAATAAATTCCGGTCTGCATTTTATTCATTTGCATATAAGCGGGCTGGTTGGCAGTAAGTGTAATATTGGTTACCGGCTGTCCAAAGTTGTTGAATAAGGTAGCTTCGTATATTGCATGATCTGTTTGTTTAGTGAGCCATTTTAATACTACACGCTGGCCGGTAATATCGTTAGCTACCTGCAGCTGATCGGTGCTTTTTTCAATTACAATGTCGTCTGCTATTCCAGGGGTATTGCATATTACCTGCGATGTTTGAAGAACACCTGTTCTTACCGTTGCAGTAGAAACTACAACTGTTGCGTTTACAACACTGTACGCCGGGGTACTCACCAGCTTATATGGAGTAGTTGCAAAAGTAACAGTGATATTCGTTGGCCGGCATGTTGCTGCAATAGTTCCAAAAGTAGAAACATTAAGCGCAGCCATGTCTGCTTCTCCCGAAAGGCTTCCCCTGCCAACAGCGCAGTAAGTGCCTTCCCTGGTTACTTTAATATCTTTGAAAGCCCCAACATCAAAATATTTTTTGGCAAACTGCAAAACTCCTGATGTATTTAATTTCATAATAACACCATTCCTGTAGGGTGTTGATGCGCCACATGCAATAATCAAATTACCTGTTGCATCTCTTACAATCTGGCTGCCTTCCAGTGTTACATTAAGTGCATCATCAACAGAATACATGTATGACCAGATAATCTGACCTATGCTGTTTATTGTAAAAGTTATATTGCCCCATCCTGTAGCATCGGCTGTTATAGCAAATCCTGTATTGGCTAAACATACACCGTGAAACAATGGATTAGATACATCGTTTGGAAGTAAGGAATAGGTATGACCAAAAAGAACGGCTCCTGTACTGGTAAACCTGAAAGCTACCGGTAAAGAATAATGACTACCACCATCTGTATACATGTTACCTACTGCTATGCAACCTCCGTCAGTAGTTACCTGTATATCTTCAAACTGGTATAGATTCCCCTGCACATTATGTGTTACTGTTTTTTGCCATGTAATGTTACCGGTTGTTCCTGTTCTGATAATAGTTCGGCCAGATTCCGCGAGTATATAAAAGCCAAGCAACGTTCCTGTATTATTATAAATGGGCCTTACTTTATCATTACTGCTGGAGGTATTAAACTTTTTTGACCAGGCAACACTGCCATCATTGTTCAGGCGCACGAGGTAAGTGTTTCCATCAGAAGTAGCATCAATAAGCACAATATATCCATTGGGTTTGGAATCGGCAGTTTTTACAGCTTCGGCACGGGTATAAGTTTTATAGAATGATGGTGCTATTGATATCTGTTTTGCCCAGTCGAGAGTGCCATTCTTTTTCAGGTGCGTCACAAACGGATAAGTAAATCCCGTAGCATTTTCGTCATAAAAACCTGCCAATAAAAAACTGCTGTCAGCCGCCTGGCTTATGCTTACTCCATATTCCAGGTTATCGTTATTGCCAATCGTGTTTTTAAAAACCTGGGCATTTGATTTTATAACGAAAGATAAAGCAGCAAACAAAATGGTAAATAACTTTTTCATGACAATATTAATTTAGTTGATGATAAGATTTTGGTGTTGATAAATTTGAGGTGTAAAACTGTGGCGAAAAGAAAGAGTTACTTTACTGATTTTACGGATTGGGTTAATGGGTTAATGAATTACGCATACTGGTTAACGAAAAGACAGACACTAATTAATGTCATTCAGTTTATTGATCACAATCATAAAAGTATTTACAAAAACCGCTCAACTTCACAATAAGATTCCAGTACTATTTTATTGCAAAGTAACCACTGAGAATAAATTAATACGCAGGTTACAAATTCAATTTCAACTGCTACAAATAAATAAGTGATTTAAGGGGGAACCATAAATAAATGAGCCCGTTGAATCAACTATTATATGGGTCTAAAAACATTCTTTAAATACAAAACTTGCACCATGAAAAAGTTTTATCTATTCGTATTAATAGTTTTCTCAACACTTTTTGCGTTTGCTCAAAGCTTTTCAATTGACTGGGTTCGCACAGCTGACAGTTATCTTAAAAGCGGCTCCATGATTGCCCGGGATCATTTAGATAATGTTATCGCCACAGGCTATACCACCAGTTCGTCTATCTATACGCAGAAATATGACAGGTTTGGTAATTTTAAATGGGAGCGGTCTTCGTCATCAGATATACACAGCAATTATGAAAAAGGCCTTTGGGTAAACACAGATGCACAGAACAATGTATATGTAACCGGTTACCGTTATACCATCAGCTCGCAACCTCCTTATGAGTTTCCCAATGCCATCATCGTTTTAAAATACGACCCCGATGGTAATCTTTTATGGAAATTTATTTTGCCGGGCTCATTTGGCTTAACCATAGCCTATAGCTATTCCCCGTTAAAGTTCAGAAGCGAAATTGATGCGAATGGAAATTTATACGTGGGCACATCAGGTATTATTACAGGCAATTCCGTAGCCGGTTTTGTATTGGTAAAAATTAATCAACAGGGTAATATGGTATGGAACAGAACGCACAACTTTAGCACTCAGCACGGTTTTTTTTCCATGCGTTTAAAAAAAGATTTAATTGTCTTAACGGGTTCATCAGAAATATACAACCACAATGTATCTTCTGTTATGTATGATACCTCCGGTAACGAAAAATGGGCTGCGACCACCTCGGAATATTTCGGGGGTAAAGATGTTGAACTTGATGATGTTGGTAATTCCTACATTCTTACTGGCAACTACAATGAAGTGAACCCCACGAGTGGAGCAGATATTGTTGTGCTCAAGTACAACAGCAGCGGCAACCAGGTAACCAGAAAAAAATATGATTTTAGCGGTGAGGAATTTCCAACAAAACTCTGCCTGACTGGTACCAATCAAATTGGCGTTATTGGATATGGAACTTTTGGCAGTGGTATTATAGTTGACTGGCTGGTGATGAAGCTCAATACAAATGGAGGCTTGCTTTGGAGCAAGACATCAGTAAACTCCGGTCCCTATGATGTATTTCCTGTAAACCTCATTGGCAATAGTAAGGGTGAACTTTTTGTAACCGGTACAAAACCCAGCGGCAATCCTTTTCCAGGTTATCTTGCTCTCGGCACAAATAAATATCTTGCTGATGGTACTACAGGTTGGTCAACATTATACGATTCCACTGCAAGCAACGGAATAGCACTTACGCCGGCAAGCGATGGCAGTTTGTATGTGCTTGGTGCAAGTTTCGCTACTGTAATACATTACTTCGACCATACAGGTACAGGAACTTGTGGAATTACCGATACAGCAAGGGCAGTTAACATCACAAAAAATGCTGCGGTAATCGAGCATCCTAAAAATGTAAATGCGTTTGTTTACCATATTCAGTATAAAGCTTCCACGTCTCCGGTTTGGATAACGATTTCAACAGATAAAGCAAGATTTAAATTAACAGGTTTAACACCCGGTACCACTTATGATTATCGCGTAGAAGATGTTTGTAACAGCGGGCCATCGGGTTATATATCTGCAAGGCAGTTTACCACATTGGGTAGTGGCTACTGTTCAACCGGCGGACTAAATTCAACTGCCGACTGGATAGACCTTGTATGGCTTGGTTCTATACAAAGCGGCACCGGCAATAATAATGGCTATGCCGATCTGACTTATTTAACCACCAAAGCTGCGCCCGGCGCAACAGTTAGCGGATACCTAAGCGCATCCTATGGTGCAGGTAACCATAATGAATTTTTCCGGGTATGGGTAGACTTCAATATTGACGGAGATTTTGATGACCCCGGAGAAAAAGTAATCGATACTTCTACCACTTCAATCGGCTGGATAGTGTCATCATTTGTAGTACCAGCAAATGCCAAAACAGGTACCACACGCATGCGGGTAAGCATGGAAAATCTTTCTGCACCGCTACCTTGTGGTACTTATGCGGCAGGCGAAACAGAAGATTATGGTTTTGTAATACAAAACGCTGCTGCAACTTCGGTTAATACATTTACCGGTTTACAAATAAATCAAAGCACTTTGGGCTCGTTTGCAATAGCACCAAATCCTGCAAATAACCAGGTTAACATTCAGCACGAATTTAATAATGCCCAACCAGTTTATCTAACCGTGTATAATGCAACAGGCACGCAGGTAATTTCAAAAGTACTTTCCGGCAATAAGCTTGATGTGAGCAAGCTATCCAATGGCTTATATGTGGTTCAATTAATACAAAACAATATTATTAAGCGCACCAAACTTTTAATACAACGATAAGGATTCATTTAATAATAACCGGTTGAAATTTTAAGCCGGTTATTATTAGCCCAGCTTAAGTATTGCTGTTAACCTTTACTTGCGTCGCACACTTGTACTGCAGAATAAAAGGGAACTTTCAACAGCACGCCGCACAAGGAACCTGCAGATCATTAAAGCTCTGAAAGTATAAGTGTGCGACGCAACAGCAGATGCCATAATAACCGTTAGTTGGGATCAATATTTCTGTTACTTTAATACAGCTCTTAAATCGAACTTGGTAAACATGTGTTCATGTGTACAAACAATAAAAAAATCACACTCAAACACAATCAAGATCATTTAGTTTATTGATCACAATCATAAAAGTATTTGCAAAAGCCGCTCAACTTTACATTAATATTTCTGTACGATTTTCTGTAAAGTAACCACTGTAAAAAAATTAGAAACCAAAGGTTACAAAATCAACTGCAACTACTACAAATACGTAACCGATTTTACGGGAAACCATAAATGAATGGACCGGTTGAATCAACTGTTATATGGTTAAAAATTATTCTTTAATCACAAAAAACTTGCAACCAAATGAAAAAGTTTCTACAATCAACAGCGGCTGTTTTAATCAGCTTTTGCTCCTTTGCTCAGAGTTACTCAGTTGACTGGTTACGAACCGCCGACAACTATCTTAAAAGCGGTACCATGCTTGCCCGCGATAATGCCGACAATGTTGTTGTTGCCGGCCAGGCTGTTACTTCATCAATCTATACACAGAAATACGACAAATTCGGTAACCTGCAGTGGGAGCGTTCCTCCTCCTCGGGTATCCAGAGCAATTACGAAGCAGCAAGCTGGGTTAATACCGATGCACAAAACAATGTGTACGTTACGGGTTACCGCTACTCCTATAGCACACAACCGCCTTACAATTTCCCCAACGCCATCATTGTTTTAAAATATGATGCTACAGGCAACCTGCAATGGAAATTTATTTTAGAAGGCTCATATGGTATCACGATTCCATACAGTTATTCTGCCCTAAGATTCAGAAGCGAATTAGATGCAAACGGAAACCTGTACGTAGGTACTTCGGGTAATATAACCGGTAATCCAACCCAAGGTTTTGTGTTGGTAAAATTGAACCCCCAAGGCAATATGGTGTGGAACAGAACCAGCACCGCAGGATCTGCCGGAGGTTTTTTATCGATGCGTTTAAAAAATGACCGGGTTGTTTTAACCGGGTCTTCAGCACCGTATTTTGGCAATGTGGCAACAGCCATGTTCGATACATCGGGCAACGAAAAATGGCGCGCTACCACCACCGAGCGTGGAGGACAGGATGTTGAGTTAGATGATCTTGGCAATGCTTACATACTTACCGGCAATTATAATGAAGTAAGCCCGACCAGCGGTTTGGATATTGTGTTAATGCAATACAATACGAATGGCGCACAGACAGCACGCTATAAATATAATTTTGCCGATAACGAAGTAGGATACAGGCTTTGCAGAACAGGTACCAACGAATTGGGTATTTCTGGTTATGGTTATTTTGGTGGCGGTTTTACTTCAGATTGGCTGGTAATGAAAGTGAATATGAGCAATGGAGCATTGCAATGGAGTAAAACAGATGTCAATAGTTCTCCTTATGATGTAGCCGCCAATACACTTATCGGAAACAGTAAGGGTGAACTATTTGTAACCGGGTACAAACCAAGTGGCAAACCATTTCCCGGTTACCTTGCCATGGCCACCCGTAAGTACCAGCCGGATGGAACTATATCCTGGACAGCATTATACGATTCTACAGCAAGCAGAGGTACAGCACTCAGCCAGGCAAGCAATGGAAGTATCTATGTTTTGGGATCAAGTTATGCAACTGTTCTGCACTATTTCGACCATACAGGAACCGGTACCTGTGGTATTACTGATACCGCACGGGTAAGTAACATCACTAAAACTTCAGCGGTTATAGAATATCCAAAAAATGCTAATGCGATTATATATCATATCCAGTACAAGGCATCTACCTCGCCATTATGGATAACCGTTTCTACCGATAAACCAAAGTATAAAATTACAGGCTTAATGCCGGGCATTACCTACGATTACAGAATAGAAAACGTTTGCAACAGCGGTCCTTCCGGTTATAAAGCCACCAGGCATTTTACCACTGCCGGCACGCCATATTGTGCAACGGGAGCACTCAATGCTACTAATGATTATATCGCTTATGTACAGTTTGGAGGTTACGTTGATGGAATTAATAACAGTACCGGGAGCAATAATGGCTACGCAGATTTTACCTACATTTCCGCAACTGTTGCGCCCGGCTCAAAGGTTACTGGTTACCTGAGCGCTTCTTACTTCGCACCGGTATTTAATGAGTTCTTCCGTGTATGGATAGACTTCAATATGGATGGAGATTTTAACGATGTGGGTGAAAAAGTTATTGATACTACCGCTAATGGTATAGGAAGTTTTGCGGTATCATTTACGGTACCGGCAAATGCAAAATTGGGTAATACCAGGATGAGGGTGGCCATGAAGAATGGAAGTGCACCACCGGCATGCGGTTCCTATGCATCGGGTGAAACGGAGGATTACGGCATCACCATAGTAAATCCTATAGCGTTGCAGGCTATTGCATTTACAAATGCAGAAAATATGCAGAAACTTCCCGGGGTATTTGCAATAGCGCCCAATCCTGCAAGCAACCAGGTTACCATTCAGCACGATTTTAATAATACCAAACCTGTTTATATAACTGTGTTTAATACCAATGGCCAACAGGTAATTTCAAAAGTATTTACCGGCAATAAGCTTGATGTAAGTAAACTGCCCAATGGTTTATATATCGTACAATTAATGCAGGGCAATGTTATTAAACGCACCAAACTTTTGGTGCAGCGATAAACATTCATATATAATAACCGGTTGAAATTTTCAGCCGGTTATTATTTGCCAGGCTGAAGAATTATTATGAAACTTTTGTTGCGTCGCACACTTGTACGTTTGGATTATTTATTCAGCTTTAACGAAGCGAAGCTGAACAAAAACTGTTTCGTAAGTATATGAACCCAGGCGAATCGGATTGGCTGTTGAAAGTTCAGTTATAATCAACCGTACAAGAGCGCGACGCAAGGAACGTTGCCATAAAAATCACCTGCCGGGTTAAAAAAATATATTCCTCAAAAAAATAAAATCATGAGAAAGCAACTATTAATCATTGCACTATTGTTTGGCAGCTTTTTGCAAATCACTGCGCAGGTAACTACAGAATGGGTAAACCAGCCTCGTGGTGTTTCAATTGCCACCGATGCATCTAATAACGTTTATACAGTTGATTGGGAATACAATCCCGGTGGTGATATTACACTCACCAAGCGTAATACATCGGGCAATATTCTCTGGCAGGTTGCTTATAATAATACAGACGTTACAAGGTTTGAAGTAGCCACATGGGTTGAAACAGATAATCTTGGCAATATCCTTGTTTCAGGAACAATAAGATCAGGTTTTTCAAACCCTGTAGATGCCGCCAGTATATTAATGAAATATGATGCCGCGGGTAATTTACTTTGGCGCAAAGTATATGAATCTTCTTTTGACGGATCCTATACCAAAAAATGCTTGGTTGATGCGGCTAACAATATTTATGTATTGGGTATGGGTACTGGTCCTTTGGGCTTTGTAACCAAAGTAAAAAAGTTTGCACCGAATGGCAACACAGTTTGGACATACTATGATAATGCTGGTATAGGCGCACCTGTCAATTTTAAGTTTACGCCAGACAAAAAGCTCGTCATCACAGGTAGAGGTATTTATGGAAGTGTAAATGGTTACGCGAAGATCGACCTGAATGGAAATAATATCTGGAACTATCCGGGTGTATTTAGTCTGTACGTGGGTGATGCCGCTGGCGACAGTTTTGGCAATACCTATCTTACTCACCAGGAGTACGTTTTTAATGGCCGTGGGGAGATTAAAAAACTATCTCCGTCCGGCACATTGATCTGGGAAAAATTTCACACCATGGTGGGCTACCGGGTAGAAGTTGGAAGTGATAATGCTGCAGTAATCAGTGGTTTTCCTAACGGAGGAACAGGTGGTGCTGCTTTTATGAAATACGACAGCAACGGTAATGTGCTATGGCAAAACCTGGATGCCGATGGGCCATCCTACTCGCTGTTGTTGCATGCACAAATGGGCCTGGACGACGATAATAATGCCTACCTGGCTGCAGGTACATTATTTGATATGGCAGTTTGTAAAGTAAACAGTAACGGCTCCTCTGCATGGACACAAACTGCAACAGGTGGCTTTGCTTATGGATTTGATTTGGGTACCGATAATAACGTGTATGTAGTGGGCGGCAACACCGCAAAATTTGTACAAACATCTTTGTTCTGCAATACGCCGGAAGGGTTATTTACAAGTAATATCAGTAATACAAAAGCAAGGTTTAACTGGACTTTGGTAAACGGCGCATTTCAATATGAAGTATGGGGAAGCAAGGTTAATACCACAGTATGGAAAAAAACATTGGTAGCCGGCAGTAAAAATTTCCTTGTTGCAAATAGCCTCAGCTGCGGCACAAATTACGAATGGAAAATCAGGGCTATATGCGATAGCATCGGATCAAAAGTATCTGTATTCTCTGCTTTACAACCCTTTACAACATCGGCCTGCGCAACTATTACCGATGCTGCTGACAGTGAAAGTGCAACAGCTGCGGCAGATAAAAAATTAATTATTACACCCAATCCCGCAAAAGACAAGGTTATCATTCAGCACAGTTTTAATAAGGCGAATGCAGTGTTTGTTACAGTGTATAACATGCTGGGTAAACCGTTAATCAATAACCAATTTCCAGGCAATAATACACTTGATGTAAGCAGGTTGCCAAATGGTTTATATATGCTGCAGTTAACGCAGGATAAAAATATTTTACGCAGCAAACTTTTAATACAGCGGTAAGTTTTTAAATATAATAGCCGGTTGAAAATTTCAGCCGGTTATTATTAACCCTTCAGCAGCATTACAATGAGATTTTTTTTGCGTCGCACACTTGTACATCTGATCTCAGGATAGGCTGAATTCAACAATAGTATTTCATCAAGCGTAAGTGCGGATGAGAGCAAGCAGGTTTACTACTTATACAAAAACCATTTTTTCGCATATTTACTAGCACTATTCAATGACGAGTTTTTGGGTTTGTATTTCTCTGCCTGAAGTAATTGTTACGAGATACACACCTTTTTGCAGGGCAGGAAGATTTATTCTTTGTGTGCCTTCATTTATTTTTTGCTGCATCATAAGTTTGCCTGTAATATCTGAAAGTTTCAATACGAGATTACTTGCATTTTTCCACGCAGACAAGTTAATATTGAAATAAGTTTTCGCCGGATTGGGTGACAGCATAAAACTGCTTTTATTTGTAGCAAAAGCATTATCAACACCGGTACTTTTTACACTTTGAGGCAATTCCCTGGTTGAAAGAATTAATTCAAATGCATATTGCTGTTTTTGATCGCCGCCATTAAAAGTAAGGTCATATACCACGCTGTTCCTGTTACCTGCAAGCGGGTTGAAGCTTCTTTGAATATTGTTTGTTTGTACATTTTGCATTCGGTGCATCAGATAATTTCTATTCTTATCTTGCATTAATGCCACTGCATTATTTTTTAAATCAGAAACAGCAACAAGTTGTAAACTTTGAACACAAGAAATATTTGTACTTGTTGATCTGTAACCGTAACCCCACGAGCTGGTGTTTGCATCCCATAATTCAAAGGAATAGTTATGCTGGCTACCCGTTGCATAATAGTCCAGTTTTTCTTGAAAAGAATTTATCCACGACTGGGTGTTTATGTTCCAAAACTGCTTAAACCCCGAGTGTTTCAAATTATTGCCAGTATATGTCTGGTTATACCGGAAAGAATTTACCCATGCAGAACCTGAACCAACTTCGCTAAAAGATTTTTCAACGAGTTCTGTAGTACCCAGGTAATCGTTGAAAGTTCTTCTGTATTTTGTCCATGTTTTGCTGTCGTTATTCCAAACATAATCCAGGCTTAATCCATTCCCGGTGTAACTATAGGCTGTTCTTGAATCGTTGATCCATACATTGTCTGTCCAGTTCTGGTATACTATTTCTGCAATTCTGTTGTTGCCGTCGTAAGAGATTTGGGCCCTTTGAATTTTTAGCCATTCATTATCAGAGTATAGGTCAAACTCCTCTGTTATTATCCTGCCCAGGCCATCAAGCTGATCCACTATTCTGTAGTTATTGATCCATGAGTTAGAACTTGCATCCCAGGTTTGTAATAAATAACTAATGTTTAATCCTGCATTGCCGTAAAGCGTTACTTTTTTTGAATTGTTGATCCAGGTGTTAGAAACCGCATCCCAGCTTTGGGTAAGTACTTCGATCAACGCTCCTGTATTATTATATGTGTAAGTGGTAAGCCGTGAATTTACCCAGGATTGCGAACTTTCATTCCACGCTAATGCAATCATTGAAACAAGGGAACATGAAGCATCACGGGTAATAATATCGAGTTCACTTTTTTGCCAAATACCGTTTGCTTTTCTTTCGGAGTAAACGCTATCTGTTGTTTGTGCAAAACCAGCTATAAAAAAGAAAAGGGAGATGGTTGTCGCAAGAACGCATTTTTTCATAAGTATAATAGTTTATTAAGCGGCTAAATTATTGTTGGCCGCGAAGATAGGGGGAACTTTTTTTAATTTTTTCTTTCCCGGTGATGTGGTTGTTACCGGATTTTAAAATAGTCGCCTTGAGTTTCGAATGTACAAGAGTGCGACGCAAGATGCGATGCTATAGCGGTCTGTAGCTTGGTACAATATTCCTCTGCAATCTGATAAAGTTATTGAATTGAAATCCTCAGACAGCTATTATCAGACCATCAACAGTATTACAATGAAGCTTTTGTTGCCACGCTCGGTTCAAAGTTCCATTTACATGGCAACATTTAAGCGAAGTGTAGCAGCCTGTACCATACTTGTTTCAATATCGCACTCTTTAGGTTTTGTAATTATTTTCAGCCTTTATCAAAAAAAATATTTGAGTTACCGGAAAACAATCTCCATTCTTATATCAGCTCTTGCATAGGGCGTATAAGTAACGGGCACTTCAACAAAACCAAGCTTATTATATAAATTAATTGCTGTAGTAAGTATTCGGTTCGATTCAAGCCACAACCTTTTTGCGCCTGCTCTTTTTGCCCACTCTACTGCCGCCGATCCAAGTTTTTTACCGATTTGTTTACCTTGCAAATTCTCTGCAACAGCCATCTTGGCCAGTTCATATTCATCTTCACCGGTTTTAATCAAAGCGCAGGTTCCCACTATTTTCCCATCATACTCAGCAAAAAGTATTTCACCCCCGGTATCCATAATGTACTCATCAGGATTGTTTAACTGCTCGCTGTCATGCTCTTCAACTTTAAAATATTTCTCAATCCAGGCAATATTTAAATCTCTGAAATAAACAGCGAGTGCAGGTGTATAGGTAACAATGTTTACCCTGTTTTTTACTTCATTTGTATTATTCATGGATTTACTTTTTTAAAACGTTTGTAGTAAGATTCTTTTTCAAGCAAAGCCTCTGTTTCTTCAAGTGCTTTAAGCAGGTGATGCTGCTGCTTTGCAAAAAGCAGTTTATTGGTTTTATAGATCTTATTCCACACCAGCTCAAATTCAGGCAAAGCTTTCAAACCTTTTTTTGAAAGCCGTAGCGATCTTTTACGGTTATCACCCGGCGGTTTAAAAGATTCAATGTATCCTTTCTTTTCAAGCTCTTTTGCAAGGTTTATCACACCGGGATGTGAAAGGCTTAGCTCTTCCGCTATATCCATTATACCGATTTCTCCCCGTTTGCTTATCAGGTAAAACAATGTAAAATATTTGGTTTCAAAGTTCAGATGATGATCGGCGTATATTTTCATTACATCCCTTGAAAGGCTTTCGTACAGCCGTTTCATCCGCGCCCCGATGGCAAGTTCCGCAAGTTCATCAATAATGTTTTTTTGCATATAAGTAAGTAGTTACGTATTTACTTACGTAAAAATAATAATGAAATTTTCAATTTCAAAATTATTTTATGAAAACTGTTTGAATTTTATTTGCAACACTGCTTAGGAAGCAGGCGATGCCATTTTTACAACAGATGAAAGCATTGCGACGCAACGAAGCTGCCATGAAAATTGCTGCAGGTATTACAATCATTTATTTTTAAAAAGCTTCTATGGCAGCGTGTCTGTTTCATTGAATAAATCAATAGCGTCAGACTCATCGTAATCCTCGTCAACCGGAACCCTGCCGATTTGTTCAAGTACTTTATCCATATCCCTGTAA
>DGQT01000026.1 GCA_002390845.1 Chitinophagaceae bacterium UBA4407 | reverse complement strand
TTAACAATCACACCGAGCAGCAGCAATACTACAACTGTGAATACATGTGGCAGCTACACATGGGCAGAAAATGGTGTTACTTATACGTCTAGCGGAACTTATACAAGTATTACAGGTTGCCATACAGAAATATTGGATCTTACCATTAGTGGAAGCGGATCACCGGCAACGCCTGCTAAAATTGCAGGAGATTACTTTAATCTTTGCAATCCCGGAAATGTAACCTATACAATTCCGGCAGTGGCCGGAGCAAGTTCTTACAACTGGGTTGTTCCATCAGGCTTTACATTGGTGCAGAATAATGGTGTTTCTGCTATTGTTGGCGTGCCTTCAACATTTACTACAGCAGTCCTTACTGTTAGTGCTGTAAATACTTGTGGTTCCAGTGCACCAAGATCACTAACATTGTATGCAGTTGCGCCAAACCCATCGAGTGTAATTAATGGCCCAACATCTGTTACTGCAGGCCAAACAAATGTTGTTTATAAATTACCTGCAGTTGTTGGATTTACTTATAACTGGACGGTTCCGGCCGGGGCAACAATTACCAGTGGCCAGGGTACCAATAAAATCAAGGTAACGTTTGGAACAACAGGCGGGTTTGTAAGAGTAAATGTTACCAATGCCTGCGGCAGTTCACCAAATGGTAAACTGGCTGTAACCATAGGTGTTGTAGCAAAATCGCAAGGTGTTTCAGAGAAATTAACCCAGGCAACAACCTATATTAAGGTTTATCCTAACCCGGTACAATCAATTGCTACTTTGGTATTCAGCGCACAAAAAGCAAATATCAGGTACGAAATTGTTGTAACCGATGTTAAAGGAAAAGCAATCTTAACCAGGTCGGGCATTACCAATACCGGCCAAAATATGCTCAAGTTTAATATGAACGGTTATGCAAATGGTATGTACCTTGTACAACTCATCAGCGATGGTGAAACAAGAACCATGAAACTGTATAAAGAAAAATAGAAAGGATTTATGAATTGCAAAACCTGCGGTACGAATGCCGCAGGTTTTTTATTTAAATACATTTAAATCTTTTGGTTCCAGGCAATAGAACATTGATTAAGCTGTTGTTGCCACGCTCGGTTCAAGGTTCTTCTTTCATGGCAGCGTGGTTTCAGTATGCATCCTGCTTTTTTTGTAGCCATTCCTTGTTGCCTTACCAATACGTATTTACGAATTGTTTATCTTAACAACATTGACAATTTTACTCAATAAAAGCAGGCTGTTTTGAAAGCAACAGAAAAGGGTAGTGAGATTGCATTGGAATGATCAACAGAATTGTTTTAGCTGAAGTGTGCGACGCAACGAAAGCATCATAGATATTCTGTAGCCTGGCTCAAAAAATAAAACATCGCCTATTGGCGAAATGATTTTAATTTAACGGCTTGCAAACAGAAACTAAAATTTTGAAATAACGTATATATGATTGCTTTTGTAAGAGGAAAATTTGCTTATAAAACTCCGGCGCAGGTTGTAGTAGATGTTAATGGTGTAGGATATGAATTGCAGATAAGCCTGCATACTTACACCATTATCAGTAATAAAGACGAAGGGCAGCTGTTTACTTACCTGCATATTACAGAGAACGGGCAAACGCTTTTTGGCTTTCATACGCAGGACGAAAAAGAGCTCTTTCTGCAACTAATCAGTGTATCTGGTGTAGGGGCATCAACTGCAAGAATGATGCTGAGCGGTTTGAAACCCGTGGAGATTGTAAAAGCAATTGTTCAGGGCAATACAAAACAGTTGGAAAGCGTTAAAGGTATTGGCCGTAAAACTGCGGAAAGACTGGTGTTGGAACTAAAGGATAAACTCGGTAATATTTCAACGGGAAATACACTGCCGGAAGGGAATAACTACAGGTCTTCGGAACAGGACGCTGTAAACGCATTGGTAGGGTTGGGGATAGGCAAACCAATGGCAGAATCGGCAGTAAAAAAAGTTTCAGAATCTGCTAAAGAAACACTTTCTTTGGAAGATATTATTAAACAAGCTTTAAAAAATTTATAACCTATAGCACAAATTTCTACCTAACCAGAGCTACTGAAAATTGAATTACATTTTTCGTTTTATTGGTGTTGCATTCCTGTGTTTTTTTTGCTGCGCATTAGCTACCAATGCAGTGGCACAGAAAAAAGACAGCCTGCGTCGATCTTCAAAGGATTCACTGCGGTTTCCGATACAAGACAGGCGTGGTGACCGCTTTTCGTGGCACTCTAACAACCCTTTTGACCTTAATGACTCTTCGCTGATAAAGCAAGATGTAGAGTATGACCCGGTTACAAAACAATATTACATTATTGAAAAGATTGGCAATACAGTTTACCGTAAGCCTACCTATTTAACTTTCGATGAATTTCTAAAGCTGCAGTCGCAGCAGGCAGAAGCAGAATATTTTAGCTCCCGCTCAAAAACGCTGTTCGATCTTAACAGGAAAATCATTAGACCAAAACCAAGGGTTTACGATAAATTATTCGACAGGATTTTTGGTGTTGCGCCAGGTGGCTTAAAAGTAGATATAAAACCCCAGGGCACCATTGATCTTACTGCAGGGTACCAGGGGCAGAACATTAAAAACCCAACCTTGCCAGAAACTGCAAGAAAGAATGGCGGTTTTGATTTTAACATGGATGCCAATGTTAACATCATGGCCAATATAGGCGATAAGCTAAAACTACCGATCAGTTATAACACCCTCGCCAATTTTGATTTTGAAAATCAATTGAAGCTAGATTATAAAGGAATGGACGATGAGATATTGAAATCTGTTGAAGCTGGCAATATCTCTTTTCAGAGTAAAGGTACTTTAATGGCAAGTGTGCAAAGTTTGTTTGGTTTAAAAACCTCTTTGCAGTTTGGGAAACTTTTTGTTACGGCAGCTATTGCCAGCCAGCGTTCGCAGCGGCAGTCTCTAACGTTGCAAGGCGGGGGATTGAATCAAACGATCAGTAAAAAGCTGGATGATTACGAGGAGAACCGGCACTTTTTGTTAGCCCAGTATTTTAAGAATAATTATAACAAAGCCATGAGTACGTTGCCTGTAGTAACAAGCCAGGTGCAGGTACTGCGTATAGAAGTATGGCTTACAAATAGAAACGGAGCAACAACGAATACAAGAAGTATTGTTGGCCTTGCTGATCTTGCAGAGCCGCAGCCAAACAATCCTGCTGTTCATTCAACTACAAACCTGCTTTTTCCGGAGAATGGAGCCAATGACCTTTATCCCTTTTTAGCAAGCGATGCAGAACATAACCGCAACCCTGCAATGATCAATACCATACTATTGACAAGAGGTTTATCGCCTGTAAATGATTTTGAAAAAACATTTGCCCGTAAACTGGATCCCAGTGAATATTATTTTAATCCCCAGGTAGGTTTTATTTCTTTAAATCAGCAATTACAACCGGATGATGTGCTTGCTGTTGCATATCAATACACTTACAATGGAAGGGTTTTCCAGGTAGGTGAATTTTCGCAGGATGTTACAGTGGATTCTACACAGGGAGTTCAAAAAATACTATTTCTTAAGTTGCTTAAGGCTACATCACAACGCACAAGTCTTCCTTTATGGGACCTGATGATGAAGAATGTTTATTCACTTGATGTTACCGGCATTGCACGTGATGGTTTTAACATGAATGTACTTTACCAGGAACCAAGCGGTGGCTTAAAGCGTTATTTGCCTGAAACTAACCAGGATTATTCCGGAAAATCCTTATTAACAATTTTAAATCTTGACAGACTCAATAACCGGAACGATCCGGCACCTGACGGGCAATATGATTTTGTTGACAGTTTTACAGTGCTCTCGCAACAGGGGAAAATTATATTTCCTGTTCTGGAACCTTTTGGTTCTTACCTGGAGAGTACAGCATTTATAGGGCTTGATTCTGCTACAAAAAGTAAATACCTGTATAAACAACTTTACGATTCTATAAAAGCGATTGCTCAAACCTATGCCAATTTAAACAGGTTTTACATACAGGGAACGGTCAAGGGAAGCTCAACAACAGATATTCAATTGGGAGGCTTTAATATACCCCCAGGTTCTGTTTCTGTTACAGCAGGAGGGCAGGTATTACAGGAAAACATTGATTATATTATAGACTACAACCTGGGTACGCTTAAAGTAATTAACCAGGCAATCATCAATTCAGGTGTACCGGTAAACGTACAATATGAAAACAATGCAAGCTTCGGCATTCAGCAGCGCAGTTTTATGGGGCTTCGGCTTGATTATCTTGCAAATAAGAAATTATCACTGGGTGCTACCATGCAACGCCTCACGGAACGGCCATTTTTTACAAAAGTAAATTATGGGGAAGACCCGATTCAAAACACGATGTATGGAGTTGATTTTAATTACCGTTCAGAGTTGCCAGGTTTAACAAGGCTATTAAACAAGCTGCCTTTTTACAACTCAAAAGCGGTGAGTAACATTAATGCTTATGGTGAGGCGGCTGTTTTGAAACCCGGTCACCCTAAGCAAATTGGTAAGGGTAATGAAGGCCTTATTTATATTGACGATTTTGAAGGTACTACCAGCAGCATTGATCTTCGTTTTCCTTTTGTTTCATGGGTATTGGCGTCAACACCGGCATCTTTTGAGGAAGCGACAAGTACCAATAAATTGGAGTATGGAAAGAACAGGGCTAAAATGGCCTGGTATAATATTGAACCAATTCTGCAGGATAAATCAAATCCCAGCAATCCGCTTAAGGGTAATTTTAAAGCTTTAAGTGATCCCAGGATAAGAGCGGTTTATACAAATGAATTGTTCCCTCAGCGTACGACTAATATCACAGATGTATTAAATGCAACTTTTGATCTGGCTTATTATCCAACTGATCCTGGTCCTTATAATTTTACCGATGATAAAGCTAACATAGATATAAACGGGAAACTAAATAGCCCTAAACAACGCTGGGGAGGCATCATGCGCAGTATTGATCAAACAGACTTTGAAACAGGTAATATTGAGTTCATGGAGTTTTGGGTTCAGGATCCGTTTATCAATAATCCTTCAAGTACAGGAGGTAAACTGCTGATTAACCTGGGTAATGTAAGCGAGGATGTACTTAAAGACGGTCTCCGGTTTTATGAAAATGGGCTGAATACGCCCACCCAACCCGCGGCTGTAGATAATAAAAGCAGTGTTTGGGGCAGGGTTCCGGTAAATCCAATACAAATTACCCAGGCATTTAGTAATGATCCTGCAGACCGTTCTTATCAGGATGTTGGCTTTGATGGTGAAGATGATGACTCTGAGAGAGTCAAACAAGCCACATATCTAACTGATCTTGAAACAAATTTTGGAGTAAATTCAACAATTTACCAAAAGGCTTCAAAAGATCCTGCGAATGATGATTATAAATGGTACCGCGATGCTAGCTATGATGCTTCTTCTACTGATATTCTTGGGCGGTATAAGGATTTTAATAACCCTCAAGGCAATTCACCTGTTTCAACAGGCAATTCTCAGTTTTCCCCTGCTGCTACTTTATACCCGGATAATGAGGATTTAAATAGAGACAATACTTTAAATGAAACAGAGGAGTACTACGAATATCAAATTGATCTGAAGCCAGGTATGGCACCAGGCATTACTAAATACATTACTGACTCACGCATTATTACGCCCAGGCTTGCCGATGGTACTTCAAAACCAGAAACTTGGTTTTTATTCAGAATACCAATAAAAAACTATACCAATAAAGTTGGTCAAATCCCTGATTTTAAATCGATCCGTTTTATAAGGATGTATGCTACGGATTTTGAAGATTCAGTGGTAATGCGTTTTGCCAGTCTTGATCTTGTACGCAATCAATGGCGAACATTTACTTATGAGCTCGATGATGTTGGTGCTTATAAGCCAATTTCAACAGGAGCCACCATGAACGTGCTTGCGGTTAACGTTGAAGAGAACAGCAGTCGTCAGCCAATACCTTATAAAATCCCTCCTGGCATTGAACGTGTTCAGTTGCTGGGAAACAATGGTGTAAATCTGTTACAGAATGAGCAGTCTATGAGCCTTAAGATTAGTAACCTAACAAAAGGTGACGCCCGGGCCGTTTTTAAAACATTGAATCTTGATATGCGTCAGTATGGCGAACTTTCGATGTTCATTCATGCTGAATCTGTTTTAGGCCAACCTGCTGTACAGGATGGTCAATTAAATGCTGTAATACGCATTGGTCAGGATTTTCTGAATAACTACTATGAGATAAGGATACCATTAAAAATTACTTTACCCAGCGGCACCGCTACAGCTGCGGAGATATGGCCAGATGAAAATAACCTTGATCTTATTTTGAACGATCTTGTACAGCTAAAACTTAGAAGAAACAGTGCTGGCTTGTCTTTAAGTGAGATATACCGGGAAATACAGGGAAATAAAACCATTTCAGTTTTAGGTAACCCCAATCTTGGAGAAGTTCAGGGCTTCTTAATAGGTGTTGAAAATACCAATTCAGATGCGCCTGTTTATACGGAAGTTTGGGCCAACGAATTGCGCCTTTCCCGTATTGATGAAAATGGCGGTTGGGCTGCTTTGGGTCGTGTAGATTTACAACTGGCTGATTTGGGCTCTTTGTCTGTTTCTGCAAATACTTATACGCAGGGTTTTGGTACCATTGAACAAAGGGCTAACGAGCGTGCAAGGAACAACCTGTTACAGTTTGATGCTGCGCTTACCATTGATGCAGCAAAGCTTTTGCCGAAGAAATTAGGCGCTTCGATCCCGGTTTATGCAAGTATTAATAAGAACATACTTACACCGCAATATGACCCATACGATCTAGATGTTAAGTATAAATACAAACTCGATAACGCCGGCGATAAACGTGATTCCATAAAGAAAGTTGCACTTGATCAAACCACAATTACAACGCTCAATTTTACCAATATGAGGTTTGGGCAAACTGGTAAAAAGGCAAAACTCTGGAGCATAAGTAACTTTGATTTCAGTTACTCTTACACAAAATTTGAGCAAATAAACCCGCTTATCTTATTAAACAGTGTTGTAAAACACAGGGCTGGCATGGGTTATACATATAATGCCAATTCTAAATTTCTTGAACCCTTTAAAAAACGCATAAAAAATAAAAGCCTCTGGCTTGCACCCATACGTGATATTAATTTTAACCCGCTTCCTTCTTTATTAAGTTTCAGGGCAGATGTCAACCGCCAGTTTGGAAAATACACACCGCGTATTGTAAATTCTTTCGATAATAAAGTTGAAAAAGTAGATACAAGCTATGATAAGTATTTTACTTTCGATCGCTATTATAATATGCGGTGGGATTTAACCCGCAGCCTTAATTTTGATTTCAATGCCACCAATTTTGCGAGGGTTGATGAACCATTGGGTCTTCTTGATACAAAGCTGAAAAAAGATACCGTAAAGAGAAATCTCTTTGGCGGTGGTCGTAATACATTATACCAGCAAAGAGCAGTTTTTAGTTATAATTTCCCATTGTCTAAATTACCCCTCACAGACTGGATTACAGCACGGTACAGTTATACAACTACTTATAATTGGATAGGAGCCAGTATTCTTGCCCGTAACCTTGGAAATATTATTGAAAACAGCCAGCAGAATTCAATGAACGCTGAACTTGATTTTTCAAAGCTGTACAGTAAATCAAAATGGCTGGATAAAATAAACCAGCCTGCCGAAAACAATGGCGATGAAGAAACTGATACTAAAACAAAAGATAATAAAAGCGATACAACGATTGTTATAAAACCAAGGACAGAGGTAGTAAAGAATCTTAAAGGAAAAGCAAAAAGAAAAGCCCTTCAAAAATGGCGGCAGTTGAAAAGAGATGCACGTAAAGCAGAACGCAACAATAAAGAAGTAAATGGCCCGGGTGGCGTAGTAAAAACTGCAGTGCAGTTTGCTACCATGGTAAAACGTGTATCTGTAAACTATAGCGAAAATTATAACAGCCGTGTTCCGGGTTATACTGATAGCGCTAAATTACTCGGTCAAAACTGGAGCAGTATGCAACCTGGACTTGACTACATTTTTGGTAAACAGCCTGATACAGTCTGGCTCAATCAAAAGGCGGCAAGAGGCCTTATATCCAGAGACAGTGGATTCAATCTTTTATTCAGCCAGAATTTTGACCAGCGCTTAAGTCTTTCTGCCCAACTTGAACCAATCAAAGAATTTGTTGTAGATATCAATCTTGATAAAACGTTCTCTAAAAATTATTCTGAATTATATAAAAATCTTTCTTTAACTGCCGTAGATACATTTAGCCATCTTAGCCCATTGGCCGGTGGTGGTTTCAGTGTTTCTTATATCAGCTATAAAACATTATTTGGAAAATACAAGCCCACCGAGGTTTCTCAAACATTTAATAAATTTCAGGATTACAGGCAGGTGATTGCAAACCGTCTTGCCCAGTCAAACCCTTATTGGAAAAATTCCGGGTCCCCAACTACCACCGGTGCTGACGGCAAAACATACCCGGTTGGTTATGGCCGTTATGCACAGGATGTACTGATACCGGCATTCATTGCAGCATATAGCGGCAAAGACCCTAATTCGGTTTCATTAATCAGCCAGTCCAACCCCAATGTTAAATCAAATCCATTCAGTGGCATAAAGCCATTGCCAAACTGGAGATTTACTTATACAGGCCTCACAAAAATCCCTGCAATTGCAAATACATTTAGTAATATCTCTTTTACACATGCTTACTCATCTTCCTTAAGTATGAATTCTTATTCGAGTGCGTTGCTGTTTACTGACCGTTTTCATTATGGTGCGCCTTCTTTTCTGGATACAATTTCCGGTAACTATGTTCCTTTCTTCCTGGTACCCAATCTTACCATTCAGGAACAGTTTGCACCTTTGTTTGGTATCGATGTAACAACCACAACTCAAACAAACTTCAGGTTCGAGTTTAAGAAAAGCCGCACGCTAAGTTTAAGCCTGCTCGATTTCCAGTTAAGCGAAGTGCGCAGTACAGAGTGGACCTTCGGCGGCAGTTACAGGCAGAAAGGTGTACACCTTCCGTTTAAATTTCCATTCCTGAAGGCTACCGACGAAGGCAACGATATAAACCTCAATCTCGACCTTTCCATGCGCGACGATGTACAAAGCAACAGCCGTCTCGACCAGGCGAATGCATACAGTACCGGAGGTCAAAAAGTCATCAGTATTCAGCCATCACTCGATCTTGTAATGAGCAGCCGTGTAAACCTTAAATTTTATTTCGATCAGCAGCGGGTAGTGCCATACATATCTACCTCTGCACCGGTAACCAACACCAGGGCCGGTATACAGGTTCGCATTTCACTGGCGCCAACAACTCCTTAAAATAAGAAACGGTAATTTGCATTTACAATAAAACAATGATCTGGTGCAATGCAATGAAGTATTTTTATGTTCCCGGCTGAAAAACATGAATGCAGCACCTGTTGCGTCGCACTCTTGTACAACAACAATTCTATTGAACGCTTCCGGTGCAATCGGTCTGCTTTTTTACAGGCCTTGTGTTTTTTGCAATGCTGTTCTGCAAACTATTTTTAAAAGTAATTTATCCAAAAACGTAGGTGTATTTCCTGCTGAATATAAATCCGAACCTCCAAGTGTGCGACGCAACAAAAGTTCAATCAGGGATATTCTGTTGGGTACAAAAAATGTCTTTCTAAATTTCATACACAATTCTGCAGCCATTTTTTTGCCACTATTGTTATTTTTTTGTAATGCTGAAACCATTGCCCAGGAAGGTTCTGCAAACAAACTTGTTATCAATTTTAAAAATATGGTTGGCGGTCAATTGCTGCAAACAGACAGCGTTTACACAAATACTTTTGGCGAAACATTTACCGTACGCACTTTTAAATACTATATTTCAAATATTGTTTTAAGCGATGATGCAACCGGAAAAAAACAATTTTATAAAGACCAGTATTTTCTTGTTGATGAAGATGACAGCACTTCAAAAAAAATTGAATTAACTACAACTTTAAACAGCATTACATCAGTAAATTTTCTATTAGGTGTTGATAGTTTAAAAAATGTAAGCGGCATACAAACAGGCAACCTCGATCCTGCAAAAGGAATGTTCTGGACGTGGAATACAGGCTATGTAATGGCAAAACTTGAAGGCAATTCTCCGGTTGCAAAAACACCGCAACATGCATTCAGTTATCATGTAGGCGGTTACAAAAAAAACGAACAAACAGTAAGGCAAATTAATCTTGTGTTGCCACAAAAATTAATATGCGAAAATGCTGCAGTGCAATTAACAGTGCAGGCGAATATACTCGCATGGTTTAATACGATGAATGCAATAAAAATTGGTGACGTGGCTTTTTGTCACGAGCCCGGGATGCTGGCGGTAAGGCTTGCAGATAATTATTCAAAAATGTTTAAGGTGGTTCAGTGAAATTAATAACTACCATATTAATATTCGTTACACTGTTTGTTGTTGGCGTAAGCTGGGTGGCAAATACGAGCCGAACACATCCAATAACATTTGTTGTTCCAAAAGGATGGCCGCAACCTGTATATGATTTTAAACAAAACCCGCTAACACAGGAAGGTTTTGATTTGGGTAAAAAATTATTTTACGATGGCCGTTTAAGTAAAGATGGCAATTTTCCCTGCGCCAGTTGCCATCAGCAGTTCGCGGCATTTGCAACTTACGATCATAACCTGAGCCATGGCTACAATAATTCATTTACACGTCGCAATGCACCGCCATTATTTAACCTCGCTTGGCAAAAAGAATTTATGTGGGATGGGGGTATCAATCACCTTGACCTGCAACCACTGGCACCCATTACCGATACCAATGAAATGGCAGAAACTATTCAAAATGTTTTGGGCAAACTAAAAAAAGATACTGCCTACCGAAGAATGTTTAAAGCCGCCTTTGGCGATGAAAATATTACCACGCAAAGAATGACAAAAGCATTGAGCCAGTTTGTTGTTATGATGGTAAGTGCTAACAGTAAATACGACAGGGTAATGCGTGGCGAAGACAGTTTTAATTTACCGCAAAGGTTGGGTTATGAGATCTTTAAGCGCAAGTGCGTTAGCTGTCATACAGAGCCTTTATTTACTGATCTCAGTTACAGGAATACAGGTTTGGCAACCGACGATTACCTGCACGATATTGGAAGAATGAAAATTACAAATGATGCAAAAGACTCGCTTAAATTTAAAGTACCCAGCCTGCGTAATGCAGCCGTAACAGCACCTTATGGCCACGATGGGAGATTTGCTTCTTTATTGCGTGTTATGATGTTTTATAACTCAGGTGTTTTGAATTCTGCCACCACAGATTCTCTTGTGAGGCGCGGAATACCGTTATCAAATTATGAGATTGGCCAGTTAACTGCTTTTATTTATACACTTACCGATTCCTCATTTCTAAAAGACCCTCGTTTTGCGCCGCCGGGTTACGAAAGCAGAACGCAGCAGGCACCAATTGAGCATATACATTAGAATTAATAATGAACAATTAATAATTAATAATGAAAAAGAATAATGGGAATGAAGAATTATGAATGTAAAACTGTTTATTGTTTTATTCCTAATCCCCAATCTCCCAATTCCTAATCCCTGACTCAGCCTTTATAAGTATAAACCGAATTCGCCTGCGCAGTGCAGGTAATCACAAGATCATTAATGCAAACATGCGGTGGTAATGTGGCGCAATAATAGCAGGCATCTGCGATGTCTTCAGCATGTAAAGGTTCATAACCTTCGTACATGGAATTTGCTTTTTGTGCATCGCCTTTAAAACGTACAATTGAAAATTCTGTATCAACAGCGCCGGGTTGAATAGCGGTAACTTTTATTTTATGTTTTAGCAAATCGATGCGTTGCGCTTTGCTGATTGCATCAACCGCAAACTTACTGGCGCAGTATCCATTGCCATTTAAATACACTTCTTTTCCTGCAATAGAACCAATGTTTATAATATGTCCTTTGCCCTGTGCAATCATATAAGGAAGTATGGCTTTTGAAACATACAGCAAGCCTTTTACATTGGTATCGATCATCGTTTCCCAGTCTTCGAGTGAAGCGTCTTCAAAATTATCCCGGCCCAGCGCCAGCCCTGCATTGTTTACTAATATGTCAATTGATTTCCAGGCTTCGGGCTGGTTTTGCAGTTGCTGAAACACGGCTTCTTTTTGCTGCACATCAAACACCAGTGGCAGTACGTTTATACCATAAGCAGCTGTTAAATCAGCGGCCACTTGCTGCAGCCTTTCTGCTCTGCGGCCGGTAATGATGCAGTTCCAGCCGTTGGCTGCAAACTTTTCTGCAATCGCTTTTCCAAAACCCGATGTTGCACCGGTTATCAATATGATCTTATTCATAATTTAAAAATTGTTTCAATTAAATATTTTATGTTACAGGCTATGGTATTTTATGGCATCGCCTGTTGTGTCACTCACTTGTACTGAAGAATAGCTATGAGCTTTTAGCTGCGAGCTATGAGCCTTTGTATTTTGCTCACAGCTCACAGCTCGCAGCTTGCTAAATTATTTTCCGAACGTACAAGTGTGCGACGCAACAAAAGCCTAAAAGAAATTCAAATGCCGGGCTAAAAAAATATTTTATAAATAATAGCCGGTATGGTGATGATAAGCGTTATAAGAAAAATACCCCGCGCCATTTTATCTTTCCCTGTATTTACGGCCCATGTAAAAACGGCTGCATTTACAAACAGTGAAAAACTAATGGCTGCGGTTAGCAACGTTTTATTCTCTATAAGTGCCTGCAAAAAATAACTGAAAGGGTTGTTGGCGGCTTTCCAGAAATAAAATATTAAGATGCCCAATACCGGGGATACTATGCCCAATATAATGCCAGGCAGAAAGCTATTTATTTTCAATTTAACTTAGTTAATGTTTTTTCCAATACTGCCTTAAGCTTATAATGTGTAAGATCGAACTGAACAGGAACCACGCTGACATAATTATTTTTGAGTGCCCATACATCGGTATCTTTTCCTTTATCGTAATTTACAAAATCGCCGGTAAGCCAGTAATATTTTTTGCCGTGGGGGTCGTTACGTTCATCGAATTTTTCTTCGTATTTGGCATAGGCCTGGTGGCATACTTTTAAACCTTTCAATAAGGTTTCATCAACCGCAGGAATATTTACATTAAGGCAAAGATGTTTGTCGTAATTCTTTTTTAATAAATGTTCTACCAGCAGGGCTGCATATTTTTGAGCTCCGGTAAAGTCAGCCTCAATACTATAATCAAGCAGGCTGAAACCTACACTGGGTATGCTTTCTATCGATGCTTCCAGTGCGGCACTCATGGTGCCGCTATAAATTACATTAATGCTGTGGTTGGCTCCATGATTAATACCGCTTAAGCAAATGTCGGGTTTGCGGTGCAGTACTTTATCTACGGCAAGCTTTACACAATCAACCGGTGTACCGCTGCATTGATAGGCTTCAATACCCTTAAATATGTGTACGGCATGCATACGTAGCGGGTGGCCAATTGTAATAGCATGCCCCATGCCGCTTTGTGGTTTATCTGGTGCCACTACCACTACTTTGCCAAGATGTTTTACAGCATCAACAAGCGCTTTAATTCCAGGCGATGTAATACCGTCATCATTGGTAATAAGTATAACAGGCTGTTCTTTGGTTTTTGCTTTCGACATGGCTGCAAGATAGTTAGGATTTGGTATTTACGAATCAGGATTTATGGTTTAGGAGATACTGAATTGTGAGCACTAATCCAATAATGCTGCAAGCTGAAGCAGTTCGGTTTTCTTATATAGAAATTCGGGAGTTTCAAAACAATGTGCCAGTTCTTCGAGCAGCATCTGTATAATTCTTTTTTTTGGTAGTGGCTTAAAATACGAAGCGGTTAGCGGTACTGAAATTCTTTTAAAATAAGCTTCTACATCTTTATGGCTAAAAGGTTGTCCCGTAGTTGCATCCACGTAAAAACTAATGCCGTTATGGGCATCATCATCGTGAATGGCAGGATCGTATTCACTGTTAAAATAAGCCAGTATAAACTGCCGGGGAATATTAATGGCCCTTACAGGAATATCAAGTAGTTCTGCAAGTACCATATAAAGTATACCGTTTGATATGGCATTACCTTTTTTAGTTTGCAACACCTTATGCAGGAAAAAATCATCCGGATTAATATAGGCAATTTCTGTACCCTTAAGATTATAATAGTTGTATAAAATACTACTGATTACATTGGCTTGTTCCATTGGAGTAAGATAACTATTCATCTCCAGCCATACATTGCGGCGTATTTTTTCGATCTCCTGCAATACAGGTGTAGTATGCAGTTCAGGGTACTGAAACTTGGCAACCAGCAATGCGCCAAATAAAAGATCATGATAAGCACTATCCCTCCATTCTGTAATATCTTTTACCAGGTCAGTAAAATGCAGCCGGTGAATCAGCATTTCTATGCGGCCCTGTACTTCATCTGCCGGGGTGTTTTCCCAAAGATTTTCCAGGTTGGGTATAATAGCAGGGCCATAATTCACAATCCGCTCCGATACGGTAGAAAAAACCTCTTCATCCGGATCGTCTATCAAAGTAAATAATGCTGATATTTCCCTGTTTTCCTGCATAGAAATTTCTATACTGTAAATTAAAGAAAGGTTTACAGATTTTCAAAAAGCAACTTATACAGGTGTGTGGATTAGTAGCTGTTACAAAATGCAGATTAAAGAATAAAAGTTTATTCCTTCGGGATTTATATTTTAATAAGTAAATTTGATTAAATCTATTTTATGCCTTCATTAAAGGAGCAGGTATTACAAATGGTTTCCTCAATTGAGGATTCTCAATTGCTGCAACTGGTAAAAGCCGATATTGAATATTTCGGTGATAAAACCACAGACATACTTGATGAACTTTACTATGCTGATAAAGAAGAGGTATTAAGCCTGGCAAACGAACCTGATGAAAAAGATACTATTACCGAAGAGGAATTTAAAGAAGTAACAGCCAGATGGCGTACAAAATAATTTACAAAAAGAGGTTCAGTAATAAACTGGTTAAATTGCTGGAATACCTTGAAAAAAATTGGGGTAACCAGGTAGCTGAAAACTTCCTTACAAAACTGGATAAACGCACCAGTACACTTAAAACGCAACCTTTTATTGGAAAACCTTCAGCAAATAATCCTGTAATAAGAACTACCCTTATCAGCAAGCATAACAGGCTTTATTACAAACACAACAACAATACAGTCATCATTCTTAATATGTACGACACAAGGAAGAACCCGAAGAAAAATCCTTATTAACATTCAAATTTTTGTTGATGAACTTTTAGTTTTTCATAGCATCGCCGCTTGTGTCACTCACTTGTACGATCGGAAATTGATTGAGCTTTTACCATCGCGTAGATAAAAGCAAATCACTAAAATTACGAGCCAGAGAAACATCACAACAATGCAGCCTTTATAATCTAATTTCAAACAAACATGCAGGAACATTATGATAATGATCTGGCAGCCCTTCGGTGTTCTTAAGATCAAACATTCCGAGAAAATTAAAACCAGCATTTGTGTAGTGTTCTATCAGCCTTATATTGTTACCAAGTGTATCCAACCGCACAAAATCTTTATTCATAGTTTTTGCATATTCGATGGCCCACTCAACAATAATAGAAACAAAATTTTTACCCCTGAAGTCAGGGTTGGTTGCAATGCGGTGTATATAAATGGCAGCATCTGCATTTCGTTCTTCCCATATTTGTTCATCACTGAAAGTGGTAGCCCAGTTGCATGCAATTGCATTGTCAATGATTAATTTCCATTGCCTGTTTTCAGTGATCTCTGTTGCAACAAGTTTTCTTTCAAACTGTGGCCAAACCACTACTGTTTGTTTTGCCTTTTGATAAACTGATGCAATGGCATAAAGCCGGAAAATTTCTTCAATATCTTCTGCGGTACAATTTTCTATTTTCATCTTAATTGAATTTTGAATACAAAGCTTGAAAAATATTTTACATTATAAAACCCGAAACTTGCTAAAGTATATTATTTGCAGGCATGATGATGCGCCTTTGCTCAATATTGTTCAAAGCCTTGAATTGTGTGATGCAAGGAAGAACCACCAAGAAAAATTCTTATTAGTATTAAAATTTTTGTTGACGGACTTTTAGTTTTTCAAGCATCACCTGTTGTGTCATTTTAATTCCGATGTATCGGAACTCACTTGTACATTCTTTAATTCTACTCAACTTTTACCTTTATAACCATCCGAATTTTTCTATCAGCCTTTCTTTCTGGTTGCGGGCAACGGGGATATGTTGATTGTTTGAGAGGATAAGGTAATTGCCCTCGCCGCGTACATATTTTTTTATATGATCGAGGTTTACCAGATACTGACGGTGTACGCGTAAAAAATTTCTTTCTTCCAGCACTTCCTGTATATCGCCAAGGGTTTTGGCAACGGTGTGCTGATGACCATCTATCATGTAAAAACGGGTATAGTTATTATCTGACTCGCAGTAAATAATCAGTTTTACCTCTGCAAACGTTACCCCGTTCTGGTAAGGGAGTGCTATTTTATCGGGGAATGTTTTTGCGCCTCCATGCAACTGCTGTTTAAGTAAACTAAGCTGCTGTTTTTCGGGCCACCTGCGTTGTTCTGCTTTTTCTACTGCGGCTTTCAGGTCTTTACCATCAATGGGTTTTAGTAAATAATCCAACGCACTAAAACGAAAAGCTTTTACTGCAAATTTATCATAAGCCGTTACAAACACCAGGCTAAAATGTATGGGCCCTGTTTTTTCCAATAACTGAAAACCATTCATTACCGGCATTTCAATATCCAGGAATACCATATCAGGCTGCAACTCTTTTATTTTTAAAAGGCCTTCCTCACTTTCGGTACATTCGGCTGCCACCTGTACCTGGGGACAATACATTTTTAACTGCAATGCGAGCAACCTTACACAATCTGGTTCATCATCTATAATAATTGCTTTAAGCATATAATTTTCTATACGGGTATTTGAATGATCACTTTTGTGCCGGTGGCATTGTTCATGCGGTCTTTTAAATCATATATTTTTACATCGGCCTGTATCTGGTATAACTGGTTAATGATATGGATACGGTCTGATGTCATTTTTAAGCCAAAGGATTTTTGCCGGGTGGCAGATTTGCTTTTATACTCAGCCGCTAATGCACGGCCAACACCATCATCTGTAATTTCAATGCGCAAAAGATGTTCTGAAGGATGTGTAACATCAACAACAATACTTCCTCCTTTCTTTTTATGCATCAGCCCATGCCAGATAGCATTTTCCACATAAGGCTGCAATAATAAGGGAGGAATTTCTATATACTCCTGGTCTATACTCTCGGCAACATTTATCTGATATTGGATTTTATTTTTAAACCGCATGGCTTCCAGTTGAATATATAATTGCAGTGTTTCCAGTTCTTTCTTCAGCGTTACTTTTTCTGAATGCGAGTTTTCTAATACCAGCCTGATGAGTTGCGAAAAAATGGTTAGATATTCTGATGCGGTAGCAGAATCATTTTCCAGTGTATAGAGTTTGATGGAATTAAGACAGTTAAAAATAAAGTGCGGGTTCATTTGTGCACGAAGTGCCGTCATTTCCGTTTCGGCTATTTTTTGCTCAAATGCAGCATGCACCTGTGCTATCTTTTGCGCTTCTACCAGTTTGCTTTGTTCTTCCAGTTCTATAGTTCTTTTTTGTAGTGCCGCTTCTAATTGCAAGCCATGCGCCTGCTGCATGTTATTCTTTTCTATCAATACCAATTTACTGCGGTACGAAAGTGCAAAAGAAAAGAAAATGGCTTCGATGGTTAAACCCAATAACAAATATGCAGGTATAAATATGATGATCATAAAAAACTCTGGGCTGGTGGATGACAAAAGAAAGAAAAACCTTGTCATAGGCAGGCACCACAAAAAAAGCAAACTGATTAAGCCACTAAACAAGAACCATTTTATAGGCGATTTACTTTTTGCCGTTAATATCAATAAAACAATATGTAATATGGCAACGGGAATTATAGATATAAAGTACCCGTAGTAATTGGAGTTAAACAAAAACCATCCGGTTCTTACCGTGGTAAATTCTATCAGCATCTGAATAAAAGCAATGCCCACCAATACTTTTACAATTAGCCATCCCTTTTTAAAGTGAACCGGCAACTGCAACATGCTTCCAATAAAAAGGCTATACATGGCAGGTACCAGGAAAAGAAAAACAGACAACATTATATCGTGCACTAATGCAGGAAATAATCCGAGCGAATGGCGGATATCTATCCAGAACAAACAGGTTATTAATGAGGAAATAGTATACGCGATATACCATAGAAAGGCTTTATCCCTGTATAAATAAAACTGGTACATAGCGTAGACCGATATAAAAAAAAGACAACCGGCCATAGCTGCCAGTAAAAGAAAAAGATACCTGTCAGTATAAATACCGCTGGCAGCCTTTACCATAAAAGTATAATCAGTTTCCAGTGCAATTGTGGGCGGCAGAAACTGGTTTTGGCGGTCTTCTGTTCTTACCCAAAATGTATTGGTAGCCTGCGGCAAAACCATTAAAGGCAAACCTTGAAATGCAGGAGCTGTTGTTTCATAAGCACCGCTACGCGCAATGATGGTATCATTATTATACAAACGTATAAAATAATGTGGGGCTAACGAAACCCGCAAACGCAATGTATCTGTTGCCGATGTATTGTGTATGGTAAATGTAAACCATTGTATAATTAAGGGCCTTTGTGATAATACTGCGTGTTGAAACTCTTTGGTAAAGGGTACAAATGCCTGTTTTTTTGCATCTTCAAAAGATAGGGTTTCATTGCTGGCGGGTTCTTCGTAAAACAAACTCTTGTCGGCAATATCAAAGCTGCTTTTCCAGTTCGGTTCTCCGTTCAATACAATGGTATCCTGGGCAAAAGAATGCACCACAAAAAACATACAAAAACAAATACACAAAATTATCCGCAGCATATTGGTGCAAGTAAGTTTTAAAAATAATTAAAGCAAACAGCATTACCTAAACCTTCTGGCGAACAACCAGTTTCTTGAGTAAATGGTAATAAGCAACGTTTATTTAAACCCTCTCATATAAACCATGCTGCCCACTCATAAATATGTTTGCTCACCAAACATAGTTTTTAGAATACCCTGGACTAACTGAATTTTATGGCAGAAAAATATTTTTTAAAGTGTAATGACCGATACAGTTCAATAAAAAAAGCCTGTTGCAATTACCTGAAAATAAAAAACGATCGATTAAAGATTTTATGAAATACAATAAAACCATTCCAATAGTAAGCGTTTGCGCAACGATGCTCTTTTTGGCAATAGTTATCCTGCTTCATGCAATTAGGCCAGATAAAAATATCATGTCTTGTTTTGTTAGTGAATATGCTGTTGGTGATTATAGCCGGCTTATGACAACCGCATTTTTATCACTTGCAACAGGCGTATCACTTGTGCTGCTTGCATTAACACGGAATGTTAAAGCATCAAAAACAAGTATAATAACCTTGGGTATTTTTTGTGTTGGGGCTTTTCTTTTAGCAATATTTCCAACAGATATTCCGGGAGACCCGCCTACATCCACCGGCTTGATCCACGGCCTTTCTGCACTTGTTGCATTATTAAATTTAGGCATTGCAATGATCTCCTGGGGGTTTGTTTTCAGGCGAAACGAAGAATGGAAGAGCATGACAAAATTATCATGGTTTTTTGGCGCTGTGAGCCTTGCATTATTTATCATTTTCTTTATGAGTCCGCCTGCTTTCAGGGGGCTTATGCAAAGAATATTGTTAGTATGGAATATTAGCTGGATACTGCTTATAAACCGCAAAATATTGTCATTATGGTAGTGCCTATTATAGTACATACCCACTTCGGTAAAAGATGATAAAAGATACAGCCGTACAAGAGTGCGACGCAACGAAGCCGCCATAAAAAACGATGGCCCGGCCTCCAAATAAATTATTAATTAGATGGAATATTTTTTGTTACCCAACTGTATTGCTACTATCGTCGCCGGTTGTGTCACTCACTTGTACGGTTGGTAATTCTATTTGGCATAGTGCAGTACTGTTTATAAAAACAACCATGCTTTTTTAGTTAGTATGTTTCAAATAAGGCAACGCTTAAGAAATTATTGATTTTACTATTTCTTATTTATAAACTGTTACCGAAATCAAGGTTTTTTGCGACACATCTTCGCTTCGGTAAAAGATCATAAAAGATACAACCGTACAAGCGTGCGACGCAACTTAGCGGCCATAAAAAATGAATGTTTGGCTCATAAAAAATAAAATCAATTTTCAATTTCAACAACAAAACCTTATGCTAAAAAAAATTCTTAAGTGGACGGGTATTACCATTGGCAGCCTGCTGGTAATTGTATTAGTGTTCTATGCAGTTGCGTATTTTAATACAGAGGCACGCATCAATAAAGTGTACGATGTAAAGCTGCAAAAACTTGCAATACCCAATGACAGCGCCAGTTACAACGAAGGCAAACACATTGCAGAGAACAGGGGTTGCCTTGGTTGCCATGGCCAAAACCTTGCAGGTGGCATTGTTTTTTTTGATGAAACATCGCCATTGGGAATATTAGCCACCGCCAATTTAACCACCGGTAAAGGCGGTATAAATTATTCAGATGAAGACTGGGTGCGTGCACTGCGCCATGGTTTGGCAAAGGATAATAAATCGGTTTGGTTTATGCCATCGAACGAGGTGTGCAATATTTCTAACCACGATATGGCTGCACTCATTTGCTTTTTAAAACAGCAGCCGCCGGTTGATAAAATAGTGCCTGCAAAATCGATAAAACCATTGACAAGGATATTGGTTTTCTTAGATAAGTTCAATTTATTTCCGGCAGAAATAATTGATCATAATGCCGTGTATAAAGACACGGTAGCAGCCACTGTTACTGCAGCGTATGGCGGGTATCTTACCACCAGTTGCCAGGGTTGCCACGGTGCGCAAATGAAAGGTAACCCGCCGCATGGCGATAATGAACCACCTATACCAAACATTAGTTCCACTGGCGTTGTGGGCAAGTGGACGGAAACAGATTTTCTAACGGCCTTGCACACCGGCAAAACACCCGAAGGCAAACAATTGTCAGACTATATGCCCTGGAAAGCCCTCACTTATACTAATGATGAACTGAAAGCCATATACCTTTATTTGCATGGGTTGAAATAATAAAAAGCAACAGCAATAAACCAGATAATTTGTAGCCCGGCAATAGAAATATGCATGACCCTGAATTTTTTTGTTGCGTTCTTAATCCCGTATGTTTCATCGTGACGCACACTTGCGTTTGCATGTAATTCTATTAAGCTTTACAAAAGCGGAGATTGAAGCAAAGAATTGTTTCATGGGGGCACGAACCGGGGCGAAGGATGAATTTTTGTAGGCTGTAAGCAGATAAGGTATGGAACACCCCGTCAAATACCTAAACCTTCCTGCCACAAATATGCTTTGATTGCGGTATCATTTTTAAATTCTACACGAAGATGCCAATTTTCGTCTGTCGGAATTTCAAGTAAGTTGCATTTTGGATTAATTAAAAACTCTTTAGTAGTTCCAATCTTTTCTATTACTTGTTGTTTTGTTAAGCCAATTAATTCATCATCTTTAGCTAATGTTTTAGCCATTTTAAAAGACTTAAATTCGGCCTGCGACCATTGTCTTTTGTCAAATTTCCCGTAATAGTTTAAATTGTCAAAGCAAATTAAACCAAGCATCATTGTTGCATAACAACTAATTAATGAAGCTGTGCTGATTCCAATCGCTGAAAACTTTCTCTCATTCTTAAAGTGTTTAAAGGCAGAAATAATTGTCACTATAGTAACAATAAAAGCGGTTAAAAAAAAGAATGTTTCTCTGTTCTCTTTTTCTGTTAGTGTTTCTGATGAAAGTGAAAAAGTGGCTATTAATAAAAAGAATGTAATTATTCCATATATCATAAATGTAAACACAAGCCCAAGAGTAAATGATATGAAATGTTTCAAAATCTTTTTTTAATTTCTTCTTAGCAAAAGTAATTAACGTGTAAAGTAAAAATGAAAAGAAATAATTCCTTATTGAATGTTTAAAGCTTAATTCAATTCCCGCACTACAAGTGTGCGACGCAACAAAAGTTTCATAAGATAATTGTTGCCCGGCCCAAAAAAATAAATGCCCGCTTTATTAAGCAGGCATATTTCTAAAAGCGTTGTAGTAATATTTATTTTTTCTTTGCTGCAGCTTTTTTCGCAACAACCTTTTTAGGTGCGGCTGTTTTTTTCGCGGCCTTCTTTACAAAGGCATCGGGCATTTGAACTTCGATCATTTTTTTTACTTCTTCAATTGGAATTACAGCAAGATCTTCGGCGGTATATTTTTCGTTCTCTGCTTTGCGGCCTGTTATTTTTAGCATTTGTTTTCCAAAACGTATAAACGGGCCCCAGCGGCCATTTTCAATGGAAATTTTTTCTTCGGGCCATTGCTGTATGTAGCGGTTGCTTTCTTTTTCAAGTTTCTTTTCTATTAACTCTTCGCAGTCTTTTTGCGTAAGCGTATCAAAATTATAAGCCCGTGGAATGTTGATAAAAAGATTGTCCCACTTAATAAAAGGGCCAAACCTTCCTTTGCCTTTTGTTACAGGTTTGCCTTCTACCATTGCAATAGGTGCATCAGCCGTTTGTTTGCTGTTGATAAGCTGAATGGCACGATCCATATCAACCTCTAAAGGTTCTTCACCTCTTGGCAATGAAATAAATTCTTCACCCCATTTTACATAAGGGCCAAAGCGGCCTGCATTTACAGAAACTTCTTTTCCTTCATGCTCACCCAACGTAAGCGGCAGTTTAAAAAGTTCCATTGCATCAGCAAGGGAAATTGTTTCTATACTCTGCGTTGCTTTCAACTTTGCAAAGCGCGGTTTTTCTTCATCGCCTGCATCGCCAATCTGTATCATTGGTCCGTAGCGGCCCATGCGTGCTATGATCTTTTTACCTGTTGCTTCATCAACACCCAATTCTCTTTCGCCCTTTGCCCTTTCGGCATTTTCCATGGTGCTGTCAATATCTTTCTTGAATGGCTTATAAAAGCCATCCACCATTTTTGTCCATAACTGTTTGCCGTCTGCAATCTCATCAAACTCACCTTCGATCTTTGCAGTAAAACCATAATCCATTACATCATTGAAATACTGGTTTAAAAAATCGGTTACCACCAGGCCAAGATCTGTTGGAAAAAGTTTCGATTTTTCTGCGCCTGTATTTTCCTGTTGTATTTCTTTGGAGATATTTCCATTCTTTAAAACCAATACCCTGAAATCTCTTTTCACACCTTCCTTATCACGCTTCTCTACGTAATTTCTTTTGATGATGGTAGAGATGGTTGGCGCATAAGTAGAAGGCCGTCCAATGCCGAGTTCTTCCAATTTTTTTACAAGCGATGCTTCGGTATATCTTGGTGCAGCCCTTGTAAATCGTTCGGTAGCTTTCATCTCTTTAAAATCAAGTTTCTGCCCTGCACGCAATGGTGGCAACACGCCTTCTGCATTCTCATCATCTGTTACTTCATCGTCATCGCGGTCTTCCATATACACTTTAAGAAAGCCATCGAATTTTAATACTTCGCCACTCGCAGTTAATTCTGCGCGGTTGGTAGAAACATCAATTTTCGCAGTCGTTTTTTCAAGCTCCGCATCTGCCATTTGCGAAGCCATTGTTCGTTTCCAGATTAGATCATACAAACGTCTTCCGTCAACATCATCTAAGCTTTGTGTTTGTATATAAGTTGGCCGTATAGCTTCATGCGCTTCCTGAGCGCTTTCGTTTTTATTCTTGTATTTGCGAAGCTGAATATATTTATCACCGTATTGACTTGCTATCTGTCCTTTAACTGCTTCAACTGCGGTATCACTCAGGTTTACACTGTCCGTACGCATATAAGTTATGTAACCGCTTTCGTAAAGCTTCTGCGCAACCAGCATCGTTTTGCTTACACCATAACCCAATTTACGGCTTGCTTCCTGTTGCAAGGTGGATGTGGTAAATGGTGCAGCGGGAGATTTGCGGGCTGGTTTTACCTGCACATCTTTTACGGTATAGTTTGCGCCAATACAACTTTGTAAAAATTTTTCAGCATCTTCTGCTTTGCTTTGTCTTGCAGCTTCTGCTTTAAAAGAAACATTTTTTCCGTTAATATCATTCGCTTCAAAAGTTGCTTCAATTTTAAAATTGCTTACACTTTTAAATGCATTAATTTCCCGTTCTCTTTCAGCAACCAACCGCACTGTTACACTTTGCACACGGCCCGCACTTAAAGAATTTCCCATGCTCATTTTGCGCCAGAGTACAGGGCTTAGTTCAAAACCAACAATTCTATCCAACACACGCCGTGCCTGTTGAGCGTTTACCAAATTCATGTCAACTGTGCGTGGCTTGCCCACAGCTTTTAGTATTGCAGGTTTGGTGATCTCATGAAAAACAATACGTTTTGTTGTCGCAGGATTTAATCCCAGCACTTCGCATAAATGCCAGCTGATCGCTTCACCTTCACGGTCCTCATCCGTTGCCAGCCAAACTTCAGATGAACTTTTTTTGAGTTGTTTTAACTCCGCAACAACTTTTAATTTATCATCAGGAACTTTATAGCGCGGCAGATAATTATTGTTTACATCAATACCCATTTCATCCTTTTCCAGATCACGGATATGGCCGTAGCAACTGCGCACAGTAAAATCTGAACCAAGGATTTTTTCAATGGTTTTGGCTTTTGCCGGAGACTCTACTATTAATAAATTCTTTGCCATTCTTTATTTTATATTTTTATGTGCCTGGCTTTGAGAACATCTCTCAAAGTCCCTTGCGTCGCACACTTCAGGGGTTAGAACTATGCTGAACATGCGAAGAAAATAATCTGGAATAACCGCAACTTTTTATCTTCTTTATTCAACGTTTGGCCCGCCCTCAATTGATGCAATATTAAAGCAATCATTTAAAATGCAAAAAAAACTACGAATTGTGGTTTTGCAACGTGCGTGATAAAAGCCGCTATACGAGCGGAACGTAGAAGTGAGTGACACAACCGGCGATGCCAATTGAGCTAATGTTGGTAACAAAAAAATAATGTTGAAATGAATGTTGTAAATCTTCAAAGGACGAATCAGGTTGTTAAAAAATCAATGACTTTTTTTTGCACTTCTCTATCCCTGTAAATTTTATTGTGCCCCAATCCGCTGGTTGTGATAAACTGAATATTGGGCAACTGCATTTGCTGAACGGCAAGTGTATCTTTGTATGGGCAAATATTATCGTCTTTATCATGAATCCATAAAAGCGGTGCATTGAAATTTTGTACCGCTCTTGTAACCGAATACCAATGCGGCGGCAGGCCACGTACTTTTTCAACGGTTTCATCGAACACTTTTCTGAAAGATGGTTTCAGATGCAGCAGGCTGAAATAATTATCAATTGCAGTAACCGTTTCTGTTGCGGGTGCAATAAGAACGATCTTTTTGTTGGTTTCTTTAAGTTTTTCCATTGCAAAGGAAGTGCCCATGCCGGCAACAGAGTGAGCAAGAATAGCATTTACCGGTCCGTATATTTTTTCGATTTCTAAAATAATTTCGCTGTAAATAATGGCATTGAGAATTTTACCTTCACTTTGACCGTGGGCCTGCGCATCGAATGCAAGTACATTAAAATGTTTTTGCTGCAAGAGCTTAATATATTTTTCAAAGCGGTAACTGCAACTGTTCATTCCGTGGCAAACCAGAATTGTTTTTGCGGCAGGTTGGCCGGAAAGCCACCTGAAACCATGAATCGTGTTTCCCTGAAAATTAAAAGATAACTTTTCTGCTTTGTGAAAAATAGCGGGCCTTTCTAATTTTGACTGGCTGGCATAAGGCGTAAAAAATAATTGCATGGCATATACGGCCGCTTTTTCGGGGGAAATTTTTTCTAATACTTTTAATTTTGTTTTATAGTATTTAAGAATGATCCTTTGCGCTAATTTAAGTTCCATAACTAGTTGGTTAAACTCAAAGATATGAAGGTAGTAATCATTGGTTCGGGCAATATTGCAACGGTGCTGGGAAGATTGATAAAATCAGCCGGTCATCATATTATTGAAGTGGTTAGCCAGAACTTACATCATGCAAAGGTTCTGGCTGATGAACTTAAGTGTAAAGCAAATGATGATTTCAATACTGTTACAAAGGAATCAGATCTTTATATACTTGCAATTTCGGATAATTCTATAAAAACTGTAGCTGCCGCTTTGCACCTGGATAAAGGAATAATTGTGCATACTTCCGGTTCAGTTTCGAAAGAGGTTTTGCAAAGAGCTTCGCACGACTACGGCGTTTTATATCCTTTACAGAGTTTAAGAAAAGAGGCGATTCATATTCCTGTAATTCCTTTTTTGGTTGACGGCAATAATGATGCAGTTATTAAATTATTACAAGCATTTGCCGAAACTATTTCAAATAAAGTTACCGTTGCCAATGATGAAACGCGGCTTAAGTTGCATGTTGCAGCAGTAGTTGTTTCAAATTTTACAAACCATCTTTATACGCTTACTTCGAATTACTGCAAAAAGGAGCATATTGATTTTTCTGCACTTTCTCCACTGATAGAAGAAGTGGCCGGAAGAGTTAAAGAATACAATCCTGAGCATATGCAAACAGGGCCTGCCATTCGTGGTGATTCGGCAATAATAGAAAAACATATTCACCTTTTGGCCGGTCACCCGCAACTTCAAAAGCTTTATGTTGAGATTACAGGGAGCATTCAGGAAATTTATGGGGGTAAGTGAATTCGGCAACTGTGCAAAAACAAAATCCCCATCAAAATAAATTTGACAGGGATATGTTATGAGCAAGCAACCGATCGTAAAGAAGGTTCAAAATAAAAGATAATTCCTGAAACAAACAACTGTTTGTAAGGTTTTTTTGAAAATAAGTTTTAAGCTGTTGTAAATCAAAAAAAATTACTCAATTCCGCTAGTTTTGTCGGCTTATATCCACAGATATACAAATCAGCTTATGAATGTTCTTGAATTGTTTTCACACATTACCACTTTTGTTTTTGATATAGATGGCGTTTTAACCGATGGTACTTTACTGGTAATGCCCGGCGGCACCATGGTCAGGCGCATGAATATCAAAGACGGCTATGCATTGCAGCTTGCAGTAAAAGCCGGTTACCACATCGTTATTATTTCGGGGGGCAATGCCCCGGAAGTTGAAGACCGGCTTAATAAACTGGGTGTAGCACAGGTTTTCATGAGGGCCGAAAATAAGCTGATGATACTGGAAAATTTTATTGAACAGCACAGCCTTAAGCAATCTGAAGTCTTATTTATGGGCGATGACATACCGGATTACGAAGTGATGAGTAAGGTTGGTTTAGCCTGCTGCCCGGCAGATGCGGCAACAGAAATAAAACAAATATCAAAATATATTTCACCACTTAAAGGCGGCGAAGGTTGTGCAAGAGACGTTATTGAAAAAGTGTTAAAACTCCGCGGCAACTGGAGCCTTGATACAAACATTAAGGCACAATAATTATTTATTGTTTCATTGTAAAAGTTTCACTTTTACTTTGTGCATAATTTTTACTTTTCTTGAAACTGATTACCGCATTTATACGGCTGATACGCTGGCCCAACCTGCTCTTTATTGCACTTACGCAATTTGTTTTTGTGTACTGCGTAATGATGCCTGTTTTCAGGAACAGCAACATAGAACCCAATGTGCATGGCTTAATTTTTTCTCTTATCTGTATTTCATCTGTTTTAATTGCAGCAGCAGGCTACATCATCAACGATTATTTCGATCTTAATATCGACCAGGTAAACAAGCCGGGAAAACTCGTTGTTGAAAAAATTATCCGCCGCCGTTCCGCGATTATCTGGCATATTGTTTTAAGCATTACGGGCATAGCCCTTGGTTTTTATGTTGATTATACCACACGTATCTGGCTGTTGGGTTTTTCAAACATGACCTGTGTATTTCTGCTGTTCATTTATTCGGCCTCATTAAAACGGAAATTCTTAATTGGTAATATTCTTATTTCGCTGCTTACATCGTGGACCATTCTTGTGGTGGCATGGTGCGAATACAACCATCTTATTAAAACAAACAACGGGTTGCACGCGGATAAAATTCTTCGCGACACATTCCTGTTTGCGGGTTTTGCTTTTGTTATTTCGCTTATCAGAGAAGTTGTAAAAGATATGGAAGATATTGAAGGCGATAGAAAATATGGCTGCAAAACCATGCCGGTTATATGGGGCATTAATGCCACTAAAATATTTGCGGCAGTATGGATCGTGGTGCTTGCAGGCGTTTTAGTAATCGTACAGGTATATGCTCTTAGGCTGGGTTGGTGGTTGAGTGTTTTGTATTCTTTAATCCTAATCTTTGTACCGCTTGTGTGGATCTTCAGAAAATTATTTTCAGCACAAACGCCACAAGATTTTCACCGCATCAGTTCTGCTATAAAATTTGTAATGTTCACCGGAATCCTTTCAATGATTTTCTTTAAAATCTATTCATAACACAGAAGAATTTTTTGAGCCAGGCAATTGAATTACTATGAAACTTTTGTTGCGTCGCACTCTTCGGCTGTTATAGCTTTATTGAGCTTTTATCTAAGCGAACATTTTACCACATAGGCACATAGAAACATAGGAACACAAAGAAAACTATATGAAACTATGTTTCTATGTACCTATGTGGTGAGAAAAGTTCAGTCATATTCTACAGCTGAAAGGATTGCGACGCAAGGAACGATGCCATGTAAAATAATAGCTGGTATCATAAAAGCTACAAACAAAAAATATTTAATATTGCGTACATGCAACAAAAGATCATACTCGCATCGCAATCACCACGGCGAAAGCAATTACTCGAATGGGCCGAAGTAAATTTTGAAATAATCGTACAGCCAACTGATGAAAGCTTCCCTGCAACAATGCCGGTTGAAGAAGTTGCTGTTTATATTGCAAAGCACAAAGCAATTGCGGTTAAAGAATTGCTTAGTCCGGATAACAGAAGCCGGGTTATACTGGCAGCCGATACAATTGTTACGCTAAACGAAAGGATTATTGGCAAGCCAAAAGACCGCGAAGATGCAGTTGAAATTTTGCAATCACTTTCGGGCAGCCACCATAAAGTAATTACCGGTGTTGTAATATTACACCGCGATATCACGATCTCTTTCAGCGATATTACCGATGTTGAATTTCATGAACTAACAAATGCCCAGGTAGAATTCTATGTAGATAAATACAAGCCCTACGATAAAGCCGGTGCTTATGCCATACAGGAATGGATTGGTGTAGTTGGTATAAAATCAATCAAGGGCGATTTTTATAATGTAATGGGCCTTCCGGTAAGCCGCGTGGTGCAGGAGCTTGCGAAGTTGATTGGTTGATTAGTTAAATGGTTGAAAAGTTGTACCTTAACAATTGATCAGAAAGTACAAGGTAATTCAACCATAAATCAATGACGGCTATGAATGAAAAACTTTTACATTTCATCTGGCAGTTTCAGTACTTTAATGAAACAAATTTAGCTGCTGTTGATGGCACAAACCTGCAAATCATTCATCCCGGATTTGCCAATACAAACCAGGGCCCCGATTTTCTTGAAGCGAAAATAAAAATGGGGAATACTACCTGGGCTGGTAATATAGAAATACATACACAAGCTTCTCAGTGGAATCATCACAAACATACTTCTGACATAAATTACAGAAATGTGGTGCTGCACGTGGTTTGGCAAAACGATATTCCCATAAAAGACATCAACGGACAATTGATTGCTACACTGGAACTAGAGAACCTTGTTCCCAAAATAATGCTGCAACATTATGATCAACTGATGCAGGCAAAAGGTTTTGTGCCTTGCGAAAATTACCTGCCCGCACTTTCAGAAATGGGTTGGTTGTCCTGGAAAGAACGGCTTGTTGCAGAACGGTTGCAGCTAAAAGCTGAAACGGTTTTGTTGAACCTGAAACAATCAAACAATCACTGGGAAGAAGTGTTCTGGTGGATGCTTGCAAAAAATTTCGGGATAAAAGTAAATGCCGATGTGTTTGAACAAATGGCAAAAAGCATCCCGGTAAATATTCTTGCCAAACATAAAAACCAGGTGAATCAGTTAGAGTCGTTATTGCTTGGTCAGTGTGGTTTGCTGGCTGGAAATTTCACGGAAGATTATCCAAAATTACTGCAACGCGAATATCATTTTCTTGCTGCCAAATACAAGTTGAAAGCAATTGGTAAAGCGCCTGATTTTCTTCGAATGCGGCCCGCTAATTTTCCAACCATAAGGCTGGCGCAATTGGCCATGCTGGTGTTTCAGTCATCACATTTGTTTTCAAAAGTGCTGGAGATTAAAGAGATCAATGATCTTAGGAAACTTCTTGATGTTACGGCCAACGATTACTGGCACTATCACTACACATTCGATGAAGTAACAGCATATAAACCAAAGAACCTGGGCAGGTTAATGGCAGATAATATCATCATCAACACAATTGTTCCGGTTTTGTTTGCGTATGGCATTCACCACAAAGAACAGCATTGGAAAAATACGGCTGTAAATTTTTTAAGTGCATTGCCACCGGAACAAAATGCAATAACAAAGCAATGGAAAGCAAAAAATGTTTTCAACGACAATGCGCTGGACTCCCAGGCATTAATTCGTTTAAAAAATAACTATTGCAACTTTAAGCACTGTTTAAATTGCGCAGTTGGCAATAAGATTTTAAAGAACCCGGAAGTGTAAGTATTAAATAAATTTAGAAGCTATTTGAATACCAGCAATTTTATTTCATAGCATCACCTGTTGTGTCACTCACTTGTACGTTCGGACTATTTATTGAGCTTTTATTGCAGCGTAGAGTAAAGCGAATGCTGTTGGTCAACGACCAACAGCGGCAATAAACTGGCACAACAAATGCACTTATTATATTCCTGATAACAAAAATGGTAACAGTATAAAGCAAAAGCTAAAGCAGTAGCTTTATAAAAAACCTGTGTATGCAACATCTTCCGCTTACGGTAAAAAGATCTATTGAGTTAATGGGCCTGGTAGTAGCAGCATTGATTATAATTGAAGGCCAGCAGATTATTATGCCACTGGTAATGGCTTTCTTCATGAGCATTGTGCTGCTGCCCGTTTACCGGTTTCTTAAGAAGCACAAAATGCCCGAACTGGTGGCCATTTTTCTTTCACTGATGGTAATGATTATTGTAACAGGGCTTATCATTTTTTTTATTACTTCCCAGGTTACGCCGCTAATAAATGATTATCCCCACATAAGGGAAAATATTACCCGGCATATTAATGCATTAAGTGCATGGTTTGGTGAAAGAACCAATATCTCCACCACAGAACAAACAAAATTTTTAGACGACCAGAGCAATACCTTACTCAACTATGCCGGCAATATTTTAAGCGGGGCGGCGGGTTCGCTGGGCACCGCTTTTATCTTTTTTGGCCTGCTGCCCGTATACACTTTTTTAATGTTGTACTACAAAGGAATCTTAATACGGTTTGTGTATATGTGGTTTCCCAAAGAAAGCCACCTGCGTGTAAGAGAAGTGATACAGCAAACAGAAACCATTGTAAAGAGTTATATACTCGGCCTGCTTATACAGATAACCTATATTACTGTTTTGCTGGGTGGTTCACTCATGCTTTTTGGTATAAAACACGCCCTGCTGATAGGTATTATATTCGGGGTGCTAAATCTAATACCGTATATAGGTGCCTTGTTTGGCAATATTATCGGCGTGTTACTAACCCTCAGTTCAACGCAGGATATGGGGCCGGTTATTACGGTGCTGGTAACCATAGCCGTTGTTCAGTTTCTGGATAACAATATTTTAATGCCCGGCATTGTTGGTTCTAAAGTAAGGATTAATGCGCTGGTTTGTCTTGCCGGCGTTTTTATTGGCGGCGCACTGGCCGGTATACCGGGCATGTTTCTTTCGCTGCCGATTATTGCGGTGTTTAAAGTAATATTCGATCATACCGAACAGTTTAAGCAATGGGGCGTTCTTTTCGGTGATGAAAAGGAGACTAAAAAGTCAACCTTTAAATTCTTGAACTGGAAGAAAAATGCAGCAAAAAACAACTCCAAAGAGAAGAAAGAAAAACAGGAATGATGTAGCCAGCTTTTGTACTTTGTGCAGCTGCCGTTGCGTCGCACACTTGTACTCTGGGGTAATTCTATTGGGCTTTACCGAAGCGTATTTTACCCGAAAGCTGGTAGCGGCGATGCCAACAGCAGCAAAAAAACAACTGAGAAATATTTACAAATAAGCAAGCAAAAATTGGTTAGCATTATACACCAATTAGAAAACATTATAGGCCAATAGCTGAAAAAGTGCGGAGTGGATTGTCCTAACGACAATCCAAAATGTATAACGATTAAAAGGCTGGTTTTCAATACCAGAAAAAATATTACATTGCGTATAATAACGCCAATACAGGCGTT
>DGQT01000061.1 GCA_002390845.1 Chitinophagaceae bacterium UBA4407 | reverse complement strand
CTTTTATCGCTCCAGTATGCAACCGTTTTTCCGTCGGGCGACCAGGATGGATAGCGTTCTGCAACGCCTTGTGTAACGGTCAGATTTTTAATGTAACCATTTTCTGCTGGTACTGAAAAAATATCGCCTCTTGCTTCTACCAGGACTCTCTTACCATCCGGGCTTAAAGATGCATGCTGTATATAATCGCTTACGGCAACGGTTTTTGGTTTTAACAGTGCATTGTCAGTAACCACGGTAACAGAAATTTCTTTTGCCTTTTGTGTAGTAAAAGGGTAGAGGTACAATTTTCCTCCTGCTTCAAAAACTATATCATCCGGCCCCTGCGATGGATAATGCACATCGTAATCGGTGAATTTAGTAAGCTGCTCAAAAGACTTTTTAGCAATATCATATCTCCACAAATTCATACGCAGTTCAGCACCGCGGTCGCTCAGGAAATAAATAAAATTATCATGCCACATAGGTAGCTCGTCATCGGCATCGCTGGCAGTGCTTATATCTTCCTGTTGTTGTTTGTCAAAATCATAAATACGGATATCGCCATTGGTACCACCGCGGTAACGTTTCCAGTTGCGCCCCACTTCAGTCATAATAACAACAGCCATCTTTTTACCATCGGGTGAGTAACTGCCATACTCAGCATAAGCCAATGGCAGTTTGGTTTCTGCACCACCGGTTGCAGGCACTGTATAAAACTGGCTGAACCTTGCCTTACCGCTTTCACGGCCAGTTGCAAACAAAATATTTTTACCATCATTGGTCCAGTCTACCACACGGTCGCTGTAGCCGTGTGCTGTCAAGCGTTGTGGTGTGCCACCTGTAGCGGGTATTACATAAACATCGCGGTTACCATCGTACACCGCACCAAAAGCAACCTGCTTACCATCGGGTGAAAATTTAGGCATCACCTCCACACCCGGAGGCGAACTAAGCTTTACAGCCATACCACCTTCCTTGGGCATTATCCAAACATCGTTGGCATAAGAAAAAACGATCTGAGTTTTGGAAACATCCGGAAAACGGAATAAGCCCGCATCTATTTGGGCAGAAGCCTGCAGCCAAAAAAAGAAACTCAAAAGCAGCAAAAACTGAACTTTTCTCATGTTGAATTATTTTAGTTTATATGGCAAAAAAATAACGATACTGAAAGATAATAAAAGCCAGCTTTAATTTACAATAATGAAAAGTAAGAGCGGCTTATAACAGTGATGCAGATGAGTGGTGGTTATGGAATGGGGAAATTTTATGAGCCGGGCCAAGGGAACACCATTAAGCTATACTTGCGTCGCACTCTTGTACTGTATAACATATATGATCTTTCAACAGCCAAATACAATAGCACACGGATGACACAGACGAGACGGATACACAGGATTAAATCACAGAGCAAAAAATCTCTAAAAAAATCCGTACCCTCAGGCAGTGTAATCTGTGTTTGATCACTTACGCTTCGGTAAAAGCTGAATAAACAATCCAACCGCACAAGTGTGCGACGCAAGGAACGCTGCAACAAAGTACTTCAGCTTGGCTCAAAAAAATCTCAATACTTATATGGAATAAACGCCGCAAGAAAAATTAATAGCCCTGTAAATTTATGCCTACGGTATCAATTATTTCTACCCTTTTACCCATCTTTTTTTGAATAATCTTAAAGTGGTGCAGTTCTTCTTCGCAGATTAAAGAAATGGCTGTACCCGCAGATTCTGCGCGGCCTGTGCGGCCTATACGGTGTATATAATCTTTGGGAGAACGGGGCAGTTCGTAGTTTATTACATGCGGCAAAAATTGTATATCAATACCACGCGATGCAAGATCCGTTGCTACCAGTACCCGCAGTTTACCTGTTTTAAAATTGTTGAGTGTATCTGTGCGGGTGCCCTGCCCTTTTTTGCTGTGCAGGGCCGCGGCTTCTATTTTATTTATTTTAAGTTTTTCCACCACGCTGTCGGCCCTGTGCACCGAAGAGGTAAACACCAATACCTGCTGCATATTTTGCTCTTTAATTAAGTATCGCAATAATGGCCCTTTTCTTTCTTCAGTAACCATGTAGGCCAGTTGCTGAATCAGGTCTAGGTGATCGTCTTCATCTTTTATTTCAATCTTTACCGGGTTGTGCAACAGCAGTTCTGTTATGGTATCAATATCCTTACCCAGGGTTGCGGAGAACAGCAGGTTTTGTCGCTTTACCGGCAGTAATGCGAAGATTTTATTCATCTCTTCTTTAAAACCCAGGTTCAGCATTTTATCGGCTTCATCAAGTACCAGCGTATCAACCGAAGAAAGCTGTAATGCTTTTACTGAAACAAGGTCAAGCAAACGCCCGGGCGTTGCCACCAATATTTCTACACCCTGCAGTTCTATCATTTGTGGGTTAATAGAAACACCACCAAAAACCGCCATGGATTTTACAGGCCGTGGCAGGTGATCTGCGAATGATTTAAACACTTCACCAACCTGCACAGCAAGCTCCCTGGTAGGTACCAATACAAGTGTTTTAATATGCCTGTTTTCTGCTACGGGCTTATAGCGGAACTGCTGCAGCAATGGCAGCACATAGCTGAGTGTTTTGCCCGATCCTGTTTTGGCAATACCCAGGATATCTTTTCCGGTTATAATGGCAGGAATAGCTGCTTCCTGTACCGGATAAATTTTTGTATAACCCTGCTTTGCAAGGGCTTTTAATAATGGCGCCGATAACCCAAGTTTTGAAAATGGCATGTATATAGATTACAGATAATGATTGATACAAAGCTGCAAACATAGTGCTATTAAGGGCTATAAGCCATTTGCTTTTTTTGCAGGGAACTGTAAAGAGATTTTACAGGTAACACTTAATAGTTAAAAGCTGAGTTTATGCGGTCGCTCTAATCCTTGTCTGTTGTTTGTTAATATTCTTGCAGTCTTTTTTGGGGTAATGGTTTTATAGATTTTATTTTTTGTACTAATTATTTTGAAGTAAAGGAAAATATTTTTCTTCTAAAACTTTAAAATGCCAACGTTGATGTCCTGCCAGCATAAAGCCCAACGATAATGGACAATATTGCATTCCATTGAAGCCGTTACCTGATTGGTTTAACATTTCTGGAGTAAAGGATCGATACATTGCTATTGTTCCTTTGCGAACAAGGATTAATTCGTTTAATAAATCATCAATGGTTCGCTGGTTTGCAATCGTGTTTTTTGCAAAAGCTTCTTCATCAAAAGGAATCATTTTTTGTTTATCGCCTCTTGCTATTGCTGTAATGCGATAAGTAAATACCCTTTCGGTATCAATATAGTGCTGAAGTATATCTTTTACTGTCCATTTGCCTTTGGCATATACCTTATCGCCTAATGCTTTCCATTTTTCAATTGGAGCATTTTCAAGTTCTTTTAAACTGGTTTCTAAAGCTTCCTGATAGGTTACATCATCGGTAAGATTAATATATCTGTCAAAGTATTCTGGCATTTTTTTGATATCTGATTTTTTCATTTTATTGTATTTAGAAAGTTCATGCAATAATTAGAGTAGTGTTAAGTTAAGTGTACTTTGTAATTTGGGCGTGCCCCTTCGGGTCGGGCTTTTCGTTGCAAGTCCTCACCACTCGTACCTCGTGGTTCCGGGCTTTCCACTTCAATCCCTCACGCATACGTCAACTTAGTATTAACATCACAGCAGCTACTTTATATGTTCTAATTTGGCAAGGTGCTTTATTAAAGCCATTGATTTTAATCTTGTTTTTGTTTTCAACATTTTACTGTTACACGTATTCATTGTTAACAGAAATGCTATAAAGCTTTATTTACCAATTGTTGTACTGGTATATTTATATCAAGTAAATTGAATGCGCAACTTAATTGATTTAATTTTTAGCATCACTTTTTATACTTTCTAAAAATGACATTTCATACTCTTTTACTTTTTCGGATATTTCTATATCATCTTTGAATTTTTCTTTCAGCAATTCATACACTTCTTTTGCCCGTTCGGTTTTTAAAATATCAATAAGTTGTACATTTTGAAAAATATCATTCAAATCGTTTTCTTGCAAGGACTTTTTAAATCGTTCAAATAAGATTGGATAACCCAAATCACCTTTGCCCAGCGCAACCAGGGTATTGGCTGCTGCAAAAGGATAATCCCAAACAGGCGTAGCCAGATACCAACGGGCCGATTGGTTGTCAGATAAACACCTTAGCGCATAATCAACTGCTCTAATATCCTTTAATTGTTCTAAGCCATTTAAAGCACTTATTCTGTTTTGTTTTTTCCAGGAAGCTTTATTTTCTAGATCCAATAAAACAGTAAATGCCTTAGGACTTTTTGTTTTTCCAATTGCAATAGCTGCTGCATTAATTACTCTGTCACTTTCATCATTGAGGGCCTCTTTATAAATATCAAAATATTTTTCATTATTTGTATTTCCTAATGTAACGATTGCTGATACTTTTATATAATTGGTTTCGGTTTTTATTAAATTTAAAAGCATTTCAACAGTAGCAGAATCATAAGGTAATGAAATTATTTTCCGAAAAGCACCTAATGCATAAACACGATACCGCCAGTAAGAATTACTAATAATTTCTTTTTTTAAAGTTTGTATTATATTATTTTTTAATTCAGTAGTACAGGAGCTATCTTTAGCAACTTCCACTAAATTATCCAGTGCTTTTTGCCTGGCAAGAACATCCCGGCTATGGGTTAGTTGATATAAATATTCTTCCTTTGTTTTATTATATTCCGTTTCACAAAGCCAGGTTTCTTTATAATTAAAATTGACAAATTCAGGGACTTTAAGCAGAGAAAAAGTAAATACATTTATTGCTTTGGGCTCAATATCAACTTGAATTATTTTATTGTCAATTTCTATATCTATTTTACCTTTAAAAAATGCTACCTGCCGGTATTCACTAATACTGTCTTTGGTTTGTTTTTGTATTACAGATATATTCAATTGTTTTTTTGCTGCGTTATAGTTTTTTATAACTTCAAATTTTGGCAGGCCAATTTTATAAATCCACTGATCAAAAAACCATTGATAGGACTTGCCGGTTGTTCGTTCTATTGCTTTTTGAAAATCGTTTGTTGTTACTTGCCTATTGGCATTTGTTTTTACATAAAGTTTAATGGCTTTCCACCAATTGATGTCTCCTAATTCTTTTTGTAACATTCGTAAAACCAATGCACCTCTATATTTGGAATAACTATCGGAAGTGAAACTTGCCAAATCTTTAATTTTATTTGTAATAATGGGATGTTTGTTTGCTGCATTCCAGTCAGTAAAGACATTGCTTTTTTCAAAAGGTAAAACATACATAAGGTATTCGGTTTCAGAATTGTCTTTAGTTGTATACAAATCAGCAAAGTATTGGGCAAAAGCATTATTGAGCCAAATATCTTTCCATTCCTTCGGCATTATTAAATTGCCAAACCATTGGTTTGCCAAAGCCTGCACAGCCACGCCATCCCATAGATATTTAAAATCTTTGTGTACACCATAATCATCAATATAATTATCTGACATAGTAGAAGCGCTGTTTTGCCCGATTAATCCAGGGAATGGATAATCCTGAACCACAACTTGTGCATATTGTGAATATGGATATTTGTAACCTGTTTTCTCTTCCAAAAACTGCATCATGTCAGGCAGTAATGCGGTTGTTGCTTTTACAGCTTCTTTTTCGTTGGGATACCCAAAACTATGTATAGGAATTCCTTTTGAGTTTTGCAAAACATCAACATATTCTCCCACTACTATCGACACCAAACAATTGGGGAAAGGTTTATCGGTTTTATAATGAAATGTTCTTGTATTGTCTTTGTTTTCCCCGGTTTCAACAAGCTTTCCGTTGCTGATTACCATTAGTGGTTTCTCTACGGTTATTTTAATTTCTGAGGTATGAATATCCGCAATATCTTCATTACAGGGAAACCAATATTTATTGTTGTTTGGTTCACCACTACTCCAGATTTGTTTTCGTTTATTTGGCGTTGCAGATGTTGGTTCTTGAAATCGTAACCCCTTGCCAAAACTTCCCCATATTGCATTTGGGTCTGCTTTGTTTTCATAGGTGGTTTGGTAATCAATTTTAATAATAAAATTTTCTTTTGGCTGATAAATTTTATCTAAAATTATTTCAATTTTATTTTTTGAATCACCGCCATCATAAATATATTTCAGAGCTTTGCCATTTAGCGAAACAGAAGAAACCGATAAATTTCCGGCATCTAAATAAATTTTATCTGTAACACGCATTACAGAAATCGTAATTTCAGCAGTGCCTGTAGCCTGTCTTTTTTGCCAATCAAATTTTAAATTCAAAGACAAATGTTTCGTATCTATCGTTTGTGCAAACATTAAATCTGACAGCAATAACAAAAATATAATTTGGTATAATTTATTTTTCACCATCTATTTTTTTAAAATTCTACTCACCTGTTTTTTACTTTGTAAGCCTACCTGATGTGCAATTTCAGTTTTTGCTAAATCTGGATTTTTAAGTAACGTTTTTATTCTTTCTTTTCTCAAAATGGTTACATATTCAATAACCGTTAAAGAAGTCTCTTTTTTGAATATTCTGCAAAAATTTCTGTGGCTCATGTTTGCTATATCAGCAAGGTCTAACAAGAGATTTTTTTTATGCAGATTTTCTTGCAAATAATCCTGCACTTTATGTATGCCGCCGTGAATATGATTTCGGTTATTTAAATAAACACTTTGTTGTGAATCAGCACCAGTTCGTCTATGGTATACAACCAATTCCCGTGCTATTTTGTGAGTAAAAAAATCATCTTTCAATTTGGACAATATGTGCAAGGCAATGTCAATGGCAGAATTTGCACCGGCGCTGGTGTAAATTCCATTATCCTCAATAAATATTATATTTTGTTGCACCTTTGCTTTCGGAAAATAAGATTGCAATTCGGCTGTACGTTTCCAATGCGTTGTACATTTTATGCCATCTAATAAGCCAGCTTTACCAAGTAAAAATGCCCCGGTACAAATAGCGCAAAGCGTAATACCTTGCCCTTTTAAATGTGCCAACCAGTCCAGTAATGCTTTGGAGGGTTTAAATTTATTAGAAAATATATATTTATAGTCTGCACTTAAAATAATTAAATAGTCTTCTTTAGTCAATTTTTGCTTTTGATAACTTTCTATCTTACCTAATGGCAATCCATTTGCGGCAGAAATGTTTGTCTCATCGCTGCAAAAATGAATCTCAATATCCAACCCCTGGTCTTGTGCTTCATAAAACACCTGTGAAGCTGCACCTAAATCCAAAAGATTTGTATGAGGTAGTAGTAGAAATGTAATTTTTGTAGACATTAACAATTAATTTAAAGCCAAAGGTAGAACGAATACTAATCTTTTAATAGCCAATTGTTAGACATATTGTGCCAATTAATATTACAACTATTTGCCTTATTTACTTTGTTTAACCAGCCGAATAAAATGTATTTGAAAACCCTCTCAATTTACCCGATGATAAAAGTTGAAATATGATCCAATCGTACAAGAGCGCGACGCAACCATCGATGCCATAAAATACAAAAGCCGGGCACATTATGCATCCGGCTTTTGTATTTTATAATATAGAGTTATTGCACGTTTTCTATAATGCCTTTATCGAGTGCCTGTGTGCCAGTACCACCTTCAAAACCCCTTAGATAAACAGTATAACTCCTCGAACTTCCAAACACCAAACCAGTGAAACTTTTAAGTGTTGAACCATCTGCTTTTGTAATAGTAAGATCATACGTTCCTGCTTTTATTGTGTTGAATAATGCAAGATTACTGTTGCTGTTTTGGTCATTAAAAGTTCTGCCGGAATAAACAACAGAATCAGCGCTGAGCGTATTTTTAAATTTGGCTGATAAGTATTCTGCATTGGGACTAAACTGGAAAAACCGAAGCCGCACAGAATCTGCGCCGGGTACTGAGAGCACATCTTCAACAACAGCGGCTTTTAGTTTGCTGGCAGAATCAACCGCGAAAACAGAATAGTATTTTCCGGCGGCAAAAGTAACATTCACATCTACTGCGTAAGTAGTGCTGCCCGTGGGCGCAGCAATTTTTAAATTATACATTGCAGGCGGCACAAAGTAGTAGCCGGAATCACTGCCATAAGCAAGGTTTTGTGCATATAGTCCACCGTTTGCAATAAGGTCAATATTCGGGGCGTTGGGAGATGTATGAACAACAAAAAAGGCAGCAGAAGGCGGCGTAGTTTCTCCGCCACTTAATTTACAACCGTTAAACACCAGCACGCTCAGTATAATTACTGAAAACAGGGCAATATATTTTTTCATATTATTTTTTTTGGAGCGCAAATGTATTTACAAATAACATATTGCGTTATAAGATTAATCAACGAATTTACCAGCACAAGATGGCGAATGAAATGCGTAAAAAAAGTTAAAGCCATATTCCTTTGCTGCTTTTTATCTGCAACAATGATAAGCCCTATTACCATAGCTTTGTATCACAAACATTGTTATGCCGCACGAATCTATTTCGGTTTTTGATATGTTTAAAATCGGGGTTGGTCCATCAAGTTCTCATACTTTGGGGCCGTGGCGCGCTGCATTAAGGTTTTTGAACACAATACAGTCAGCACATGTATTGCAGGATGTAACCGGTGTAAAAATTTTGCTATACGGGTCACTTGCAAAAACAGGTATTGGCCACGGTACTGATATTGCGGTTATTCTCGGCCTTTGCGGTGATGATCCTGTAACAATTGATGTAAATACGATCACCCCTAAAATGCAACAGATTACTGCATCTAAAAAGATGTTGTTGAATAACACTGTTGAAATCGATTTTGATCCTGTTAAAGATGTGCAGTTTCTTTTTAATGAAACACTTCCCTTTCACCCCAATGGCCTAACATTTCTTGCAGATTTTAAAAACGGAAACAGCATCAGCGAAACTTTTTATTCAATCGGTGGCGGCTTTGTGGTTAAGGAAGGTGAAAGTGAAGGTGGTAAAGATCCCGTTGATTTGTCATTTCCAATAAATACAGCAGATGATCTTTTGCACTGGTGTATGAAAACAGGGCTATCCATTAGCGAGGTAGTAATGGAGAACGAACACACCTGGTGCGGTGAGGAAGAAATAAGAAAAAAAGTGCACAACATCTGGCAAACGATGAAAGAGTGTATGTATCGTGGCTGCCATCATAAAGGGGAATTACCCGGTGGTTTGCATGTGCGCCGCAGGGCATTTGATCTAAATAAAAAACTCACCGCTCAGCAAACGTATCATGACTATGACAGTTGGGTAAAAGCCATTCAGCATGGGGGCAACAGTTTTCATTATATATTGGATTGCGTAAGCTGTTTTGCCCTGGCCGTAAACGAAGAAAATGCCGCATTTGGCCGTGTGGTTACAGCCCCTACAAACGGAGCCGCAGGTGTAATTCCTGCTGTACTTCAATACTTTGTTGTGTTCTGTAATGGCAATAACGAAGATGCCATTATTAAATTTCTGCTTACAGCTTCAGAGATCGGTAGTATTTTTAAAAAAGGTGCCACGATTTCTGCAGCAATGGGTGGTTGCCAGGCAGAGATCGGTGTATCCAGTGCTATGGCTGCTGCTGCGCTTACTGAATGTATGGGCGGTTCGCAACGCCAGGCAATGATGGCCGCCGAAATTGCCATGGAACATCATCTTGGGTTAACCTGCGATCCTATTGGCGGGTTGGTGCAGGTGCCTTGTATCGAGCGCAATACAATGGGCGCTATCAAAGCGATCACTGCTTCGCAGCTTGCATTGCAAAGTGCACCGGATTATGCAAAAGTGAGCCTTGATAAAGTAATCAAAACCATGTGGGATACAGCTTTAGACATGAACAGCAAATACAAAGAGACCAGCGATGGCGGCCTTGCAGTAAATATTCCTATAAGTTTAAGTGAATGCTGAGAATTTTTTTGTAACCAGCATTTGATTTCATGGCATCGCCGCTTGTGTCACTCACTTGTACATTCAGTTTTCATGGGCGCCAAGGCTTAAATTCCAGCAACTTGAAGGTCTATAAGCTTCTTGATAAGCAGTTTTAGTTCTGAAAATCTCTTTTTATACACATTCAGGTTAAGTTTAGTTTAACCACATTCTGTATCTCAAATTCCGTTACCTTTGCCGCTCGAAAAAAAGAGCCTTGTGCTTTTTATGTCCATTAGTGTTAAGAACGATGAAAGTATTGCGACGCAAGGAACGATCAATCAGGGAACAGAAAGCTGGTATCATAAAATAGAAATTAATAAATACAAATACAAAAAGTCATGGCAGACTTAAGATTACAGAGAAACTTTGGAATTGCGGCGCACATTGATGCGGGCAAAACCACTTGTACAGAGCGCATTCTGTACTATACCGGTATGAGCCATAAGATTGGTGAGGTACACGATGGTGCGGCTACAACCGACTGGATGGAACAGGAAAAAGAAAGAGGTATTACTATTACTTCTGCCGCAGTTACCTGTTACTGGCAGTTCCCTACAACCCAGGGAAAGGCTTTGCCAGATACAAAAAAATACAAATTCAACATTATTGATACCCCCGGCCACGTTGACTTTACTGTAGAAGTAGAGCGTTCAATGCGTGTACTTGACGGGCTTGTTGCTTTGTTTAGTGCAGTTGATGGTGTTGAGCCTCAGAGCGAAACTGTTTGGCGCCAGGCTAACCGTTATAATGTACCCCGTATTGGTTTTGTAAATAAAATGGATCGTTCCGGCGCTGACTTCTTAAACGTTGTTAAGCAGGTTCGTGAAATGCTGGGTGCCAAGTCGGTGCCTTTACAATTACCTATTGGTGCTGAAGATGATTTTAAAGGAATTGTGGATCTGATTACCATGAAAGGAATTATCTGGGATAATGAAACACAAGGTGCTACTTATAAAGAAATTCCTATACCTGCAGATTTACAGGAAGAAGCAGAATACTGGAGAGGTCAGCTTATAGAAGCTGTTGCTGAATATGATGATCAGTTGATGGAAAAATTCTTTGACGATCCCAATTCCATCACCGAAGATGAAGTACATGAAGCGGTACGTAAAGCAACAATTGACCTTAGTATTGTTCCCATGCTTTGTGGCAGCGCTTTCAAAAATAAAGGCGTTCAAACTTTGCTGGATAATGTGGTGCGTTACCTGCCAAGCCCGATTGATGTGGGTGCAATAACAGGTACAGATCCTGATACCGGCGAAGAAATTACGCGTATGCCGGATGCCAAAGCACCTTTTGCTGCATTGGCATTTAAAATTATGACTGACCCATTTGTGGGCCGTTTGGCGTTCTTCAGGGTTTATTCAGGCCATCTTGATGCAGGTTCTTATGTAAAGAATATGCGCAGTGGAAAGAATGAGCGTATCAGCCGTATCATGC
>DGQT01000028.1 GCA_002390845.1 Chitinophagaceae bacterium UBA4407 | reverse complement strand
GCGACGCAACAGCCGATGCTATGAAAACTTTAGGCCCGGCTCATAAAAATTTCATGAGTACAAATGTTTACTGCTACTTTAGTATCTTGAAAAAAAATTAAAATATTTGTTTGTGAGAATATTTGCACTGGTAGTTTGTTTTTTGGGTCTTATTGGGAATGCGTATTGTCAGCAAAGCTACTGGCAGCAACAGGTTAATTATACGATCGATGTTTCGCTGAACGATGAAAGCCACGAGCTTACAGGCTTTGTGAAAATGGAATACATCAACAACTCTCCGGATACACTCAACTATATTTACATTCACCTTTGGCCCAATGCGTATAAAAATGACCGTACTGCATTCAGCGAACAATTGCTGAAAAGCGAACGCACCGATTTTTATTTTTCGGAAGAGGAGCAGCGCGGCTATATTAACCAGCTTGATTTTAAAGTAAACAATGCAACAGCTATTGTTGAAGAAGATGCAAAGTATATTGATATTTTAAAGCTAATATTACCACAGCCTTTGGCACCACATGCATCCGTTCTGATTACTACGCCTTTTCATGAGAAAATACCCTATAATTTTTCGCGTGGTGGACATGTGGGTCAGTCCTATCAAATTACGCAGTGGTACCCCAAAGCTGCTTTGTATGATAAAGATGGCTGGCACCCGATGCCTTATTTAGACCAGGGCGAATATTACAATGACTTTGGAAATTACGAAGTGCATGTTACGCTGCCTGCGAACTATAAAGTTGGTGCTACAGGCGTGTTGCAGGGCAGAGAAGAAAGTGCAGTTACCACTGTAAAAAAACCAACACCTGTTGCTGTTGTAAAAAAGATGAAACCTTTTTTTCCAAAGAAAAAAACTGAAGAAGAAAATCCTGTTCCGGCTTCATCGGTAAAGCAACAAATACTGAGTTATGTGGCAGAAAATGTAAGTGATTTTGCCTGGTTTGCAGATAAAAGATTTATTGTAAAAACAGATACCATTCAGCTGGCAACGCATACGGTAAAAGCTACCTGCTATATGCTGCCTGAATTTGCGGAGTTGTATGCCAACAGCATGAAATTTACAAAGAGGGCCGTACGGTTTTATAGTAGCCAGTTGGGGGAATATCCTTTTCCGGAAGTGAATGTTGTTTCGTGTCCGGAGAAGCTGGTTAACTCAGGCAGTATGGAATACCCGATGATCACACTGATCAATGAAGCAACAGAGGAGGAGCTGGATGTTACCATGGCACATGAAATCGGGCACAACTGGCTGATGGCAATTTTATCAAGTAATGAACGCGATCATGGCTGGATGGATGAAGGCATCAATACTTATATCGAAAGAAAATACAGGCAGTTGTATTACCCTGTTGATGAATCCGGGAAAGCAGGACGCATCAATATTAACAGCCTGGCAAACGGTGGATCATTGCTGAATAATATGATCACTTTAAAAAAAGATCAACCGATTGAAACAACCAGTGAAAATTTCAGTTACATAAACAGTGGTGAAATAATGTACGACAAAACCGGCGACTGGATGAAGCAACTGGAGCAAACGGTTGGTGCCGCGACCATGCTGCAAATTATGCATGAATATTACAAAAGCTACGCCTTTAAACACCCAAAGCCGGATGATCTTAAAAAGGTTGCAGAACAGGTAACCGGTAAAGACCTTTCTGCATCGTTTAATAAACTACATCAAACGGGTTGGCTTGACAGCAGCAATTTACAAAAGCCAATAAAGTTCAGATTAATATTACCCGGAACCGATAGTAAATACAACTATGTTACCATTTCACCCATTGCGGGTTATAACAGTTATGATCAGTTAATGATCGGTGGCGTAATTCACAATTACCAACTTCCGTTAAAACGTTTACAGTTCCTTGTGGCACCCATGTATGCAACGGGAAGCAGTCGTGTAACAGGCGCAGCAAGGATTTCGTACAACACTTTTAAGAAAAGAAGCTGGCTTGAATTATCGGCAAGCGGAACGGCATATTCAATAAAAGCTTACTTAAAAGATGATGGAAGCAAGTCGTACCTGGGTATGAGCAGGATTGTTCCTTCTGTAAAACTTACCTTATACAATAAAGACCTGAGAGAAAAAGGCAAATGGATATTTCAGTTAAGAAGTTTTATTTTAACTGAAGATTATTTGACTTTCACTTCGTTTAAAACGCCGGTACACTCAACCATCAATCAAATAAAGGTCAGTCGTGAAGACAACCGCGTACTGTATCCTTACAATGCAAACCTTATTATTGACCAGGGAAATAAATTTTTGCGGGCTGGTTTAACTGCTAATTATTTTTTCAATTATAAAGAACAAGGCAGAGGTTTGAATGCAAGGTTTTTTGCAGGTAAGTTTTTTTATACTTCTGTAGATAAATCTAACAGTGAAAATTACTTTTTAAATATGACAGGACCATCTGGCAAGGGGGATTATATAATATCTGGTTTCCCTAAAGGCAATGAAGATTATACTTACAGCAATTACTTTATAGGAAGAAATGAATTTGAAGGTTGGAAAAACCAGCAGATCATGGAACGTGATGGTTTCTTTAAAGTAAGAACCGATTTATATAGCAATAAAGTAGGCAAAACAGATGATTGGTTAATGGCACTCAACCTTAGTGGAGATATACCGGAAAAAATAAACCCATTCAATATTCTGCCATTCAAATTGCCTGTAAAATTCTTTCTTGATATCGGCACTTATAGCGAGGCATGGAAAGACAATCCTTCAACCGGAAGATTCTTATACGATGCGGGTTTGCAGCTTTCTTTGCCCGGTAATATTGCCACCATTTATTTACCGCTGCTATACAGCAAAGCATACAGCGATTATTTTAAATCAATATTGGGAGAAAAAAGATTCTGGAAAACAGTCAGCTTTACCATCAATCTTTCTGCATTTCAACTCTCCAAACTCAACAGAGATTTACCTTTATAATATGAGGCAGGAGATTGAAATAATACCTTCACATAAAATAGACAAATTAAAATGGGATGCATGTGTATGCAACAGCAGCAATGCTTTCATCTACGCCACTTCACTTTATCTTGACTGCATGGCTGATCATTGGCATGGCATTGTTATCAATGATTACAGTACTGTGATGCCTGTTCCCTGGCGAAAAAAATATGGTATCAGGTACACTTACCAGGTTCCATTCATCCAGCAGCTTGGCTGGTTTCAGCAACAACCAGCAAATGATCATCCAGCGTTTCTGAAATTTTTTTTCAGCTTTATTAAGTACGGCGATTATGCTTTTAATTTTCAAAATAAAGCGAGTATTGAAAACGCAACTACATGCAGTAATTATATCATTAATCTTTCTGGGCAATACAGTACAATCAAAGAAAATTACAGTACTGATCTGCTCAATAATCTTAAAAAAGCTGGCAAAGAAAATTTAGTTTTTTCCGCGGAAGATTATAACACTGCGATTGATGTGTTTCAGCAGCTTTATCAATCAAGAACGCCGCATGTTACTGAACAGGATTATGAAAATTTCAGATCACTTTCTGCAAAATTATCAGGGCAAGGAAATGTGCTGGCAAGAAAAGTATCTGCAGCAAATGGCGAATTACTGGCAGTTGCGTTATTGCTTAAAGATGAAAGGCGCATTTATAACTTGATGAACAGCACCACAGAGAAAGGAAGAAAAACAGAAGCCAATCATTTTTTATTCGACCGGATTTTTGAAGAATTTGCTGGTAGCAATTTTATATTCGATTTTGAAGGTTCAGATATTCCCGGGGTAAAAAACTTTTACGAAAAATTCGGAAGTATCAACCAGCCTTATTGTTTGCTACATTTTAACCGCCTCCCGTTTCCATTGAATATTTTAAAGCGCTGAGCGCTCCTCAATCAGTCTTTCGGCGATCAGCATGTCAACCGGTCGGGTAATTTTTATATTGTCATAATCACCTTCAGTTAAAAAAATTTCTGTACCGTAAGCTTCTACCACAGTAGCTTCATCGGTAAAACGCTCATCATATTCCTGTTCAAATGCAGGCAATATTATGCTGCTTAAAAAAGTTTGTGGGGTTTGCACAAAACGCACCTGGGTGCGGTCTTCCACATAATGTTTTCCGTCATTAAAAATTCTTATACTGTCTGTTGCAGCAACAGCAGGCACCGCGCTACCTTTAAGTAAAGCCTGGTTGTAACAGCGTTGAATTAAAGGAACGCTTATTAAACACCTTACACCATCATGAACAAAAACAACCGATTCTTCTTCCACCAGCTGTAAACCGTTTTTAACCGATTCGTAACGGGTGTTTCCACCTGCGGCCAGCATAATGTTGTTGCTGTTATTAAATTGTTCAATAAGGTTGCGGCCCTTTGCCAGGTGTGCTTCTGGTAAAACCAATATTACCTGCATATCGTCGTAGGCCCGCAAAAATGCATCGATCACGTACCAAAGCACCGGCTTGTCTTTCAGCAATAAAAATTGTTTGGGCACGCTGTAACCCATTCTTTTGCCCGAACCCCCTGCAACAATCACTGCATATTTTTTCATGAATTCAAAGAAATGAAATAAATCGCATTTAGCTAAAGCCAATTATTATGAACCCACCAAATGAACACTGCTGATCGTTCCTTGCCACGCTCGGTTCACAGTTCCTCTTTCATGGGATCTGTTGCTGGCGTGGCAGTTTACCCCGCCGAGCGCAGCGGAACTCGGGGTCGCACTCTTGTACTGAAGAAGAAAAGGCAACAAGGCAAAGAGGCAATAGGTAAAGAGTTATTGTTTCGCAGTTGCTCAATAATGCTCCAACCGTAAAAGAGTGCGACGCAAGTAAAGCCTCATAGTATTCCTTCTGCCTGGCTCAAAAAAATTGTCTTTAATTATTTTAAACAAATATGACTGAAATCATTTCTACAAAAAGATAGAATAGTACTTTTACGGTATTAAATGAAACTGCTTAGTGTAACCATACTGCTAATTTGCTTAACTGCTGCAACCTTCAGCAAATGGTTACTGATAGCCTGTTACGATCTTAATGAAAATTATATAGCACAGGAGCTTTGTGTAAATAAAGCCAATACCGGTAGCCACTGTAATGGCCACTGCTATTTAAGCCGGCAACTGAACAAAGACGAAAAACCAGGATCGGCTAGCAATACTGCCGGTAAAGAGAAATTTGAAATACAACTATTCTTTCTTGATAAAGACTGTACCGGAATAACTGCATCGTGCATAAACGCGCAGCAATATGCCATTCCGCAACAGTTCACGTTTCAGCAGTTTTCACCTGCACACTTTCGCCCTCCGGCCGTATAAATACTACATTTCTTTATTTTATTTACCAAACTTATGTAACAGCAACTGTTCAGTTGTGCCTGTTGCATGTATTATGAAACAACATAAAAATTATTCTTAAATGAAAAAGATATTTATATTTTTTATACTCACTTTTTTTTGCGCACAGTCTTATGCCTGCCCATTCTGTGGTTGCGGTGTAGGCAATTTTTATATGGGCCTGCTGCCGAATTTTAAAAGTAAATTTATTGGTGTGCGTTACCAGTACATGAGTTATCATACTCAAATAACAGGCGATGCAGAACAATTTGGAAACGATTACTACAAAACTGTTGAATTATGGGGTGGCATTAGCATTGGCAGCAAATGGCAACTGCTTGCATTTGCACCCTACCAGATCAACAATCAGAAAACAGATGATGGTATAAAAAATTTAAATGGCCTGAGCGATATTACCCTGCTTGCCAATTATAAATTGCTCGATAAAATAAAAATGAATGGCAGCAAATCTACACAGCAGCAGCTTTTGATTGGTGCAGGAATAAAATTGCCAACAGGAAAATATAAGATTGATATTCACAATCCCGAAACAGAAATTGGCGATGTAAATTCGCAACTCGGCACCGGCAGCACAGATTTTCTGCTGAATGCAACTTACGATGTACGTTTTAATAAATTCGGTATCAACACTACTGCCAATTATAAGATCAACACCACCAATAATGAAGATTATCATTTTGGCAACAGGCTTAATATAAGCAGCCTTGCATATTACCAGGTAAGTTTAAAGAAGTCGGTTCTTGCGCCCAACGCTGGTTTTATATACCAGCATTCAGGCGAAAATCATTTCAGCAGCCAGAAGGTAGATCAAACGGGCGGATACCTTGCAATGGCTGTAGCCGGTGCAGAACTTAGCTTTAAAAGTATGGCCATTGGTGCAAATATTCAATTGCCTTTTAGCCAGAATTTTGCAAGCGGACAAACAGAATCAAAAACCCGCGGCATGGTGCATGTGAGTTTTAGTTTTTAGAATTATGGGCCGGGCAATTGTACATGTATGAAGCATCGTTGCCACGCTCGTTTCACAGTTCCTCTTTCATGGCAACATTTAAGCGAAGCGTGGCATTTTAAAATCTAATAAATGAAATCAATCAGCTTATTTACCGGTCTTATTGTTCTGTTGTGTTTCTTTAGTTGCAAAGAACAACAGAATAAAAATGATTCACCACTGGTAATAGCAAGCGGCCAGATGCCTGCTATGGTAAAAGATAATTCCGGCAAAATTCATTTGGTGTATGGAACGGGTGATAGTATTATGTACACCTATTCCGAAGATAAAGGTCGTTCCTTTTCTTCACCGGAACTTGTTGATACTTTAGCAGCGATGGTAGCAGGTGCGGCATGCAGTCCACAAATCACTACAACAGAGGATGGCCTTTCAATCATAGCTGCTAATAATGCAGGAGATATTTTTTCATTCATTAAAGATCAATCTGGTAAATGGGCAAAAGCCGCAAGGGTTAATGATATGGATACCACCAACAAAGAAGGTTTCCTCGGATTAAGCAGTGATGGCAATAATATCCTTTTTGCAACTTGGCCAGATCTGAGAGATGATGGGCACAATAAAATTTACGGAGCAAGATCAACAGATGACGGTAAAAGCTGGAGCAAAAATATAATGATCTATACTTCACCAGATAGTACAGTTTGCGAATGTTGCAAACCTTCTGTTGTAATGAAGGATAATAATGTTTATGTAATGTTCAGAAATTTTCTGAATGGCAACCGTGACTTATATCTTATTCAGTCTGCCGATGGAGGCAACAGTTTTGGCGAAGCCCAAAAATTAGGAACAGGCAACTGGCAATTGGATGGCTGCCCCATGGATGGCGGGAGCATTGTAGTCAACAATAGTGGCGAAGTACAAACCGTGTGGCGGAGGGAAGATAAAATTTTTGCCGCAGTGCCTGGCGCTGCAGAAAAAGAAATTGGTAAAGGCAAAGGCTGTACAATAGAAACAGTGAACGGAAAAAATATCTATGCCTGGTCTGATAACAATGCTGACATTACTTGCCTGCTACCCGATGGTACAAAAAAGATCATTGGTAAAGGAAGCCTGCCGTTGCTGAAATCAGTGAGTGACAATGAAGTTATTTGCGTATGGCAGCAGGAAAACAATATTGAAAGCGTTGTGGTTAATTTGTAATTATTTCAGATAGCGGTCTTAATTGCTCAATCAATTTCCTGTAGTATAAGAGTACGATCCTGAAATGAATTTGGTCCCAAAATTCTTCAGGCTGCCACCCCGAAACCTATTAAGCTTATTGCATTAAACATTCGTATTGGATTGATGAAAATCATATGTACTTATGATGACTGTCATTTTATCTGGTTAAAGCTACTTTTATTTTTACATAAGAATTTTTTGTAAAAATGAAAAGCATATTAACCATATTCCTGGTACTTATTTATTCCGCTTCTGCATTCGGAATAGTGGTTGATGACCAATATTGTGACGGACATCTCACCAATGCTACAATACTAAGCGTTGAGGGTTACGGCAGTTGTTGTAATAATGCTGCTGAGATGCCAAATAGGTATTATAAACGCAAGGTGAGTTGCATGAAGTGTGATGTGCATCAGGCATCAACATTTTCTTTTATTGCGTTGCCCGGCAGTTATACGGTTGACATACCCCTATTGCCTACTCCTTCTTTAATACATTCAGTAATTTTTTACAGTGCCCTTTTTCCTCGCAATTCTGTAAAACAGCAATACGAAAAACCTCCACTCTTTCTGCTTCACCAGGTTTTTAGAATTTGATTTACTGTGCAGGAATGTAATCATGCAGTATCGTGGCATCATTCATGATGTAGCATGTATTCATTGTTGCAAAATGATATACAAATGAACGGAATGCGACGCAAGAGCCGATGCCACAAAGCACAAAAGCTGGTATCATCGTCATTGCTTTTATTTTTCAAAATACTATTACATAAAATGAAAGCAATTGCCTGTCTTGTATAACAGAAAAAAATAAATATTCTTATTACTCAATAAATAAACATTAAGATGAAAAAGATTAAGCCTTACCTGTTTGCGCTCATTGCCGTTTGCGCCATGTTATGGAGCAATAGTGCACAGAGCCAGACTGCACAGCAATTGCTGAAAGATAAAAATAAGAAGCAGGAGATATTCAGTGCCATTATAAATGATTCAGCATTATCGAAAGAATTTATGGGTGCCATGATGAAAGATGCAAAGTGTTGCAAACGAATGATGGGCGATGACGGCATGATGAAAATGATGATGAATGATTCCACTAAGATGCATAACATGATGTGTGAAAGCAAAGAGATGCAGGGTATGATGATGAAACAAATGATGGATATGTGTGCGAAAGATACCTCAATGTGCAAAAACATGATGCAGATGATGAAGGAAAAACCGGCTATGATGCAAATGATGAAAGGAATGAACAGCAACACAAATATGCCGGCAGACAGTACCGTTTATACTTGCCCTATGCATCCGGAAATAACATCTTCAAAACCTGGTAAATGCCCCAAATGCGGAATGGAACTGGTGAAGAAGCCTGCAGATAAAATGAAAATGCCTTAACGGCTACGGAAATAGAATAAAATATAAAAACACGATGCAAGATTATTCCTGGGAATGGGTTGGGGTATGTGGCTTATTCCGTTTGCTGTAGTTCTCCTTATAGTATTTTTTTTACGGGGAAACTTCAACAGGAATAGTAACAACAAGTAATAAAAGTTTTGAAGTTATACTGCATAATTTTTATAATTTTTTTCCATTATTATATAAAACTTCTCAAAAGGTAAGGCCGTAATTTTACAATGAAATAAACGGCTCTTATCTTTTGTTATTCTGTCAAGAGCCCTGTCTCAAACAGCCGGAGGCAAAGGGATTACTTCACTAAGCCTTTTTTAGATTTTTACAACTTGCAAAAGTGGTAAAGCTTTAAGAGTAGGCCGTTGCTCACCTGCACAAGTGTTTAAGATACCTTAAAGTAAACAGCACTTGGCAACATGGCAATTGAGTCTTTAACGACTTTGTATATAATAAAAATTTATTTTTAGCCCAACAGTATTGCTGCTATTGAACTTTACTTGCGTCGCACTCT
>DGQT01000027.1 GCA_002390845.1 Chitinophagaceae bacterium UBA4407 | reverse complement strand
TGACTTTTTGAGGGACGACTAATTATAACAATGATTTTGAAAAACCGCCATACATTTAAATGAAGTGGTTATTTCCTTTAACAGATAAGATCGTACCATGCAAAATGCATGACTTTAGATAAATAAAGCCTTAAAATAATATAGGGCTATTAAACGAATATCAATTTTTTACAAATAGAAGTTGAATATACTGTATGGCCTTATGCTATTAATGTTGAGGCCGCCATGATGGTTGGCAATGGTTTCAAGGGTCTTAGAAAATAACATCCTGCCTTACTGTAAAGCCGGAATAAAATAAGTAGTGCTGCGGCTGAATGATTTATATTACAATTAAAATTATTTTATACTGTAATAATTACTTTGAGATTTTTAGAGCTATGCTCATCCAACCAAGTATCTGTAACCTTATTAAAAACCTATTAAACACTATCTGAAATCGTTTTATTATTTGTTACTTACACATTCCATTTTATAGAAACAGCGTCCGTATAACGGATTGGTCAGGCCTGTTGAAAACACAAATGTATTGAAAATCAAATAATTAAATGGTTGGCACAAGAATGGAAAACATAGACGAAACTAAAAAAATGGAAACAAATCAATTATCAAAAATTTTTGTTGTAGACGATGACGCCTTTTACAGGGAAATGTACGTGCAACTTTTAAAGAACCTGGGGTATAGTAATATTACGTCTTTTGACAATGGCCAGGATTGTATCAATCATCTGACAGAAGAACCTGATATTATCTTTCTTGATCACAGAATGGAACCACTTGATGGCATTGAACTGCTTAAAAAGATTAAACGCTTCAACCCTGACATTTATATTCTTCTTATTTCGGGGCAGGAGGATATGCAGGTAGCAATAAATGCGCTAAAATATGGAGCGTTTGATTACATCATTAAAGGGGAAAATGACATGGAAATGATAACGGCTATTCTAAAGAAAATAGCCAATGTAATGGAACTTGTAAAAGAAACAAAACCCCGAGGGTGGACCAAAGTTCTCTCTTACCTAAATTTATTATAAACCTGAATTTATGTTTACCCTTAAAAATATAACCCTTTTACTATTGATAATAGCATCGCTAAGCAGTTGCACCACTCAAAAAATGTTTGAGAGTGCTAATAACAGTTTAGCTTATCAGAAAGATTCCCAATTTTTTAAACCAGACCCAGCCTATCAATATACAATTCGTAAAGATGATAAACTTAACCTGAGTATTTGGGATAATGATGACTTGAGTGTGGGTTCAATCTTTGGTATTTACAATTCTGATCAGGGATATGGAAAATGGGTGATGGTTGATGCCAAGGGATTTATTGCAGTTCCCAAAATTGGCGAGATAAAAGTAGAAGGCCTTACAGTATCAGCGGCAAAAGACAGCCTGGTAAAAGCTTACTCAAAGTGGATTGTAAAACCAATTATAGATATTAAAGTACTTAACAAAGAAGTTACCGTTATCGGTGACCTGAGGGCACCGGGAAAGATAGCACTCGAAAAAGACAACAACACGCTGATAGAGCTTATTGGCAAAGCCGGTGACATGGATTTTTATGCAGACAAATCGAAAGTGAAAGTGATAAGAATGGTTGATAATGACCCAAAATATATCACAGTTGATCTTACAAAGATGGACAATTACTACGAAAAAAATATCCAGATTCATCCTGGAGATGTGATTTATGTGCCTTCCAAGAAAGGAAAGGAATGGGATAAACGTGCCGGTGCCTCCATCATACCAGCAACTGCAGTAATCACTTCGATCATATTAATTGCCTCACTCTTCAAATAAATCCTGATGAATAACTGGAAAGATACCCTAAACATGCTGAGGCCTTTTTATCGCGGTCTTCCTGTAATCGCAGTTATTATGATTGTTGCAGTACTTGTAATGAGTAAATACCTGAACTACGTTACACCAATGTATGAAAGCGTTTCAAAGATAAAGCTGGCAGATGTAAAAGAAGGCGCTGCAAGTGCCACCATGTACAAAGATTTTGATGTATTCGCAAGCAGCAATAAAATAGGTGCAGAAGTGGAGGTAATTAAATCGCCTGTAGTGATAAGGAAAGCGCTTGCTAATCTAAACATCCAGACAACCATTTTCAGGATGGGCGATTTTCGCAATACCGAACTTTATGATCAGTCACCTCTAAAGATAATGACCGACATAAAAGATCAGAAATTATTCGACAAACCATTTGCCGTAACGCTTAAAAATAATAATGTACTTGATATAACAACACCGAATGCAGAAAAGATAGAAGGAAAATTGAACGAAGTTATTCATGCAAAAGGTATTGACATATTGATTGTGCTCAATGACTCACTGATAAGCAAAAAGCCAGGATTGCTTATTAATGACAACTACCAGTTTATTGTTCATTCAGAAAACGAATTGATTGACGAAATAAGAGAAACTATTGACGTAATGGCCGCTGACAAAGAGATCCCGATTATCAGGATTGCTTACACCAGTGCTGTACCCCAAAAATCTGCCGATATTGTCAATGAAATTTCCCAGGCATATATCAATGATTATATTACTGAAAAATATAAGACTGCAGATACTACTGTTGATTTTCTCAACAAGCAACTTAACAATTACAACAATAAACTTTCTGCAAGTGAGAATGCAATAGAAAGTTACAAATATCAAAAAGGAATTATTAGTATTCCGCAGGAAACCGAATCCGACCTTAGAAAGATCAGCGAACTTAAAAAACAACTTGCCAACGCTAAAATGAGCCTTGTAAGTATTGACAGCCTTAATAACTATGTACAGCGTGGCAGGGATAATTTTCTTGAATTAGCTCCAAACTTCGAAGCATACAATGACCTGCTTTCTACAGAAATTGTAAAAAAAATGAAAGCATTACAGGCGGAAAAACGCGATCTGCTTTTGAAATATACTCCTGAAAATGAAAAAGTACTGATTGTGGATGAAAAGCTCAAAGACATGAATGATTACCTGGTCGAAGGAATCAAGAATTCCAGGGAAAATCTTCAGGTAAAATATAACGAGCTTGACAATGCTATTAAAGATGCAGAGTCAGCTTTCGCAGATATGCCCTCCAAGCAAAAAAACATGGTTATACTGGACAGGAATTTTGGTCTTAATGAAGACATATACAAATTCCTGCATGAAAAAAGAACCGATGCTGAAATTACCAGGGCTGCTAATATCTCCTTTCACAGGATTCTTGCAGCCGGAGAAGTTCCCACTACGGCTGTGTCACCAAATGTAACCTTACTAAAAGCGGTAGCAGGTTTCTTAGGCTTTCTTGGCGGTATTTTCCTGATCTATCTTGTACACTTTATTAAAGGAAGGGTTAACGATTTGAACAGTATTCAAAGAAGTTCTGATACCCCGGTACTATCTGCAATACCATTCCTTTCGAAAGAAAAAAACCGTGAATTATTTTTTGACAAAACAGCACTTGAAATTGAAATAAAAAAATGGCTTGGCTCGGGTTCGGTCATTGTTTGCTCATCTTTTGACAAAAATGAAGGTAAAAGATTTGTGGCCACAGCTCTGGCAAAATCTATCGAGAATCTTGGCAAAAAGGTCTTGCTTGTTGATGTTGATTCAACTATTGCAGGCAGCGCTTCCAACGGGCTTAATCTAGTATCGCTGCCGGTTTCCGGGCTAAAATGGAAACAACCTGATGTCTGGAAAAAACTTATCGACAAATGGAAGGAAGATAACGATGTGATTGTTATAAAAAATGCTCCTTTAAAAAAAGAATCTTCTTCCTTGCTGGCGATGGCTTCCGGAACGCTTAACCTCTTCTTACTCGATAGCCGTATTACACGCAAGTCACGTATAGAAGAAGCCGACCTCCTTAAGGAAGACCTGCAGATTCCAAACATGCAATTCTTGTTAAACAGGAATGGATACACACCAACGCTATTCAGACAAGCTCTTGGTTTTGCAAGAAGAATCTTCAAAAAGAAATAATTCAATAAATCTATCAATGAAACCACTTGAACTTATAAAAAAATACAGCAACCCTAAAATGCTGATGCTTGCAGATCAGGTGCTGGTAAGTGGTGCTTCATTTGCCACTAACATACTGCTTGCACGTTCTTTGGGGCTTAGTGAATATGGAAAATTCTCCGGTATCATTCTGCTACAGATGTTTGTTCTTTCCATACAACAGGCTTCCATCACCGGCATTTTTCAGGTTATGTTCCCAGGCTTCGATCAAAAAATAAAATCTTCTTATTCCGCCAGCTTATTTTTTGCAGAGATTATTTTTTTATCAGCACTTTCCCTTATCGTCATAATTGCTATTTTGGTTTTCCCTTCATTTTTTCATATCCACCAGACGGCGATTATTCCGGCTCTGTTGTACATAATACTATTCCTGCTGCAAGACTATCTCAGGAAGATATTTCTCACAAAAGAACAACCGGCAAAAGCACTTTGGATAGATGCCATTACCAATATCTTACAAATGCTGGTGCTTGCCCTGTTCGCCATTTTTGGCAAACTGAATTTGGCACTGGCTTGCTGGATTGTTGCACTGACATTTATCCCATCAGTCATTGCAGGAATTATTTGGTTAAGCCCGGGAAAACCGGTTGTATCAGAAATAAAGACCACCGTAAAACTTCATAAAGCAAAATCGGGGTGGCTTTTATTGTCAGCATTGCTACAATGGGGTTCAGGCAACTTTTTTGTAGTGGCAGCCGGATGGTGGCTGGGCTCTGCCGCACTAGGTGCATTAAGATTGGCCCAATATATCTACGGCTTGCTGAACGTGTTATTGCAGTCAATCGAAAATTATACAGTTCCAAAAGCAGCAAGCGTGCATGCCGATGGCAAAGACCTCGGCGCCTACCTCAAAATTGTTTTCAAAAAATCATTCTTATATATTGCCCCGCTGTTATTGCTTTTGTCTGTCTTTGCAAAACAGGTATTGCAGCTTGCCGGCGGCGCAGATTACACCCAGTATAGTTACATTATGTACGCATTGGCCCTTATATACCTGCTTATCTTAACAGGTAATCCATTAAGGGTTGCATTGCGTGTTCATTTTATGAATAAATATTATTTCACCGGCTACCTTATTGCCTCTGCCTTCAGCATTTGTACAGCAAGATGGATGATTCTTACATGGAATCTTAACGGAGTGTTGGCCGGCCTGTTTCTAACTCAGTTGATACTCGTATGCTACTGGGCTATTATACTCACAAGAAAAAACATAATCGCATGGAAATTATTCACCTCATTTTAGGCAAAGCAAATCCTAACAGAATGAATGGTGTGAACAAAGTAGTTCACGAACTGGCTACAACACAGGTAGAAAAAGGTATTTGTGCCGAAGTATGGGGCATCACCGATAATCCTGTTCATGATTACCCATCCAGAATATTTAATACAAAACTCTTCAAGTCTTCAAGAAATCCTTTTGGATTTGATAAATCCCTGAAGAGTGCTTTGATCGCTAAAAAACAAACTGCCGTAATACACATACACGGCGCATTTCTTCCTGTTTTTTATAGCGTGTCTGCATTTCTTGCTAAAAACAATATTCCTTTTATCATAACACCACACAGTTCATACAATATTGTTATGATGAAGAAAAATTCGCTCATAAAAAAAATATATTTCAGCCTTTTCGAAAAGAAGTTGCTTGATCGTTCTTCATTCATTCACCTCGTTGGCAAATCAGAGTTGGCGGGGTTAAATGTAATTTATCACAACCGTAAATCAGCGCTGATACCATATGGTTTCAACATACCGGTGATGAAAAAGCAGGCAAAAAAATCTACAGACATAGTTGTATTTGGCTACTGCGGCAGGTTCGACATTCATTCAAAAGGGCTCGACATAATGCTTGAAGGCTTTGCATTGCTCCATAAACAGTTTGCAAACACAAAGCTTATGGTTATCGGCGATGGTGATCAGCGGCCCAAAGTAGAAGCAATAATAAAGCAATTAGGTATTGAAGATGCAGTGGAATTAATGGGCAGCAGGTTTGGAGATGAAAAAGTTGCACTGCTTCAGCAATGCCATGTATTCGTGCATCCATCACGTTCAGACGGTTTGCCAGCAACTATTGTTGAAGCTGCAGCGCTCGGGCTTCCCTCTGTTGTTTCAGAAGAAACCAATATAGGCGATTTTGTTACAGCTTTCGACGCCGGGCATTCCATGAAAAGCCTCAACGCAACAGAATTTTATCAGGGGCTTAGCAGCATATACAAAAGAATATACTTCAACAATGAATTGGAACAGCTGAAAAAAAATGCACTGCAGATGATTGAAGAAGCGTTCGATTGGAACACCGTTCTTGCAAAACTTAACAAACTATACAAAGAAGCTTATTTCACAAAACACGCAATGTTGCAACAGGAAAATGTAACTGCCGAATAGATTAATCACCTGGCAATTTACCAATTTAAAGAACTGCCAATAAACAGAAATGCTCAAAGAAAAAGGCCATAGAAAATTCTATAAAAAAATAAGCTTCCTGCTGGTCATTATCATTTTTGTAATGCTGGGCGGATATTTTGCATGGAGTGATAGCGCCGGTTTCAATAAAGTATTCAAACTTGTATCGCGGCTGTTAATGACTATTTCCATTTACTATGTTTTCCAGATGATCGTAAAACGTGGTGCAATACCTTCTTTTAGTTTTGCAAATGTGTTGTCACCCATGCTTTATGCGGTGTATCTCGGGCTCGGGCTTCTTTCCTTCTTATGGAGCACAGACGTTTCCTATTCTGCATTGCAATGGTTTATGGATGTGGAAAGCCTGGTGTTTGCTTACTATTTTATTGGCTCCTTTATTCTGCTTGATGTTTATTTCCCTGACTCCAAAATAAAAATATACCGGGTACTTGGTCACGCGATCTTCATGCTGATACTCATTTTTGTGATCGGCTATTTCGTAAATCCCGGCGTATTCATGCGTATGTCACATGAAGGAGAAGAGTTCAGGCTTGGCGGATTTATCATGAACCCCAACGAGCTTGGAATGCTAAGTGCAGTAGGCGTTTCCTGTTATATCTTTTGCCTGTACGATAAAGGATACAGGGTTTGGACCGTTATAAAAATTCTCATCCTCCTCTATGGTATTGTGCTCACCGGTTCAAGGTCTACCACCATCGGTTGTTTTATCATTATCTTTTTTCACATCAACCAGTCAACGAATACAAAACTCAAAATTGCCATGTATGCTGGTGCAGTAATGATTCTTCCGATTGCAGTAAGTACAATGATCGTAAAGTCAGAAGGCAACGGGGGTCTTGATGAAGTAATGAGTATGACAGGCCGGCTGCCTTTCTGGACGGCATTGTTGACTGAAGGCCTTCCAAAAGAACCATTGCTTGGCTACGGATTTATGCGCATTGCATATACAACCTATTTTTCCAGTGTACACACTTATACAGCAAGCATGGCCCACAATACCATCGTACAGGTGATCATGAACCTGGGGCTCATTGGTTTTACTGTAGTGCTGTTTCAACTCATTTTTACGTTCAAAGGATTTCTTACCACGCCAGAAAAAGAAAAAAAATTAATGTCGCTTGGCATTATCATTCCGGTAATGATCAATTCCATGACCGAATTCGGTATCTTTGGAGAAACCAACTACGGTATTCTTTTTTATCAGTTGCTTATTTTTTATATAAGCATGCAGATCCATAAAAGGCTTACACCATCAGAGAAAATCTACCTGCGCCATCGCCGCCCCGAACTTGCTTTATCATAATCTAAGGCGCTGCCCGAAAGTTATTTATTATAATACCAGCTATAATTTTTATGGCATCTTTGTTGCGTCGCAATCCTTTCATCTGCTGTAAAAATGGCATCGTCTGGTTTCAAATTAAACAGTTCAAAGAAAATTCATACAGCTTCAAAGAAAATCTTTTAATAAACAGCCATATCACTTTACCGGTAGCCCGTTGCATCTTAAACTTCAATGTATGTTGCTTTAAACATAGCAATGATCTCTTAATCAATCAAAGTACAGTCAATAGCTTTTACAATTATCGAACAAGCATGGCATTGCAAATACACATCTCAGAATTCAGGCACTCATACAAATTGAAAATTTACCAGTACACCGGTTTTCATATAAAAATGTGTTCCGTATTATGGAAAATCCTCTATCCACGAGAATAAACCAAAAGTCATGAAATAACAAAAATCAATACAGTTAAGGGTTTCAGAAGGTTGAAACAATTGGCACAGTAATCGAAAACACAAACAAAATAATTTTACAATGCCTTATACTAAAATATTCAACCCGTTCAAAAAAAGCAAAGACATGAAGGTTGTTGAGCCGCAGCCCCAGCCCCTAAAGCATGACTGGTTTCCCGGTCTTAATGCACTGCGCTTTATAGCAGCGGCATTGGTGATTGTAATGCATATACACAATAACCAGGGTATATCAGGTTTGCCACAACTACCTGCATTTCCTGTTCTGTTCAAAGGTTTGTATGCAGTGTCTTTTTTCTTTGTGCTTTCAGGCTTTCTTATTACTTATTTGTTGTTGAAAGAAGATAGCAAAACAGGCACTATCAGCATTCGAAACTTTTATCTGCGTCGTGTATTCAGAATATGGCCATTATATTTTATCGTGATCGTTGCCGGCACTTTCTTTTACTGGCAACTTGTTCCGCAATTGGGTTTAAAATACGATGACAATTATTCACACGCACTCGCCATTACTCTGTATTCCTTTTTTCTTGCCAACGTAATGAACAGTCTTTATCATGTTGGCGGAATTTTGCACGTAACATGGAGCGTAGCCGTGGAAGAGCAATTCTATCTTTTCTGGGCACCTTTATCAAAACGCTTTATAAAAAAACTCCCTTTACTTATCGCAATAGTTTCTTTGATATCACTTGCGGTGAACATCCTGAATACATTGAATGTTTTTCATTACTCGGATGGCGTAAAGCAAGTGATTTCAACACTGCAGTTTCATTATATGGGAATGGGCGCAGGCTTTGCCTGGCTTGTGTTTCATCATAAAAGTAAACTGCTTAAACTAAAAGTTTTCAGCAGCCGTTTTTTACAACTAATGCTTACAGCACTCATCATCGGCTTTTTCTTTTTCTACCAGAAAACGGTTGTAGGAGAAGTGCTTATTCCTCTGCCACTTGGTTTATTGTTCGGCTGGCTGATTGTGAACGTTAGCGTGAACGAGAAAAGAATCTTTACATTAGAACACCCGGTTTTAAATTACCTCGGCAAAGTTTCATACGGTATTTATATGTATCACATGTTCGTTGTTTACGCGGTGTCTTTTGTTTTCGCTAAAGTACCAGTATTACAATCGGTGCCCGTTGTTTACTTTATTTCCTTTTATTGTTTGGTTTTTATTATAGCGACAGGGCTTGCATCGCTCTCTTACTATATCATTGAATTGCCTGTTCTCGGGTTAAACAAAGTTTTTACAAGAAAGAAAAGCGACAGATTGGTTTTGAAAGCAGCATAGGTTTTTGATTGGTGAATTTTTAGAGAATGGCGGCCACTATGGTTGCCATTTTTCATTTATACATTGTCTTATATAAATGATTTGGATTTTGCCTTCCATAAGGGCATTTGGAATTCGCTGGCAGTAAAAATGATGATTAATAAAATTGCATACAAGCCTTCAGTCGCATAAAGTTCCGGAGGCTGAAGAGTGCGACGCAACAGTCGATGCCATAAGGAAAAAAAGCTGGGTACACAGGCATTTCCCCGATTCCACATTATGGATTAATTATCCGCCGGATAGAGTGGCACCAGACATACAGCAAAAACAGCTACTGTAAATCAATTATTTATGCAAGTTTCCATCTTGGCATATAAATAGACAAAAGCAGAATGTGCAAAGATCAAAAAACAATACACGCCTTAAAGAAATCATCGTAAACCTGCGCACAGCCGGTTTGCAGATTTCCCTCGAACAAACGAGCGACTGCAGCGTTGCCATTGATTGTAGCTATATGCTGAACGCAAACGGAAGCATTCGCTGGATTTACCCATCCACATCAAAGCAACCCGAATTCCTGAGATTTTATCACAGTAATAACATGCGCTCTACCGCGATCAAAAAGATGATCAGCCTCGGCTTCTCTTTAGGCGCAAAGAATATGCTTCGCAATGGCCACTTTAAATTGTATTGCAACGAGTCGTTAAAGCCGTCGCTGAATAGCTGGGCACTTTTTGCTACTACCGCTTTTACAAAAGACAAAGTTTTGTTGTGGCATATGAATGGGAAGCAGGAAAGCATGTTTACGCGGTTTGCATTCTCGCCAAAAGCATCGGCTGAATTAAAGGATGAAGCCGCTGTTTTACACTCAGCCGGCAAATTATCGAATGAACTGATCAGCGCACCAAAATGCCTGAGCAATTCCATGTTTCTCTTTACACAAACCGATGTGATGAATGAGCGCATCACAAAAACAGACCGTATCAATCAAATACCCGTAAAAGCATTTACCATGTGGCTTGAAACTGATTTAAAAGAAGCAACGATCGAAGACAGCGAATGGTTTGAAAAAACTGTGCAAACTGCCGAAAGCATGAATGAATGGAAGGACAAAAGAATCGCTGAGAGTTTTTGTTTTAAATATGTAACACTCGTTTCGTTCCTGAAAAGCAGGCATTCAATGCAGGTGAGCACAGCGCACGGTGATTTTACTCCGTGGAATATTTACATGGAACAGGATAAACTGGTGATGATTGATTGGGAATTATTTGAAACCCAGATGCCGGCACTTTATGATGCGTTTCATTTTGTGTATCAGTCAAACTCACTCGCAGGTTTAAAACCATATGCACAAATAAGAAAAGAGTTGGATGAATTGTTTGCGCAGCCACAGTGGAAGAAATTTATCAGCAAACACAATATCTGTACAGAACTGGCTGAACAATGTTACCTGGCAAAAGTGATGAGCCACTATATGCCGGTGTATGCAAAACAGCCAATATGGGATGCGCAGGTAAATCTCTCGTTAAATGTGTGGAATGAAGCGCTTACTTATTGGTTGAACAGGTCTGCGGTAATGCCTGCAAGAAAGATTGTATTGCATGATGCAATGTTCTACCTGCACAGCATGCCTTACGCGGCGATGAAGTTTACGCTTGATAAAATTGATGACCTGCCCGAATCTTCGGATATGGATATCTGCATTGAAAAGAACAACGCGGAAAAGCTTATCAGTCGTTTTAAAAAAAATGCCCTAGTTAAACAAGTTAAAGTAATTGGCAAGACATATATGAAACAGGTTGAGTTATTGCTGAGCGATAATAGCCTATTATATTTTGATCTGATACATGACTTCAAAAGAAAACAGTGGAATTTTCTTGATGCAAAAGAAGTGATCAGTTCTTCGGCAGTAAATTTAAACGGTGTAAAAGTCGCAGGAGCAGCTTATGATTTTCTGTACACGATGCAGTTCTACCAACTCAATAACAGCAACATCCCGGAAAAGTATTCTCAATGGTACAAAAAATACGAACAGCAAATTATGCCTGTGATTAATAATACTATGCCGGGCCTGGCTATGAACTATGAAGAGCTGCAGAAAAATGATAAAGAAAAGACAAGCAAAATATTTGATCAGGTAAAAAACCGCCCGGAAAATAAAGGTCTTTCCAAACTGAGAAATCAACTCAACTATTTCTGGGACAACATAAGAAACATGAAACCATCAGCAGGATATATCATCACATTCAGTGGTGTTGACGGCGCCGGAAAAACAACCATCATCAACAAAACAAAAAATTTCCTGGAAAAAAACCTGCGTAGAAAAGTTGTGGTACTCAGGCACCGCCCTTCTGTATTGCCCATGCTCAGTGCATGGAAACACGGTCGTGAAGCTGCGGAGCAAATGTCGGCGAACACAATGCCAAGACAAGGTAAAAACAAAAGCAGCATCTCCTCTTTGTTCAGGTTTGCGTACTACTATATCGACTATTTGCTGGGGCAGTTTTATGTGCAGGCGAAATATGTGTGGCGTGGAAACGTGGTTGTTTACGACCGTTACTACTTTGACTTTATCAATGACAGCCGCAGAAGCAATATAGACCTTCCAAAATCATTTACGTCCTGGTTGTATAAGTTCCTTGTTAAGCCAGAGATAAATTTCTTTTTATATGCGCCTGCAGAAACCATCCTTAAACGTAAACAGGAAATGGATGAGGCCTCCATAAAAACACTTACCGCCGATTACCTCGATCTTTTTGAATCACTGTCAGGAAAATACAAACGATCAGCCTATATAGCGATCAGCAATATTGAGATGAACGATACACTTACTACTGTCTTCGACAAGATAAAAACCCAGCAATTAAATTAACCCCTTAAGAATAGCCAAAATGAATACAATTCTTGTAACAGCATACGCAATCAACCCTTTCAACGGATCGGAAGATGGCACCGGATGGAACTTTGTTATGCAGATAGCACGCCACAATAACGTGATCGCAGTAACAAGGAAAAACAACCGGCCCCATATTGAAAGATACCAAACCGAAAATCCTGAAATGCAAGCTCGTTTTGACAGGATTACGTTCATGTATTTCGACTGGCCAAAGAAATTAATCTGGTGGAAGAAAGGCCCGTTGCTTTCACTCATTTATTTCTACATGTGGCAGTTTACGTTGGCAGTTTGGCTGAAAAGCAAAAAGCTCTCTTTTGATATTGCCCACAACCTGAATTTTCACAACGACTGGACACCAACGTTTTTGTGGATTCTCGGAAAGCCACTGGTATGGGGACCTGTAGGCCATCACCCAAAAATTCCAAAGCAATTTGTGATTGATCAATATGGCAAAAAAGAATACCTGAAAGACCGCTATCTCTGGTTATTAAAAAATATTTTCTGGAAGCTGGATCCGTTTGTTTTTATCTCCCGCAAAAAAGCAGATCACGTTGTGTGCATTAACAGCGAAGCACCAAAAAAACTAAAATTAGCAAGGGATAAATACAGCATCATTCCGGCTGTAGCTTCAGAAATGATCAATACCGCTGCCGTTGAAAAACCAATATTCAGGGTTATTTCATCAGGTAGGTTTGTAGCACTAAAGGGTTTTGATGTAACCATCAGAAGCTTTGCCGCTTTCTACAATAAATTATCTGCCGAACAAAAAACAAAAACAGAACTGGTACTCGTTGGTACCGGCGAACAAAAACAATTGCTCGAGGGTATGATTGCAGCAGAAGGTATAAAACATTGCACAAAGATCATCAACTGGATACCAAGAACAGAAATGATGGATCTGTTCAGTTCTTCTTCGGTATTTCTTTTTCCTTCACATGAAGGTGCAGGCATGGTAGTGCCGGAAGCAATGAGTTATGGTTTACCTGTTTTATGCTGGGACAATTGCGGGCCTGGTGAGTTTATTCATCCGTCTTCAAAACTCGCAGTTCCTTACAGGTCTTACAAAGAAGGAATTAACAGCTACGCGGAAAACCTGTACAGGCTTTTCTCCGATAAATTATTTTACAAAGAAGAAAGCCTGCTTGCAACAGAACGTTACCATAATTTATTCAACTGGGATATCAAAGGCGATCAGTTGAACAGTATTTATAGTAAAGTGCTGACAGCTAAAAACAAAAAAGCTGCACAGGTTGGCAGCGATAAGCCACTCACCAAACAAAGAATTGTTGCAGTACATTTATTAAACGACAGAAGCGGAAGCCCGCTGGTATTCAGGCAGGCGTTAATCACCTTATCAAAAAACAACAGAGTTGACCTTTATACCGCAACACCATCGGGCGATGGTTTCCTGAGCAATATTCCCGGTATAAACCAGCATAATATTTTTTACAAGTGGCATTCAAATAAATTCATTTTGCTTGCACTGTTCCTTTTCGCTCAAACATACTTATTTGTAAAAATACTTTTCAATATCAGCAGGAAGGATACCCTTTACATTAATACACTTTTACCATTCGGAGCTGCGCTTGCCGCAAAACTAAGGGGCTGTAAGGTGGTTTACCACATACATGAAGTTAGCGTAAAACCACAGGGGCTGAAGAACTTTCTGACAACAGTTGCAGAGAAAACAGCGTTGGAGATCATCTTCGTGTCGAACTTTGTAAAAGAGCAGTTTAATTTTATTAAGCCTGTTATAAAAGTAGTGTACAATACACTTCCCGAAAATTTTATCGAAGAAACCAAACTGGTCGCTAATAATAACAAACTGTGGCCTTTCACGGTACTCATGCTCTGCTCCCTAAAAAAATATAAAGGCATATACGAGTTCGTAGATCTTTCAAAAAAATTACCGCATATTAATTTTATTCTTGTGCTTAACGCGGCTGAGAAAGACATGGAAACTTTCAGGCAATCGGTAAATGCGCCAGCCAACTGTTTTATGTTTTCTGCCAAGAGCGATACCGTTCCCTTTTACAAATTATGCCATCTTGTGGTAAATCTTTCCAATCCCGATGAATGGATCGAAACCTTTGGTATGACTGTACTGGAAGCCATGCAATGCGGAAGGCCCGTAATCGTTCCGCCTGCAGGTGGTGTAACAGAATTGGTACATGAAGGCCAGGATGGATTCTATGTTAATTCAAGCAATATGGAGGAGCTTTCAAGAAAAGTTGAACTGCTTGCTTCATCGCCAGATATGTACAAAAAAATGGCCGATACAGCTTCAAAAAATGCAGCGAATTTTAGCCCGTTAAGATTTAATGGAAGCATCGACATGATTTTTCAAAAAATTGCTTAAACCCAAATTTTGCAGTAGAATTTTTTTGGGCCAGGCAGTAGATTTTTATGGCATCGTTCCTTGCGTCGCACACTTGAACTAAGGAATATTACTCAGCTTCTAACAGCCAATACACCCAACTGCAAAATCCGGGTTAAACAAACGCTGACAGCATACCATAAAGCCCCAATCGGGGCTTTATTATTTCCTTATAACTGTTCCATAGAAATACGAACGTATAAGTGTGCGACGCAACAATTGCTGCCATGAAAACAAACTGTTGGGTACATAATTGTCTTTATTTTTTTTATGAACCAGGCCGCAGATTCATTATTTAACTTTCGTTGCGTCGCTCTTGTGCAATTTGTTCTCTATGCAGCAATGGAATGATTTTCCATGATGGAAAATTGCAAATAGAAGAAGCAGGAGGGCACTTTATTATATGGAATGCTTTTCCGCTATATGGAAAGACTGGGGCTTTAGAAAAAAGCAAAACCCTTTACCAGTAAGCATTTCAGCATTTGGCACAATATCGGCTTATAACGATCCAAACTCTTAAATCCATGAACAGTACAAAAATAGCAGTGATAGGAACGGTGGGAATACCGGCAAAATATGGTGGCTTTGAAACACTCACCGACCACCTGGTGGAAGAACTTTCCGGCGATTTTGACTTTACCGTTTACTGCACAAAAAAGAAGTACGCAAAAGGCCAGCGGCCCGCAACTTATAAAGGAGCACGCCTGGTTTATCTTCCTTTTGATGCAAACGGCATCCAGAGCATTATTTACGATTGTATCAGTATTCTTCATGCAATGTTTTTTGCAGATGTGTTGCTGATACTCGGTGTTTCAGGCGGTATTATGTTGCCGGTTGTGCGCTTGTTCACCAGTAAAAAGATTATCATCTCCATCGATGGTATTGAGTGGAAAAGGAACAAATGGAGTAAGGCGGCCAGGCTGTATTTGTTTGCGGCAGAATGGCTGGCAGTAAAATTTTCACATGCTGATATTTCAGACAACGAATCAATACAGGATTATACTGCCATACGATATAAAACACTCAGCCACATTATCGAATATGGAGCCGATCATACCATTGCGGTAAAACCTACATTGGCAGACAAAGAAAAATATGCATTCCTCAACAAACCATATGCGTTTAAGGTTTGCCGTATTGAACCCGAAAACAATATTCATCTTGTTACAGAATCATTTTCAAGATTGCCAAAGCACACGCTTGTAATTGTAGGCAACTGGAATAACAGTGAATATGGAAAAGAAGTGAAAGAGAAGTATGAGCAATTCAGCAATATTCACCTGCTTGATCCTATTTACAACCAGCGTGAGCTAGACCTTTTGCGTGGTAACTGCCTTGTTTATGTTCATGGCCACAGTGCCGGTGGCACCAACCCATCGCTTGTTGAAGCGATGTATCTTGGATTGCCCATAGTCGCTTTTGGGGTAAACTATAATAAAACAACAACAGAGGGTAAGGCATTCTATTTTAAAACAGCAGATGAGCTTGAGCGCATCATCAGTACAACAAAAATTGCTGATTTAAAAAAGAAAGGGAGTGAAATGAAAACCATCGCAGACAGAAGATATACCTGGAAAGTGATTGCAAAAAAATACGCGTTCCTTGCCGAGAAAGTATTAAGAACTTCTTCCAAATCTGCACTCGTACCCGAAGCATCGCAGAAAATATCTCAAAGAAAATTGTTACAGCAAGAGCTGGGGCATTTGCAAAACCCTTCAATGTTTTTTGAAAAAAGATAATACCCAAACCCTACACTTATAAAAATACAATTATGAATACCGAACAACTAATTGCATATCTAGCACCAATACTGGCCACAACGATCATAGCAATGCTAATACTGCCTATGTTAATCAAATTAAGTCCGGCTCTAAAGCTTGTTGATATACCAAATGAAAGAAAGTTGCACAAATTTCCTATACCTGCAATTGGCGGCATGGTGATCGTTATATCTGTAATGATTACCTCTTTTATCGTGCCTTCACTACATACATTACTCGGCAACAATATGGCTTTTGCCGTTTGTCTTGTTGTATTAATGGTAACAGGAGTTGTTGATGACAGGCTGAATATATCTGCTGCCTTGCGCTTCTTCATTCAGATAGTTTGCGCAATTTATGTGGCGATGAATGGCATAAGGCTTTCATCCTTACATGGCATTTTTGGCATCTATGAGATTCCGGTTGCGGTACAATATATTTTAACTGTTATAGTAATAACAGGAGTTACCAATGCCTTCAATCTTATAGACGGTATTGATGGACTCGCAGGAAGTTTTTCTGTGGTTAATCTAACTATTCTTTCTGTAATTGCTTTAATAACCGGCCAGCAGGAATGGTTGCTGCTATTCTTACCGTTAATTTCAGCATTACTTGTGTTCCTGAAATACAACTGGCGTCCTGCAAAAGTATTTATGGGTGATGGCGGTTCCTTGTTCTTCGGCTTTTTAACGGTTACATCAGGTATCATGCTGATTGAAAAATCTTATGCAATAAATAACCCCTTTTCTGTAACCTTCATGCTGATGATCTCTGCCGCAGTTATTATACCGGTGATTGATACCGTAAGGGTATTTTACCAACGTATGCAAAAAGGTAAATCACCATTCGCAGCAGATAAAAATCATTTACATCATTGGCTGATTAAGCATTATATGGTACACTCCCAAGCCACAAAAAAATTATTAAGCATGCAAATTATCATGATCATCCTTTCTGTTGCAGCCTCACGATTTATTGATATAACAATTGTTATTATAGCCCAGGCATTATTTATTTTGCTGTATACCAGGCTGCTTAAATTTAATAACTTATTCTTTCGTTGGTACAGGTACATTAAAACTATAGAGAACCGTATATAAATTTCGCTTAAAAAAAAATTCAAATAGAAATTTCTGCATATATTCGGAAAAATCCAAAAAGTGGAAAACTATAAAATCTTCATAGTAGAGGACGACCCGTGGTATGGTGAAATACTCGAGTACCACCTTAGCCTGAACCCAGATTATAGTATTACCAGATTTATTACAGGTAAAGATTGCATTGCAAACCTCCATCTGAAACCCAATCTTATTACCATTGATTATTCATTGCCAGATGTGAACGGCGAAGCCCTGTACAAAATGATACAGGACATCAGTCCTGAAATACCTGTAATAGTAATTAGTGGACAGGACGATGTTTCTACAGCAGTTTCCTTACTAAAGAAAGGCATATCAGACTATTTGGTTAAAGATGATTCCACAAAAGATCTTTTGTGGAATGCCGTTGTAAAAATCAGGGAGAAACAGTCGCTAAAAAAAGAAATCGAGCAGCTTCGGGAGGAATTAGGGAAAAAATACCATTTTGATAATTTGATTAAAGGCAACAGTAATGCCATTAAGAGAACATTTTCATTAATAGAAAAAGCGGTTCGCACTAATATCAATATTTCTATTACCGGCGAAACAGGAACCGGCAAAGAACTCGTAGCCAAGGCTGTACATTACCATTCAGACAGGGCAAAGAAACCTTTTATCGCCGTTAACGTTTCGGCTATTCCGACAGAGTTGATAGAAAGTGAACTTTTTGGGCATGAAAAGGGTGCCTTTACCGGGGCCATAACACGAAAGATTGGCAAATTTGAAGAGGCGCACAAAGGCACACTTTTTTTGGATGAAATGGGAGAAATGGATCTTAGCCTGCAAAGCAAATTGTTACGTGTTTTACAGGAAAGAGAAATTACAAGAGTAGGTGGAAACGAAGTAGTGAAATTTGATGTAAGAATTATAGTTGCAACCCACAAGAACCTGATGGAAGAAGTAAAAAACGGCAACTTCAGGGAAGATCTTTATTACCGCTTAATCGGTTTACCAATAGAATTACCACCATTAAGAGACCGCGATAACGACATTATACTTCTGGCAAAATTCTTTCTCGAAGAATTTTGTAAAGAAAATAAACTGCCTAACATGCAGCTCTCTGCTGATGCCAAAGAAAAATTACTTAAGTACAATTACCCGGGCAATGTAAGAGAATTAAAAGCTGTAACCGAACTGGCTGCGGTTGTATGCAACGAAAAAGAAATCACTGCAACAGACCTTCAGTTCAATTCAATTAAACGCGGAGAAGCTTTACTACACGAAGAAAAAACACTAAAAGACTATACGATAGACATAATAAAGCATTACCTGCACAAATACGGTAACAACGTTTTAAAAGTTGCAGACAAGCTTGACATTGGTAAATCAACAATTTATAAAATGATTCAGCTAAAAGAAATAGAAATCTAAACTCCATTTTATGTACGGTGTTGTAAACAAAGCAATCGAAGACCTCGTTAAAGCAAACTTTGGCGAAGAAAAATGGAACGCTGCCAAAAAACGTAGCGGCGTGAAAGACGATTATTTTATAAGTAGCGAACCCTACGACGATGCGATAACTTACCAGCTTGCCGGTGCCATATCAGAAGAAATGAACATGCCTGTTGAAGAGGTAATGATTGCATTTGGTGAGTGGTGGGTTTTAAAAACAGGTAAAGAAAAATATGGTGGCCTTATGGAAGCCGGCGGCAACTCCTTGCGGGAATTCCTTGTAAACCTTCCTTTGTTTCATAACCGGGTTATGCTTATTTACCCAAAACTAACTCCACCCGAATTTAAAATAAGTGATGTTGAGAGTAACAGCGTTAACGTACATTATTTTTCTAAAAGAGAAGGGTTGAAAGATTTTGTAAAAGGCTTGTTGCAGGGGCTGGGTAAAATGTATAATACCCCGGTAGAAATTGTGCTGATAAAAAGCCGCGATGCCGGCGATACGCATGAAGTGTTTAATGTAAGCTGGAAATAATTATGAGCCCGGCAGCAGAATAAATATGATGCATCGTTGCGTCGCACGCTTCAGGGTTTATATCATCCTTCAGCTGCTCACAACCGGCAGAACGTACAAGAGTGCTACGCAATAACCGATGACTGAAGTTATACAGATGGGCTAAAAAATACATTAATTTCTAACTACAATAATTGTTTGAAAACAGATACCTGAAATAGGTTAACAACAACCCATATTATGGAAAATACGTTTTCATTTAACACAAACCAACTTACAAAACTTTTTCCATTTTATATTCTTATAGACACCGGAATGCGTATAATTTCCTGCGGCAAATCGCTGGAAAAAATTTATGCAGGTTGTAACAACAAAATATTTAATGAGCAGTTTATTGTAAAACGCCCATTTACCGAAGCTCCTGATATTGCTGCCTTAAACGGCCTGGTAAACCAATTGATTGTGCTCGAAGCAAGAGATAATGAAACAATTCTGCGTGGGCAGTTTGAGTTGCTTCAAGAAAGTAATAATATTTTATTTATTGGTTCTCCATGGTTCGGATCAATAGAGCAGGTAAAAGAAAACCATCTTACACTTCATGACTTTGCCTTTCACGATCCTTTAATAGATTTGTTACACGTACTGAAAACCCAGGAAATCGGAAACAACGAGCTTAAAGAACTGTTAAGTACGATTAACCAGCAGAAGAAGGAATTGATTGCAGCTACGAAGTCAATAGAAGACCTTGCATTGATATCCATGCAGGATACCAATCCCATACTAAGATTAAATATGGCGGGCGAAATAATACTAATGAATCCCGCGGCTGAAAAACTAACAAACTTTTTTTACAATGATGCATTATATACACGCATAGAACTATGGAAAAAAATTGTTCATGAAAACATTGCACGGAATACCATCAATACTTTTGAAGCCACTTGTGAAATGTGCAGTTATTCATTTTCAATCAAATACCTCGAGGATCAGCAATATTTCAATGTTTATGGAACCGATATAACACTGCAAAAACAAAATGAAGAACGACTGAGGGTATTATCGCAGATAGCGGAAGATAATATTAATGCCGTAATCATTACAGATGAAGAAGGTTGTATTGGCTGGGTAAATAAGAGTTTTACAAGTATGACCGGGTATTCAGCAGAAGAAGCAAAAGGTAAAAAACCCGGCCATTTTTTGCAAGGGGAAGAAACCGATCCCCTTACGGTTGAATATCTCAAGATACAGATTATGTCAGGTAAGCCATTCAACACAGAAATCATAAACTATGCAAAGAATGGAAGAAAATATTGGGTAAGAATACAAGGGCAAACTATAAAAAATCCTAAAGGAGAACTGCAGGGGTTTTTCGCAATTGAAGAAGATATAACACAGGAAAAAGAAATACAGAAAAAGCTAAAAGAATCTGAGCAAAAGCTACGTTTTGCAATGGAAATTTTTGGCGACAATGTATGGGAACATGATTTTAGTTCAGGCATCACAAGTTTTTCGAAATCTGACCATACTTTGCTTGGTATATCGAACACCAATATTGAGAAAAATGCTGAAGCCTGGTGGAATGCAGTGCATGAGAATGATAAAGCCATGCTTATTAAAAATGACTCCCTGTATAAGCAGGGGGTTCTTGATCATCATTCACTGGAATATAGAATAGTTCACAAAAACGGTGCAGTAAAATGGGTGCTCGACCGGGGTGTAGTAATTGAAAAACACGTTAATGGGAAACCTTTAAAAATTATTGGTACACATACAGAGATAACTTCAATTAAAGAAATTGAAGAAGAGCTGCGGAAAAGCCAGCAACTGTGGAATTTTGCCTTAAAAAGTTCGGGGGTTTGCGTATGGGGATACGATTTTGAAAATAACAGGGGTTCTTACTCCAGCGAATATGCACAAATGTTGGGCTATCAGCAAGATGAAGTACAAAAAGATTATGACTGGATGTTACATGTTCATCAGGATGATAAGGAATTGCTGCGTCAAAATGATTTAAGGTACCTATACAATTTACAAAGCCAACACTCGCTTACATACCGGCTTAGGTGTAAAGACGGCTCTTACAAATGGATACTGGACAGAGGGATGCTTATAGAAAGATCGGAGGATGACCGCCCGTTAAACTCGATTGGTACGCATACCGATATTACTCATATAAAGCAAACTGAAACAGAACTTTCGAACAGGTTTAAACAATTTCAATCACTTTCAGAAAACATACCAGGCGTTCTGTACGAATATGAATTTTGCGCTGATGGCACTGAAGGTATTAAATATATAAGCCCTGCTATTGAACGACTTTTTGGCATTAAAACCGAGGATTTTGTAAATTATCTAAGTTACATTCATCCTGATGACAGGGAACGGATTAATAAGAAAAATAAACATTGCAAAGAGACTCTCGAACCTTTTTATGATGAATCCAGAATAACTATTCCCGGGAAAGAAATCAAGTGGCATTCGGTGCATTCCTCATTCTCTTATGAAACTGAGAAAGGCAATAAAGTTTATACGGGCTTTATGCTAGACATTACTGAAAGAAAAAATGCGGAAGAACGCCTGGAAAAGCAAAGAAAATTTTATGAAGACATATTGAACAATATGCCTGCTGATATTGCAGTTTTTAATACCAACCACGAATACCTGTTTGTAAACCCAAAGGCCATTGGGGATAATGCAATTAGAAAATGGATCATAGGTAAAAAAGATGAAGATTATTGCATTGTTAAAAACATATCATTGAATATTGCTAAAGGCAGAAGAACGCTTTTTAATAACGTACTGAGTTCTGCAAGCGCAGAAGAATGGGAAGAAAAAATATTAACACAAGAAGGGAAAGAAAAATATATTTTAAGAAGAATGTTCCCTGTTCTTGATAACGATAATCAGGTAAAGCTAGTTATAGGATATGGCATCGACATTACAGAAAGAAAAATAGCCGAAGTAACCATAAGGCGAAGTGAAGAAAAATACAGAATGCTTATAACAAATATGAATCTGGGCCTGGTAGAAGTAAATAAAGATGGTACAATATTATTTGCTAACCAAACATTTTGTAACATGAGTGGTTACGACTCTTATGAAGTAACAGGCAAGGAAACTTTTGATTTATTGTTGGGTGAATCGGCAAAAATTATTCGGGACGAGGTCAATGAAAAACGCAAAAATGGCATTTCGGAAGCATATGAACTGGCCGTGAATAACAAGAATGGCGAAAAAAAATGGTGGCTGATAAGTGGGGCTTCCTTGATTGACGAATCTGGTATTTTCACAGGATCGATCGGTATTCATCTTGATATTACCAAACAGAAAAACCTGGAGCAGCAATTGCGTTTTGCAAAAAAAGACGCAGAAGAATCCTCGATAGCAAAAGAAATTTTTCTTGCTAATATGAGCCATGAAATCAGAACACCCATGAATGCGATAATGGGCATGAGCAGGCAGTTAAAGAAAACATTATTAGATGAAAGGCAGCGCGGTTATCTTAACGCAATCACAAATGCATCTGAAAATTTATTAGTAATAATAAACGACATTCTTGATTTTTCTAAAATTGAATCAGGTAAATTATCATTGGAAAAGATTGGGTTCAGTATAAAAAATGTAATTGCTAATTGTTCTGAGGTTATTGATTATAAACTAAAGGAGAAGGGCCTGCATTACGAAAGTTCGATCAGTTCATATGTTGCACCAGTGTTCATTGGAGACCCATACAGGCTAAACCAAATATTATTAAACCTTTTGAGTAACGCCATTAAGTTCACCGAAAAAGGTAGCATTAATATCAGTTGCATTGTAGATGAGCAGTTAGAAAGTCAACAACAAATAAAGATTACTGTAACAGATACTGGTGTAGGTATGACGGATGAATTTTTAGAAACATTATTCAATAAATTCTCGCAGGAAGATGAAAGCATCAGCAGGCGCTATGGAGGTACAGGCCTTGGAATGAGCATCTGCAAACAATTGGTAGAAATGATGGATGGTACCATACAAGTTGCAAGTGAAAAAGGGGCTGGCACTTCTGTATGTGTGTCTATTCCCCTTTTAGTTGGCACAGTTGCTGATCTGCCCGTAAAAGATGAAATAATCTCTGATAAAAGTCTCTTAAAAGGCAGTAGAATACTACTTGCAGAAGACAATGAAATGAACCGTATTGTTGCTAATACTATATTGGAGCAATATGGTGCTGTGGTCGACAATGCTGCAAACGGCAGGGAAGCCGTTGATATGCTGCGTAAAGCTAATTACGATCTTGTTCTTATGGATGTACGTATGCCAGAGATGGATGGCTTTGAAGCAACAAATATTATAAGAGAGCAGGTAAGTGAAAATATCGCCATTATTGCTTTAACCGCAAATGCATTAAAATTGGAACAGGAAAAATGCATGCAAGCTGGCATGAATGATTTCCTTGCAAAACCCTTTGAAGAAGATGCCCTTGTTTCTATAATAGCAAAATGGCTTGGAAAAGAAATTATACTAAAAGGAAGTAAATTAAAAAGCGCAGAAGAAAAACAACAGCATCTCATCTACAATCTTGACAAATTAAAAAGCATAAGCAGGGGGAATGAATCATTTGTAAAGAAAATGATCCAGATATTCATTACCGAGTGCATCAATTCATCTGAGCAACTAAAGCAAGCTTTTGAAAGCCATGACTTTAATAAAATAAAATCAATTGCACATAAGATGAAACCATCTGTGAAGAATATGGGAATAGGGTTGCTTACCGATGATATTCTGTTTATGGAAAATATGCCAGATGGGGAAACATCATCTGAAAAGCTTACTTTATCATTAGAAAAAACAATAAACGTACTTAATACTGTGGTTGGCCAATTACAGAATGAAATCAGCGATACGGATTAGTATGTATTGTATAGGTCTGATTATCTAAACTTCGGTAAATGTAGTAATGGTCATAGTCTGATTGTGCAAATCGCTACAGCTTATTGACTTCTGCGGCGATATTTCACCATAAGAATAAAATCCTGCAATAGTTGAAGATGCAGGAAAGTGCTTTACGGCAGAAATAATCTCTTCTTTTGTTCTGTCTCCAAGCACAAGTTTTCTTCCTACACAACTTATCAGCAATACAAGCGAAGGGCTTGTTTCAGAAAATGTGTTAGCCGTTACTGCAGCATCTCCCGCACTATTTATCAGCTTGTCAAAGTCTGCCTTCATAAATCTAACCCTTGCACCGACAGGCATATCGCCGGCAAAAGTCATTGACTTTGATACCTCATTTATTTTAAGTATTGTTCTTACCACGGGTGCCTCATCTTCCTTTATTTTTATTGCCAACGGAAAAAGCAACGCAGAGCCGGGCAATTCATCAGCATACTTACCAAGGTATTTTTTATACAAATCAAGGGCACTAACATTATCAATCTCTCTCAATACGTTTGCATCTGATGATGTTATTATTCGTTCAGGCCCAAACTCTTCCCAACCGCCCTTCAAACCATAGCCAACCTTTAAACGATTACCATAAAACCCTACCAATACTACGTTGCCTTCCTTAATATCTGCATTTAAACCAACCAATGTTTTTTCAAACCGGGCTGCATCTCCTGCAAGCCCCCCGGTAACAGTAATTTTATTATCGAGACCGTCCTTAACTGCTTCTGTAAGCTCGGTTCCGTTTACAAGGTTACCGTCTGAAAGCAGCATTACATAACACAATCCATTCTTATCTAATTTTTCTGCAGCATATTTACCAAGGTCATAAGAATTAGTAAATGAATCAATATTAACTAAACTGTAAGCCAGCTTTGTATGTTCAAGATAAATACCGGTTACTACAATGCTATCGTCGTGAAAAGTGTTATCATAAATTTCGCCTGATGTACTGCAGGTAACAACATCAGCAGAAGGGAAATATTTTTTTACCTCTTGCATAACATCTGTTTGTTCCAATAATACACGTTCTCCAAATACCAGTGCAATCTGGCAAGCCTTAGCTTCTGCAGGCAATTTATCGCAACCTACCCAGGAACTATTTTTATAATGACAGCAAAATGATTTCATAGAAAGATTATTTAAAAATTAAAGTTTACTAATTTAATACAGCCAATAATTTCGGGTACGTAAAAAACATATTCCCGAAATGTTACCAGGCCTGTTTTTTTTATTACCCAGGCAAAATAATATCAATTAGGCTTTTGTTGCGTCGCACTTTTGTGCTTTTATTATTTACTCAGCTTTTATCATCATATACTTTTATACTCAACAGTAAAAAGTATTATTTCTGCCACGGCTGTTAAAAGCTAAATAAGGTTTTACTGCCGAAGTGTGCGACGCAACCAAAGCTTATTTCTGTACTGCTGCCGGGTACAAAATTGCCTTTAGCCTATCAGAAATTAAACCATCTTTTGCTTCCCGCTTCATTAATGGTTTAAACAGCATTAAACAGTTACATGCGTTTTCCAAACATTACAAGCTGTGAATAAGAAACATTTTCAGAATCGGTAATTCTAACCATGTACATGCCGTTAAGTACAATTGGTATATTTAACCGTAACTCATCTGCGCTGTTAAAAGTCTTTGATAATACAACTCTTCCTCCAAGGTCCAGCAGGTCTACTCGGCGAACTACTTTATTGGTAAACTTACCCATCTTATGCACAAGCGATATGAACAATACATCAGCAGCGGGGTTTGGATAAGTCTTCACTTCTATCATATTCTCTTCCTGTGGCTTAGACTGAATGGTATTAAGCACCCTGTTTGTTTGTGTGGGCTGGTAAGCATCGAACTGTATGCTTGCGCTGTTACGGAGCACCGCACCTGCTTTGATATTTTTGCCGGGCATAATGCTGAATGTAACATAACCCTGGCTGTTGCCTGCATCTGTAAGTGAATCGCTTAGATAAATGTTATCCCAGTTGAAGTTCACCGTATTGCTCTTCATGCTTACATTAAGACCGTCATGACTTGCACTTATAACTTTTAAAGTAGCAAGATCAAGTCCGTCGGGCAACACATCTTCAACATGTACAGAAGTAGCTGCATGGTTACCATTATTCTGAAAACGAATTGTATAAGTTAATAACTGGCTAGGCTGTATAAATCCTTCTTTTCCATAGCCTACAGGCACAACCTGTATATCGTTAGGATCAATTGCGCCTACAATTGTGTACGATTGATTAACTGCATTGTCAGAAGTTGTACAATCACTGTTCAATCCATCAACCCAACCATTCACTGAAACGCTGTTACCTATACCAAGCGTTGCATCAACACTGTCTGTAAAAGAGATCAACTGGCTCTGGAAAGGATCAAGTTTATCGATCTGCCATGTGTATGTTTTATAATTAATGTTGTTCTCTGTTGTGTTAACCACTTTGGTGAAAGCTATGCTGTTATTTGCAATAATGTAAGAAGTGGGCGCTTTAAAATTTGCGCTGAAACTGGTAGCTGTAGTTCTTCCGTTGTTGGTAACGATCATGGTGAAGTTATTGGTACCAAAACCTTTCCTGATGGCAGTTCCGCCCATTATAAGGTTAATATCGGTGCTGTTGCAAACTGCTGTTGCGGGTGCATAAATGGTATCCTTAAACCCTTTGACAGCATCTATGGTATATACAGTAGCATTTGTACATGATGTTGAGATACCTTTCTCTGTGGATACTTTAAAGCTATAGCTTCCTGTAGCAACGTTTGTGCTAAAATAACCCGCATCATTTGTATAAACCTTCGTATTGGTTCCCGTATTATTCACAGCTGCTCTCGCAACAAGCGCTTCTCCCGCATCTCTTATGCAATTATTGTTATTGTCAAAGAAAACCGCACCAGTAATTTTTGCAAATTGTGTTTCAGTAACATTAAGTATTTGTCTTGGGTTTACTTTCGTTAACACCTGCACAATACCGCTGGGCCATTTAATTTTTACAGAATCAATTATAGTTGCATTGCCAAGACCAAAATGCTGGGTAAGGCTGCTTTGACCGCCAAAACCACTTTGTGCGTTTACTTCACGCATCTGCCAGATATTGTTTGCTTTTACAAACACCTTTGCTCCTATGGCTGAACCGTTTGAAACTTTTGCCTGCAGCGTTATTTCGATCCAGCTATTAATGTTTCCGTTATTGGTATAAAATCCATTGAGTTCATTATTGGTTGTTGCTACAAAAAGATCGAGGTCACCATCATGGTCAAAATCGCTCCAGGCATGACCCTTGGCATTTCCAAAGTTCAAAGAAGGAAGCTCATCGTCATTTCTCGTGAAAGTACCATTACCATTGTTCAGGTAAAGGAATTTAATCCCTGTATCATTACTTACATAAAGGTCAATGTCGCCATCATTATCAATATCTGCAAAGCTGCAGCCATGTGAAGTTGCTTTATCAGTTACACAAGATTGATTGGTAATCTTTGTAAAAACGCCTTTACCGTCGTTTCTGTAAAGGTAATTACCAGTTGAGTTGGCATTTGTAACAAACAGGTCCATGTCGCCATCGTTGTCATAATCGCCCCAGCAACTACCCACAGAGTTGCTGCCGTCTTTTGTTATGGCATTATCAACTTTTGCGAAATTGCCATTGCCCTCATTATGGAATAGGGAATTCTTGTAGCCAGTACCATTTGGAACAAACAGGTCAGGGAAACCATCCCCATCATAGTCAGCCCATGTTGGTCCCATTGACTGGTTGGCTTCAGAAGGGATTACATTCGTTTGCTGTTTGCTGAAAGTATTATCACCGTTGTTGCGGTAAAGCTCATTGTATTTTGTAGCGAAGTAGTTGCAGACAAAAAGATCGAGGTTGTTGTCATTGTCAAAATCAGCAAATCCACCACCAAAATAGTAAGATACATTCTTGGTAAATTCAGGAGTATTGTCTCTTGTAAAAGTCCCGTTGTTGTTCTTATAAAAGAAATTTGTTTTACGGGTATTGTTTAGCACGATCGCATCAAGATCGCCGTCATTATCAACATCGGCCCAACTGCTGGTAACGCTTATTGCAGAATCCGTTGCTATAGGCGAGCCGGCATACTTGGTAAAGCCGCCTTTCTTGTTGTTTGTGTATAGTATATTGGCTTTATAACTTCTCCTGTCTGTAACAAAAAGGTCATCATAACTATCGTTATTATAATCAACCCAGCTTGCCGTCCACGAGTCTGTTGAGTCTTTGGTAACAACATTATCATTGTATTTACTAAATATAAATTTAGAAGTATTGGCTGTGTTAACACTTACCACTTCAGCGGTAACTGACTGTTGTATCTGGTTATCAACTTTACCGGTAACAACAGTTTCAATTGTAGTATTTATGGTACCGTTAATTGGTGTACCGGAGCTACTGGATGCAGAAGCTTTACACTTTGTTTCTACAGTGTATTGAGACTGTGGGTTTAATGCTGGCACGTTATTAAAAGTAATATCAGTCTTATCGGTATTAACTTTTATGTCTCCGGTAATTTTTATAGTACTATCTGCATTTTTGAATGTAGAGCTGATCACTTTTAAGCCATCTTGAACAAGCACTTCGATTTTTGCTGAATCAACCTTGGATCCGGTAGTGTTGATATAGCTGGTTATCTTTATGGTGTCACCAGGAATTGCAGCAGACTGTGTGGCAACTGATGTTTCTGTAAAACTCTGTGTTAACGAAGAGCCCGAATAACACATCCAGTTGTCATTAAAGTTGGTGTTCATAACAGAAACTGCTTTATCACTTTGAACGAGCAGGTAGGGTCTTTCTGGTCCTCCCCCGGTGGTACCGGTTCCATTATAAATATTCTTCCATTCTGTAAGGGTAAGATAACAATCCACATAACGTTCTGTGCCTATTGTATAGCTCTTCTTGAATTTCGTTCCGCCGGTATAAGCATCAGTTATAGTAACTGTTGCACCATCTTTTGCAAAAATGTAAAGATGGGTTAGTTGCTGGCCAAATGCCTTTTTGGTAAACGGATCCACCACACTTTGTTCATCACCTGGAGGAGCCATATAAGTCAGAAATTTTGTGCCTGAACTTGTACCATTTTCGCTGCTTACCATCGTAGCCATATCACTTGTTCCAGGTGTCCCGGTTTCAAACCAGTTTCCTTCAAACACAGATACGCGTTTTGTTCCGTTAGTAGTGATCCTGAATGTTGTAGCATAACTAACATTACCATTATTCTTACCAACCCAGTCTTTAGCCTGCATTTTGTTCAGGCTGTAATTGTTCACCAGTGTCCACTTGCCTTTATCATATCTTTCAAGCGTAACATTTGTCGAATCATCCCATGCAACAAAACGTATTTCCTGCTCACCTGCACTTTGGTAAGGCACACCAAAATAAAATAAAGAACCAGAAGAGCTTCCGTTTGAAGATGGAACATAACCACCACCATCTCTCTCATCTCCATATAGCGCTCCATATTGCACAGTCACAGGCTTATCTGCAAGCAGCACATAGGTTTCGCCAGGATTCATTACATCTCTGCCATTAGAATTCTTGTAAATAATATCTTCACCACGGCTAATCGTTTTTGAAAATATAGTTGTAGGGTTTTCAAAATTTACACTTGTATATCCGGTAGTTGTTATAGAAGCTGTTGATATTTTTTGATAAGTAATTGTGGTGTTATCATCATACGCAAAAACGTTAATATCATTTTTTGACGATGATGTTTTAGGTGAATAGATAATATATTTCTGACCAATAGATTTCTTGTCCGTTGACGGAACCCAATCATGCTGCCAGTCACTGTTGGTTGACTGCGATGCAAAAACCAGTTTGTTTGATTTAACGATAAAGTAATCACCATCCCAGGAAAGCGTACCAGCTCCTGCATAACGTGCATCATCATTCACACTATTATCGCCAATATACAATATATAACTCTGGCCAGCCATTAGCATGCCCGACTTCGAGTCGTCTGTGTCGCCATCTGCACCGTCATCAATAATTGAGAAAGTCGTGCTATCATATATAGCAGTAACAATAATCGCCACATTACGTTGCACGGTTGTACCATTGGGTGGCACAAATATCTGGAAGTAAGTAGAAGGCTCTCCGGTTGCAAAACTTTTGCCTGCAGTTAAAATAAAAATCAGGGTTACGGTAAATATCCTTTTCATCAAATTTAATTTGCACATGTGTATTCATTATGTGTGCCATAAACACAAATAATTGATTTTTAAACCATTAAGTTCTTTATTCCATTTTATCTATTCCAATAAACGGAAAAATTGACATTAGATGGAAGAAATTGTTCGCTCAAAAAACGGTAATAAATATTTTGGGTAATTTTTGCCAGTGAATAGCAAATCAGAAAATACTTAATACGTTCTGCCCGGAACACTAACTATATAAAAGTGCAATCCAATTAAAGTTTAATTCTCCTGCTATTGTTTAATCATAATTTTTTTCTATCAAACATTTTAAGTTCCCAAGCTCTTCGGGTTTAGGCGCACGCCATAAGAGTTCGAAATATGCTGCTCTTGCTCAAAAAGGAACAATTTACAGGTAGCAATTGCATGAATTAATATACATTCCTTAGAACCGCGAAACAGTTGGTGTGTTATTCTTTTTATATCTGCAAAATATTCATCTGGAACACCTTCCAAAAACCTATGGCAGCATAACTACAGTGTGCATTATTTATTTTGATTAAAAAAAGGAACACTGGATTACAATAAGGAAAAAAGGGTTTGCAATCTAAGGTTGGTTCAAAATTGCATCACCTGAAGTTGAATGTATTTTTTTGAGCCGGGCATTTGTAACATTATCAGGCTTTAGTTGCGTCGCACCCTTGTAGTGCTGAAGCCTTACTTAGCAGCAGGTTGCATGTTTAAACTGTTGCAAATACTAACAGGCAAGCACCACAAACCAAAGATCAAAAAACTTATACAGTACAAGTGTGCGACGCAACTAAAGCTGAGTTATAGAACAAATGTCTGGTACAAAAAAATAAAAATCTCCGTCAAAAAATGACAGAGATTTTTATTTTTGGTTATTTGTGGTTGCCGGCATATTACTGTTCAAGCAACTTATACATTTCATCCAGCTTTGGAGAAAGTATAATTTCGGTTCTCCTGTTTTTTGACCTGCCTTCGGGTGTTGAATTACTCTCAATAGGATCGTAAAAACTATGGCCTGAAGCGATTACTCTTAACGGATCTACTTTATAGTTATTTACCAATATGCGCACAATGGCATTTGCACGGGCTGTGCCTAAATCCCAGTTGTCTTGAAATTTTCCGCGAATAGGGATGCTGTCTGTGTGCCCTTCAATATTAACCGATACATCTGCATTTAGATTAAGTACAGAAGCAAGTAAAGACAAGGCATTTACACCTTTGGGGTTTACTACAGCACTACCTGAAGGAAACAATAAATTTTCGGAAAGGCGCACATATACTTTACCATTTTTCTGATATACAGAAAGGTCATTGGAATTAAAACCTTTCAATGCTTCTGTCATCTTGTTTTTCAGTTGGTCTGATTGCGCTTTTTGTTGCGCCAGCAAAGCTTGTAACTGCTGTAACCTTTGCTGCTGCTGCGCTAAGGTTTCTTTGCTTTGGTTCAATTGATTTTTCTGATCTGCAGTTTGCTGATCGAGCTGATTATTCTGATTATTAAGGTTGGTGATCTTGATATTAAGATCGCTAATGTTACCCTTGAGTGTGGCGATTGTACCTTCGAGTGTGGCAATTTTATTAGCCATCATTGTACTGTCTTCACGCAGGGCAGATGTTTCCATTTGAGACTGGGTTAAGTATCGTTTGGCAACGCAACTGGTAAAAAACATAATAATTGCTAACAATGGTAAAAACTTTTTCATATTAATGATTTTCATAAGTAAGTATAAAAAATGAGCCATGATTTTTCAGGTGGGTTAGTTTTAGCGTATTTGGAGCCTTGGGTATAAATATACATTGTGTGGTATTTTTAATACCTATGTTTTGTTGCTAAAATTAATATTACCTGGCAGGGTAAAAGACCGCCTCATAGATTCAGCCGTACAAGTGTGCGACCTTTGGTTGATTAAAGATCTTTTACATACTAATAAAGCTATTATTATTACATGGGGGTGCAGGGGGTGTTGATAACATAAAGAATGTGGATAATTGCAAAAGAAAAGAACGGGGTGAACTAAGTGTGCGACTGGGTTTACAGACCCTCATTGCGTAATAGTCCCCGTTCTTCTTTGAGTTGCTGCAGGTCCATGTAGAATAGTAGTTTCAGGAACTAACAAAGGTCTTAGACAACAGCAACTTTTTTTAACCTTCAAAAAAAGTTATAGAGCAAAGAAAAACAATTATCGGCATTGATGTATCTAAAAAAACATTGGATGTTTTTATTAAAACAATTGAAGTGCACCTTCAGATCAGCAATGACTCGGAAGGATTTAAAAAATTACTGGCTTTATTAAAAGCAACCAAATTAAAACCGGAAGATTGCCTTTTTGTACTGGAATTTACCGGAGGCTATGAGTACAGGCTGGTTCAGTTCTGCCAGTCCAAAATGTATAGTTATGTGCGTATCTCCGGGCTTGCACTAAAAAGATCAATGGGTATGGTCAGGGGCAAGAGCGACAAGATTGATGCAAAACGAATTGCCGGATATGGATATGAGAAGCAATCCAAACTGGAAGCTGAAACCGGCGGCCTTGCTGATATTGTACGCCTGAAAAGGCTTTTGAGCCAGCGGGAAGATTTTGTTACCGACCGAAAAGCGTACGATCACAGGTATTCAGAATTGCAGTATATGATGGATTTAAACGATAAGGATTCTATGCTGAAACGGTATAAAAAACTGGCTGCTGATCTCCAAAAGCTCATTGACAAAACCGAAGAAGAAATCAGAAAGCTTATTAAAGCCAATGATGCATTCCAGTTGAATTTTGATCTGCTCACTTCCATCAAAGGAATTGGCGAAATCAATGGATGGACTATGATTGCCTATACAGAAAACTTCACCAGTTTTGAAAACGGCAGGCAGTTTGGCGCATACATCGGCGTAGTGCCTTATGACTTTACATCAGGAACAAGCATCAAAGGTAAATCCAGGACCAGCAAAATGGCCAACCAGCAAATAAAGGCACTACTGCAAATGGCTGCCAGGGCCGCTGTTATTCATGATAAAGAATTAAACCTTTACTATGAACGAAGAACCGCCCTGGGTAAACATCACATGGCAGTGATGAATGAAATAAAATTTAAACTCGTTCTTATCATGTTTGCTGTTGTTAAAAAACAAAAACCTTATGTCGATAAGTACAAAATTGCAGCTTAATATTTGCTGCTTTGCTAAACTTAGAATACGCAACCAAAGCCTCATAGAATTCACTTTGCCCGGCTCAAAATAAATATAATATCAAACGATTGCTGTGTAAAAATTGCATTCGAAATGATACATTTGCGGCTCTAACGTAAAACCAAAACAACATGAGCAGTATGGTTGACTCTTTCGAAAAAATCCCGTGTGAGATTTTTGCCAATACCAAAGAAGGTTCGGCATATGTGGCTTCCGAAATTGCAAAACTGATAAAGGAAAAGAAAAGTGCCGGTGAAAAATGTGTTCTCGGCCTTGCCACTGGTTCTACACCCATTAGTATGTACGCAGAACTGGTGCGTTTGCACAAGGAAGAGGGGCTGAGTTTTTCTAATGTTGTAACTTTTAACCTGGATGAATACTACCCGATAGCAAAAGACGCCTTTCAGAGTTACTGGAGTTTTATGCATCGTCATTTATTCAATCATGTTGATATTGACCCCGCCAATATTCATATTCCCAATGGAGACCTGCCCAAAGAGCAGGTAAAAGAGCATTGCCTGCAATACGAGCAAATGATTGAAGATGCCGGTGGCATTGACCTTCAGGTATTGGGCATTGGTAACAACGGGCATATTGGGTTTAACGAGCCCGGCGCCAGCATATTTTCTAAAACCCGTTTAATAAACCTGGAGAACAGTACCCGTGTAGCCAATGCAAGGGAATTTCAAAACATTGCAAGAGTGCCTCGTTTGGCGCTTACAATGGGCATCAGCACCATTATGAAAGCCAAGAGGGTTTTACTGATGGCCTGGGGGTTTAAGGGTGCTATAACGGCCAAAGCAGTAGAAGGTCATGTAACAGAACAGGTACCTGCCAGTATTCTGCAACAACACAATAACTGCACGTTTGTGCTGGACGAGCAGGCTGCATCGGAGCTTACCAGGTTTAAATCGCCCTGGCTTGCGGGTGAAGTTGAATGGAGTGCTCAAATGATCAAACGTGCTGTAGTAAATATGGCCCTTAAACTGAATAAAGCAGTTTTAAGTTTAACGCCACATGACTACAACGAAAATGGTTTAGGCGATCTGTTGGTTGAGAAAGGCGATGCCTACGAAGTAAACCTTCAGGTGTTTTATTTACTGCGCGACAGCCTTACCGGCTGGCCCGGCGGTAAGCCCAATGTGGTGTTACCCACGCATCCCGAACGCAGCGAGCCGTTTCCAAAAACATGTATAATTTTTTCGCCGCATCCCGATGATGATATCATCAGCATGGGCGGTACTTTTATGCGCCTTCACGATCAGGGGCACGATGTACATGTGGCCTACCAAACCAGTGGCAATATTGCCGTAACAGATGAATTCGTTACCCGGTTCATCGATTTCGCCGTTGGTTTCGAAGATATGTTTGATATAGATAATGAGAAAAGCGCGCAGGTACTTGCCGATGCACAGAAATTTCTTTCCACTAAAAAAGCGAACGAGGTAGATACAGCAGAAATACGTGCCATAAAGGGTTTGATAAGAAGATGCGAAGCTAAAGCTACCTGCAAATATGTAGGCATTGCCGATGGTAACTGGCATTTTCAAAACCTGCCATTTTACGAAACCGGAACCATTGAAAAGAACCCTATGGGGGAGGAAGATGTATTGATTACAATGGAATTGCTGCGCAAACTAAAGCCACACCAGGTTTATTGTGCCGGCGACCTTGCCGACCCACACGGTACACACAAGGTTTGCCTGGATATTGTATTCGAAAGCCTTCGCCGCATAAAAGCTGCGGGCGACGAATGGGTTGAAGATTGTTGGGTTTGGCTTTACAAGGGCGCCTGGCAAGAGTGGGATATTGCGGCTATTGAAATGGCCATTCCCATGAGCCCCGAACAGGTAATGAAAAAACGTTTTGGCATTTTTATTCATCAAAGCCAGAAAGATTCAGTGCCATTCCAGGGTAGCGACAGCCGTGAATTCTGGCAGCGTGCCGAAGAGCGCAATGCCGCCACTGCCGATGCTTATGCTGCACTTGGCATGACAAAATACGCCGCAATGGAGGCATTTGTACGGTGGCATTACTAAGCTTGGGCCGATTATAGATTTGGTAGTAAAATAATTTGTTTACCGGCTGTAGGATTACTAATAAACATCGTTGTGTCACTCACTTGTACAGTAGTAATATTGTTCAGCATTTAAGCGAAGGGTTGGGCAAGAAAGTAAAGCTGCAACAATTAAGTGTGGGTTTATTTTGTGGAAGATTTTTCATTTTAAAAATTCGCGGCTATATTTGCAGCCCGTTACAGGAAATGGCTGCGTAGCTCAATTGAATAGAGCATCTGACTACGGATCAGAAGGTTTCAGGTTTGAATCCTGACGCGGTCACTTAATAATCAGGCACTTATATTTTCAAAATGTAGGTGCCTTTTTATTTGCAAACAACCGACTTTAAAAACGATGAAGTTTATCTCTTTGCTGTAAACAGCTTTTAAGGTTATGATGTGAATAAACTTGATAATAAAACAAAAAAATAGCCGAAAAATTTAGGACAAAAGACTTAATTAAAAAGTATTATAATTTTCCAGGCTCAAACCAATTTTTGTTAAGTCAATTTCTTTCTTAAAGTGGTGCAGTTTTGAGCCAGCTTTCAAATGCAGATTTTTTTCCCTGAAGTATTTCTTTACTTCTTTTTCAGGAAAATAAATATTGTCGTGGCGTGGCTATCACTTAAAGAAATGGCTTTATTTTAAACATGCTATGCCGCAAGACGCTGTTTCGTTTCCAAAATGTTGTTGTATATAAGAGTAATGCTGAATTCCGTTTGATTGCACATATAAAACAACCCAGTCTCCATATTCAACTGCCTTTGCATGAATGGTAACCGGTGAAGCAATATAATCCTGCACTGCTTCATTCATCTTCTCTCCGTTCGGGCCTGCTATCAAATAATAATTTTGTCTGCCTTCATCATTTGTAACTTTTAACACAGGTGGTATGCCGCCAAGAATACAACGTATGGCGCAATCCTGGTGTGGCTTGCCTTCACCAGGTTTCATTACACCAAAGAAACATTTGGGATCAACGATCTCTCCTTTAATATCAATCAGGCCAATCTCCTTTGTTTGTGTTAATGCTGCAGTATCATTTTTATTTTCAGTTACACTAATCAATGGATGGTCACTCGCATCTATTTGCATTAGTAATTTTCCATCATTATAAAGCAATGTTCCTTTAAACGTAACTTTTTTCCCTTCCAAAGAAATATTTTTTTCTTTTTCCAGTTCAGCTATCACTCCATCTGCACCATGCTTACCAAAGCCAATTAGTGGAACAGTGATAAAATTTCCATTGCCCCAAATATCTTTGCCATCTGCAACTTTAAGCACAGCAACAGGTTTCTCAAAATAGATCCCTTTTACTTCTGTAAGTGTTCCAAATTCAAAGTTACCTGTGCCAAATTTTTTTTGTGATAATGCAATCAGTATTCCCAGCACAATTACCAATGACAAAAGCAAGAACAAATATTTCTTTATCCATACAGAAAAGCCATTCGGTGCTGCTGCCATCCAGCCAATATAAAATTCATCGTTTTGCATTTTATAAATTATTTTATGAACCAGGCATTTGTATTTCTATTGAACTTTTCTTGCGTCGCACTCTTATACAACATAACAATATTGAGCATAGAGCATAGTCATATTTTTATTCAATTAATGCTCCGGACCTTTCCGTTCCTTCTGCATAAGCATTAGGATTAAGCCAGACTTTACCATCTGTTATTTTTACATCATAAGTATTTACCATTTCTTTAAATGGCGGCGGTGATTGGCCATTCTGTGGCAGATATTGATAACCATGCCACGGACAGGTAATGCAGCCATCCAATATTTTCCCTTCCCCTAATGGACCGCCCTGGTGTTTACAAACATTATGTATTGCATACAATTTATTTTCGTTCCTGTAAACTGCAATGCGTTCTTTATCTATGCAAAATATTTTTGCACGGCTTTCTTCAATTTCATTCACACCACATACGAAAACAAAGCCATCCTGTTTCAATTTATATTCAATATTGTCTTTTTTTACTTCTTTCAGCCCTGCTATAAGATGAAGTGTGATTAAAGTAATTGCGCCTGCAATCATAACAATAATGAACACAGGATTCGTTTCGTATTGAATTACACCCAGCATTACATGCATTACTACAAGAAAATAAGCCGGGTACACAAACATGTGCAGTGTCTTCCAAACTTTTGGTGAAAGATTGTGCAGCCAGAAATCATGACTGGTTATTGCCATCAAAAAGAAAATAAGCAAAGCAAAAAAACCCAAAGCCTGGAAAGGGAAATCCGCTAAAGAACCGTAATCTGTATTTGATATAAATAACGATACAAAAGGATTTACATTACCAAGAGCATGAAACTGCAGCATACCAAATGCGCCATGAATAAGTATGATGCAAAACATTGTAACACCAAGATGCCGGCGATTGTATAAAAGCGGCAGGGATTTTTTATTGATTCTTGTAAGTGGTCCAATGCTGAGAATAACATGCAGCATCAAAACTGCCAGTGTAGAGGTAGCGCGGATAAGTACCGTTTCAAAAGTATAATCAGGATTAAATATAGCTGTAAGCACAACGAATGTTGCCAGATATAACACACAAAAGCCAAATATGAACCAGTCATAAATTTTCTTTTGCCTGTTCCAGCCAACTGCAGAATATGATGCGCCCATTATTTAAAAATTTATTGTATCAATTATTTGCTTGTGAATGAAATCGTACACAAAAAAGTGAAATCCTTTAGGCGGGAATATCTGTATTTGATCTTTTCCGTTGGCAAAAAGAAAATAATAAGTACCCCTTGCTTCAATTCTTCCGATTAAAGCAGCGTTATCAATGTCGTCTTTCGAGCGATCTAATGTCCGGTAAATTGTTGCTGTTGGATAAGTCAATGCTTTTTTATTAATCCATTCTAATTGTAATTGCGAGGTATCGCTATTACTTCTTACGCGTACAGTGTAATTATCTTTCTCTGCTGATGCAAGTATAACGGGTAAAACTTGTGCTGATGCAGGTTGCAGCAGTTTATCTTTTGCTTCTGAGGGAACAGACAACCGTGCGGCAACAATACCAACTGGCAGTACTAATGCAAGAGCCGTCCATATTTGCAAATGTCTTTTACGAAGTTGTTTGATCATATCATCAATTGCTGAATAGAATTGTTATAGTACAAGCGTGCGACGCAACGGAAGCATCATGCATGTTCTTTAGCCGGGTCAATAATTTCTTTATTTACTTTCATCCATTTTCTTAAAAGAGCTGTCCAGAAAACAATGCAACCCGGAATTATTATAATGCGGAAACCCCAACTGCTGCCATGCGTGCCTTCATCAATTTTTGATAAGCCTTTTAGCTGGAAAATGATGGTGAAAATAATTCCTGCAACAAGGTATAACGCAACAGCAGCAAGGATTACAGTTACAGTGTTCATAATCTTTTTAGTTTTGAAATATACAGTAAACTATTGAAACCATTAAAGCCATCCGGCTCACGGTAAGGATTCTCTGCATCTTCTTTCCAATACTGTGCGTCGATGAAAAATTTATACCGGTAAACGCCTGGCTTAGGTAAAGGTATTTCAATTTTCCAAAGACCATTCAAATGTGGCTCAAGCAATAAAACATCCTGCGTTCATTGGTTAAACGACCCTGCAACAGAAACCTGGTCTGCACAATCATCATAAAAATAAAAAGTAATGCTTTTATTTTCATAATCAATAAAAGGCGAATGATTCGTTTTTACAATGTGAATATCTACGTCTTTAGCTGTTGTTATATCATGCATTAATCTTATCCTGTTGGTTGTTGCGGTTAAACCAGGATGCGGATAAAAGCCACTGTCTATAAAACAGATCGTTACACCTTCGCCTTTATATCGGGGATGTGCATCCACACGCAACGGCTGCATGCGCCATCATTAACAAACCATGCAGGGTTGTGCGTCTTTATCTTTTCAATTACGGTTCGCTCGCTGTCAATATGAAAACGGTAAAGTAATTTATCCACTGCACCACTGCACAAAGGCAAATGAGTTTTTCACCATTATTCATGTATTAATTTGTTTATACAAATAGAAGATTTTGTTTAAACATATTTTGTCGGTTGCATAACTGTAAGAAGAAGAATTATGAACCCGGCTTTGGTTTTTTATGGCATCGGTTGTTGCGTCGCACACTTGTACGTTCGGAAGAATAGGCAATAAGGCAATGAGGCAACAGCAAAGCGTAATTCACATATTCCTCATTGTTCACTCCTCATTGTTCATTGTTCACTGTCCGCTGTCCGCTGTTCATTGTTATTCTATAGTACAAGTGTGCGACGCAACGAAAGCTTCACCAAAGCATCTTCTGCCGGGTTCATAAACTGTATTTATTCCAGCCTTTTGGGTTGTAGTAATTTTGCTACAAGCCCCGTCCAGCCTGTTTGATGCGATGCACCTACGCCACGGCCGCTGTCGCCATGAAAATATTCGTAAAATAAAATATAGTTATTGAAATGAGGATCGTGCTGCAGCTTATCATAATTGCCATTCATGGGCCTTATGCCCAGTTCATTTCTTAAAAATAAGTTTGATAAGCGTGCTGAAATTTCATCGGCTACCTGGTTGAGTGTCATAAAATTTCCACTGCCCGTTGGGCACTCTACTTTAAAATCTTCGCCATAGTAATAATGAAAACGTTGCAGGCTTTCAACAATAAGATAGTTAAGGGGCATCCAAACAGGTCCGCGCCAGTTGCTGTTTCCTCCAAAAAGGTTGGTTGTACTTTCACCAGGCGTATATTCAACTGAAAACCTGTTTCCATTTACCCAAACTTCAAACGGGTGCTCTTCATGAAATTTTGAAATACCACGAATGCCGTAATCGCTAAAAAATTCTTTTTCGTCGAGCATACGGGTGAGTATTTTTTTTATACGATGGCCCCGCAGCAGAGAGAGTAAATGCTTTTCTCCTACATTCTTTTCCTGCCAGCGGCTAACAAGGCTGGCAAGCTCTGGCCGGTTATCGAGGAACCATTTTAAACGCTTTGCAAATTCGGGCACTTCTTCCAGAAATTTATGGTCGAGTACTTCTACTGCAAATAATGGAATAAGGCCAACCATACTGCGTACTTTTAATTTTTCGCGGCCATTATTAGGTAAGTTCAGTACATCGTAAAAGAACTGGTCATCCTCGTCCCAAAGGCCTGCATCTTCCATACCCATATTGGCCATAGCTCCGGCTATGTATAAAAAGTGCTCAAAGAACTTTGTGGCCATATCCTGGTAAACGGGGTTGTATAGCGCAAGTTCAAGGGAAATACGCATAAGGTTAAGTGAGTACATGGCCATCCAGCTTGTACCATCGGCCTGTTCTATATAACCGCCGGTTGGCAATGGCGCACTGCGATCAAAAACACCTATGTTATCGAGCCCTAAAAAACCACCCTGAAAAATATTATTGCCTTCAGCATCTTTCCTGTTTACCCACCAGGTAAAATTGAGTAAGAGTTTATGATATACGCTTTCAAGAAATGCAATATCGCCTTTGCCATCGTTGTTTCTTTTATCTATGCTGTAAACACGCCATGTAGCCCAGGCATGTACCGGCGGGTTTACATCTCCTAATGCCCACTCGTATGCAGGAAACTGGCCATTGGGGTGCATATACCATTCTTTTGTAAGCAGCGAAAGCTGGTGCTTGGCAAAATGTGCATCAACAATTGAAAGGGGGATGCAGTGGAAAGCCAGATCCCATGCGGCATACCAGGGATACTCCCATTTATCGGGCATGGAAATTATATCGTTGTTGTTCAAATGCATCCATTCGTGGTTGCGGCCTTTTTTACGTTGTGGCGGAGGCGCAGGTTCCGCCGGATCGCCCTTTATCCATTGCTCTACATCGTAGTAAAAAAACTGCTTACTCCAGAGCATCCCTGCAAATGCCTGACGCTGCACCAACTTTTCATCATCGCTTTTTATTTCATTTTGCAGTTCGTTATAAAAGGCATTTGCTTCTTGCTGGCGTTGTTGAAAAATGCTTTCGAAATCATCAAATGCGTTAACTACTTCTACCTTCGACTCAAGCCTTAAACAGAGTGTTTCAGATTCACCTGCTTTAATAGTAAGATTATAATTCGCAGCCACTTTAGTGCCCTGTGCATTTATGTTGATGGCACTGCGGTTGCCATGCAACAGGTATTCATTAATACCATCTTTGGTAAAATGATTTTTATTTTCAACACCGTATAATTTTTTAAGATTGGTTTCATTATCGCAGAAAAGCAATTCAACTTTTTCATCAAGATGCAGTGTATATTGCCCGAGATGTTTATGATTTATGGTAATGTTACCATCATTGGTACTCATCATTTGTGGCTTATAATCATCGTAGCCCCACTCCCAGGTATTGCGAAACCACAGTGTTGGCAATACATTCAGCGAAGCATCTTCGTTGCCACGGTTGTGCACCGTAATCTTTATGAGTATATCATTCTCAGCACCTTTTGCATATTCTGTAAAAACGTCAAAGTATTTATCCTCGTTAAAAATACCTGTATCAATCAGTTCAAACTCAGGCTCGGTCTTGCTTCTGCGGCGGTTCTCTTCAACCAGCCACTGGTAGGGATATTCATTTTGCGGATACTTATACAGCATCTTCATGTACGAATGAGTGGGCGTTGAATCAAGATAATAATAAAGCTCTTTCACATCTTCGCCATGATTGCCTTCATTCCCGCCAAGGCCAAAATATCTTTCTTTAATAATTGGGTCTTTCTTATTCCATAAGGCCACAGCAAAACAAAGAAACTGATCATTGTCGCTAATGCCGGCAATGCCTTCTTCGCCCCAGCGGTAAGCTTTACTGCGTGCCATATCGTGCGTAGTAAATTCCCATGGCATTCCATTTTCACTGTAGTCTTCACGCACCGTTCCCCATTGGCGGTCTGTAACATAGGGACCCCATTTCTTCCATGATAAACTCTCCAAACCTGCCATTGCAGCGGGCTTGTGCGAAGCGTTTAAGCGAATTTGTTCAGCGTTCATTTTTTATTTTTTTCATGTAACCGGCAGTAGAATATCGGTTAAGCATCGTTGTGTCACTCCCTTGTACGTTCGGAACAGCGGTCGACAGTTGACGGTCAACGGTCGGCCAAAGAATCAACAGTACAAGTGTGCGACGCAAGAAAAGTCAAATTAATAAGCTTCAGTCCGGCTCATAAAAAACATTGCGCATTTTTATACTTCGCAAGTATAGCAGTTCATGCACTCACTGTTTCGTATAATTTAAAAGCATCTTGGGGTTCGAATAAATGCGTGCCTTCGCTCATGGTGGCTGCACTGCCGCAGGCAACACCAAAACGTAGCGTGTCGCGCAGGGAACTGTGTTTCTGAAGCATATAAACCATGCCTGCAACCATGCTATCGCCGGCACCAACCGTTGTACGTTTTTCAACAGGTGGCGCGGCACAAAAGTACCGCTTGTCTTTGCTTACCAGCCATGCACCAGCAGGGCCCATGCTTACTGCAATAAGCTCAGCATAACCATCTGTAATGGCCTGATGGGCTGCGTCGTCAACTTCATTGGTATCAAGACGTTCTATGTTAAGCAGTTTACACAGCTCGCCAATATTGGGTTTTATTAAATAAGCATTTTTGTTTTTAAGTGCCTGCAATGCAGGACCGCTGGTATCTACAACACATTTGGCGCCAACCGCAGTTGCATTTTTTACAATTAAACCGTAAAAATAATCTGGCAAGCCGGGCGGCAGGCTGCCACTGGCTACCACGTAAGCGGGGGCAAAAGACCTGATAAGGCCGATGAGTGTTTTTACAGTTTCTTCCAGAACAGGCAAGCCGGGAAAGGTAACCCGGAATTGATTATTAGTGCTGGTTTCGGTTACCACCCAATTTTCCCTTGTTTCGTTTTCTGTATCAACAGCATGAAATAATATGCCTTCCTGTTTAAGCAATGAGCAAAGCATGTTTCCGTTGTGGCCACCTGCAGGAAATAAAGCAACGCTTGCAACCGATAATTTCTTTAACGCTTTACTGATATTAATGCCGCCACCACCGGGCTCATTTATTAGGGCGGAAGCCCGCAATTTACTGTCTGGTTTCATTACTGCAACCTTGGAACTTTTATCAATACAAGGGTTTAGCGTTATAGTAAGTATCATAGATTATTTTCTTTAAAAATAACGAATTTTAAATTGCATTTGTGTATGCCGATTGCAAGGGTGCATTTCAAATATTGGTGGCAATAAGCAGAACTGATTTTTTTATACCAGCTACAGTGCCATGTGGCATCATCGTTGCGTCGCAATCCTTTCATCTTTGGTACTGTTATGAAGCTTTACCGAAGCGAAACTTTGAAATGCACCCGGTTGCAATCAGAACGTAGCAATAGCCCTACAATACCGCTAATACACAAACTTAATAAATCAATTTCCATTAAAATATTGCAATACTTATCTTGATATAATTACTTTTTGCAAAGTGGAGTTGGCATTGTTTTTCAGGTAGTAAAAACCGTTGGCAATACCGGAAATATTTATGGTTCCATTGCCATTAATATTTTGGATGAGTAATACTTTTCCTGATTGGTCGATCAGCGAAAAAGATGCAATACCATTTGTTTGTATGTGCAACACATCTCTTGCAGGAACAGGATAAACAAGTGTAATTGTTTTATCGCTATTTACGTTCAGCGATACGATATTGCTGTAAGTTTTTTTGCCGTCTTCATCAATCACTTTTACCCGGTAATAATTATTGCCGGTTGCAGGTTGCAGATCATTAAAAGTATAATTGGTTTGTGATGTACCATTATTTTTTGCAGTTACCGAACCGATAGCAGAAAAGTCGCGGCCATTTAAGGAACGTTGTATTTCATAACTGCCAACATTTATTTCAGTGAGGCTGCTCCAGTCAACTTTTATAATGTTGCCTTGTTGCTGTGCTTTAAGGTTTACAATTGTTACCGGGAGTACCGAGCTATACTCCACTGTGTCTGTATAAAGTGTAAGCTTTGTGCAAATTGAATTGGTGACTATTGCATAATACTTTCCGTTTTGTGGTGGATAAAATACAGAATCGCCTGTAAATTCTTTATACCCTTCTTTTCCTACCTGAAACCATTTGTATGTATTATTGGTTAATGTACCGCCTACAGAAACAGATAAGTTATTGCTGTTTTGATTAAGATGAATCGTTGATTGCGGACTATATTTCGTGAAAGGAAATTTTTGAACGAGAAATTCCATACCATTAAATGTAAAACGATTGCCTTGTAAATATAAAGTTTTAAGATTTTCAAGATTTCCTAGTTCGGTGGGAATGCTACCACTTAATTGATTATGACCTAAGTAAAAAGTTTGAGCCTTTACAAGTTTTTCAAGTTCCACAGGAATATTTCCGTTCAACAAATTATGGCTTAAATCTAAATACTCGATATTTTCTAGATTACCTAGTTCAGAAGGAATAGTACCGCTTAAATTATTTAATTCCGCTTGTAAGTAAACTAAATTCGACAATTTACCCAATTCAGAAGGAATAATGCCACTCAACTTATTACCAGCTAATGACAATATTGTAAGATTTTCAAGAATGCCCAGTTCAGGAGGAATACTACCACTCAACTTATTTTTAGATAAATTTAATAATGTAAGATTTTCAAGATTACCCAGTTCAGAAGGGATACTGCCGCTTAACTGATTATCATATAAATATAGCGCGATAAGATTTTTGAGATCCCCCATTTCAGAAGGGATACTGCCACTTAACTGATTATCATATAAATATAGCTCGGTAAGATTTTTAAGATTACCCATTTCAGCAGGAATGCTACCGCTTAAAATATTACCGGACAAATTCAAAATTTCAAGATCAGTAAGATTGCCGACAGAAGATGGTATATGTCCGTTCAAAACATAACCACGCAGATAAATCCCCGTTACCCTCGTTCCATTTACTGATAACCCTTCCCATGTGTTTACAGGATAACTGGTTAACCAGTGAAAATGCGTATACCACTGAGGTCCATTCGTACTATTATACAAATCAACAAGCGCCAATGAATCCTGTACGTTTATGGCCTGGGCTTTACTGGTAACGGGTTTGCTTACGTAAATCGTAACCAAGAAAAAAAGAAGCGTAGATTTAATATTCATAAGTTAAGTTTAGGAATGAGGTAATGGTATTACTTACAGACCTAAAAGTACAATATTGGCTTAACAATATTCAACGTTTTATTACAAATAAAACAGGCTTGAACAAAGCCGATAATGCGGATTGTTCAAGCCTGATAAACAATTATTGTTTTAATCTTCGCTGCGGCAAAAGCTCAATATATAATCCGAACGTACAAGTGTGCGACGCAAGGAACGATCATTAGAATTCCTTTTGCCGGGTTTATAAATGTCTTATTCGCCCTTATTAATTCCTTTTGTATTGTAGCTTACTTTCCACAGATCGTAGCGCTTGAACTGCGTTTGCAAACGTGTTTGAAAACTACTCCAGTCTTTATTTTCCTTGCTGCTCCACAATACCTCGCTTAATGCCGAGAGGCGTGGAAAAACCATGTATTCTATTTTTTTGCCGTTGGCCATATACTCGCTCCAAACATTGGCCTGGCCACCCAGAATGTATTTTTGCTCGTCGGCGGTGAGCTGCACTGGTAAGGGCTCGTACTTATATACTGTTTCGAGTGGAAGGTAGCCGCCAATGGTTAAACTATCTTCTTTTTTTGTTTGCGAATAATCGAAATACACATAAGTGGTGGGTGTCATTACTACATTGTGGTGTTGCTTTGCTGCTTCTATTCCACCAGCTTCGCCGCGCCAGCTCATTACGGTTGCGTTGGGAGCGAGACCACCTTCAAGAATTTCATCCCAGCCAATAATATTGCGGCCTTTACTATTGAGGTATTTTTCTATGCGGCCAATAAAATAACTCTGCAAACCATGTTCATCTTTTAGGTTTTTGTCTTTTATCAACTGCTGACAAAAAGGTGAGATTTTCCAATATTCTTTAGGGCATTCATCGCCACCGATATGAATATATTTTGAAGGGAACAACTGCATTACCTCATCGAGCACATTTTCTAAAAAAGTGAATGTGTATTCGCTTGGGCAAAATACATCAGGATAAACACCCCAACTTTGCTGAACATTTTTGCCTGTTGTATCGCCGTTCCATTTTACGCCTTTTGCAATCACTGTAGATTTATCGGGGAAGCAACTCAACTGCGGGTAGGCGGCAATTGCAGCAGAACCATGACCGGGCATTTCAATTTCTGGAATGATGGTTATGTAGCGGTCCGCAGCATACTTAACAATGTCTTTTATCTGTGCCTGTGTATAGAACCCGCAGTCTTTTGTATTATCATTCCCTGTTCCGGGGTGATGGCCAATAATGGTTCCATTTCTGCAGCCGCCAACTTTGGTAAGCAATGGATATTTTTTTATTTCTATACGCCAGCCCTGGTCTTCGGTTAAGTGCCAGTGAAAAGTATTCATCTTGGCCATAGCAAGAAAATCGATGTATTGTTTAATAAAATCAACAGAGAAAAAATGGCGGCCGCAATCGAGCATCATGCCGCGGTAACCGAAGCGGGGCGCATCACTGATACTGCATTGTTGTACTTTTAGCGATGTGGATTTATCTGTTGGCAACAACTGAATTAAAGTTTGTACGCCATAGAAAACACCAGCTTCGTTATCGCCGCCGATATATATTTTGTTTTTATCAATATTCATTTCATAAGCTCCGGGCAGCGGGTTATCGAGCCTGTCGTAATTTAATATAACCGCATTTTCAGGATAAGTACTACCCTTGAATATTTTCAATTCAAAACCATAAAACTTTTTGAGATAGCTGTTTAAAAAAGCAGCACTTTTTTCTGTGTTTGAAGCTTCGAGAACAAGTTTGGTAGAAGACGTGATGGTAAATGTTCCTTCCTTAATTTCTGCTTTGGCAGGTGCAGGAATAATATTAATTGAAGGTTGTTGTGCAAAGCCTGAAAATGATATTAAAAGGCAAAAAACGGATAAGATTTTTTTCATGATGGGATTTTTAGTGTTTGCCAAAAATATTAATGATCCTGAACTATTCCCTGTGCAAACGATTGATAGAATTGCCGGGCAATAACAGGATCATTAATGAAAACAGAATCTTTTATTGATTATTTCAACACCGGCAAAATAATCTTAGATGCATATTGCGCACTATGATACACTTTAATATCGCTCTTTATAAAGTCTTTATCATCGCAATGATAAATGTCTATAAACTGCTGCGGGTTGCGGTCAACCAGAGGAAACCAACTGCTTTGTATCTGAACCATTAAGCGATGTCCTTTTTTAAATGTATGTGCAATGGGTGGTAATTCAAATTTTACTTCTTCCGTTTTATTGGGTGTAAATGCTGAAGGGTTTTCATAACTCTTTCGGTAGCGGCCCCGGAATATTTCGCCACGTACCAGCATCTGATAACCGGCCATCGGGTAAGCACAAGCCGGATCCTGTTCTGCATAAATATCTACATTGGTATAAGTAAGATCATCAGGAAAAACATCAATCACTTTTACAACAAAATCTGCATCTGTGGTAGAGATGCTGGTCATTAAATCAGCAACTACATTACCTGTAACGGTAAGGTCTTCGCTTAATACATCTGTTTGAAAAGAAAGTACATCAGGCCTGCGGCCAGCGAAGCGCTGATCATCCGTCATATAATTTCTTGTACGGTTAAAATGCACATCTTCTGTATATGGAACAGGGTGTGCAGGATCGCTGATATATTCACTGAAACCCTTTGCTGCAGAAGGTTTAGCCCAATCCAGTTTTCCATTAGTTTGCAAATACATTGTTTTATCTTCCTTACCAGCAGGCGGCCATTGCGCAAAAGTTTTCCATTCGTTGGCGCCCGATATAAAAATATTTGCTTCAGCAATCTGGTTCACATCTCCTTTACCTTTTAAAAAATAATTAAAGAATGGAATTTCAATATTTTGCTGATAATATGCACTGGTGTTACTTCCAAAACTTACATTACCCAAATGCGTTCCATCATTGCTTGCCCACTGGCCATGATACCACGGACCATCAACAATTTTATTAAAGGCTTTACCGGGGTTATTCTGCTCTGCTGCTTTATACGCATTCCATGCGCCCCAGCAATCTTCTGCATCAAATAAACCACCAACCCATAACATGGCAGGCTGCAGGTTTTTTGTAGCGTTACGGGCATCACGTGCTTTCCAGAAACCATCATAGTTCGGATGCATCATTAAATCTTTCCAGAACGCAATACTGTCGCCCATTAATTTGGTCAGGTTCTTTACAGCGCCTGTTTCCAGGTAAAATTTATAATTATCGTGTGTGTAATACTCAAACTCAGTTGGGCCCTCGGTTGTTGGCTGCGGACGGGGCTTACCAAAAGATGAATAAAAAGAAAAACCATCCATTTGAAATAAAGCTCCGTTGTGGTGAAAATCATCGCCAATAAACCAGTTGGTAACCGGTGCCTGCGGGCTTACTGCTTTTAATGCGGGGTGTGCACTGGCGGCAGCCATCGTAGAATAAAAACCCGGATAAGAAATACCAAACACACCCACGTTGCCATTGTTGTTCGGAACATTTTTTACCAGCCAGTCAATAGCATCGTAAGTATCACTTGCCTCATCAGTTTCTTTACCTGTTTTGTTTGGGTTAAACGGGCGCACATCCATAAAAGTTCCTTCACTCATCCAACGGCCACGCACATCCTGTGTTACAATAATATAGCCTTCTTTAAAATAGGCCTTCTGGTAGCTGTTCCAGTAAGCCTTCCAGTTTTTTGCACCGTAAGGCGCACAGGAATATGGTGTTCTTGTGATTAATACCGGATGCTTTTCACTTGCATCATTGGGCGCATATACCGTAGTAAATAATTTAACACCATCACGCATGGGTATATAAACTTCTGTTTTTGTATAGTTGTTTACCATCCATGCAGAGTCTGTAGTTTGTGCTTTTGCTGCACCACTAACAATCAGGAATAAAAAAGCGAGTAATTGTTTCATGTTGTAATATTAATAAGTAAAAAAAGGCACCTGTTTATTATTATTTTTTTTGAGCCGGGCTTTTATCTTTCATGGCATCAACTGTTGCGTCGCACTATTCAGCTTTTGAAACGATAAGCAGCAGTGCGAAGTACATGCATTGTACTGAATAATTGCGTTACTCAAAGAGATTTTTTGGAAATAAATTTAATATGCGAAGCTTGACATATAAAAGTTGAGGCTCTAAAATGAATCCGGTACAGGCGCTTCAATACTTCGCATAAATGTTCCCATGAAAGAGGAACTGTGAAACGAGCGTGGCAAGAATGATTAATAGCAGTACTTCAGCCTGGCCAATAAATATTAATTCGCGAAAGCAAATTCAGTAACCGGGTAATACAATTTGGTAATATTTTCCTTTATCCAGCTAAGCCGTTTTGCATAATGCTCAACGTCAGGAGTTGTAACGTACTCCACAATAAAACTTCCATCCGCAGCAGTCGTAACCAAACAAGGCGTATCAGTATCGGGAATAAAAAAGAATTTTATTTTCTCCTTTAATGTATAGTGTGATTTATCTGCTGCTGCAAGTGCATGCTGTTTAAAAACATTACTGACCGTACCGGGTGGAAAAATAAACGCAAGGTAATGTGTGTATGCCGTTGTATGTGTGAATTTACCTGTAGTTACATACGAAGAAGTATAGCCCTGCCAGAAAAAATAATTTATTGTTTCACCGGCATTTTTGTTAAGTGTTCCTTCAGCATAAGTCCAGTTTCTGTTGCCAAGAATATCAGCAACTGCATGTGAAATTTTTTTTGAGGTATAGATTTTATTTTCAGCATAGAATTGCTGAAAATCCTTGACCTGACTGGGTTTCCTGAGTACAAGTAAAAGAACAATCATTAACAAAACTGAAAACAGGCCGCCAAGTGCTCCGCTGTAATAAGTAATCATCATCAGCAGTAACCATGCACCTGCATTTAGCTGCAGTGAACGTTTGGGAAATGATTTTCGGGTGCTTAAATAAACAATTCCAAATTCTATCAGGTAAATAATCCCAAAGAAAAAAAGCATATAAAATGTGTCCGGCATGTTTATAAAATTTGGTTATTCATTTATTATATATAGTTCCTTATTAGGATAATTTTTTACTGCTGATGAATCTGTAACCGGATTGCTTTGAAAATTTAACCAGGTAACTTTCGGGCAGTTTTCTAAACCTGCAAGATTGGTAAGTTGGTTATGATTTACTGCTAAACGTTCCAATGCCGGCAGGTTTAAATCTGCCATGCTTTTAAGATTGCAGTTTTCGATAACCAGCCAGTTTAAGTGGCTTAGTTTTGAAATATTCATAACATCATTTAGCTGTTTGTTTTTTATCTGCAGCCCAATAATATTTCCATGTTGTACGCATAAGGAAAAGTCGTTTGGGTTCTTAGTCATCTCCCAATACGCAACCATTTTTATATCGGAAGCTTTTGTGTTTGTCTGTTGGATAAGGTTATCCAACGCAGTACGTTGGTTGACTTCGATCTTACTTAAGCTGTGATCAAACTGCCCCGTACTTTCACTTCCCATGCCTCCCTGAATTATATAAAAAAACAGGTAAATGCCTAGCCCGAATAAACTAAAACCAATGCCGAAAAAATTAAACAACCGGTGTTCTTTAAAAATGCCTGTAAACCCCCAATACAAAGCCAGCAGGTAACCTGCCAGGAAAACAACGGCCAGTATAATAAAAACCCAAACAGGAATCTTATTGATGATAGCGCTTGTTTTGGTTTCATAAATACCCATAAAAAAAGCGCAGATAATAACTGTAAGTATGAATGATAAAATAAAGCTTTTCATTATATTCTATTTTGCGTTTGCAGTTCCCGGATTAAAAGTACCAGCATTACCTAAGCTGGTTTAAGCAAAGGTTTTTGTGGTGGATTATCTAAAAGAAGTGGCGGATATAAATCTATAGCTGGTATTGAAGATGTTTACTTTTCTTCGAAATAAATAGATTCTTCATTGCATTGCCTGCACGGTTTTTTATTCGCCATGTCTTCTGGTGTTACATGCTTAATCCTTTTATCTTCATGGTAAGCCCAGTACTTATCCCTGCTGCACTGAAAATTGATATTCAGTATTTCAAATGTTTTTATATCGGCACCTTCAATTGTCTTTTCAAAGAAGAATATATGTTTATCGTCTTTGGCATAAGGGCTGGGTAGCAGTTGATATGTTTCAGGATCAGCGCCTTCAATTATTTTATCTGCGTAATAAACATGCTGTGCAGTTTTTGAAAAGAAATCATTCAATGCGCTGAAGCTTTTAACATCGGCATCGGGCATGGGTTTTTCGGCGAAATATACCTGGCCGTCAACAGCATAATAATTAAATTTCAGAAACCTGAATTCCGCTCCCGGCAAAAGCGGAATAATTGTTTGAAATACGGAGACTGCATTTGCAGTATGCACTACGGTACTGCTGTCGAAACTTTCGAAAACTGATGAACTATGATCCATCACCATTTCGCCTTTATACACGTTATTTTTATCTGTTGAAAAGGTTTGATCTCTTACTGTAAACGAAGCAGGATCGGAGCCTGGGATGATATTCCCGTGGTAGTAGCATTGATTTTTATCTTTTGCAAAATCTTTAGTTATTACAGTAAAAGTTTTGCCGTCGCTTCCATCCAGGGGATAGCCATAATAATAAACATTGTTCTGGTCAGTAGCAAAGTATTTATTGCTTTCATCTTCACTCATGCCAGGCTGCATAACAATTTTAAATGATCGTGTATCAGCCTTTTCTATCTCGAATGTATTGCCGGGGAATGCGTTTTTGAAATACACTTTATTGCCACTGATATTGTACCCCTGTTTAAAGAGTACAGTGCCTGTACAGCCTGTAAAAAAATTAATAACAGAAGTTAATATTGCAAACATGAGTATTCTTTTCATCATTGAATTATTGATATCATCATCCTGTTTGATATAATGAGCCACCGGCTGTTGAATGCTGATGGGTGTTATAAAGTAAAAGTGTGCGATCCCAAAATAAATTCGGCCCCGAAATTCTTCGCATAGGCGTCAAGCTAATTTTATTTATACATCGTTCAAATTCAATACCTGTATGCTCATTGCCGCATGGCATTGTCCTTGCAGCGGCGCTGCACCCGCTTCTTTGCTGCGATATGGCTACGCCATCGCAGCAATTCCGGCTTTGCCGGAACCGAACCGGCTGAGGCGCCTTATGCAGGGACGGGTATTATAACGCACGATGGAAACGACAGTGTAAAAAAATTGAAACCCTGTACAGCAAAATGTTTCAGCTTGTAATACTAAATTTTAGCTTGACGCTCATGCGAAATTCTTAGGGATGCCACGCTTCGCTTAAATGTTGCCATGAAAGGGGAACTGTGAAACGAGCGTGGCAACGAAAGCCTCACAATGAATAAATGCCCGTCTCATAAATTCCTTAATAAATATTGTTACAGTTTTTAATTTCTTGAAAAAACAGTTTTAGGGCAACCGAAATTTTCTTCTATATAATTATCCATTGTATCGGCACGGTTAATGAACCCGCTTAATAGTGTAAGCACGTTTTTTTGCGTTGGCCCGTACAGATCTGCAACAGCAAAACGGTACGATAAAAAAATATCGTTTTGATAAATGCCAAACCTGTAAGGCGCTGCAGCATTGGATGAGAGGTAACGGTACAGCGCTTCCAGCTTATTGCCTGCAAGACTGTTAAGCGGCGAAGTTGCATATACATAATTGTCTTTGAAAGAAAAAATCCTGATCAAAGAACTGCCATTGTGAAACTCCCAATAAAGCTTGCCGTTACGGGCAAGAACAGGGTCGGTACCTGCATTTAAAATAGCCTGTTCTATCAATGGCGCAAAACGTTCTGCTTCTCTCTCTTTAAAATAATTTGTACTTACCGAAGCACCGCAGGAAGGGCAATACGAAGTATCCTGTGTAGAAAGATTACCGCATGAGCCACATGCCACACTGAATATCTGCTCCGTACTATTGGTAAGTTTATCAAGCACCGAAACAAGCACACGATGAGGAATACCAAAGCCGGTACTATCTGCCTCGTTAAACTTTGATGAAGCAATCGCAACGAGTTCGCCATTGCTGTTTACAATAGGTCCGCCGCTGTTGCCGGGATTGATCGCTGCATCTGTTTGTATAAAAGTTTTATTGTTTAAGATGCGTGCATTGTTTGATATAATACCTTCTGTAACACTGAACGGGCCATACGGAAAGCCAAGCACAGTAACCTTTTCAGCTTCTGTTGTTTTAAGGGCAGGATTGAGATTGATGGATGAAGTTCTTGGCGCATCACTGCATCTTAAAATTGCTATATCGTTTATGGGATCAATCAATACAACCTTTGCATTGTAACGGTATTGCAACTGGTTTTCCAATGCAACTTCGCGGAAACCTTCTACCACATGATAATTGGTTGCAAAGCAATCGCTTTCATTTAAGTAAAAAGCGGTTCCGGTTCCGGCTGAAGTATATACTTTATGTACGGCGTTTTTTATATTTACCAAAAGCGAATTTTCCATTGCTTATTTTTTATAATATTTTTTTATGTTTAATTAAACCAGTTTGAAAACAACCCTTTCTTCTCTTCCTTTTTATCCGGGGCAGGCGCTACGTATAGATCCCGTGGATTGCTGTAAAAATCATTCAACTGATCGTACAATTTATTGGTTGCATCTGCTGTTGACAGACCATTACTGCCTGAAAGAATTGATTCAAGATATTGCCATTGCACTTCATTAAACCTGTAATTATATAACAACCTGAAAGCAGCTTTTTGTAAACACAGATACGCGCTGATCACTTCTTTTTTTGTTATATAATTATATGCATCTGTAAGAGATTGCTTCAAAGAGTTTTGTATGCTGGTTGCAGCTCCGGTTACTTTTGCGGGAACAAAAACAGAGACATCATATAGTTGTGTAAAGAACGCTGATTGCGGCAGGTTATCAAGTGATTGCAAATAGCTGATTCCATCATTCACCAGGTCGTTAATATCTCTTTTTTCAAACAGCTTATCAATATTTATTTCAAGGTAATTTTTAATAAAACCCTGCGGCGCACACAGGTGATCGATCTTCATTAAAGTAAGGTATAGCACATCCCACGCAATATAAGAATAGCCCAATTGTTTCCAGTAACCGATCCATTCTTTTGCTTCCAGCAGGTATTGCTTAAACCCCTGCCACGACAGCGTTTTACGGCTTTCCGAAAACGGTGTAACATTCGGTTCATATACCCATGAAGCACCATGCATTATTACAAAATCATCATCGTATTTATCGGCTGTCCAGCAGATTTCTTTTAGTATATCATAAATCTTCCAGGGCTCGCAGGCTTCAAGCGGGCAACTGTATAAGAAGCAAAGCGTATCTTCTTTGCATTCAATTGACGCAAGATTTAAAACGCCGAAATTTATCTCACAAACTTTACGCAGCACTACTAATTTTTGTGCATTGGCAATATCAACAAAAGGCGTAAGCACCTGCAACTGGCCATTGCTTAATACAATATGCATTTGCACAGAACCATGCGAAACTTTTACGCCGGTTTGCGGGTCTTTATTAAACTGCTCACCTATCGCTGCATCAATGTAAGTAATGGTGTTGCAGAGCGCTTCAAAATATTTACCTTCTTTGTATTGATCTTCTGCGGTCTTCCAGTTCTGCTTTCCAAAAGTCAGGTCTCTTCTTATTTGCTGACTTGGTGTATAAGAAAAAGGCTTATCAATCATACAGTGTTTGGTTTAAATTTTTATTAAAAGTAAAGTACAGCCATACAGTTAAAAACGCAAATCTATATCCGGCGGGTTTTTATATAAATGCGGTTGAAAGAAATATATATACCAAACTATATTGCTACTATTAGGCTTCTCTTGTGTCACTCACTTGTACGTTCAGAACATCGGTCGACAGTCGACGGTCAACGGTCGACCGAACAATCAACAGTACAAGTGTGCGACGCAACGAAAGCATCACAAAAGTTATATAGCCGGGCTAATAATTATTAAAATATTTTACCACTTTTAATTTTCCTGCCACCGAAAATAGCAGTAAAACCGCCATGAATAGTTTTTTAAAATGATCACTTTTACCCTACACTACTTTTGACTTATAATTAAACAAACAAAAATGAAAAAGAGATCAAACCAACTATTTGCATTAACGCTTTGCCTGGGCATATTTTTAACTTCCTGCGGTGCAGGCGAAATGAATACCAAAGCAGAGGAAACCGCCACAAACTTTTATACCGATCTGCAGAAAAAGGACTATACAACAGCCCTTACACTTTGCAGCGATAAAGCCTTTGAAGCAGATACAAAAGAAGCCTGGATTAAAAGCCTTCAGCGCAATTCAATATTACTGGGCGATGTAAAAACGTTTACCAAAACCAGTGGCTTTAATGTAGAAACTTCCACATCAACCGGCACAACGGTAACTGTAACTTACGATGTACAATGGCAATACGGAAAATCGCAGGATTCAGTAATATTAATAAAAGAAAAAGATGGCAGCATGAAAGTTTACAGGTACGCATGGTTGCATAAAGAACCGAAATATGCAACTGAAATAACAGAAAGTGAGAAGGAAGCAACCCAATATATGGATGCTGTTAAATCGGGCAATTATGATGCAGCTATAGCTTTATGTTCTGATGAAGCTTTAAAGGCAACACCAAAAGAAAATTGGGCAGCGTTCTTAAACAATGCAGCAAATAAATTGGGCAGCATTTCAAATTACAGTGTAATAAAAGACAGCTCTACCTATAATATTGGTGCTAAGGGTGAATCCGGGGAAGGCAATTATTATGATATTTATATTAAGTCTAACAGGGGTAATAATGAAGTAATGGAGAAAGTTGTATTCTTTCAAAAGAATTATGATGAACCAATAAAACTGGCTGGTCATTATTTTTTGTAAAGAGCCTGCTGTTAAGAACAAAATTAAAAATCCGGTTATGCAAAAACATAAACCGGATTTTTAATGAATACAGGTTAGCGTTCCGCGTTGTTTTTATAACATTACTTTTGTGTTGTATAAAAATAATTATTGAAATAACTTACAGTAATAAATTTTGAATTTTTCAGCAACCCGATTATGGCAAAACCACTAAGAATTTTTCTATTTGCAGCAGCGTGTTTTATTACAGGAAAATCATTTGCACAAATTGTAAATATGGAAAGCCAGCGTTACCATACAGATACTACGGGCTGGCGCGGAAGTATAGCCGGTAATATTTCCATTACCAGTAACGGGCAAAAAATATTTACTGCAAACGCCGATGCGCATGTACAGTATCAGTCTAAAAAAAGTTTGTACCTTTTATTAGGAAGTTATGGTTTTTTAAAAGCCGCTTCAAACTCATATATCGACAATAGTTTTTTGCATTTCCGGTATAATTACAAACTGGATAAAGTAGTACGGTTAGAAGCATTTACGCAGTTGCAGCAAAATGTAATTACCAAAATAAATTCCAGGTTTTTACTGGGTGCAGGGCCACGTTTTAAAATAATTGGAAGCAAGAAAGTTCATTTGTATTTGGGTGCGCTTGCAATGTACGAAGTAGAAAGAGAAACCGGAAACCCACAGCAGATAAGCGATTGGCGCAGCAGTAACTATTTATCGTTTACTTATTTACCCAATGGGCAAACAGAGTTTACTACCACAACCTATTACCAGCCGGTATATTTTAATGGCAAAGATTACCGCCTGTTAAACCAAAGTATATTCAAAATAAAAACAGGTAAAGCTATTTCTGTAAACCTTAACTGGACCTACCAGTTCGATGCATCGCCGCCTGTTGGTATAATAAAAGATACCTATAATTTTAGTACCGGAATAGAGCTTGATCTGTAAATTATTCACTGCTACAGTTACATACTCATGATCCATGAAAGTATAAAAATAATAATGGTGATTACCAGCAGCAGCCACCCGTCTTTAAATATTTCTTTTTCTCTTTTCATGCTGATATATTTAATTCCTCATCAAAATTATATTCGTGCGCAGAGGATAATTATGGCAAACTATTAACGGCAGGTAGTGGCTTATATCTGGTATAGAAAATACAGATTTTGTACCCGGCAACAGGTTATAAATAAGCTTCTGTTGCGTCGCACATTTGAAGGTTCGGAACAACGGTCGACCGAAGAATCAACTGTACAAGAGTGCGACGCAAGAAAAGATACCATAAAAATCTACTGCCGGGCTCAAAAAAATTTCTACTGCAAAATTTAGGTTTAATAAAAAAAGCCGCTCTTAAAAAAGAACGGCTTGTATAAATTGTATCTGTACTTAAACATATTTTGTAACACCGGGAACGGCTACAGGATAGAACCCATCGGCATTTGGAACCAGCGGTGGCACCGTATCCCATGTATAAGTGGTTGGGTGTAAATCAAGATTCAGATTAATGGCTTTATCCCACTCAATTACCTGCCCGCTGTATGTTGCAAGGCGGCCAAGTATAGAAGTCATGGTGCTCTTTGCACCACGTTCTGCATCCCAGAATTTATATTCGCCTTTTGCTATTGCTGCAAACAATTCATCATGTTCTGTCTGGTATGGGTTATTTTCTGTTTTAAGATTAAACTGGTACAATACATTTCCTTTATGGTCTGCAATAGTTCCGGCATCACATTTTATGGTGCCTTTGGTCCCTACCAGGTATTCATCAACCCGGCTCATGGTACCCGGAATATGGCGACACTGGCTGTTTAAAATAGAACCATCGGCATAGGTATATTCCACATAATGGTGATCGAATATTTCGCCGTTATCTTTTCCTTTACGTACCTGTCTGCCACCCATGCCTTGTGCCTTAACAGGAAAGCCATCTTTAAACCAGTTGATCACATCAATATTATGGATGTGCTGCTCGCAAATATGATCGCCGCAAAGCCACACGAAATAATACCAGTTGCGCATCTGGTATTCCATTTCGGTTTGTTGTGGTGTGCGTGGCCTTACCCATACGCCATCGTTATTCCACCATGCCTGTGCAGAAGTAATATCACCAATCATATCTTTTCTCTGAAACATTTCGCGGTAAGAATTCTGATACCTGCGCTGCAACCCAACCACAACATTCAGTTTCTTTTGTTTGGCAACTTCGGCAGCAGCCAATACTTTTCTTATACCAACAGGATCTGTTGCCACGGGCTTCTCCATAAATATATGTTTGCCTTGTTTTACAGCCTCTTCAAAGTGAATGGGGCGAAAGCCGGGAGGCGTTGTAAGTATTACCACATCTGCCAATGCAATGGCTTTTGCATACGCATCAAAACCGGTGAATTTTCTTTCTTCGGGCACATCAATTTTATCGCGCAGGCTTCCTTTACCATCAGTAATTTCATCAGATAAAAGCTCTTTAAGACAGCCATCCAAACGGTCTCGGAATGCATCTGCCATTGCAACCAGTTTTACATTCTGTTTGCTCATCAATGCCTGCGAAGCTGCTCCTGTACCACGACCTCCGCAACCGATCAGCGCAATTTTTATAGTATCTGAAGAGCCGGAAAAAAAGTTAGCCCTTGAAAGAATGGGAGCAGCCATCAGGCCACCGGCAAGCATGGATGTTTGTTTCACAAAATGCCTTCTGGATGATTTTTTATCAGCGTGCATGTTAGATTGTTTAAATTATAAATGATGAAAATTAAATTATTAGTTATGAATCTGCTTGCAAGTTAATTGCAAATGTTTTAGTTGTTTCAATACTTTTTATAAAATGCTTCAGCCTCTTCAGCAGTTGGCTGTTTTACAGGCCGCACAATTCGAAAGCCCACAGAACTGGCATTGGTTAACCACCATTTGCTTTTTGGTATCTGAGGGTCTCTTCTGTTCCATGATGCATCTGATTTATTTCTTGCCGCACAGCGCAGCATAATTGCATCATCATCATAACCGCCGCCACGTATTGTTTTCGGATATCTTGAAGCGGGTGGTATTAAAGGATCGGTTGTGTTGGCAGCAATTGTACTGAAATAATTTTCATCATATTGATCCAATGTCCATTCGCTTACATTACCCAGCATATCAAACAATCCCCATGCATTGGGTTTCTTCTGCATTACTTTCTGAAATTTATTTTCACTGTTCCCCGCATACCATGCATATTGTGAAAGCAGCGAACTGTCGTTGCCAAAATAATAGCGGGTATTTGTGCCGGCCCGGCAGGCATACTCCCACTCTGCTTCAGTAGGCAACCGGTAGAATACCCCCGTTTTTTTATAAAGCCATTTGCAGTACATCAAGGCACTGTGCTGGCTCAAGCTGTTTACCGGAAACCCGCCCTGTTTACCCATGCCCAAACTAAAATCAATGTATTGTGGTGTCGGTCGTGTAACAGCATCCACATCAGAGTTTACAGAGATTGCAGCATCTTCGTAATACAACACAAACTCATCGTAAGTAACTTCATGTTCGCCCATCCAGAATGCAGCAATATTCACTTTCTGTTGCGGGCCTTCATCGGGTTTACGGGCTTTATCATTTGCATTGCTGCCCATTAAAAAATTACCCGCAGGTACGGGCATCATTTTAAAACTAACTGCAGACTCTGGAATCCTAGTTGTGTAAGCTGTAAAGTTCTTTTGCTCCGGAGTGTTTTGTGCGGCTGCATATAATCCCTGGGCTAATATGGCAACCGTAGAAAAGAAATATTTCATCAGCCGAACTTACAAATAAATAAAATACGGATTATTCTAATTTCTACACTTCATAAACATTTTTTTTAAAGCCGGGCTAAAGAATAACCTCCAGTCTTGATTTAACATGAGTTCGGGATAAGGATATTTTTTATGATACCAGCACCTGTATTTCATAGCAGCATCGTTGCGTCGCAATCACTTTGTCTGCATATCTTTTGGCGACGTTTGCAAACGCTTCATTCATGATCCGAACGATGAACGTATTGCGACGCAACGATGCTTAACCAATGAACAAAAAGCTGGTGACAAAAAATTACTTTATTGCTTATCCCGAACTCGTGTTATATTAGTATTCATTAACCCATTTCAATGAAACATTTAGTCCTTACCATTTTTGTGGTTATTAATGCAGGAAACCTTATTGCTCAAAGTTCAAAACCCGATACACTTGTTAATGCAATATGGGATGGCACTACCTGGCAAAACCATTCAAGAATAATCAATAATTATGATGGAGATTGCAGATTAAAAACTGCACTAAACCAGAACTGGGATGTTGCAACAAGTAAATGGGCAGATCATACAATCAGTATGTATAGCTATGTAAGTGGAGATTATGTAAGTGAAATTTTAACCCAGCTTTGGTTGAATAATTCGTGGATTAATAATTACAGGCAAACCTATGCTTATGATGTTTCTTTTAAAACCCTGAACACAGTGGTTCAAACCTGGTCTTTAGACCATTGGAGCAATTACACAGCTACCAGTTATACATATGATACTTATGGCTATATTGATTCTGTATTGACACAACTTTCATACAATGATATCCCTTTTCAAAATAATTCACTTAGCATAAACATTCATAATAGTGATGGTGCCCTTGAGCAAACAATTAATCAAAACTGGAATAACACTACAACTTCGTGGAATAATTATTCAAAAAAATCATTTATTTATAATACCCGAAAAACGATTGATACAGCCATTACATCTTTGTGGAATCAGAGCACAGGCTTGTGGCAATTCAATACGCAATTTGTATATACCTATGCGGGTACAGGTAAGTTATTTTTTTACATAAACCAGGACTGGCAAGCAAACCAATGGGTTAATCACTGGCAATACACCAATTCGTATGACAATTACGGTTTTGTAAGCAATGTTTCAGGTGAAATATGGGACGGGTTTGATTTTGAAAAATACAACCAGAACACTTATAAAAATAATAATGACGGAACCATTAACCAACATGTTGCCCAGTATTGGTCTACTACAATAAATAACTGGGTGAATAGTAACAGGGAAACTTATTCCTATTCTGCATCCTGCCTGTTACCACTAAAATTGCTTTTGTTTAACGCAACCAAAAATAATAATAAAGTTCACTTATACTGGCAGGCTGTTAACGAAATAAACAGTTCACACTTCACGGTACAACGCAGCTTTAATGGTGCAGACTTTACAAGTCTTGGCGATATATCAGCCCGAAGTACCGCAGGTATCAGCTCGTATGAGTATGCAGAAAATATTGAAAAAATAACATCGGATAAAATCTATTACCGCTTAAAAATATTTGATAAGGATGGATCATATACCTATTCTAAAATAGTGCCTGTAGCACTTACGGCTTATACAGGTTCAATAAAAGTGTATCCCAATCCTGCAAAAGATCAGTTATTTGTTTTATACAAAATGCAGAACGACAATAAAGCGGAGCTTAGAATTACAGATATGTCGGGCAAAATAATCTATAGTAATACGGTAAGTAAAAATCAGGATAATGGCCTTGCAGGTATTAATATTTCATCATTAAGTAAAGGCATGTATTACGTATTGATGATTACCGGTAACGATATTCAAAGAACGCAATTCTTAAAACAATAATCCCCAGCCTTCATTTAACATGGGTTCGGGAAAAGGATATTTTATTTTATGATACCAACACCTGTATTTCATAGCAGCATCGTTGCGTCGCAATCACTTTGACTGCATATCTTTTGGCGACATTTGCAAACGCTTCATTCATGATCCAACCGATGAACGTATTGCGACGCAACGAAGATCAACATGAAAAACAATTGCCTGGCCCAAAAAAATATCATACCTAATAATCTAAATCACATCCAATAGGCGAGCCCGGAGGTGGTGCTTCGTGGAGTGTTGGCTTTGCTTTTTCGGGTGCTTTAATTCTTTCCAACGTTAGCAGCAAATAGCCTTTGTATGTACTGTCAGTTGTTGTTTTTAACTGCGCAGTTACAAAGGTCTTTATGTCTTCTATCGATTTTAGCATTTGCGCTTTGGTAGCAAAAGATGCTTCATCATTTACAGATACTGACAATATATAAGTAAGTACAAGTTGTTCGTTCTGCAGTTGTATCAATCCCTCGAAGCCCTTTAACCGTGGGGCTTTCCAGGTTTTAGCTGTTATTGCATTGATCATATCATCAATACCAAGCCCGTTGTTTTCTGTTTGATATTCTACCATCCTGTTCAGGCGGCTTGTGTTGAATAAAAAAGATAACGGCAAATCGGCTGCGGTTTCCGCAGCAGCCAAAGGATCGAATGCAAGACCTGTTCTTCTATTGAACAACTCCCTTGTATAATCATACCCGGCAGGGCGTGGTGGAATCAATTTAATAACGCTTTCAGGCAGCGCTAAAACTTTAGGATCAATGCAATCCATTACAGCATTCAATGCATTCATTTGTTCTTCTTTTGTTACGGGTTTTGTTACCGTTTGCCCATCGCCTTTTATAGCGTAAGTATAATACATGCCGCCAATTTCTTTTGTAACAGCTTCTACCTGGTAGCGGTGAAAAAGGTAAACAGGTACCAGTACATCCTCCAGCATGGCCATTGGTGTTCCTTTGCGTATATTATTCTCACCAAATTGGGCCAATGCTTTTGCACGTATTTTCATTACATCTTTCAAACCACTTACAGGATCTTTTCCATTATCCCAAAGGTGCGCATTGGGATGCAGCCCGCCAGGGTCGCGGGCATCGCGGTCTGAAATAAAAGTGAGCCCGTTCTTTGCAGCATCGGTTAATATTTTATTTAAAGCATCTGCTTCATTCGTTGCTTTAGGAAAGTCCTGGTATCCGTATGCGATACTTACTTTATCCCAGTCGCCAATTCCGTTTGTATAAGCATTGGTTAAATCAATTTCACCGTTTGCATTTAATGTAACTACGGGATGCGGGTAATCCATTACACTTGCCCTGTTTTGTGAACTGGAAATATAATTGTGCATCAAACCAAGCGTGTGGCCTACTTCATGTGCTGCCAATTGTTTTAAACGTTGTAAAGCCATCTGCAACATTTTATTATCAGTGGGCAATTCATCATTCTCAAATGATGCAAGCAAGCCTTGTGCAATCAGGTAATCCTGCCGTACCCGCAATGAACCCAATGTTACATTGCCTTTTATTATTTCGCCTGTGCGCGGATCAACTACCGCATCGCCAAAACTCCATCCTCTTGTAGAACGGTGTACCCAGTTGATCATGTTATAACGCAGATCCATCGGGTCTGCATCTTCGGGTAAAATTTTTACCTGGAAAGCATTGATATACCCTGCTTCTTGAAAAGCCTGGTTCCACCATTGCGCGCCTTCTAATAAAGCACTGCGGATGGGTTCCGGTGTTCCGTTATCCAGGTAATAGATAATTGGTTTAACAGGCTCACTCATTGCAGCAGTTGGATCTTTTTTCTCAAGACGATGACGGATAATAAAGTTTTTCTGAATGGGTTCTGTTACCGGCGTGCTGTAATCGAAATAAGAATTAGGAATAAATGGCGAACGTGCATCGTATAACCTGGGCTGATAATTGTTATCGGGCAACTGTGCAAAGGAATGATGCATACGCAAAGTGATTGCATCAGGGGCAGGTGTAACACTACTAACATAATTTCCGGGCTTGCCATCCCTGTTTACAAATGTGATTGTTGTTTCGAATTCCGTATTAAGCGGAAAATCTTTTGTTCGCGGCAAATACATTGCACTGCGTGATACGTCAACACCGTAACTGCCCTGGTTGCTGCTTTGCAGGCGGTTGGAAACCTGCAAGGCATCACGCAATAAAAAATCGGTAGCATCAACCAGCAGGGTTCCATTGTTCTCTGCGGCGATTGTAAAACCCCAGATTGTTGATTGTGCAAATGATTGTTCTACTGCCCTTTTTTCTGCGGCATCGCCACTAACTGCACGATAAGCGTAGTTGGGTTCAATCATTAAAACCTTATTACCCACGCGACTCAATTTTACAATGTACGTAGTACCATTAATGCCTCTGTCGAGCCCCACATCGTTCGAACCTAAGCCGGCAGGTAAAGACGTTTGATACAATATTTCTGTGTCAAGTTTATTGATCTGCAGCCATATTTTCCCGGTACTGTCATCCCAATAAAAATTAAAGAAACCGGTATAGGGTTTCATGTGCTTTGTTTTTTCTTCAATGGCATTTGTTGTTTGTGCTTTTACAAAAAGTGGAACGAAAAAGAAGATCAAGACAAAGCGTTTCATAAAATGAATTTTAATGAACACACAAAATACAAAGTATTATTAATGAATAATTTTAGTTTTTACTGTACATTATTTTGATTCTTTTATTGAGCTTGGTAGTGAGCGGAGCCGAACTATAGTTTTTTATGGCATCGCCTGTTGTGTCACTCACTTGTACGTTCGGAAAAACAGGCAGCAAGGCAAAGAGGCAATAGGCAAATAGTGTTTTGTTCGCTATTCACTGTTCGTTGTTCACTGCTCACCATTATTTTAACTGCACAAGTGTGCGACGCAAGAAAAGCTTCATAGTATTCCTGGCCCATGGCTCAAAAAAAATATCACATAAATAAAAACCCCGCTCATTTTTCAATGAACGGGGTTTTGTATTTTAAGTCTCCCTTCAGGGAGATTAGAGGGTTATTAGTCTTCTATCTTCACTTTGCCTTTCTGCTTTGCAATTACTTCTTCCGAAATATTGTTTGGTGCAGGATTGTAGTGTGAGAACTCCATCGTTGAAGTTGCACGGCCACTGGAAAGTGAACGCAGCTGCGTAACATAACCGAACATTTCACTCAATGGAACCTTAGCTTTAATTACCTGTGCATTACCACGGGTATCCATGCCTTCCAGCATACCACGGCGACGGTTAAGATCACCAGTAACATCACCCATGTATTGATCTGGCGTAACTACTTCTACTTTCATGATCGGCTCCAGTAAAACAGGTTTTGCTTTACGTGCAGCTTCGCGGTAACCGCCTCTTGCACAAAGTTCAAAACTCATCGCATCAGAGTCAACTGCGTGGAAGCTACCATCGAATACACGAACCTTCATGTTATCTACAGGATAGCCTGCGAGCACGCCGGTTGTCATTGCCAATTTAAAACCTTTCTCAATCGCAGGAACAAATTCGCGGGGAATTGATCCGCCAAAAAGATTGTTTACAAACTGGTAATGCTCCTTAGGGTTTGCTGCCAGCCATTCTGCATCAGCAGGGCCAAGATCGAACTGTATATCGGCAAACTTACCACGACCACCGGTTTGTTTTTTCAACACTTCACGGTGTGTAATGGTAATATTAAATGCTTCTTTATAAGCCACCTGCGGATTACCCTGGTTGATCTCTACTTTAAACTCACGCTTCATACGGTCAACGATGATCTCAAGGTGCAACTCACCCATTCCACTTAAAATGGTCTGGCCGGTTTCTTCATCTGTTCTTACGCGTAATGTTGGATCTTCCTCCACCAGCTTGGCAATTGCCATACCCATTTTATCAACGTCAGCCTGTGTTTTAGGTTCTACAGCAACAGAGATTACAGGTTCTGGAATAAACATGTTTTCGAGTACGATCGGATGATTTTCATCACACAAAGTATCACCTGTTTTAATCTCTTTAAAGCCAACTGCTGCTCCAATATCACCTGCCTCTATTTCTGGAATCGGGTTCTGTTTGTTGGCAAACATTTGCATGATACGGCTGATACGCTC
>DGQT01000065.1 GCA_002390845.1 Chitinophagaceae bacterium UBA4407 | reverse complement strand
ACTTAACGGGACAGTAGTGATGAAGCTTCTGTTGCGTCGCACACTTGTACTGTTGATTCTTTGGTCGACAGTTAACCGTGATCTGTCGACATCTGTTCTAAATGTACAAGTGTGCGACGCAACTAAAGTTCAATAGAATTTATGCGGCCGGGTTCATAAAAACACTACTGAATACCAAATGTACCTTTCTATTCTTATACGGAATTTAAACGAATCGAAAAACCTAAAGCGCACTCTTGCCGCTTTAGACAAACAGGTTACAGATTTTGAATACGAGATTGTGGTGCTGGATAATGAATCTGACGATGATTCAAAACTGATAGCAGAAGAAAAAGGATGCAAAGTATTTTCTTTAAAACGCGATGCATTTACTTATGGCCATGCGTTGAATTACGGCATTTCGAAATGCAGCGGAGAAATTATTCTTGTATTAAGTTCTCATGTTATTTTATTGAATGAATATTTTCTGAAAAATATTCCTGCGTATTTTAAAGAAGAGAAAGTGGCGGCATTGCGTTTTGTACAGGCCAGTAATCCTATGGATGCTGCAAACAGCATTGAGCATGGCCCGCGGCAACTAACACACAGCATCGATAAAGATTTTGGCTGGAACAACTGGGATAATTTTATGGTAAATCATTGCGCTGCGCTGCGCAGAAAAAGCTGGCAACTGCAACCGTTTGATGAAAATATTTTTTCGAGTGAAGATAAATTATGGTCGCTTGAAATATTAAAGAAAGGGTTTACGATTTTGTATAATGTTCCCTGTTTTTATGTTTATTACAAGCCTTTTTCAAGAGATCATAAAATTTATAAACAGGTTATTGATGTGGCTGCAAAAGAAATGATCACCGGCCAGTCAGCAAAGCTTTTTAAAGGCCCGTATTTGGTTACATTTTATAAATTCGTCATCAGCGAATTAAGGCGCCTCCGCATTCATGCAGTTATACATCGTAAGGTGTACTACGGCTTGCGAAAAATAAAAAGTGCAGCAGCCGCAAATATTTCTGATCAGATCAAATAATAAAATCACTTTGAATATTAAAGCAACAGATACATCTGAACACTGGAGTGAAATAATATCGCCAAAAGGTAGTTTATTCGATATACGCTTAAAAGAAGTATGGCGCTACCGCGACCTGATACTCCTATTTGTAAAGCGTGATCTTGCTTCGCAATACAGGCAAACAATTCTTGGCCCTTTGTGGCATATTATACAACCTGTGTTTACCACATTTACATTTCTTGTTTTGTTTAATAAGATCGCAAAAATTTCTACCGATCAGTTACCGCCTGTTCTATTTTATATGAGCAGCATTACTATCTGGAATTATTTTTCAGCCTGTTTAAACAGTACCTCCGGCACCTTTACTTCAAATGCCGGAATCTTTGGTAAAGTATATTTCCCCAGGCTGGTTATGCCTCTGTCAACTATCATTTCAAACATGGCAAAATTTGGCATTCAGTTGGGGCTTTTAACCTGCATGATTTTGTATTATTCTTTTTCCGGTCAATATCATGTAGAACCCGGAGTACATATTTTTTTGTTGCCTGTTATTGTGATGCTGATGGCTGGTATGGGTTTAGGTGTTGGTATCATTATTTCATCGCTTACTACAAAGTACCGCGACCTTAACATATTTATTGGGTTTGGTGTTGGATTGTTAATGTACATTACCCCTGTTGCATATCCATTATCGTTTCTTGAACAATCGCAGTATAAAGTATATATACAGTGGAACCCTTTAACACCGTTGGTAGAAGGCTTCCGTTATGCAGTGTTTGGCACTGGCACATTCAACGGCGGCATGTTTATTTATAGTATTTGCTGTACGGCGCTCTTTCTTTTTATGGGTGTAATGATCTTTAGTAAAGTAGAGCGCACTTTTATGGATACAGTGTAATAACCAATCGGTATTTTTTTAACCCGGCAGTAGTATTTCAATTATACTTTTCTTGCGTCGCACACTTGTACAGCATGAAATATATCCGGCAATCAACAGCCGGGAACCTTGTTGCTAAAGGTTTTGCAGCACAAGAGAGCGACGCAAGGAACGATCAGCAATAAACAAATGCCCGGCTCAAAATAATTATTGAAGCATGCTTTTTAATTCAATAGCGTTTTGTTTTTTTCTAGTAATAGTTTATGCGCTTTACTGGTTTTTGTTTCAAAAGAATCTGAAACTGCAGAACATTTTATTACTTGCGGCCAGTTATTTTTTTTATGGTTTCTGGGATTGGCGTTTTGTTTTTTTATTATGTTTATCTACTGTTATTGATTACGCCTTTGGTATTGCAGTTCATAAAACGGTTAAGCGGAAAAAATTTTATCTATGGCTAAGCATAATTAATAATGTTGGCATTCTTGCGGTATTTAAGTACTACGATTTTTTTGCGGAATCTTTTGCAACACTGCTCAATCATTCAGGCTTTAGTGCTTCACCAATATTGTTGAGTATTGCGCTACCGGTAGGTATTTCGTTTTATACATTTCATGGCATGTCGTATGTTTTTGATATTTACCGCAATAAAATTATACCTACAAAAAATTTTATTGATTACGCTGTGTTTGTTTGCTTCTTTCCATTGCTGGTTGCAGGCCCTATTGAAAGAGCATGGCACTTGTTGCCGCAGATACAACAGAAAAGAAAATTCAGTTACCGTAAATCGGTGCAGGGCATACAGTTAATGCTGTGGGGCTTTTTTAAGAAGATTGTGATTGCTGATTCTTTGTCGCCAATAGTTCACAGGATTTTTAAAGACAATGAACACCAGCCTGTTTTTTTTTTAATTGTCGGGGTAATTTATTTCAGCGTTCAAATCTATTGCGACTTTAGTGGCTACACCGATATAGCCCGTGGCACTGCAAAATTATTTGGCTTTGAATTGCTTATTAATTTCAGGTTCCCGTATTTTTCGAGAGATATTGCAGAGTTCTGGAGGCGTTGGCATATCTCGCTTTCGTCATGGTTCAGGGATTATTTATACATACCACTTGGAGGCAGCAAAGAAGGTACATTTAAAGGAATACGCAATGTAGTGATCGTGTTTTTGATCAGCGGTTTTTGGCATGGTGCACACTGGACTTTTATTGCATGGGGTTTATTGCATGCTGTTTATTTTCTGCCCTTATTATTGCTAAAGAAAAACAGGGAATATACCGGGCCAATTGCATTGAATTCCTTTCTTCCTTCTTTTCTTGAAGGATTAAAGATGCTGGTAACATACAGCCTGGTTTGTTTTGCATGGATCTTTTTCAGGGCTGATAATATGACGGAAGCTTTCAGTTACATACAGGGAATTTTTACGCATCAGTTTTATGCGCCGCAAAATTTTGACCCACCCATGTATTATCTTCCTTTTATTATCATATTGTTTTTCCTTGTTGAATGGTTATGCAGGAACCATGATATTGAGTTCTTTTTTCTTAAGTTTAAAAGTAATTTCAGCAGGTATGCTGTTTACTTTTTTATACTGTTCATGATCTTTATGTTTGGTTCATTTAAGGAGAATACGTTCATCTATTTCCAATTCTGATTGTGAAGAAATTTTTGCTTAGAATTTTACTTTTTGCTGTGCTGCTTGCGGTATGCTGTTATTTATATTCTTTTTTAGGCGATGGGTATTCTGACGAATATTATTTGCGTGTTACCACACCCAAACAATCTGCAATGATCATTGGTGTATCCCGTGCTGCACAGGGTTTGCAGCCCGAGGCGTTGAATGAAAAATTAAACACTGTTTATCCGGGTACGCATATTTATAATTTCGCATTTAGTCTCGGACTTTCTGCTTATGGGCCAGTATATTATAAAGCTATTCAACAGAAATTGGATGAAAGTGCAAAAAATAGTGTTTTCATTTTGGAAGTTACGCCCTGGTCTATTGCAGCAGCACCTCCCGATCCCAACGATACATCTGTTTTTGAGGAACGAAATCGTGCTCTGGACCAATTGCATTTTTTTAATTTAAGTCCCAATATTGAATATTTGTTTAAGTGTTATGCAAATCCCTACGTAAACCTGCTACTGAATAAAATGAATAGCAATCCTTTTTATTTATTGCACGATGATGGCTGGCTTGAAATAAAAGCACCAATGGACAGTGCAGCAATAAAGCGCCGCGAAGAGGGGATGATCTTTCTTTATAAAAATGATTTTTATCCAAGGTATAAATTTTCTTCAAAGCGGTTGGAATACCTGGAAAAGACAATTGCCTTACTCAAAAAGCATGGCGATGTATACATGGTTCGTTTGCCCATTATCCCTGAAGTAAAGAAACTTGAAACAGAGATCATGTCGCAGTTTGATGATACGATTAATACAGTTGCTAAAAAATATAATCTTGCTTATTTTAATTTTATGGATTCAGCTGGTATGTTTTCTTACGTTGATGGTGTTCACCTGGATAAGTCTTCAGGAAAAAGGGTTTCAGAAGATATTGAAGACCTGGTAAGCAAGCATAAACTTGCTTCTCAAAATAAAGCGCAATAAATTATGGATGAACTTAAATGGACCGGTGAGCGGCTTGTTACTTCTGTAGAAAATAAATATTTTATGTACGAGCACTTGCACCGGTACGCTCTTGCAAATGAAATATCTAAAGATAAATTTGTACTGGATATAGCCTGTGGTGAGGGGTATGGCAGTTATTTAATAAGCAAGTCTGCAACATACGTTTATGGTGTTGATATTGATGACAATTCTGTACAGCATGCAAAAAATAAATACGAAAAAGCTAATGGTAACTTATGTTTCAAGACCGGTTCAACCAGTAATATACCATTAGAAAATAGTACTATAGATATAGTTGTTTCTTTTGAGACAATAGAACACCATGATCAGCATGAGGAGATGCTGAAAGAAATAAAGAGGGTTTTGAAACCTGGTGGTGTGTTAATGATTTCATCGCCTAATAAATTCTTCTATAATCAGATTGCTCCCAACAACCCTTTTCATGTAAAGGAATTGCACTTTAACGAGTTTCGCGATTTGCTTGAAAAATATTTTGGCAACTGTAAGTATTACCAGCAGTGCGTTGTAGCAGGTTCGTTAATAACACCACTTGAGAATAAAGCTAACGGCTTCGAAGTTTTCGAAGGCGATTATGCTGCAATAAATAATTCGTTGACAGCCGAACGTTATTTTAATAATCCATACTACAACCTTGCGGTTTGTTCAGATGCAATGCTGCCTTCTGAAATGAATGCTTCTTTTTTTAATGCAGTAAAAGCCATCTTAAATGTGCAGGATGAATTGCTTGAAAAGGGCAGACAGCAGATACTTAAAAGCAGGTCGTATAAACTGGGTAACTGGTTTGTAAGAAAATTTTCGTTCTTAAAAATGAATAAGAAGGCATAAAATAGTGTATGCAGGGTAACGGGTTTTTTATTCTTTTTTGAGCCAGGCTTAGGATCATTTATTAAGCTTTTGTTGCGTCGCACTCTTGTACAGTATAGCATAATGGATCAAAAAAAGGTAACAAAACAACGTGGGGCTATTTCGACGAGGAAGTATGACGAGGAGAAATCTCATTGTTATTGTAACAGATTTCTCACAGCTTTCGAAATAACGTCCTAACGTGAGCATTGATGCTATGAAATCCGAACGTAGTGCCTTCGCTTTTATCTTCGCTTTGCTCAATAAAGCTATGTCAGCCGAAGAGTGCGACGCAAGAGAAGCTTCATAGTAAATCAGAAAGCCGGGTAACAAAAAATGTTCTTCAATAGTCACAATAAATTGTACAAATTTCTTTTGAAATTATTATGAGTGATGTAGTAATCAGCGTAGAAAATTTATCGAAGCAATACCGTTTGGGGCAGGTGGGCAGAGCAACGATACGTGATGACTTTAACCGATGGATGCACAGGATTGCAGGTAAGGAAGACCCTTATTTGAAAATTGGTGAAGAAAATGACCGCTCTAAAAAAAGTAACAGTGATTATGTATGGGCTTTAAAAGATATCAACTTTGAAGTGCACCGGGGCGATGTATTGGGAATTATTGGAAGAAATGGCGCAGGCAAATCAACACTGCTGAAGATATTATCGAAAGTAACATCGCCAACAACAGGGCAAATAAAAATAAAAGGAAGGGTAGCATCGCTGCTTGAAGTGGGTACCGGATTTCATCCCGAACTTTCAGGAAGGGATAATATATTTCTGAATGGTGCTATTCTTGGCATGAATAAAAGAGAAATTAAAAGCAAGTTCGATGAGATTATTGACTTTGCAGGTATAGAACGTTATATTGATACGCCTGTAAAGCGGTACAGCAGCGGAATGTACGTTCGCCTTGCTTTTGCTGTTGCAGCACATCTGGAGCCTGATATTTTAATTGTAGATGAAGTGCTTGCCGTTGGTGATGCAGAATTTCAAAAGAAATGTTTGGGTAAAATGAAAGATGTAAGTGAACGTGAAGGCAGAACGGTATTGTTTGTGAGCCATAATATGGGTGCAGTTCAAAGTCTATGTACTGCAGGTATTTTATTAAAATATGGAAGAGTAAGTTTAGTTGGAAATGCCTCAGAAATTATTAATTCTTATACTGAATCATCCTTGCATGAAAACAACACTGAGGCAGTTCATTCAAAAATCAGTGATGGGGCTATAATTAATGATTGCCTTTTTTTTGCAGATAATAAAACAATCAATACCGGAGGTAATATGATGATTGGAGAATGCCTGGAAATTGACATACAAATAATGGCTACCGAAAAAATAAAAGATTTGAGTATTGCAATTGACATTAAAAATATTCACGGAGAATTATATTCTCATCTAATTAATGAGGATGGACAGTATAAATTTTCTGAATTGGAAACCGGAGAAACCAGGCGGGTTAGGATTAAAACAGCGCCAATTTATTATAACGCTGGGTATTATACAGTAGATATTTGGTTGGGTAATTATCATAGCAAAGGTTATTATGTTATTAAAAATGCTTTAGACTTTTTTCTTGAGCAAAGCAATGCCGTGGGGCGCACAAAGTCTTTGCCAAAGCACATGAAATTTTACTTAGATTCAGTTTGGAGTTAATTGATCAGGAAAAATTAGTTAAGGGAAAACGAGTAAACTTTTGTTGATTTTCTTTATGAACACTAGGAAAAAGATAAGGGATATAATATTTAGAATTGTAGATAAATATTTCTCTTATATCTCTGTGGCATATATGAAGAAATTTACGAATGCTGTTATGCAGGATATTAATACTTCCGCATACATTGTTTCTCCAATCGAGACATTAGAAGTTGTAAGAATATTTATAGTACAACAGAAGCGAGGCGCATACATGCGTTTTGGTGATGGTGATATTTTCCTTGCCTTAGGTAAGAGTGAAGCTTTTCAGGTTAGCGGGGAGAGTTTGGCTTTAGAGATGAAGGAGGCTTTCTCGTTAAAAGGAAAAAGGGTATTAAAAGCACTTATGCTTCATTCAGATTTGTATGGAAGTGAAAAGGAAATGTATATAGGGAATCATCTTATCAGCAGTCAAATAGCTGATAAGTTATTACAGTATGCATATCCTTTCTTTGTTGGGTATACTATTTATAGCCCTGTGGCATTACATTATGTGGCTACCTATTATACTACTATTGCAAATGAATTTTTATTATTGTTACGCGAACAAGCAATATTATTTATAGGTAATGAAAATACTCCCGAAAATATTGTAAGAAAATTATTTGGCCAGGTAAAGCATATTAAGACACCTGAAAGAAATGCTTATACTCGAATAGATGAAATTGAGTATGATACCTGCGTTGAACTGAGTAAGCAAAAAAAATTTGGAGTTGTAATTGTTTCAATGGGATGCAGTGGCAGGGTTTTGATAAAGAGGTTGTATAAACAGGATTATCCTGTTTTCTTTTTTGATTTCGGTAGTTTATTAGATGGCATCTGCGGCAATGAGACACGCACTTGGCTGAAGAAATCGAAGATTGATTATGAGGTTCTATTGAATGGCTTATGATAAATGTTTATGTGATAATAGTTACTTATAATGGCTTACATTGGATTGATAAATGTATTGGAAGTATTCAAAAATCTTCTTTACAACCAAAAATAATTATTGTTGATAATGCTTCTACCGATGATACATGTAAAAAAATTCAGGAGCAATACTCCGAGGTACATTTAATTCAGTTAAAAGATAATATAGGTTTCGGTCGTGCAAATAATATAGGTATTAAGAAAGCGTATGAGTTTGGCGCAACAAATTTTTTTTTATTGAATCAAGACGCATGGGTAGAGTCAGATACAATTGAAAAATTGGCAACCATGCAAAATAAAAACCCGGAATTTGCAATTTTAAGCCCTATGCACTTAAACGGCCAAGGAACCGCTTTAGATTACAATTTTTCAATTTATATTGTTCCTTTTGCATGCCCGAATTTGTATTCGGACTTCTGTTTAGATATGGTAGCAGATAAGGCTTATGAAGTAGATTTTGTAAATGCGGCGGCATGGTTATTAACAAGGGAGTGCATTGAAAAAATTGGCGGATTTAACCCTTCTTTTTTTCATTATGCTGAAGATGATAATTTTATACAGCGCGTACATTATTATAAATTTAAAGTAGGAATATACCCATTATGTAAAATTTTTCATGATAGGGAAAGCCGCCCAAGTTATTCTTCTGAAGATGAATTTGAAAAGTTTAAAAGAGCCTGTATTAAGAAATATTCAAACCCTTTTTCAAAGAATAATATTACAAAGGATATGAGTCTTTTGAAAATTTCAATTTTACAATTGTTACTAAAAGGGAGGATAAATACAGCTAAAGCACTGCTTAAACAACATAAAATACTTAGTGAAATAAAAGGATTAGTTTCTAAAAACCTGAATAAAAGTATAAAAGGTGAGCAATTGTGTTTTCTAAATGATTGAAAATAATAGTAGAATCATTTTTCATAAATTACTTTTAGCTTAATGCTATTCTCTATATTAATAGCCAACCACAACAATGGCAGGTTCTTCAAAGATTGTTATAACAGTATTATTGCACAAACATATACCAACTGGGAAGCAGTTATTGTAGAAGACGGTTCTACGGATGATTCAGTACAGGTAATTAAAAATATAATTTGTAACGATAACCGTTTTCGTTTTGTTGAAAACGATAAAAATTATGGATGCGGTTATACAAAAAGAAGGTGCGCAGAACTTGCAAAAGGTGAAGTCTGTGGTTTCCTCGATCCCGATGATACTATTGCAGCCAACGCATTAGAAAAAATGATACAGGCGCATCAGCATAATGATCATGCACTGGTATATTCTAATTGTTACATGTGCGATGAAAACCTTGTACAGCATGGGTTGTACCCAAGATCGAGGCAGATAGATGCTCAAAAAAATGACTTCTTTAACCTGGAGTATGCAGTGCTGGCCTTTGTAAGTTTCAAACAATCTTTTTATATAAAAACAGCAGGTATTGATCCTTACATGCAAAGGGCCGTTGACCAGGACCTGTATCTTAAACTTGCCGAAACGGGCAGCTTTTATTTTATTGAAGATGCATTGTATTATTACCGCATGCATCATAAAGGAATTTCTGTAAGCAATTATGATCGCTCTGTTTTCTGGCATTGGGTTGCAATAATGCAGGCAGCCAAACGCCGCAATATTAATGTTGAGGAATTGTTTTTACAAAATTATGTAAGCAAAGAAAAGTTTGCCAAACTAGAGAAAGCTGTATCAAAAAGCAGGGCTTTAAAATTCGCAAACTATTGGGGTACCAAGTTAGGGCCAGTGAAAAAACTGTTTAGAAAATAGACGTATACTAATAATCATTTCTTTAATTATGAACCCGGCTATATTTCTTTTCTCATCGTCTCTCCCCGCCACGGCGGGGCTCTTGTACGTTCCGAACATACATCGTCATTGCAAGGCTTCCGAAGCAATCTGTAGGCGTTTTATAAACCTGTTTAATTTTTTGAGATCAGATTGCTTCGTACCTCGCAATGACGCACGTTGGTTGGTTACTTTGAGCTGCTCAATTATAGTCCGAACGTACAAGTGTGCGACGCAAGAAAAGATTCATAATAATTCTGGCGCCTGGCTCATAAAAATGATGAATGCTAATCAGGTTGATGGATATTAAAAAGCTACGGGCCATTGCAATGTATCTTCCGCAATTTCATCCTATACCGGAGAATGACGAATGGTGGGGCACGGGTTTTACTGAATGGACAAATGTTACAAAAGCGAAGCCTTTATTTAACGGGCATCATCAGCCGCAATTGCCTGCCGATCTCGGCTTTTATGACCTTCGTGTTCCCGATGTACGTGAACAGCAGGCCGCACTTGCAAAAGAGTATGGCATACATGGTTTTTGTTATTATCATTACTGGTTCGGTAGTAAAAGACTATTGGAGCGGCCATTTGAAGAAGTATTGCAATCTGGTAAACCTGATTTTCCTTTTTGTCTTTGCTGGGCCAATGAAAGCTGGGGCAGAGGCTGGCTAGGCGGTAATGAAAATATTTTAATTGAGCAGGAATACTCAGAAGATGATCTGCGAAAGCATGCACGTTGGCTGGTGAAGGCATTTGCTGATAAACGTTATATACGCGTCAACAATAAACCGGTCTTTTTAATTTATCGCTTTATTGGTATTCCCAAAGAAATCGCTGCAGTTAAAATATTGAGGGATGAAATAAGCCAGTGCAGTGGTGATGACCCATATTTAATTGCAATTGATGTTCATAATGAGGATTTTGATTACAGGGCTGCAGGATTTGATCACATACTGGCTTTTAAACCATCGCTTGGGAAACTCCATGCAGCCTTTTATGACAAGCCATTATTTTCAAAACTCCGCAGGAATATTAGGTTGGGTGTTATAAACAGAACTTTGAAAATTTATGACTATGAAGAGGCTGTAACAACAATGGCACTAAAGAGCTCTGTTGAAAAAATACCTTGTGCACTTGTAGGGTGGGATAACTCACCAAGAAGAGAGGAGCGGGGAATTATATTTAAGAACTGCAATCCCGAATCATTTGGAAGGGTTATTGAAAAAGAGTTGACTGCATGGGTGAAAAGTGATCCATCAGTTGACCTGTTTTTTATAAATGGATGGAATGAATGGGCTGAAGGGAATTTCCTGGAACCAAGCCAACAATTTGGTTTGGGATATTTACAAGCATTTCGTAATGCTATCGGCAGAATTGAAAAATCGCCTGGTTAAAAACCGTATTTACTTTTAGTATCATCATCAAATAAGAATCATGTCATCAGATAATATTGCTCAGGGTTTTCTGGAAAATATTCCAAACAGTTTACGGTATGAGTTTAAGTCTATGGATCCTGATGATGCGGCAATGAAAATTTCCAGGCTGATTAATAAAGGCACAAAAGTGCTGGATGTTGGTTGCGGTACGGGTGTGGTAACAGAGATCATACAAAATGTTGCTGAAGTAAATATCATTGGTATTGAACCCGACGAATTGAGGGTTATAAAGGCAAAGGAAAAAGGGATGGATATTTACCAGGGATTTTTAAATGAGGATTTTCTTAAAGAGCATGGCCCTTTTGACTACATCATTTTTGCTGATGTGCTGGAGCATTTATCAAATCCTTCTGAGTTAATTATCATGGCAAAACATGGTTTATCTGCAGATGGTTCGATCATAGCATCAATACCCAATGTGGCGCATTGGTTTCCGAGAACTGATTTGCTAAGGGGTCGTTTTGATTATCATTCCTGCGGTATAATGGACGCCACCCACTTAAGGTGGTTTACCCGTAAAACGGTTAAGCAGTTATTTGAACGTTTGGGATTTACCATTACTTCTCTGGATTACACAGTGAATATTGCGCATCCCGGTTACAATAGCCGTATACCGTGGAAATGGATGCCGTTATCATTGCGCAGGAAATTTGTTGGGTTCCTGGTGCGTTTATGGCCTACACTTTTTGGCTGCCAGTTTATTGTTAGAGCAAGTCTTAAATGGTAAACCTTGTAGCATATTTTTATTCATTTTCGGTTGAAGTTTTTTTATCTTAAATCCTAAAAATCAATAAAATGAATTTTGAAAAATTAAATTGGGAAAACGATAGAGTTGTAATAGGGGATTTTACTTTTAGTCTTGGAATTTCTAAACCAGAAAATTTTGATAAAGGAGATGAATGTTTTGTGCTATGGAAAAACAAAGCAATACTTGATGAGTATAAAACATATTTTTCCATTAACCATAAGCAATGCAATAATGTTTTGGAACTGGGCATGTGGGATGGTGGCAGCACTGCTTTGTGGTACGAACTACTAAGGCCTAAAAGAATTGTGGGTATAGACAACCTTGACAAAAAAGACACAGATTATTTTACAAGATGGAAACATCAAAGGATGGAGGAAGATGGCTCTTTCATAAAAACCTTTTGGAATACCAGTCAGGCCAATCCACAGCAGGTTCGGGATATTATAAAAAATGAATTCAACAGTGAAAGTATAGATATTGTTTTTGATGATGCATCGCATCATTATAGTTCTACTATTGTTAGCTTTGAAACAATCTTTCCTTATTTACAGCCAGGTGCAATTTATATAATAGAAGACTGGGCCTGGCTTCACTGGAAAAATTGGGTGCATAAATTTCCAAGAGGAGAAGACATATCAAGATTGGTTTATCAAATGATTCAAAGTGCAGGCTCGTATAGCGATATTATTTCGAGTGTGAATGTTTATCCCGGTTTTGCTGTAGTTGAAAGAGGTTCAAAGCGATTAACGGATGACTTTAAATTACAGGATCATATCTTTTTACCTACTTATACTAAAAAGAACACATTTAAGAAGAGGCTAAAGGCTGCTGTAAAAGCAATGATAGAATGATTTATAAACAGCATTACACGATAAAACTAATTTGTAAATGATTATAAAAAACCTTGAACTTGTTTCAGACAAAGTTTATTGGCATCAATTTGATGAGTTTTATTTCAATAATATTCAAATAGATCCCCAAAATATTTTAGAAATTGGTATTGCTAAAGGAAATTCTATCAGACTATTGAGGGATAAGTATCCATTGGCATCAATTTTTGGGTTTGATATTATTGAACAGCAGAGTTCCTGGCCAGTTGATGATAATATTTTTTATTATAAGGTTGATCAAGGTGATATGCTTAGTTTTCGTGAATTAATGTATAGAATAAACAGAAGATTTGACCTTATTATTGAAGATGGGAGCCATGACCCACTTCATCAAAAAATAAGTTTAATTGAATGCCTGAATTTTATTTCTGAAGGTGGAATTTATGTTTTAGAAGATTTACACACAGCTAAAATTAAGCACAGGCTGTATATTGAAAGAGGCTTGAAGGATTTTCCTGTGAAACCACCATGGTTTAATTTCAGCAATAAACCGAAAAATTTTTATAACTATTTCGGTCCGTTGCATTGCTTATTACTGATAGACTTTTTTATAAGAAAAAATTTGATAGCAATTAACAGTGAAAGTGTTGATTTTGATAAAAGTCTTTTTTCATTATCAGAAATTGAGCTACTTCTAAAAAAAGTTAAAGGGATTGATTTTTTTAAAAGACTTCGTCTGCCATACTATTGCTATAATTGCAAAAAATCAGATTTTAATTTTTCTACCCTTAAATGCAATTGCGGCGCAGACTTGTACTCTGATACAGACTCTATGACTTCAATCATTAGATTTTGAGGTGAGAAGTTATAAAGGTTAAGAGAAAAAAATCATGATTCAGTTTGATATTCAGAAATTAATTCGCTGATTTAAAAAACAACCGCACAAGAGTGCGACGCAACAAATGCTTCATAGATATTCCTCAGCCCGGGTCAAAAAAATCCAAATGATTACTGGCTTACTTTAATTGATGCGTGAAAAAAAATTAAGACCTATTGCCATCTACCTTCCACAATTTCATCCTATAAAAGAAAACGATGCATGGTGGGGCAAAGGATTTACAGAGTGGACAAATGTTGCCAAGGCAAAGCCTTTGTTTCAGGGGCACTATCAGCCGCATTTGCCTGCCGATCTTGGCTACTACGATCTTCGCCTTTCTGAAACGAGAGAGCAGCAGGCGCGGCTTGCAAAAGCTTACGGTATAGAAGGTTTTTGTTATTATCATTACTGGTTCAATGGCCGCAGAATTTTAGAACGCCCTTTTACTGAAGTATTTGAAAGTGACAAACCAGATTTTCCTTTTATGCTTTGCTGGGCCAATGAAAACTGGAGCCGTAACTGGGATGGTGGCAACAAAGAAATACTGATTGAACAGGTATATTCAGAGGCTGATGACCGGCTGCACATTCAATCACTCATACCCTATTTTAAAGATCAGCGTTATATAAAAGTTGATGGTAAGCCCGTGTTTGCAGTGTATCGTTCAAGCGCTGTACCGAACATGGCTGCAACCATAAAAACATGGCGTGAAGAGGCTGCAAAGCAAGGGATGGAGTTATATATCTGCCGGTTCGAAAGTTGCCTTGAAGGCGGTAAAGAATATCTTAATGCAGGCTTTGATGCGGCAATCGATTTTCAACCCTGGGGCCGCGATATGAATGAATACAAAGAGATGATTGTTCAAAAGAAAATGATGCAATCCAGCCAGCGTTTAAAAAGATTTTTTTATAGAAATATTGTAAAGAAATTTTCTGAACAGGCTTATAAAAATTATAAAGCATCAGTGCATCAAAAGATCATCAGGAATAATATTTTCGATTACAGCGATTATATTAATTACGTAATCGGCAAGCCGGTTCCGGGTTACAAAGTCTTTCCCGGCGCTACGCCAATCTGGGATAATACTGCAAGGCAAACGCAGAACCCTGGCATTGCTTTAAATGCCAATCCTGCGTTGTATAAGTCATGGTTGCAGCATATTGTAAAAACGTTTCGGCCATTTAGTAAAGAAGAAAATTTTGTTTTTATCAATGCGTGGAACGAGTGGGCAGAGGGGTGCCACCTGGAGCCTTGTCAAAAATGGGGTAAGCAATTTTTAGATGTAACAAAAGAAGTGTTGGGTAATAAAAATGACTCATACATTTTATGAGCCGGGCTTTAGTATTGCAATGAAACGCCACTTGCCTCGTACTCTTGTACGTTCCGGTTTTTCTTCAATAAAAAAGTAGTTAATTTTTTTCTGTAAAACATATTCCTGACCTGTTATTTTCGTGATCACTTTTAAAAAATTAGGGAAGCTTGGTAATCTTGGCAATCAACTACACCAGATTGCATCACTAATTGGTTTTGTAGAAAAATATAATTGTGAATTGGTGTTGCCTGAATGGCGTTATGGTCAGTATTTTCCAAATCTTCCAAAGCAGGCTCAAATAGTAGAAACCGAAGTTGCAATTGAAGAACCGCATTATCATTATACACCTGAATTCTGGGATACTTACGCTGAAACATTCCGAACAAAAAATGTAGATATTTCAGGTTGGTTGCAATCAGAAAAATACTGGCAGCATTGCAGAGAAAAAGTATTTAGAGCTTTATCTGTTAAGGAGGAAATAGTAAAAAATGTAAAAGAAAAATTTACCGAAGCTTTAAAAAAAAATACGATTGCCATTTCCATCAGGCGTGGCGATTTTGTTACCAATCCCAATCACTATTTATTACCAATCCATTTTTATTTAAATGCTTTACTTAAATATTTTCCGGGTTACAAAACATCGAATATTATTATTTTTTCCGATGATGTCCAGTACTGCAAAATGGAAATAAAAGCTTTACCGAATATTTATTTTGCGGCAGGGCTAATTGCTATAGAACAACTTTGCCTGATGAGTTTATGTAATGATTTTATCATCAGCAATTCAACATTTAGTTGGTGGGGCGCTATGCTTGGTGAAAAAGATGGCACTACAGTAATACGTTCACCACATTACCTTGAAGGGCCTTTAAAAGATCAGCTAAACATTAAAGATTATTATCCTGAGAGATGGATCAGTTACGATCATGTGGGCGATAAAATGGATTTAAGAACAGTCAGAAACTCTTATTTATCTCTGGCTATTTCAAAAAGCAAATCACGCTACAAAAGAGGCTCAAAAGAGTTATTTAATAAGCTTAAAAGAATCCGTAAAAATTAATAATTTTTTCAGGGTATGGATAATGAGGAAATAAAATATGTTCACCTGGTTAAAGACCACAACCTTAATGCACCGGGAGAAATTGTGCCACATCTTATCAATATTTTTCATCCGGATAGTGTTGCTGATGTTGGGTGCGGTTTAGGAACTTTTCTAAATATTTTCCTGCAAAATGGTGTTACAGATGTATCAGGAATTGATGGTATGTGGGTAGATAAATCAAAACTAGTAATACCTGAAAAATACTTTACAGAAAAGGACCTAGAACAAAGATTACATTTTGAAAGAAAGTTTGATCTTGTTTTATGCCTTGAAGTTGCAGAACATTTATCTGAGCAATCAGCAGATGTAATGATTGAAAACCTCGTATCGTTAGGTGACATCATTCTTTTTTCCGCTGCCATAAAAAACCAGGGTGGACAAAATCATATTAACGAACAACCTGCTAATTATTGGATGGAAAAATTTAAGCAGCACGACTTTGTATTTTACGATGTATTCAGGAATGTGTTCTGGAATAACCCTTCTATCGACTGGTGGTACAAACAAAATATGTTTTTAGTTGCAAACCGGTCAAAAGATATTACTGCATATATTTCCGGTGCTGTTGCTATTACAGACGTTAAAGAATACGTGCACCCAGAATTACTGTCTATGTATACCGAGCAGATAAAAGGTTACAAACAAAGTTTAAAAACTATAAAAGGTGCAGAAGCATCTCCGTACCTGTATTATAAATTATTGAAGAAGGCACTCTATAAGAAATTCTTTTCAAATGGATAGCTCGTTACAGGCCGGCGTTTCCGTTATCATCTGCTGCTACAACAGCGCTTCAAGAATCGGTGTTACATTAAAACATATTGCTTTACAGAAAGTACCTGAGCAAATTTCGTGGGAAGTAATTCTTGTAGATAACAATTCTAGCGATGATACAAGAACAAAGGCGTTACAAGAATGGGAACAACATCCTGTAACAGTTTCTTTTAAAATTGTTCCGGAAGAGAAAGCAGGTTTAATATACGCAAGGCAAAAAGGAATATCTGAAGCAAAGTATGATCTGCTTCTTTTTTGCGATGATGACAACTGGTTGGAGGAAAATTATATAAGATATGCGTTTGAGATCATGAATTCAAAAAGTAGCGTAGCAATATTAGGTGGAATGTCTGATGGTAATTTTGAATCAGAGAAACCAGGTTGGTTTGACACATTTCAAAATGCCTACGCGATAGGAAAGCCATTAAAGCAAAGTGGTATCGCGAACAACAGAACTTATATAGCCGGTGCAGGAATGATAATAAGAAAGCAATTGTTTGAATTATTAGATAAACTGCAATTCACTCCTTTGTTAACCGGGAGAAAAGGAAGCGAATTACTATCTGGCGAAGACTCTGAAATCTCTTTATTGGCTTTGTTTCTGGGCTATGATCTTTATTATGATGAGCGTTTGAAATTCACACATTTTATTACCGGGAAAAGATTATCGTGGAAATATTGCGTGTCAATGATAGCATGGGGGCATGCCATTCCGAAGGTTTATTTTGAATTTTATATTTTTTGTAGGGGTAAAATATTAGATAATAATGCAATACTTTTTGGCGATGCTTACAAGTTTATATTAAGTAATGCAGTACGCAGGGTTATTAAAAGTTTTTCTCCGATTGGGCAATCTGTTAAAAGAGTGCTTAAACAACAGCCTGGGTCAAAAAAAGAAATAGAAATAAAAGCCGCTTTTAATAAACTAAAATATCTGCTGTTTCATAAAAGCAGGTTGCGCAGTGAATTTGATACAATGAGTTCATTGATGTTGAGGATTAATCAGTATAAGAATTAATACTGTTATTTATGTTGAAAGATCCGTGGAATGTGTTGGGATGTTTGAAGGTGAATTGTAATCCTACAGTTCAAGTGTGCGATCCTGAAACAATTTCAGGACAGGCTGCCACGCTTCGCTTAAATGTCGCCATGAAAAGGGGAACTGTGAACCGAGCGTGGCAAGTAAAGATGAACAGTAATTCTATTGCTTGGCTCATAAGTAAATAAAAACCTACTGAGCCTTCCGTGGTTTTTAAGTATAAATAGTTGTGTTGATTGATGGAAAAGAATGAATTGGTTTCGGTAATAATGCCTGCATATAATTGCGAAAAATTTATTGGGCAAAGTATTGAAAGTGTTATCAACCAAACTTACCAAAACTGGGAATTGATTATTGTTGATGATGGCTCTTCCGATAATACGAAGAACATAATTTCGGGCTATATCAGTAAAGATCCGAGAATAAAATATTTTTATCAGCAGAACGGAAAGCAAGGCAGGGCAAGGAATACAGCGATTTCGAATTCCTCAGGAAGCTTGATTGCGTTTTTAGATGCTGATGATCTATGGTTGCCCAAAAAATTAGAAAGACAGGTGTTGCTGATTGATCACATGAAAGCGGATGCAGTGTTTGCTTATATCACACATATTGATTCTAAAGGGCAATGGGTTGCAAGGGGCGAAACAGGAAGCGATCACGAGTTTTATTATGGTGATTCAGGGCTTTCTTTTTTTTTCAGAATGAACATCATTCCGGTATTTACAGTACTCGCAAAACGGAATGCAATTTTACATGTCAATGGTTTCAGGGAAGACGACTGGATTCAAAATATTGAAGACTACGATTTGTGGTTGCGCATGTTATACAGCAACAGTAAATTTCTTTTAATCAATGAAGTGCTGGGTGCTTACCGCATACATGAAAATCAAACAGTGAAAGGAAAATTGTCTGTACTTAAGATATTACGAATGCTGACAGAAATGAAGATTAAAGAAGAAAAACTTGCGAATGCTAAAATAAAAGCAATCCGTTTATGGATGATACGTTGCCTTAATTATGACATTACCAAAACGGAATTGCAAAAAATTATTTCTTATTATCCGTACGGCTTTGGCCGTAATTTTTTTTCAATGCTGTTTAATATAATACCTCAAAGTCTAATGGTTAAAATGGTAAAGTATAGTTGCAAGGAGCAACTGGTAAAGAACTCAATTCTTTACCTGAAACAGAAAACAATCTATGCCGAAAATTAGATGAAAAAAATATTGGTATACTATTATAATGAGGAGGTTGAATTGAAATCTACCAATTCTGTTGCGAGGCTTATTGCATCCATGATCAATTATCTTCAGCATAACTATGAAGTAACTTATTTTTCTTTTAAACAACCTGCTCAGCAACACTTAGCAAATGCAAAACAAATTTTCGTTGATATTCCAAAATTTTACAGGCTGCAGCGAAAGATCAACAATGCTTTGCGGGTTAAAAGAATGCATTGGTTCGATTTAAAAAAGAAGGCAGTAAGAGATTTTGCAAAAAAAGATAAAACGCCATATCATGCAGTATTGGTATTGGGCCTTGATGATGTAAAGGCAATGCACCATTATTTCCCGGGCGCAAAAATTCTTTACTGGATACACAATATATCAGCGATCTGCAAAAAGGAATATCTGTATAATGTAAACGATGCAGATTATTTTCTAAGCCCTTCACGTACTACATATCACCTGTTGCTTCAAAAACTGCAGCCGGTGCCATTATCATCTGAGTTTTATTTTGTGCCCAACTGGTGCGAAGATGTTTTTAAACAACGCAATGAATCACTGATCAACTCGCTGAAAGCATTACACAGCATCACTTCTGAGACGATTGTATTTATTTTTTCAGGCAGCGATATAAAACTTAAAGGAAGGTTTATACTTGAAAATGCAATCAGGAAGATTTCTGTTCAGCAAGGTAAAGACGTATTATTCTTCTTTGCAGGAAGCGACAAAAAAAAGGGCATTTATAATGTTGGAAATATACGCGTAAAAGATGTTGGTTTATTGCAACCCGATACACTTGCGGCCTATTATCAGATCGCCATGTTTGGTTGTTTTACAAGTCTTGGGTACGATCATTGTCCGTTAACATTACTCGAAATGGTGCATTGCAATGTATTGCCGATAGCATCAGATATAGGCGGAGTAAAAGAGATACTTGGCATTGATCATCAATTTCTGGTAAAGGAACCGCATGCAGTTACGGCTTGGGTATATTATATTCAAAGGGCTATTGATTTAAGTACCGATCAACGCTTGAAACAGTTGATTCCTTTAAAAGAAAAAGTTACAGCAATCTATAACAGGAATGCAGCCATAGAAATATTTGAAAATATTTTACAAAGTTAGTAAGATCTTGAGCCGGGCTGAAGAATATGAATTGTACATTACTTGCGTCGCACTCTTGTACCGTACCAATTTTATTCAGCACGGTTCAACTTCTAAAAATGCTTCTTATTGCAAACAGCATTGCGTATGAAAGTATCTGTGATACTGCCCAATTACAATCATGCGTCTTACTTAAATCAAAGAATAGATAGTATTCTCAGCCAAACATATCGGAATTTTGAAATAACCATTCTGGATGATTGCTCTACCGATAACAGTAAAAATGTAATTGAACAATACAGACAAAACCCAAAAGTTGTTGAGATCATTTATAACGAAACCAACAGTGGTTCTACGTTTAAGCAGTGGAGTAAAGGAATATCTAAAGCAACAGGCGATTTCATCTGGATCGCTGAAAGCGACGATTGGTGCAAAAATAATTTCCTTGAAACAATGGTGAATGCCTTTTTAGAAAATGAAAATTGTGTTGTGGCTTATGCACAATCTTATTGTATAGATGAGAAAGGGGAAATGCGGTGGCAGTCGGAGCACAATAAAATAGCAGAATATATAAGCGGCGATATTTTCTTTAAGGAAAGACTGGCATTCGGCTGCACCATATTCAATGCAAGTATGGCCGTTTTTAAAAGGGAATATGCTTTACAAATACCTGTTGCATTTACTTCCTTTAAACTTTGTGGCGATTGGCTTTTCTGGATTTGTATGAGCAGCTTTGGTGATGTGTTTATAAGCGGACTGGTGTTGAATTATTTTCGAAAACACGATGGCAATGTTAGCAACAGTGTGTATGCTTCGGGATATAATTTTATAGAAGAATTAAAAGTCATTGAACTGGTAAGAAATGACAGCCGCGCAACACCTTCTTTAATGAACAAAGTAATCTACAACAAGTACAACAATTACTTGTATAAAAAAAGCAGGTTTAACGAAAATGGCATAAATGATATTGAAAAGGTTTTTTATGGTTTATATGGTAGTAAGTACGCTTTTATAATGATGGTTTTTTCAATGCGGGCTAAAACAAAAATGAGAAAGGCAGCCATTCGTTTGAAAATGTTTTTTCAAAAATGAGTTTAAAGATCGCTTATCTTGTACAGGCGCATGATAATTACGAACACCTGCAAAAACTCATCTATGCTTTAGATGAACCATACAGTGAGTTTTATATTCATATTGATAAAAAATCCGCTATGCCTTCGTTTAAGGCAGCTAATATTTTTTTTATCAGCGAAAGGCAGAACATACACTGGGGCGGATTTTCACAGGTAAGGGCAACATTACTACTACTGCAAACTGCTGTTAAAAGTAACTGTGATTATTATGCATTTATAAGTGGTGCAGACTACCCCGTAAAGTCAAATTCTTTTTTGCATAATTTATTAAAGAACGGCGGTGAATATATTCATATTGAAGAAGGTGTTAACACTTATAATCCTCTGTCGCGTTACAAGTATTATTATTTTACCGACAGGTATAACAGGCGTGATAAGAAAAGTTTAAAAGCCATTATCTTTTTAAAGGCAGAAAAACTATTGAGGAGTTTAAGATTTAAGAAAAAAATTGCTTTCAACATTTTTGTTGGTGCACAATGGTTCGTTCTGTCAAAAGCTTGTGTTGATTATATTCTCACGCAGGTAGAAACCGATAAAAGATATATCCAATTCTTTAAATCTGCTTTCTGCCCCGATGAAAGTTTTTTTCAAACCATTATAGGAAACTCACCGTTTTACCAGCAGGTGAGGGGCTACCTCACTTATACAGATTGGAGCGTGGATCCTGGTCCTGCGCTGATCAATGAAAATCATTTATCTGTTTTAAAACAGTTAAATGACAAATTCTTTGCACGTAAATTCAATGATCAATCTGCCGATATAATTGATAAGATCGATAAAGAATTGAGGGCAGACTTATCATAAAATCGGATCGGTACCAGCATTGGTTTTCATGGCATCATCGTTGCACAGTTTATCCCGAACTTGTTTCGGGACAATCCGTTCATCTGCATTGCAGTGATGTTGCTTTAGGTTTATTGTTCAGGTGCGTTGCTTCTTCGCATTGCTCAATAATGAATCGGAACGTCCAAGGGTGCGACGCAACAGTAGATTCACAAAGCGTTGAAGCCCGGCTTAAAATAGTCTTTTAATAAATCTTGGATTGCCTAATTATGTCGATTTAGATGGATTTTAGAAAAGGAACAAGTAATGAAGAACTTCCTTTGGTAACCATTGGTATGTCGTCTTATAATTATTCGGCATATATACTGCATGCGCTAAACTCCTTGCTGGGTCAGACTTACAGCAACATTGAACTGATTATTATTGATGATTGTTCGCAGGATAATTCTGCCGCCATTATTCATGAATGGATCGATACGAATAACATTAACTGCACTTTTATAATTCATGATGTGAATTGTGGAATTACCAAGACATCGAACGAATTGGTGAAGCTGGCAAAAGGGAAATATATTAGTTTGTTTGCATCGGATGATATTATGTTGCCTGAAAAAATCGAACGGCAGGTACAACTTCTTGAAGCTGCTGGTGAAGAATATGGGATGTGTTATGCTATTGCAGAAACAATGAATGAAGACGGTAATAAAACCGGTTATTATAATGAAGTGCAACCGCATTACGAAGGTGATATGCTGGAATACTTTGTTCATGGCTGGCTAACCTTTGCAACACCAACAAGTTTAATACGAATGTCAGTTTATCATTCAATTGGTTTTTACGATGAAAGAATGTTACTGGAAGACTATGATTTTTGGATACGGTTATTTGCTCGGTATAAAGCGAAATACTGCGAGTATCCCTCTATAATTTACCGTGTAAAAAAACAGTCTGCTGTATTTGATAACTGGAATAAAAATAATAATGAACGATATTATTATGACAGGATATTGTCAAACTTTAAAGTACTTCCTTACATTAAAGAGAATGTAAAACTTAAAGAACATTTACAAAGTAAAATAAGCCAGTATCTTAAAGCTCTTGAAGCAGGCCGCTCTAAATATGTTCGCCAATTGATTAAATATCTTTTAAAGCATGGGTATTTTCGGATACCTGTTAAAGTTATATTGTCAAATTTTTATCATTTAAACCGAAGCAGGTAGCATTTTAATTATGCTAAAGCAACGGTTGCTGGTAACAATTTCTTTCAGCTTTTCTATCCGGTATTTATACCGTACGGGTTTGTTAAAACAGTTGCAGGACTTTAGTGAAATAGTTATTGCAATTACATGGAATGAAAAGGAGTTGATAGAAGAATTGGAAAATGATGGCTTTGAAGTGCACCTTGTTCCTGAACCGGTTATGCAACCAGCTTATAACAGCATCAGAAAAAAAATTGAATACTGGTTTAATGCGTTTCAATTGCAAAGCCCAACGCGCAAAATACAGATTCATTACCTCAATCAATATTTATCAGCCAAAACTGTTATTCTTCGTAAGACAAGGGAATGGTATAATTATTTGAAATTTTTATTGCCCGGTTACTCAAAAAGACTTTTCGCCAGAGAGAAGCAATTATTAAAGACGAAAACCAATTTTGATGTATATGTACAATGGATAAACGATCTGAATATTGATTCAGTATTTACAGTAACACCATTTCATAAACAGGAAGACCTGCTATTGAGGGCCTGTAAAAGTGCCGGTAAGAAAATGATTACATCCATTTTATCTTTTGATAATATTACCAAGCGGAGTTGGATACCCGTGGAATATGATTGTTACATGGTTTGGAATAAATACAATGAAAGCGAATTGAAACGTATTTATCCTTTTACAATAAACAGACCGGTAACTATTACTGGTGCGCCACAATTCGATTTTTATTTTAAAAAAGATTACCTGCTTTCACTAAATGAATGGAAAAATATTGTTGGTTTACCTTTTAGTGACAGAAAAATTATCTTGTATGCCGGTGGGCCGCAATTGTTATTCCCTAACGAGCCACAATATTTGCAGCATTTAGATCAGGCGATTAATGATGGGTTGATAAAAAATAATCCTGTTATTTTATTCCGCTGTCATCCCATAGATAAAATTGAACGATGGAAGAAAGCTTTGAACAATTCAACCAACATCATCTTCGATCATTCATGGACGGGTACTGAGAATATATTCAATGCGAATATTATCAACAGCGATATTAAAAAGCTTTGCTCAACACTTGCATATACCGATGTACACATTAACCTTTGCTCGACTATGACGGTGGATGGCAGCACTTTTAAAAAGCCGCAAATTGGTCCTGCGTACGATGCAGTAAACCCGGATAAAGAATATTTATTACAGCAAATGTATCATCAGGAGCATTTTTTACCTATCATAAAAACAGGTGGTCTGTTACTCGCAACATCAAAAGAACTGCTGATAAAATATGTAAATGATGCTTTGGAAAATCCAGTAGTGTATATTACAAAAAGTAACCGTATTATCGAAGAGATTATAACCTATACTGAAGGGCAAAGTACCAGCAGGGTTACAAAAGCAATTAAAGATTTTTTAACTAACAATTGATTTTTATTAGTGAACACCCCAATCAAAATTTTATATATACAAACACCGGGTGGGGGAGGTTCATTATTTGGTTTGTACGAAATGCTGCGCCAGTTAGATTTGAACGAAGTTCAGCCGGTGGTTCTAAGTTATTATAAAAATCAGTACACAGAAATTTTAGAAACTGTAACGGGTGTAAAAGTTATTTATGTTGAAGATGAAAATTTATTGAACCCAAAGAAAAAATTCAAATCATCTGGTTTAAGTTTTTTGAATGTTCTGTTGCTTCAGTATTATTCTTTAAAAAAACATTTCTTTTATGATAAGTCATTGGTGCAGTTTATTTATAAAGTAATTGTAAGTGAAAATCCGCAGCTTGTTACTCACTTCAACGATCTTATTGATAACCGTCCCGTAAGGGCATGTATTAAAGCTGGCATCCCACAGGTTGTGTATAACCATACGTTGGGTTCGTACGGGCGTAATTATATGCAATACTTTATCGATTATTTTTTTATAGTAAAGCACGTACGCATGCATATACACATGACTGAGGCTGTAAAAATTCATTTTGCAAAACTCTATAATCTAAAAGAACGGGATTCCTGTTTGTTTCATGATTATGTAGACACGATCAAGTTTAAGCCTGCTGCCTGTAATCAATCGTTTAAAAATGAATTTTCGATTGCCGGTGACGATTTTGTTATTACAGATATTGGCAGAATTATCAGATGGAAAGGCCAGCATGTGTTGATAGAAGCAATCAATCTGATAAAGGATAAAATACCTAAAATTAAAGTACTTATTGTTGGGCCTTACGATGAAGCTGTAGGCTCCTTTGAATATTATAATTACCTGCAGAAACTTACTCAAAAATATTCGTTACAACACACGATTATATTTACCGGTAACCGTGAAGATGTTGCAACTATAATGAATAATTCAAATGTAATTGTGCATACTTCTGTAAAGCCGGAACCCCAAGGTATTGTTTTGCTGGAAGCGTTGCTTTGCAGGAAACCTGTAATAGCTACCAATGCAGGCGGTGCTGTAGAAATAATAAAAAAATACGGCGGCATACTGGTACAGCCATCAGATGCTGAAATGCTTTCCAGGGTTCTGTTGCACCTTATTCTTAAGACGAATCAAATGGACAGTGGTGAGCATTACCCTGATAATTACGAAAAGCTCATTAACGATCTTGATCCAAAAAATAAAACGCAGCAGTTGATGAGTATTTATAAAAGCGTTTTAAACTGAGGTTTTTTTTTGACCAAACAAATGATCAATTTTCAACTTTACTTGCGTCGCACTCTTGTACGTTCCAATTCAATATGCAGCTACAGGCTTACACAGCCAATCGCTGATTCTTTGTTGCAGCACAAGTGTGCGACGCAACAGAAGCTTCATAGTAATTCTGTTGACTGGTTCATAAAATTTATTCTTTCTATTTAGTAGTTATGTGTGGTATTGTAGGGATGTATAATTTAAAAACAAATAATCTGCAGCATGATTATTTTAGATGGTGCCTTACTACCATGCAGCGCCGTGGCCCTGATGCACAAAGCATTTGGCACAATAATAAAAATTATATAGCAGGTTTTGTGCGCTTATCTATACGGGATTTAAGTTCAAACGGAGATCAGCCAATGCTATCAGATTGCGGTAATTACTGCATCAGTTTTAACGGTGAAATTTACAACACACAATTACTGTTACAACTTTTAAAACCATATCGTTCTTCATATAAATCAACCAGCGACACAGAGCTGCTGTTGTATGCATTAATACATCTGGGCATTGATAAAACCCTCGAAATTATTGACGGTATATTTGCCTTTGCATTTTATGCTCTAAAACAGGATAAATTAATCCTTGCAAGAGACAGGCTGGGCATAAAGCCTTTGTATATTGGTACCTGTAGTGAAGGTGTTGTTTATAGTTCGCAATATGATCACATTATCAATCATTCATATTGTAAAGATCAGCCATTTAATGAAAGTGTTGTAGCATCTTACCTTTCTCTTGGTTATATGCCGGAGAATAGTGGTGTGATTAACAATACCAAAATGTTGCCGCATGGTTATTATTGTGTGATTGATAACGGTGGTATCAATACATACAGGTATTATAATTATTTTTCTTCTGCCACTGCTCAAAAGATAACTTCTGTTGATGCAGTTCTTGATGATGCGGTGAGTAGTCAGTTGGTTAGTGATGTTGCAATCGGAACATTTATGTCAGGCGGGGTAGACAGTACGCTGGTAAGTTACTTTGCCAATAAGCACACATATCTTAAATCGTTTACAGTTGGCGTTACGGATAGTTTAATGGATGAGTCAAACAGTGCTGCTGCATTTGCAAATATTTTTAAGACCGATCATTTCTGTAAATATATTTCTTCAAAAGATTTACTGAATCTGATAGACGATAATGTAAAAGCTTTTAGTGAACCATTTGCAGATTATTCATCACTGCCAACGTTGTTTCTTTCAAAATTTGCAAGGGAAAGTGTAACCGTTGCATTAAGTGGCGATGGTGGTGATGAGTTGTTCTGGGGGTATCCACGCAACAGAAAAGCATTGAGTTTTATTCCTTATTATCAGAAATTATTATGGCAAAGGCGCGCTAAATTAATTGCTGCTAAAATTAAAAACAGTTCTGCTGTAGAACTTGTAAGGCATTGGAGCCAGGCAGATTTTATGCAGTATTATTACAGCACGCTTTCCATTGCCGGTGCTGTATATTGGGTACCACAAATATGTAAAGCAAAACCTACTGATGCATTTTTTTATGAAGATTGTAAAGACACATACAAGTTGCATAACAACACAACCCATGAGCTAATGAACATTGTTCGTAAGATGGAAGTGGATATTCATCTGCAGCGCATTCTTCTAAAGGTTGACAGGGCAGGCATGTATCACAGTCTTGAAGTGCGTGTTCCGTTATTGAACAATGAAATGCTGCTACAAAGCCTTAATTATAATTTTACCGATTGTATAAAAGGCAGCCAGGGTAAAATGAACCTTAAACAGTCATTGATAGAAAAATCGAACAACGAACTTGTGCTGCAGCCGAAGAAGGGTTTTACCATTCCCATGGACGAATGGTTAAGAAAGGAAATCTGCAAAGATGTTACCGAAAAAATTATGGACATGCCGCAGCATTTATCAATGATGTTCAACAGGAATCAAATTCAGCAATTATTAAGTAAGCACATGAGTGGTGCCATTAACAGCGGATGGTTTATATGGGCCATATATTCATTAGTAACATGGGATGCAACACACCGGAATAAATATACAACCCTTTAATGTTTTTTTTAGTTACTGGCCCGGCTATAGAATTATTATGAGGCTTTTGTTGCCACGCTCGTTTCACAGTTCCGTTTTCATAGCAACATTTAAGCGAAGGATTGCAGCACTCTCAGAATTTATTTCGGAATCGCATCCTTGCGCAGTATTTTAAATTTCATCAAAACCCAACAGTCTTAAAAAATGCGCATTGCAATCATTGTAGATACTTTCCCATCTGTAAGCGAAACATTTATTTCTAACAAAGTTCTTTACCTGGCCAACCGTGGCCATCAGCTTTTTGTAGTTTGTAATAAAAAAAATGATGCCCTGTTCAATCATTTATTTACCAATAATAAAAATGTTGCTGTTGTTTTGTTTAGTAAACAAAAGCTGTTACAATATTTAAGCCTGCACCCGGGGGAAAGTATTGCAGCGCTTTCTAAGGGAAAAGATTTTCAAAAGCATATTTACAAGAAATTTAAGATAAATACAATCAACGATTGCAATGCAGATATTGTTCACTTCGGCTTCTCTGGAATAGCGGTTACTTTTCTGCCTGGTATGGAGGATATTAAAGCAAAAAAAGGTGTAAGCTGCCGTGGTTCTGCCGAGTACATAAAGTTGCTGGCTTATGACGAAAGAAAAAGGCTGGTGAAAATACTCTTTGATCAGGTAGATACGATTCATTGTGTATCTGGTAACATGCGACAAACAATTCTTCCTTATTGCAGCAAACCCGAAAAAATCTTTATCAATTTTCCCAGTGTTGATATAAATAAATTCGAGCGTAGCAGTCAGCATAGTACGCATAACCCTTTTATAATATTGAGTGTTGGGAGATTTGTTTTTCAAAAAGGTTATTTAACAGGTTTATTGGCAATTAAAAAATTAAAAGAGTTGAATAAAAATTTCCGGTGGCATATTGTTGCAGGTGGGCCGCAGGAAGAAATGATTTTTCATATAAACGAACTAGGGTTAAATGAGCACATTGTATTACTGGGCGCAAAGCTTAATGATGAAGTACTTGAATTGTACAACGAAGCAGATATTTTCTTTCTGCCCAGTATATCAGAAGGGATAGCCAATGTTGTTCTTGAAGCCATGAGCATGCAACTGCCTGTGGTTAGTACCCGGTGTGGTGGTATGGCAGAAGTAATAACACACGGCAAAGATGGCTTGCTTGCAGATGTTTACGACAGTAATAAACTTGCTGAAAATTTATTGCAGTTAATGGATAACGAACAACTACGGAAAAAACTTGGCGCAGAGGCAAGGAAGCGTGTAGCAGAGCAGTTTAATATTGATATGCAGGCATCAAAGTTTGAAGAAGTTTATAAAGCATTATTGCAATAAGTTTTTCAAAACTACTTACAGGTATTTTGTATTTAAAGTTCAAAAAGCAGGCAACAAGGCAAAGAGGCAATAGGCAAATAGTATTTTATTGTTCACCATTCACTGTTCATTTATATTCTTCAGTACAATTGTGCGACGCAACTAAAGATTCCTTCTTATTCAATAGCCCGGCTCAAAAATTCTCTTCCGCACAAAATTTATTAATGTAATTGTGATATTCAAGTTTATCAGGTATACACAACCCGCATGGCAGTTTAACATAGAACCAGAATTGAGTGGTTCTTTCGCTTCATGCAATATTTCTGAAGATGATTTCAATGAAAGTGGTGCTGATAACCGTTACACAACGAAGAGTGCTCAAATCGCCGACATGGGTTATATGCAATGGAACAAAGGTGTATTATTACAATCAACAAACGGGGAAATAGAAAAGCTAAAGCGATTACCAGAACCAACTTTAAAAGATGAATATATTTTTATAAGAAAGTATTGGGGTAACGGTTGGGCAACATTTGCTTTATTAATGCGCCTGTGTACTTTTAAAAATCCGGTTACAGAAATAAGTAATTATTTAAAAACGGTAAATGTAAAACGTGCTGTCCGTTTTCAGGAGCATGGAATACATCAGCAGTACGAAGATTTTTTAAGTGCATTAATTGGTGAAAAACCTTTGGTTGCAATTATTATTCCTACACTAAACAGGTATGAATATTTAAAAGATGTTTTACGCGATCTTGAAAAGCAGGCGTACAAAAATTTTGAAGTGATCGTTGTAGATCAGTCAGATAATTTTAATGCAGATTTTTATAAATCATTTCAACTAAATCTTAAAGTAATTGAACAAAAAGAAAAATTGCTTTGGACTGCGAGAAACAATGCAGTGAAATCTACTGTTGCAGATTATCTTTTATTTTTTGATGATGACTCAAGAGTACAGCCAGACTGGATTACAGAGCATTTAAAGTGTCTTGATTTTTTTAAAGCCGATATTTCTGCGGGTGTTTCGCTTGCTGTTGTCGGGCAAAAAATTTCTGCCAGTTATCATTTTTTTCGCTGGGCCGATCAGTTCGATTCGGGCAATGCAATGATCCATCGCAGTGTAATGAAAAAGATTGGTTTGTTTGATGAACAGTTTAATGGTCAGCGAATGGGTGATGGTGAATTTGGGTTTCGTGCATATACAAAGGGCATAAAAAGCATATCGAACCCAAAAGCATTCCGTGTGCATTTAAAAGTAGGTACGGGCGGCCTTCGCGAAATGGGAAGTTGGGATGGCTTTCGCCCCAAAAAATGGTTTGCCCCAAAACCAATACCCAGTGTTATTTATTTGTATAAAAAATATTTACCCGCGCATTTATACCGCAATGCATTATTTATTGGTATCATGCTTTCAAATATTCCGTATAAAAAAAAGGGGAGTAGTGGTATGCTCTTGTTCAGTATGTTTTTAACGCTTATAAAATCGCCCGTTTTATTAATTCAGTTTGCAAGGGCAAATAGTATAGCAAACAATATGTTGAAAAACGATCAGGGCATTGTGTTGCTTGATGTTTAATTTTTTTATTGGCCCAACAGTAGATTTACTATTTAGCTTTTGTTGCGTCGCACTCTTCGTCTGCTATAGGTTTATTCAGCAGCGCGTAGATAAAAGCGAAGGTGTAGCATTCTACTATATATGTTTATTCAGCTTTATTGTAGCGTAGTGTAACAATGAAATTCAAGACTCTGGCCATTTTTACGGACTGTGTGCACTACTTCGATAATGATAAAAATGTTGTAACAGAGAATCATATTTTCCGAAGACAGATGCAGGCACTGGTCGCCCTTTTTCAGCATACAATCATATATTGCCCTTTTGACGATTATTCAAAAGATAAAGTAACGAGTATTTATGAAAATCGATCTATTCAATTCGAGCCGTTACCAAATGTTGGGGGCAATACTTTAAAACATAAATTGAAGATCCTATTTACAATACCGGCATGGGTTAAAGCATTTAAGAAAGCAGAAAAGCAGGCAGACATAATTTATCAGCGGTTTCCGAATAACCTTAATATTCCGGGGTTCTTTTATTTTTATTTTAAAAGATCAAAAGTGTTTGCAACTTATACCGGTGCCTGGCAAAATTATCCGGGGGAACCCCTTACTTACCGCTTTCAGAAATGGCTGTTAAAAGGTTTTTTCAGGGGCCCGGTTATGGCTTATACTAATGAAGAGAAAACAGGCAGGAATATTTTTAAAACATTCAGCCCCTCCTATACTGCGAGGGAATGGGATGAAGAAATTGAAAGGGTTAATCAAAGGATTACTGAACTTGAATCAGGGAGTATTTCAGCACCAGTCTTTATAACAGTTGGCGCATTGGTTGCAGGTAAAAACCAGCAATATATTTTAGACACTTTCAAAACATTACAAGATGATGGCTCTGTTTTCAAACTATATCTTGTAGGAGATGGACCGCTTAAGGAAACGTATTCAAATTTTATTTCACAAAACGGGTTGCAACATAAAGTATTTTTAACAGGCAAGAAAAAACATACCGAACTCAGGGAATTATATCGTGAGGCTGATTTTATAATACAGGCAAGTTTGGTTGAGGGCTTTGGAAAAGTACCGCTCGAAGGTTTTTTTCATGGTGTAATTCCCTTGCTTAACAATACAGGTATGGCGGCAGAAATGACCGGAAACTCAGAACGCGGTTTTTTATTCTCTGTAAATGAAAGCGGTAGCCTTTTGAATCTGATAATGAAAATGTCAGTTTATAGTGATGCACTGCCACAGCTAATAAGAAATGGCCGGGTTTATGCAAAATCGAAAACTATCGAAAACTGGGTAATTAGCCTGAAAAAAAAATTAAACGATTCTTTTGAATAAGATCAATTCTTATAAAATAAACACAATTGCATCCTATTCCCTGGCATTCTTAATCGGAATTGGTGTAGGCTTGCGCACGTTCCCCGATTTTATAGGATTAATTTATTTTTTTATAGCTGTTGCATGTATTTTCCTGGCTTTTCAGAATAATGTAAAGGCCCTCTTTTCAGTATTACCGTATCTTATTTATACAGAAATGTATATCAGGGCATATGTGCCTAAAATACCTTACTTATTTCTGCCATATCTTTTTATAAGTATTTTCCTTGTTCTTATAATCAGGAGCGGAACAAATGTAAGGTTACATTCAAGGGTATTTATTTTTTTAGTTTTCTATTTAATTGTTGAGCTCATCAGTAGTACAAGAAGCAATAACCCTGATGTAGCGAGGGGCATACTCGTTAATTCCGTTCTTTTGGTGGTTGCAGTAATTTGGGCTTCATATAATTTTTTTTCACCAAAAGCAGTATATGATATTTTAAACAATATAAAATATGCAAGCATCTATTTATGCGGTGTTGTGCTGGCAAGGTATTTACTTGGGGATGTTTCTTTTAGTGGTCATTCAGGTTCTGAAGGAACAAATGGTTTGGCTCCGGTACAAATTAGTGGTTATGTGGGTTTTTCCTGCACGATTTTCTTTTTCTCAATTATGAGTGAACTTGAGCGTAAAAAGATACTGATTAACCTTGTTTTATTTTCTGTTTGTGCTACCATTATGCTGTTGAGCTTCTCACGTGGCGGTGTATATTTTATTGGGGTAATGATGGTATTATATTTCTTTTTCAACCGCACTGCAATTAAGAGTTATTTTTCTCTTCTGCTTGTTGTACCTTTTGGTTTGTTGATCTATTATTATGCAAGTGAAAAAACAGGGGGATTAATTGAGCAGCGATATGAGCAGGAAGGCTCTTCCGGTAGAGATTTGCTTGTAAAAGCAGGATGGACAATATTTATGTCTCAGCCACTTGTTGGCGTAGGAACAGGAAATTATAATTCTGAAATAAAGGAACAGGCCTTGTATAGCCAGGAATCGGGGGCCCACGACGAGTTTATACGTGTAGTTGCCGAAGACGGGCTTTTAGGTATTGTTACTTACTGGGTGTTTTTTGTTGCACTTTTTTTTAGTATCCTCAGGCGTAGTAAAATACAACGGGAATATGGTGTTTATTTCCTGGTGTTCTTTTGCCTTGTAATCATACACAATGGTTTAAAAATTTCACTACAACCTTTTTTGCTTACGTTGGCAGTAGCTACACCAACCGTAATGGTTGTCAAAAAAAAGAAACATGTTACAACAGCCGATCCGCAGCTTACAGTGTGATTTAAAACTCATCGCTCATTGCAATAGTGCTTGTTTTCCAACATCGTTTTCAACAAAGCTGGGGCAATCATTCACAGAGAAGACTTTTGAATGGTTTTTATCTGCTGAAAACCTTTTCCTGTTTCATATTAAAGATGATACACATGTTGCAGGTTACTGCGGCGGATTTATTTCACGCTATAATGGTGATGGTTCAACCAGTGGCATGATGCAATATGCAATGAAAGAAGCGGCATTTGGCATGCTTAAACGGCCCTGGCTTTTTTTTAATAAAGAATTGCTGCCTTTTTATCCGCTGGTTATAAAAAACATTTACCGAAAATTATTCCCTGGTAAAACCAGAAATGCAGAATTGAATGCACCAACTGCACTAATAACCCAAAGAAAAACAGGCCTAGTAGTAATTGGAGTGCATCCCGATTACCGCGGTAAAGGAATATTCGAAATGCTGATGAATGAGTTTGAGAAGGAATCATCTGACAAACAAATTAGTGAAATGTATTTATCTGTAAAAAAAGAGAATATAAGAGCCGTAAATGCTTATAAAAAGGTAGGCTGGTATGTTACAAAAGAAAATCCGTTTTCATTAGAAATGGCTAAAAGTATTTCATAAAAAATATGAATGCAAAGCCTGTTTTAATAGTTGGTTTATTTAATAAAGAAAATAAAAACAATCATAATTATATTTCAGCAGCAGAACAGTTGGCAGTATTACTGTCGGCTAATAATATTAATATTATTAGAACATCTTTTTACAAGAATAAATTATTACGACTGATTGATACGGTTTATACAATAATTAAAAATAACGCAAAGATCGAAATTGCCATAGTACCACTGTATGGTACCAGGCCCAGCTTTATTTGGCAGGAGATTGCAACAAGGGCTTTAAAATTATTTCGAAAAAAAATTATACTCATTGTTCATGGCGGTTCAATTCCGCAGCGCATGGAAGTTAATGCTACCCATTTTTTAAAATCATTGCGCCGTGCAGATGTTGCAGTTTGCCCTTCAGCCTATTTGCAGCAATACCTTAAACAACATTGTGTTAATACTATGTTGATTGAAAATGTACTGGATTTGTCGGTATATACTTTCTGTCAAAGAGCATCTGTTGATGCACATATTATGTGGATGAGGGCCTTTGAGGATACTTATAATCCCGAAATGGCTATAAGGGTAGCGGGCTTACTTAAAAAAAAATATCCGCATTTTACAATGGTTATGGCCGGTAAAGATGAAGGGATGCTGGATTCAATAAAATTATTGTCAAAACAAAACCAGCTTAATAATCATATTATTTTTCCAGGCTTTATTTCCATGCAGCAAAAACTTGAATATGCTCAAAAGCAACACATTTATATATGCACCAACCGAATTGATAACGCCCCGGTATCGCTTATCGAATTTATGGCTTTAGGTTTGCCAATTGTATCAGTAAATACCGGCGGTATTCCGTACATAATTAAAGATGGGTACAACGGTTTACTGGTAGATCTTGATGATGATGCAGCGATGGTACAAAAAATAGAGTTACTCATAAACAATTCCTCAATGGCAAGCTCTATCGCAGAAAACGCCTATCATTATTCAAGGCAGTATGGAAAAGAAAATGTGCTGAAAAAATGGTTGAATCTTTTCGATCAGCTGCAGCTAAAATCTGCATAATCAGGATTTTTAATACATTTTTATGAAACAGGCATCAGATCTTTTTTCGGCTTTGGTTGCGTCGCACATTTGTGCTAAAAACCTGATACAGCAGAAACAGCCATACACACTGAACTAAAATATTAAAATGCGTGAATTGCATTATATTTTACTATAAAATAATTTCAGGTAATCAATTGTTTTATTATTTTCATCGCGTTCTGAAAAAAAACTGTCTTCAGATATTATACTGCTAAAGTATTTTTTTCAAAACAATCTGTACCAGGCAATCGTATTAGTCAGCATTTAAAACCAGGTAAGCTTATATAGTCTCACAAAACAATTGTAAGTATTTACTGTATTTTAAAAATCCATTGACGGTTTTTTTGGAAAAAATAAAAAAGTTATAAGTAATAAAAACTGTAAAATTAATGGTCAAACGCACTTTAGGCTTTTGAAAAATGTGTTGAACGATGCAGTGTGCGACGCAACAAAAGTTCAGTAAAATTCCTGCTGCAGGGCTCATAAACCTTTTTATTAAATTTTTTGGAAGATCATTTAAAAAAACATCGTTAAAGCGCTTTAAAAAATATGCAAATACCATTTTCGCCGCCTTACATAGACCAGGATATTATTGATGAGGTAACACGCACACTTGAGAGTGGATGGATTACAACAGGCCCGGAAACAAGACTATTGGAGAAGGAGGTGGCTGCATTTTGTGAAATTGAAAATGCACTTGCAGTAAACTCTGCAACATCGGCAATGATGCTTGTTTTGCACTGGATGGGGGTTACACGCGGGGATGAAGTGATTATTCCCGCATATACTTATTGCGCCACGGCATTGGCAGCAATGCATATTGGTGCCACCCCTGTAATGGTAGATTGCGCAACCGATTTTAATATTGATGTCTCTAAAATTAAGAAGGCCATAACGCCAAAAACCAAGGCAATCATTACGGTGGATTTTGGGGGCTGGCCCTGCGATTATGCAGCGATTTATGACATACTATGTGATGATGATATTAAAAAGCAATTTAAACCGGCAAATGATAAACAAAGAATGCTTGGCCGGGTTTTACTTTTATCGGATGCAGCGCATGCAATGGGTGCAACTTACAATAACATGCCTATGGGTAAATGCGCGGATATAACAGTGTTTTCAATGCATGCGGTAAAAAATGTTACATCAGCTGAAGGTGGGATAATTTGTTTAAATATGCCGGAACCATTTAACAATAATGAAATTTACACAACGCTCAGATTGTGGAGTATGAACGGGCAAACAAAAGATGCATTTACAAAATCAAAAGCAGGAGGGTGGAAATATGATATTGTTTACCCCGGTTTTAAAATGAATATGCCCGATGTTCTTGCAGCAATAGCATTGGTACAATTCAGGAAATATAAAAGCAATCTGCAGCCCGAACGAAAGCGGGTAGTTGATTTTTACGATAATGTGTTTAAAAAACTTGAGTGGGCGGTTTGCCCTCCATTTTCTAAGCAAGGTTGCTTACCTTCTTTTCACCTGTATCCCTTGCGCATAAAGGATATTGGTGAAGCTAAACGTGATGTAATAATAGAAAATATCGTTAAAAAAGATATAGCGGTTAACGTTCATTTTACCCCATTGCCCATGCTTACAGTTTTTAAGAATGCAGGTTACAGAATGGAAGATTATCCGCAGGCTTACCGACAGTTTAGCAGCGAAATTTCCTTGCCGGTATACCCACAATTAACCAATGAAATGTGCGCTGCGGTTTGCGATGCGGTAATTGAATCAGTTGAAAAGGTTCTTGACTTTTAAGGTTAATATAATTTTTATGTATAATACAAAGGCACTAAATTGCATTTAATAAAATCCAATAATCCATGAAGCGTCTGTACGCCCTGGTGCTAAACCCATCATCCCCATACCGTCCGCACAAAGAAGTGCAAAATTCAGGTTCGCCTGGCATATATGCAAGGCGGAAAGCATCTGATTTTTATATTTATAGTCCTGAAAGAAGGCTTTATAAAGAGCAAACTGAGACCGTATTTAGCGCTACCAGATTTTTTGATATTGCTATTTCAGTAGTGTGCCTGGTTGCATTGCTTCCATTTCTGTTAGCTATTGCATTGCTCATAAAGGCTACCTCTAAAGGCCCTGTAGTTTTTGCACAGCAAAGAGTGGGGAAAAATAATAAAGACTTCAGGTTTTATAAGTTTAGAACTATGTATGTAAACAATGCCGAAAAGAATTTCCTTACTATTGGCGAACGCGACAAACGTATTACACCGGTTGGGGTTTTTTTGCGCAGGTTTAAATTAGATGAATTGCCCCAATTATACAATGTACTTAATAATGAAATGAGCATCGTTGGGCCAAGACCCGAAGTAAGAAAGTATGTAAGTCTTTATACAGATGCGCAAAAAGAAATGCTTAATCTTAAGCCGGGTATTACTGATTATGCTTCCATTGCTTTTGTAAATGAAAGTGCATTGCTAGCAAAACACCGGGATGCAGAAGCCTATTATATAAAAGAAATTATGCCGCTTAAGATTGAACTTAACAGAAAGTACGCTGAAGATAAATCGCTCAAAAATTATTTTACCATTATCTTAAAAACTTTCTTTTCAATCGCCAGTTAAACGGTGCATTCATTTTCATTCTTGCTTTACGAATCAAAATCGTAAGTATATTTACTGATGTTCTCTTTTTTAAAACCCGCAACTGTAACGCCTGACCTTTCATTTATCGGGGTAGATATGCATTCGCATCTGCTGCCCGGTCTTGATGACGGGCTCAAAAATCTCGATGAAACAGTGCAGTATATTGGGGAGTTACAGCAACTGGGATATACAAAACTGATCTGCACACCGCATATCATTTCTGATATGTACCCAAACAGTGCAGAGACTATTTTGCCTAAACTCGACCTGGTACGAAATGCATTAATAGAAAAAAATATCAATATAACCATTGAAGCAGCCGCAGAATATATGGTTGATATTGATATGGAACGGGAAATTAAATCTGGCAGACCGCTTTTGACTTTTGGCCGCAATCTTATACTCATCGAAATGTCTTACATAGCACCCTCTCCAAATATGGAGCGGGTTATTTTTCATTTGCGGATGAGTGGCCTGCACCCTGTAATTGCGCACCCTGAGCGGTATGCTTATTATCACCATAATTTTGAAATCTATGAACGTTTTGCAGATATGGGCTGCTACCTGCAGGTAAACCTTTTATCGTTACTCGGCTATTATGGAAAGCCTGTAAAAATTGCCGCAGAAAAAATGATAAAAAATAATATGGTAGACCTACTGGGCACCGACTTACACCACGAAAAGCACCTTGCCGGTTTAAAAGAACTTGCTTCAAAAAAAGATTTTTACAAAATGTTCGAAGGTGTTAACATCCGCAACAAAGCACTGCTTTTAAAGTCCGTTTTATAAAAGCAGTTATGTACTTAGCTGTATATCTTTTATGAAGCTGCTCTTGCCACGCTCGGTTCAAAGTTCCTCTTTTATGGCAGCTAAGGTTCTAACATGCAAAACCGCTTATGGTTTAAACCGGGGTTTCTTAAACCAACTATTCTTTTACAAAAGCCCCTTACACTTTAAGGTAAAAATGATACAGTCATATTCTTGTATTGTTAAACGTTGATGCACCTGTTGCCCAATAGAAATTCCGAACGTACAAGAGTGCGACGCAACGGATGTTCAATAGTTATTCTAAAGCCCGGTCAATAATAAAAGAATACCATACAGTAATTATTTTTTGTAGGGAACAGATATTTATGAACTGGATAAGGATTGATAAAACGGAAACAGATGATTGGAACGAAATATTAAAATCTACTGATGCGTCTTTTTTTCAATACCCCTATTACGCATCTGGGTATGAACATTTTTTTTTAAGCAGCCCGGTATTTATAAAACTTGTTGATGAGGCTGGTAATGCAGCAGCATTCTGTACCATTCTTAAAATTGGTTACTATCCTTTAAAGTTTGGGCTTGTGATCCGCGGCCCGGTTTTGCTGGATAAAACTTTGGAAGTAAAAAAAGTATTGTCAACAATTAAGCAATATGCAAAATCTGATAAATACGCATTTTTAAGAATAAACCCTGATGCAGCAGATATTGAAAAATCTTTGCAGCAGGATGCTGATTTTGTTCAGCAGGATTATTTCCCGGCTTATAAAGGTTCTCAGTCGAAAGATTTTAATGTGTACAATATGCCTGAGGAAAACTTAATTTCCTCGTTCAGGCGCGACTGCAGGAACAAAATAAAATTCGCAGATGAACTGGGGTTTGTTTATGGATTTGCAACAAACAACGAAGCGCTTAAAGAAGTATATGAATTGTTTAAAAGCCTGGGTAAAAATAAAGATTTTAAATACCGCCCTTACAAGAGCTACAGATCAATTTTGTTTAACGGGATGAAACACAATCTCTGTTCTGTTTATACTGCAAAACTCAATGGCCGCGTGGTTTGTGCGGCTTTCATCGTAAAAGATAAAGCATCATTCAATTATTTTTCAGGGGCGTTGTTATTGGGCGACATCAGGGCGAAAAACAGCCCGGCAAATAAGCTGCAATACCTTGCAATAAAAGATTGTTTTTATACAGAAAATAAGCCGCATTATAATTTAAGTTATTCAAGCCCCGACTCCGGGGTGCACATGTTTAAAGATTCTTTTCACCCACTGGTAAACGAGAAGCCTTTGTATTATACTTATGTTATTAATCGAAGGGTTTCAGAATTTATGCTGCGCCTTCAGCAGAACAGGTTAAAACAAATAAAGGCTTTTTTCAGGCGTACCATAAAACTTGCCAAAGGTTGAAGAAAGTTTTAAAGAAATTAAAGTACAGGGAGATTGAGAATATTATTTTTCACAGAATGCCTAGAAGTGATTTAAAGATTTTGCCATTGCCTTCTGCTTTGCGGTTAAAAGTATTTGATAAAGATATAAGAACAGGTATTAATATTATAGATCGGAATAAGAACAGTAATAACGTTTGCTATGCAGTTTTTGATAATGACAGAATAGTACATACAAGCTGGGTATTCAGGAATAAACTGCTTGCAAAACAACTTGGCTACAATGTTGCTTTAACAATTGGTGATTCTGTTACTGACGAAGCATGCCGTGGTATGGGTATTTATCCGGCTGTACTTAGCTGTATTTCGGAACACTTTAAAAACTATCAACTGATCATATTTACAGAGCCTGCCAACACTGCATCCCAAAAGGGGATATTAAAAGCCGGTTTTACAAAATTGTACCGGTTTAAATTAATTAGATTACTGGGATTAAAAATATACCTGAAGCAATATGCTGATTAGATCTTCTTTTTTTTGCAGGGAAGATTATAGCGGGAAGTATGATCAATACACTCTAATGAATTCCCGGCAAAGCATTGGGAACTTTGATATTCTTTATAATGAAAGTGATACTGTAGCAACTAAAACTATTGAACTATCTGTTACTACTAGCAAACCTGTATCTCCGGATATCATTTATCAATTGGAAATTGAATTTGATAAAGATGAAACCTTCCAGGTTGTTGACCATTTCCCGCATTTTTCACACAAATCGTTCAGTCCTGCTTTTATTCATTTGATTACAAGCAAAAGACAATTCATTATCAAAACAGAAAAGTCTTTTGCATACTATACAGAAACAAAGTCTTCTTCAAACTCTTTCATAATACGGTTTATTCTTGATGCACCTTTCTTGCATCCTGCATGGGATTACCAGTTAAAGCAAAGACGTTCTGTTGCTAACCCTTTGCAACCTTCAGGCACGGAATATTATTTTAAAGCAATCGTGCACGAATTCAAAATTGAAAGTACATTATTGCCGATGCAACAGTTTACTTATCCGTTTGCCTGTAAGTCGGTTTTTGTACTTACCGATCACTGCGATTTTGATACTGAAGAAAAATTATCAGTTTTTTTAAATGGTACAAATAATAATGGCTGGCTTGGGCGTTCACTTAAAATAAGCAAAGGTGTTTTTACGATTGGTCCTAAACTTGGAGAACCTAAAAAAAATGCATCGCTTGACGATGCAGGGTATAGGGAACTGATACAATTACTTTACAAAGATGGCAGTGAAATTGTTCCGCATGCTTTAAAAAGCAAGGGACAGCTAAGCAGCGCCGAGTTTCATGCTGCCGTTGAAAAACTATCGTCAATGTATCATCCAAGAACATGGATCGATCATGGCAGTTATCTTAAATATTGTTATAGCCAGGGTGCAAAAGACAATAAAGATTACATGCTTGTTGATACGCTTAAAAAAAAAGGTTACAATAATCTGTGGTCTTTTCACGATGTAAATATTGATGCCGCTCAAACCTTGAATATTTTTACTGTAAAAAAATATGGGTCGTGGAAAATGATTGGCTTTGCCTTCAAATATTTTTTTCTTGGTAAATGGCTTATAGCAGCACATTATTTAAGAAGTATTGTGCATCGCAATTATTCAAAGAATATCATTATCGAATACCTGATGTATGCAATGGCAGGCACCAAACAAATATTCATTAATAGCAAGAATAAAAAGAATCAGCTAAAAAAGGATATTGCAGATTATTTTAAAAGCCTTGGTTCATTTGGTTCGTGGAGAAATCAATGGCCTGTACCTTATAAAAACGATGATGTACTTAAATACAGTGCGGCCTTATTTACAGAGGAGCGCAGGCCAATCAGTCAATACAAACCCGGTGACCTGCTGATGTTTTATACCTTCGAAACAACGCACCTGCAAGATATTTATACAAGCAAGGCACTGGATAAATTGGTAAATGAGTATGGAACACATATTGGCCATACTTATATCCTTAACGATCTGCCTTACATCAATGCTATTTTTAAAACGGGTAAAGGAAAATATCAGCTTTCACCCAAATGGATAGCGTTTCTCGACGCACTGGAAGCCAGTGTGAAGAACAACAAAGTATGGAATCCCGGCATGGGCGAATATGCAGATTATATCATCAAACTTTCGCAGGTTTGCATTAGCCATTTATCAGAATGCAGCGTTTCAATAAAAAATAATAACAGCAGTGCTTTTGACGGTTATACTTTTATTGTTCCTTCAGGTTTTAAAAATCAAATTTGTATTAATGGTTCGCCTGCCAATCCCGATAATACAGATGTGTACTACAAATTTTATGTACTTACATTGCCACCTTTAAGTACAGTAATTATTTCCTGTGTTAATACCAACTGATCTTCCTTTACTTAACGGCTGTTTAAAAATAGTTGTTGCAGCAAGTATGATTTAGTAAGGCGGTCTGCAACATGCCCCATAGTAAAAAAAACGCTGAAGTGTGCGACGCAACTGGGTTTTATAGTAGTAATGCAGCTTGGCTCATAAAATGTATTGCTGCAAAAATTGCTTTTAGTAGTCAGTAAATACCAGCAGTAATTTTTTATGGCATCGTTGCTTGCGCCTGCCCCGACGAGCGAAGCGGAACTCGGGGTCGCAAGCACTTCATCAAATGTACATGTGGCATCTTAGGTTTCATGTGCAATATTTAAAACAAAATCTAAAGCACTTTTAAAGTGGCCCTTAAAATTTTTGTTCCCGATATAAAGAAAAATATCGACCGTAAAGTATGCGTGCTTCCATTGATACCTTTTCTTACAAATGATTTATCAAGTGAACAACGGGTTGAAAAATTCGGAAACTGGATCAATCGAATACAACTGGTTAACGATGTTGAAAGTTGTGATTTTGTAATGCCTGCCCATTATGTAAATAATTATTATTACAAAAAAGAAATAAAAAATTTGCAGCAGATTAATAAGCTTGCAATTGCAGGGAATAAGCTTACGGTTTGCTTTACAAATGGCGATTGGGGTTTAACACCCAAACTTAATAATTTTCATCTTTACAGGTTTAGCGGCTACTGGTCAAAAAATTCAGGGAACCAATTCTGTTGTCCATTTTTCCTGGGCAGTGATCCCCTGTACAGGTATTATGATGGCAAGCTTCCGGTACACAATCAAAAACCAATAATACCCGTGATAGGGTTTTGCGGAAGGGCTTCAGGTAATATATTTGGCTGGGGTACAGATATAGTAAAAGACCTGGGAAGGGGCGTTTTAAAACTTGCAGGCAAATGGCCGGAGGATATAGAAAGTTTTCATGGCAGCTCTTATAAGCGGTACCATATATTAAAGGAATTGGAACAATCACCACTTGTTGAAACCAATTTTATCCTTCACAAAACATTTAAAGGTGGTGGAGAAAGTGTTGAAGAAAAAAAACGTTTAAGTGAAATGTTTTATACAAATATGAAGCAATCGCATTACGCATTTTGCTATCGTGGATGGGGTAATTATTCAATACGTTTGTATGAAGCACTAGCTTCGGGGCGAATTCCCTTTATCATTGACTCAGACAATAATTTACCTTTCCCCGGCAAGATTAATTGGAACATGTTTCCTGTTGCCAGCCATTCTGATAGAAAAAATATACCCAGTATCCTTGCATCGTTTCATGCGGCGCTAAGCAATGATGAATTTGTAAACCTGCAGTATAAGGCAAGAGCAATATGGGAACAGTTTTGCACATACAACGGGTATATGGAGCAATGGGTAAATAAATATTTACAACACACAAACAACTTGCACAGCCTTTAAACAAAACTTCAAAACGATCTATGGTTACTAACCTCTTCCGTAATTTATATTATGCGGCAATTGCAAAATATAGTGCCTCAAAAAAAATAGGGATTTTTTTTACGCTTACTACGCTATCAGTTAAACAAAGAATGTTTAAAAAAGCCAGTGAACCCGTGCATGAAGTTTTTTTCCGATATAAAATTTCAGGTTCTGACTATGCCTCCCTGTCTTATTTATACAAAGAAGTATTTTGCTCGGGAGATTACTTTTTAAAGTTGGCTTCTAAAGAACCGGTTATTATAGATTGCGGCGCAAATATCGGAATGGCTACACTTTATTTTAAACAGCTTTTTCCCGCTGCCAGAATCATGGCATTCGAGGCCAACCCGAATATCTATGAGCTGTTAAAAAAGAATATTGAAAATAATAACATCACCAATACAGAGCTGTATAATGTTGCACTGTACAATGAAGAAAAAGAACTTTCATTTTTTACCGGCGATGATTCTGGCAATCTGCGTGGCTCAGTAATGCAGGGCCGTGGCCGCAATAACGAAGTAATTGTAAAGGCACAAAAATTATCGGGTTACTTAAGAAAAATAGAAAAGGCAGATATTATAAAAATGGATGTAGAGGGTGCAGAGCTGCAAATTATCCAGGATCTTTTTGATGAGGGCCTGCTGCAAAAAGCAGATCAGTATATTATTGAGTACCATCACAACATTGGTGGCGAAAGGCCCGCCCTGTCTGAGTTTTTAAGAAAATTCGAATCAAACGGGTTTGGCTATTCCATACGCGCTAAATTCTACCACCTTAAAAATTTTCAGGACATTCTGTTGTACTTCTATAAACTATAAACTTATGCTTAATAAAATAAAAAGGCTGCCTAAAAGGCGGCCTTTTTTATTTGGGAAAAGCTTGCGGTTTTCAAACAAGGGCTATGTAACTTTTAGTACAAAAATGTGCAATACTTTTTTGTACCGGGCAAAAGTATTTTATGGCGGCATTGTTGCGTCGCGCTCTTGTACTTAATATCCTTATTCAGCAATGTGCGGCTTTGTTGTATTTTTCTAAAGTTTATTTGGCATTTAAGGCACTAAGCAAACTAAGTGCATAACTGCATCCGCAGGCTGAGGCTTCATTCATATTCTACAGATGAACGGACTGCGACGCAACAAAAGATCATAAGAATTACTCTGGCCCGGAAAAAAATTATCTGTATTTATAAGAACCTGGCAGCAACCAGAACGGTGTTTTAGCAGATATAAGAAAAAGGAACAGAAAATCCGAAAGATTGGTTTAAATTTATAAACAGGAGTTTACTGAAAATCCTTAAAAGAGTAAGCGCAGTGCCCAATTGCGATAACGAAGGCAGCCAAAACAATTTAACATGAAAAAGTTATTTTTTTATCTCCCTTTTTTACTGGGGGCAGGTTTGTTTTTTTCATCGTGCGAAAAACAAAATCAACCGTCATCGGTAAATGCCGTTCAGGCAACACCAGAAAAGAATGATGCTGTTGCACCATGCGTTGCGGTGTATTACCAGTTAGTTGTTGATCCCAGCTCAGGCCTTTCGTATATGTTTAAAACTACAGGATCGCCTACCACAGGGTCACCTGTATTAACACCAATCATCGGCAGTTATGGCGATAATGTTATTCGTGAAGCAGGTACTACCATTCCTATAACTTATGTTACCGGCATTGCCCTTGAGCCTGTAAGCGGAACCGTTTCGGCAACTACTTCTCCGGCGAGCAGCCATCCGAACAAAATATTGCGTTTCACTATCGCCAATCCCAGTGTTGCCACACATGTGCCAATGGTATCTACCTGTGGGCTAACACTTAATGTTAGCGATATTGAATACAATCAAACCAACGGCAGGTACTACGCGATTAACCGTGGCACCGTTGCAACAGATAACCGTATTGTAAGGGTTAATCCTGGCGCGCCTACAAACATTATCTGTCTTGCAGGAACAGTAGCAGTAACAAGGCAGCTGCGCGGCTTAACTTTTGGCTGCAATGGTCAGGGGTATGTAATGCAGATGAGCGGCCCAAATGGCCGGCTCTGGAGTTTTAATCTTGCAAATGGTAATATTGGTGCGCCTTCGTGCCCATATACCGGGGTAATTGCGCCGGGTGCACCTGCAGCCACTTTTCCTGAAATGGGTTTACACTTCGATTGCAGTTGTTCCGGGCTGTTTATTACCGGAAATTACGATCCAACGGGAGGGCCATTTTTGCTGACTGATGGAATGCCCGCATGCATAGGCCCAGCATCTTATGCATCTTTGAATGGTGTTATAAAGTCAACCGTAGATTATGCACGGCCATAAATGATTTTAGAATCTGGCATAGAAAGGCTGCACTGCAAAGTGTGGCCTTTTTTATTGCATATTTATAGTTTGTTATAACAGCAAAGAATTTTTTATGAACCGGGCATTTGTACTTTACTAAACTTTAGTTGCGTCGCACACTTGTACCTCCTGATCATAGCCGGACATCCAACAGCCAAAACCTTTCCTGCGGCTTTATTAAAAAATGCGATTTTTTTTTATTTGGCATAGGGGTAAATTATCTTCATGCTGTCTTTATTAATATAAGGTCAACAGCACAGATATATTCAGTGGAGATAAAACAACTTACGATACCGGCAGAAGAACATGCTTTTGAACAAATGTTTACCACACATTACAAAGGAATGTATAGTTATGCCTATACTATTTTGAAAGATGAAATAAATGCAGAAGAGATTACGCAAAATGTTTTTGCTAAATTATGGGAAAAGAAAAGCCTGGTAGTTATTCAGAGTACGTTGCAGGGTTATCTGTACAGAATGGTGCATAATGATTGTATGAACCTGTTAAAGCGTGAAGCCGTAAAAGCAAAGTTTGAAAAAGAGAAAACCTATACGATGAAAAGTGAAAGCGATAACGCATCCAAGAAAATATTATCCGGTCAACTGGAAGAAAGATTCACCGAGGCGTTACGAGAACTGCCCGAACAATGCAGAACAATTTTCCAGCTAAGCAGGTTCGAAGATTTGAAATACAGGGAAATTGCACAGCATCTTGGCATAGCCGAGAAAACAGTTGAAAATCAGATGGGAAAAGCGTTGAAACTCTTGCGCATAAAGTTGGTTGATTTTTTACCATTCATAATCTTCCTAACGGCATTAATAAAAAAAATATAGCTGTTGAGTAAAAATCTACATATCACCGATGACCTGCTTGTAAAATATATGCTGGGCGAAGCCTTGCCCGATGAAAACAATCAGGTAAATCAATGGCTTAAGGATGATGAAAATAACCGGGTATATTTTCAACAGTTCAAAACTATATGGGAGCAAAGTAAAGAACTTGCTGTAACGATTCCCCTTGATGAAAAAGCTGCATGGCAACGCTTTAAACAAAGGGTGGAATTAAAACCTGCAGAAATAACAAAGATAACTTCTGTTATTTCTTTCAAACGATGGATACAAATGGCTGCCGCAGTACTGATTCTATCTGTTAGTTCATGGCTGGTTTATCAAAAGTTTTCAAAACCGGCAGATGTAGTAATGGCGCAAATAGAAACCTTTTCAAACACTGCGATTGATACTTTGCCCGACGGAAGTATAATTACAGTTAATAAAAATACGAAGCTTACCTATCCGGAAAAATTTTCAGGCAATACAAGAAAAATTACTTTAAAAGGCGAAGCATTTTTTAAAGTGCATCCTGATAAAAGCAAGCCGTTTATAATAACGGCCAATGATGTAACTGTTACGGTTGTAGGTACTGAATTCAATGTAAAGAATTATGATTCCGCAACAGAAGTAATTGTGGAAAGCGGCATCGTGAAAGTAGCTCATAATAAAAAGACAATTACGCTGCAAAAAGGTGAGCGTGTGTTAATAAATAATAGCAGCAATGAACTGCAAAAGTCTGGTGTAACAGACAGCATGTATAATTACTACCGCACACATGCGATTGTTTGTAACAATACGCTTTTACCAGATGTAATTGCGGTTATTAATGAAGCATACAACGCAAAAATTATTTTGGGCGACGCTGCATTAAATCAGTTGCAACTCTCTACAACTTTCAGGGATGAAGACCTTGAAACAATTGTAACTATTATACAGCAGACTTTTGATCTGCAGGTTACACGCGAAGCTGGTTCGATAGTACTTCATTCAAAAAAGTAGTGTTGTAAATTTCTATTTATCAACAAATAATACCGTAAGAAATATTTACCGGCACAGTTCATAAATGTTGGTGTTGATTAGCCGAAATTTTTTCGGAACGTACAAGAGAGCCCCGAAACAAGTTCGGGATAAACTGTGCAAGAGACGATCAGTAATGATACAGACGCAAGGTCAAAAAAAATGAATTTAAAATGAAACTCTTTATTAAAATAAGTATTTGCACCTCGTTGCTTTTTATGATTGTACAGGCGCATGCACAAAGTCCGCTAAGCAGAAAAGTTTCATTTACTGTCGCAGGTAAACGGCTTGGCGATGTGTTGCAGATCATCAGCAGTAAAGGCGGTTTTTATTTTTCTTACGATAGTAAAATTTTGCGAAAAGATAGTCTTGTTACGATAAGCATTAATAATGTTTCTGTAGGTGAAACATTAGATAAAATCTTTGTTGGAAGAATGGATTATAAAGAAAACGGCAACTATGTAATTCTCCGCAGACGAATGTCACCAGTGCCGGTACCAACTGTTGCAAATATTACTTACATCATAAAAGGTGTGGTGAAAGATGCGGGTTCCGGACTTGGTGTAAGTGATGTAAGTGTGTACGAAAAATCAAAGCTTGCAGCTACACTTACCGCCAGCGACGGCTCTTTTTTGTTGAAGGTAAAAACAAAATCTACAAGACCGGTATTGAGCATTAGTAAAGAAAATTATTACGATACCAGTATTGCAGTTGCATTGCCGGCATTGCAAAATATTCTTGTTACAATACAAAATATAAAGTCGGATATTATTGATACGAATACCATAACTATTATTTCGCCAACTGATTCGGTACCAATCATCATTCCAGATTCTACTATAGCTTTTTTAAAGACTACTGCACCTCTGCCAGATACAACCGGGATGGTTGAACGTACCCGCTTTGGTAAATTTTTACTGAGTACAAAGCAAAAAATACAAAGCCTTAACCTGAGTAAATTCTATACTACAAGAGCCTATCAGTTGTCATTAATTCCGGGCCTTGGCACACATGGAAGGCTGAGCCCGCAGGTAGAAAATTATATTTCCATAAATGCGTTGGGCGGTTACACAGGTGGCACCAAAGCTTTTGAAGCGGGGGGCTTATTCAACATCAACCGCCGCAGTGCGCAATACTTCCAGGCTGCAGGTTTGTTCAATATTGTTGGTGGAAATTTTAATGGCCTGCAGGCTGCCGGTTTGCACAATAATGTGCTGGGTAATGTTACCGGCTTTCAGGCAGCGGGCATCAGCAATTATAACAATCACAACATGTATGGCTTTCAGGCAGCGGGAATTTACAATCATGTACGCGATTCAGTAAAAGGTTTTCAAACTGCGGGTATTGCAAATTTTGTGGGCAAAAAATTCAATGGTTTCCAGGTGGCGGGTATTGGTAATGTTACCGCACAAACAATGAGTGGTGTGCAGGTTGCAGGCATTTTTAATTATGCAAAAAAGTTAAATGGGTTACAGGTTGGCCTTGTCAATATTTCTGACAGCAGCAATGGCTATAGCATAGGTTTAATAAATATTGTAAAGCACGGTTATCACCAGCTTGTTTTTTCAACCAATGAAATTACCAACGCAAATATTGCTGTTAAAACAGGCAACAAAAAATTGTACAGCATACTTCAGGCAGGATATAATTTTAGTAATGCCAGCAAAGTGTTTTCTTATGGCTATGGTATTGGCACCACCTTAAAACTCGGTCATAGTTTTACCTTTCAGCCAGAACTTTCAGCACGTTATTTATATACCGGCGACTGGGGTAATTCCAATATACTCAGCAGCATGCATTTGAACTTTCAGACGCAGTTAGGCAAGGGCGTTTCGCTGTTTGTAGCACCCACCATAAACTTCTATGCCAGCAATCAGACCAGCGGTGTAAATGGATACCGTTATCCCGTAACACCTACCGGTTTTGCTTCAAAAATCTACAACGATAAACTAAGTTCATGGATTGGTTTCAGTGCAGGTATTGCATTGTTTTAAAGACATTATTGGCCAGGCTGAAGAATATCTATTGAGCATTCTTGCGTCGCACACTTGTACTGAAGAATTGCTATCAGCCATTGACTGTTAGCTAATAGCTAAAGGCTAACAGCTAAAAGCCCAATAAAGAAAATAATGCACAAGTGTGCGACGCAACGAAAGCTTCATAGTACTACTTCTGTCAGGCTCAAAAAAACTGCCTTTTCTGTTTACAATTTTTTAACAAGTAAAGCGTGGGGGTAAAAACACTGAAGGATGTCGTTTATAAAATACAAACACCAATTATGAAAAGATTGTTCTCATGTATGGCTTTATTACTATGCACCTTTATGGCGCATGCTCAGTTTACACAGATTGTTCGCGGTACAGTTACCGACCAGGTTTTACAAAAACCAATTGCAGGCGCAGCGGTAAATATTGTGGGTACAAAAAGAATGGCAATTACAGATGAAAATGGCAACTTCAGGTTTAATGATGTGCCTGTTGGTACGGTTAGTTTACAGATTACAGTGATTGGCTATAAAGAAAATACCGCAGCCAATATTACAGTGAATGCAGGTAAAGAAATTGTGGTATCTGTTGCTATGATGGAAGCTGTTTATACAAGCGGTGAAGTGGTTGTAAAAGCCAACAGTAAAAAGAATAAACCACTGAATGATTTGAGTGTGGTAAGTGCCCGTGCATTTACCGTAGAAGAAACAGAAAAATATGCTGCTGCTGTAAACGATCCGCTGCGTATGGCAACGAATTTTGCTGGTGTTGCTAGTGCTGATGATGGCAACAACCAGATTGTTATTCGTGGTAATTCACCAACAGGTTTGTTGTGGAAAATGGAAGGCGTTGATATACCAAACCCCAACCATTTTGCAGCGCAGGGAAGCAGCGGAGGTGGTATTTCTATTCTCAGTGCACAGTTATTATCCAACTCGGATTTTGTTACCGGCGCATTTGCTGCCGAGTATGGAAATGCACTGAGTGGTGTATTTGACCTTAAGCTTAGAAAAGGGAACAATGAAAAAAGGGAAACCACATTGCAGGCGGGTTTGCTTGGCCTGAATGTAGCGGTGGAAGGGCCTTTCAGCAAAAAATATAAGGGCTCTTATTTGGTTAATTACAGGTATTCAACTTTATCGCTGCTGGATAAGATCGGTGTAAATATTGGTGACGGTATTACCAATTTTCAGGATCTTTCTTATAACATTTATTTACCAACAAAGAAAGCGGGAAACTTTTCCGTTTTTGGTTTTACAGGGTTAAGCAACCAGGATGTTAATGCACAAACCGATTCTTTAAAATGGGAAACTGAAGGCGACAGGTATGGCTCGAAGTATATTTCAAATACAACTTTCAGTGGCATTACGCACAATATTAATTTAGGGCGTAACAGTAAGTTAAATACTGCTGTTGGTTATTCTTACAGCAAGCTCTCTTACATATCAGATTACCTGGAAAAGCAAGACAGCTCATCCGTTGATTTTAATGGGTTCGATAAAACCAGCAAGCTTAGTTTGAACAGTACATTCAGCCACAGGTTTAGCAGAAAGCACACCTTAAAACTTGGTGGTATTGTAAATTTTGTTGCCTTTAATTATTACCAGCTTTCAAAAGAAAATACACAAGCGCCTTTAGAAGAAAAGATCAATATTAATAACAACACAACAACACTTCAAAGTTTTGTAGAATGGCAATACAAAGCCAGTGATAAACTAACCTTCAATGTGGGCATCCATTACCTTCAACTGCTTTACAATAACAGCAGCAGTACCGAACCACGTTTCTCTGTAAAATGGGATGTAAATAAAAAGAACAGCCTGGCATTTGGTTATGGGTTACACAGCCAGGTGCAGCCCTGGGGCATTTATTTTGCGCAGGTTACAGATAATGGCAAAACAAGCAACCCCAATAAAGATATTGAACTTACAAAAGCGCAACATTTCGTGCTTTCTTACAGCCATGCATTCAGCAAAAATCTAAGGTTTAAAACTGAAGTGTATTACCAGCAGTTATTCAATGTTCCTGTAAGTACAAGCGATACCAATACTGTTTCTACATTAAACCTGCAGGGCAGCTATATAACCAATGCACTTGTAAATAAAGGCAAAGGAAGAAATTATGGTATTGAACTTTCACTGGAAAAATATTTAGACAACCATGTTTATTTTATGTTCAGCAATTCATTGTATCAATCAAAATATACGGCAAGCGATGGAATTGAACGTAACACAAGGTTTAACGGAAACTTCATCAGTAATATAGTTGCAGGTAAAGAATTTGTTTATGCAGAAGGCAGGCGTACTCTGGGTTTCAATATAAAAGCAGTATATGCAGGCGGGTACAGAACTACGCCAATTGATCTTGAGCAAAGCCAGCAGCTTGGGTATACGGTATTTAGAGACAAGGAAGCGTACAGCCTGCAAAACCCGGCATACATGCGTGGCGATATACGCATCAGTATAAAATGGAACCGTAAAAATTTCACCAGCACCTTATCGCTCGACATACAAAATGTAACCAACAGACAGAATGTTTATAACAGTTATTATGATGCATTCAAAGGCAAAGTAGTAACCAACTACCAGACAGGTTTAATACCCATACTGAATTATAAAGTAGAATTCTAAAACAAAAATGTTAACTATAAAAACAACAAAAATGAAAAGTATCAAAACAATTATTGTAGCAACTATTTGCATGGTAAGTTTAGCATCATGCACCAAAGATGTAATTAATGGCTCTGGCCCTGAAGTAAGCCAGGTAAGGAATACAGGCAACTTTACAGGAATAGAACTTGCCCTGAACGCAACTGTAAATTATATGCAGGACAGTGTTTTTAAAGTGGAACTAAAAGGCCAGCAAAATGTAGTAAACGAAATTCAAACAGAGGTTAGTGGCAGCCAGTTGATTATAAAATTACCGTGGGATACAAAGCTTGTTTCTTACTCACCAATCACCATTAACATTAGTGCGCCTGGTGTAAGTGCATTCAATGTAAGTGGTAGTGGAACAATTCAATCGTCAGGCAGTATAACTGTAACCAATGCCGATTTTAATGTTAGTGGCAGCGGTAGTATAAATATCAGCAATATTACAGCAAGCGATATTGACACACGTGTAAGCGGTTCAGGAACTGTGCAGCTTTCTGGCGGCAATAGTGCTACACAAACATTAAATATTAGTGGCAGTGGATTAATAGATGTATTGGGTGTTACAGCCAAAACTGCCACAACTTATACCAGCGGCAGCGGTGATATAAAACTTACTGCAACAGAAAACCTTGAAGCCCACATCAGCGGCAGTGGTAAGGTGTATTATATGGGTAACCCTGTTATTGATTCAAATATTTCTGGCAGCGGAAAATTGATACACCTTTAAAAAACAGAAAAGAATTTTTATGTACCCAACTATTGATCTGCTATGAAGCTTTTCTTGCGTCGCACACTTATACGGCTGGAATTATAACTGTACAAGCTGCGAGCAACGAACTACTGGCAAATACAAGATCGCGTAGCTAAAAGCTCATAGCTATTTTTCAGCACAAGTGTGCGACGCAAGGAACGATGAGAAAAGATATTTAGCCCGGTTCAAAAAAAATTGGCTGCATAAAAAAACCTCCTGCAACATTGCAGGAGGTTTTTTTATATAAGAATGAAACAGTTATTGTTTAACAAACTTCAGGCTTTGTTTTTCGGTACCGTTGGTAAATACTGCGATGTAATTTCCTTTGGCAAGTTTTGAAACATCGATGCTTGTTTGAACTGCATCTTTCTGAACAGTAGTGATTGAAACCATTCTGCCATCAAGGCTGATCACTTTGATCGTTGCACCTGCTGCAGTTTTAGGATGCATCATTACAAGGCTGTTGATAACAGGGTTTGGAAATGCACTGAGGGTTACCGGTACTTTTCCATTAACAGCAACAACACCGCTGTAAACTGAAGCGCCATCGTTGTCTACCATCCTGATTCTGTAATATGCAGTGCCACTAAGTGCTTTCGCATCGTTGTAGGAGTAATCAGTATTGCAGTTTGCATTTTTAGCTGCTACAGTTGCAATAGCTGTAAAGTCCCTTGCATCAGCGCTCTTCTGGATCTCATATTCTTTAACATTGATTTCGTTGCATGTTTGCCAGCTAAGACCCGCATAACCGTTGTTATTTATTACACTGAACGATTTCAATTGAAGTGGCAATGTGCCATCAGCCCATGAAGTAGAAACTTTAATAGCATCGATCTGTGCTCTTGGGGTACCGCCTTTAATGGTCTGATCTAAGTTCTGGCGTACAGCAAAACGGGCAAGTCCGCTTGCACTTTCACTGCCTGATGCATATATTGAACTTGCCTGTGCAGCAGGTTCTGTTGGTGTATTTGGTGCATTTACCCAAAGTTTTGCTACATCATTCAATGGCCCGTCAATAGTTTCATAAGCAATAGTAACCAGGTGGGTAGTATTGGTAGCATAGTCAGTACCAATCCAGCTAACAGGAGTGTTTTTATAAGACTGGGCTGCAATCCCTAAATTAAATGTTGCGTCAGCAGCGCCTTTACGAATGTATAATCTTGCTGTATAGTTGCTGGCAGAAGTGCCGGGCAAAAAAGCTGCGAAATAATCACCTATTGCACTGTCATGTGCAATAACCGCTTCAGTCAAATTTACGTTAAGCAAAAAACTGGCATAAACGGTGCCTGTTTTTACTGTATCAAAAGAAGTGTAAGCGTCTTCTGCACTTCCTTTGGTAGAGTCAAGTAAAATGTGGCCACTGTTTAGCAACGGATTGGTGATGTAACCGGGATATACAAGGCTGCCTGCAATAACCTGCAGGTATTTTGCAGTACCGGTGTTGGTAGCCCATTTGCCTCCACTTACATTTGCACCTCCGGCAGCAGAAGTCAACTGACCCAAAGAATAATTAAAATCTTCGGTTAATAAACGTTGTGCGGACACTGTAACCACACTAAGAGCACATAATAAAAAGAGTGTAAACGTCTTTTTCATATTAGTTATATTTTGTACAAAGTAAACAGATAATTGAATTCATTTAAAATATGTTTTAATTTTTAATAAGAAATAAATTGTATGATTTCTTATTTCGTTTCAATCCGTATCTTCAAACCTTATGATTAAAATTTTGCCAAAAATATTCCGGTTAATTGTTTTAATTTTTTTTTGTTGTATTGCCATTCAGCTTTTTGCTCAAAAGAAAACGGCATTTATCGAAGGCAAAATTTTTGATGAGAACGATAAACCTTTAGCAGGGGTTACAATACAATTACTGAACGCTGAGAAAAATACCATAAGCAATGACTCAGGTTATTTCCGTATAACTGTAAATTCCAATAAACCGGTTGCCCTTGTTTTCAGCTACACAGGATATGCTGCTGTACAGAAAGATTTTTACCTGAGTGCCGGTGAAGCAGAAAACGTTACCATCAAACTCCGGCGCTACACAAAAGAACTGGATGCCGTAACGGTAAAAGACGACCGTGAAAGAAGGCAGGCCGGGCTCATCAATATTGATGCATCAAAATCGCTGGTGAACCCTTCACCAATCGGTGGAATTGAAAGCCTGATAAAAGTGTTTGTTGGCAGCAATAACGAACTTACTTCACAGTATTCAGTTCGTGGGGGCAGCTATGATGAAAACCTGGTTTATGTTAACGACTTTGAAGTGTACCGTCCTTATTTGGTACGCAGTGGCCAGCAGGAAGGGTTAAGTTTCATAAATCCCGAACTTACCGGTAATGTAAAATTTTATAACGGTGGTTTCCAGGCAAAGTATGGCGACAAGATGAGCTCCGTACTTGATGTTACTTACCGCAAACCCACACGCAGCAGTGGCTCTGCGTATATTGGCATGCTGGAGCAGGGTTTGCATCTGGAAGGCACAGCAAAGAATAATAAAGTTACTTACCTGTTTGGTGTACGCAACCGCAGCAATAAAAATTTATTGAGCAGCCAGGAAACAACAGGTAATTATATTCCATCTTCAGGCGATTTGCAATCTTTAATTACTTACCAGGTAAGCAGCAAATGGCGGCTGGAAGCATTGGCCAATTTATCAAAGACAAAATTCACGTTCTTTCCAAAAGAAAGCCAGTTGACCTCCAGCATTTTTTCTCCATTATTTTCTTCCAGTCTTGGATTGGATATTTTCTTTCAGGGCCAGGAAAAAGACCAGTACAGTACAAGTTTTGTTGGCCTTTCTGCCATCAACCAGCCCAATAAAAAACTACAGTTAAAATGGATGCTCAGTTATTTTAATGATAATGAACAGGAGAATATTGACATTACCGGCGCTTACCTTTTTGGTGAACGCGATTTTGACCCCAATAGCGGAACTACAGGCGGCATCGTAAATCCACTGGGTGCCGGTGTTAATCAAAACTATGCCCGCAATAAGCTCAATATTGACGTATGGAGCGCCACCCACAAAGGCAGCCTTGATAATGGCCGCAACTTTCTGCAATGGGGCAATACCATCGAGCGGCAAATTGTAAACGATCACCAGCACGAATGGGAGTATAAAGATTCTGCAGGTTATTCATTGCCCAATAATCCAGGCCAGCTTAACCTTTATAGTTTCACCAACGGCAGTGCAGACTTTGGCGTTACACGTTTCAGTGGTTACCTGCAGGATAATATCCGTTTCCAGGATTCATCAGGTTTTACTTTGCAGGCAGGTGTACGCTATAACTATAACACGCTGAATAAAGAGTTTCTTGTTTCACCACGTATTGGCTTCTCTTTTAAACCCGCTTCATGGAAAAAAGACATTGTTATCCGCGGCGCGGCAGGCGTTTATGTACAGCCACCTTTTTACCGCGAAATGCGCCGTTTCGATGGCAGCCTGAACTACAATTTAAAATCACAAAAAAGTGCACAGGTAAGTGCCGGGCTCGATTATAATTTTAAACTCTTTCAGCGTGCTGCAAGGTTAACAACAGAAGCCTATTATAAACACATGACCGATGTTGTGCCGTATGATATTGACAATGTACGCATCCGTTATTATGGCGAGAACGCCGCAAAAGCTTATGCCGCAGGTATCGAGGCCCGCCTGTTTGGCGAAATTGTAAAAGATGCAGAAAGCTGGATCAGTATTGGCATTATGCGCACCAAAGAAAATCTGGATAACGATTCTTACACCACCTATAAAAATGCAGCAGGCGAAATTATCGGTCCGTCAACAACAGATAAAATTCCCGCAGACAGTATTTCCAATGCCATCGGATGGTTGCGCCGCCCCACAGACAGGCTGGTTACATTCGGCATGTTTTTCCAGGATTATTTAAGCACCAATAAAAACTTTAAAGTCTACTTCAACACGCTTTACGGCAGCAACCTGCCTTACAACATTCCGGGCAACGCACGTTACAGAAATGCATTGTTTATTGAGCCTTACATACGTGTAGATATGGGTTTCAGTGCATTGCTGTTAAATGCGCAAAGCACCCGCCGCAGCCATTCACCATTCAAAAATTTTGAGAACATCTGGGCCTCACTGGAAATATTCAACGTAGTAGACCGCGCCAATACCATCAGTTATCAATTGATCAAAGATTTTTCCAATACCACATACACCATACCCAACCGCTTAACACCAAGGCTGCTGAATTTTAAGATCATCGCTAAATGGTAGCAGTTTTTAGTTTGCAGTTGATTGTGTTATTAGAATTTTTTTGAGCCGGGCTGTAGTAATACTATGAAGCTTTTCTTGCGTCGCACACTTGTACGTTCGGGAGTTCTGTTGGGCTTTTATTGCAGCGAATATGTATTTAAAGGGATGCAATGCAGCAAATAATAATACCGGTTACGATTATTTGTTGGAGACAACTCACAAAAAGGCGAAGTAAAAACCAAGGTTTTCAAGTTTGTTTCAATGTGATCTTGTTCCCAGGAAATAATTTCATTTGAAGGATTAGGCGCAACAAATATTGCAGTATCACTCAATAGTGTTAGTTGTTTAGCTATCGAGTTGATTACTCTCACCCTGTAACTACCGCTTTCAGTAGGAAAGAAAACAGAATCTCCTGTAATTTCTGTATAACCCCTTTGCCCCACTTTAAACCATGCATAAGTATTATTAGCTAATGTTCCTCCTGCAGAAACGGATAGAGAATTACCCAAATGATGAATATGAATTCTTGCCTGATTATCATAAATTGGGTCGGCAAATTTTTGCTCTAACAATTCCATTCCGTCGAACGTAAACTCATTGTAGCTGATGTTACAGGGATATATCCAAAAGGTTGTAAATTCAGGAGCTATGTTCCCATTAAAATGATTGTGTGATAAATCTAAAGTATGAATATTTGTTAGTTGGCTAAACGCTGATGTGATTTGACCCCTTAAATTGTTATTGTTTAAGTATAATATTCCGAGATTTTTAAGATTACTGAAATTAAGCGGCAGGCTTCCGCTAAACTGATTGAAACTCATATCTACATAGCCAACTTTGATAAGATTTCCAATTTCAGATGGAATATTACCACTAAGTTGATTGCCTTTTAAAACTAACGTTTTTAAATTTACAAGATTCCCTATCTCAGCGGGTATAGCTCCTGTTAACTGATTGTTCGATAAGCCTAAAGATTTAAGGTTAACGTGTGTGAACAATTCAGGAGGAATATTTCCGGTTAGATGATTATTATCTAAATATAGACTTTCAAGTTTTGAGAGATTTCCGAGAGTTGGAGGAATTGAACCTGTCAATTCATTTAATGACAAACTCAAAAATTCAAGAGCTGTAAGTTTATCTAAAAAATCAGGTATAGCGCCAGTCAGATTATTAAAACTCAACCAAATTTCCGATACCCTGTCATTCTTTGTAACGATACCATGCCATGATTTAACGGGTCCGGTTAGCCAGTTGTCGTGATGCACCCAGGTAACCCCGTTGGTAGCTTTGTATAATTCTACAAGTACTAATGAATCCCTGACATTTATTGCCTGGGAAAATGCACAGTTATATAAGAGTGTATTTACTATAAGAATAAAGCATAAAAATGTGGATTTGAATTTCATATTATGTTTATTGTAAGATGAAAAAATTATTTATGAATTATAATTTTTTGAACTTCTCCATTACTGTTGTTTTTTATATAATAAAGACCGGCTGGAAAGGAGGCAACATTTATTTCACCTTTATCATTAATATTTTTTGTTATTAAAACTTTACCTTCTTCATTAATCAAAGAAACAGTTACGTTTTTATCAGTTTCTATATGCAGAATATCTTTAGCAGGATTGGGATAAACAAAGAAAGATGTATTTTTTTTAATGCTTTGTTGTTGGTTATTGTCATACGCAGAAGCTGCATTTATATAGGAAGGTGCAATGTAATTTATTGGCTTACTTTTTAGGATAAGTTTTGTGGCAACACTATTTTTTACAATTACATTATAGATGCCATTTTTTGAAGGATGAAATACAGAGTCTCCGTTTATAAAAGTTGTATCTTTTTCACCTTCTAAAAACCAAGCATAGGTATTGTTTGCTAAGTTGCCACCCGCTGTTACTGAAAGCGAATTACCATTTTGATGTATAGAAATATGCGCCTGCTGATTATAAGCAGGAAATAAAATGTTTTGTTGAATTAATTCCATCCCGTCGAATAAAAACCTGTTTTGATTTAGGTGTACTTCAATTAAAGTTGGAATATTCACAAGAAACGAAACGTCCCCAGAAAATTCATTTCCTTTTAAATTTAAACTTCTAATTTTTGGAAAATTCTCAAATGAAGTTGGAATATTGCCTCTTAAATGATTGTGGTCAAGCCATAGCAGATCCATATTAGAAATGTTGCCTAATTCAGGGGGAATATTACCTGTAAGATTATTATTCCCCAATTCCAAAGCCCCTAATCGTTGAAGATTGCCAAGTTCAGGTGGAATTTGCCCCGATAAGTGATTATTGGACAGCTGTAATTTGTATAAATTTGTAAGGCTGCCAAGTTCTGGTGGGATAGTGCCTGTTAGCTGATTAAGTCCTAATGAAAGGGTAGATAAATTTTTTAAAGCACTTAATTCAGGTGGAATATTGCCTGTAATTTTATTTGTGAAAAATGCCAGAAAGGTAAGTTTTGTTAACTTACTAAGAGAGACAGGCAAACTCCCCGTTAAATTATTATATTGTAACTCTAGTGATTTAAGGTTAGTGAGATTTCCTATAGAAGATGGAACAGTATCTGATAAATTATTAGTAGCCAATTGAAGGATGTCAAGGCCTGTTAAGTTGCCAATTGAATAAGGAATTTTACCATTGAGCTTGAAATCAGGAAGCAATAATCTCCAAACTCTGTTATTTAACACGATGACTCCACGCCATGTATTAACGGGGCCTTTTAACCAATTGTCATTGTACCTCCAGTTTGGTCCATCTGTACTATTAAACAAATCTACAAGTGCAAGAGAATCCTGTACATTCACTGCTTGTGCTTGTACCTTAAATTTTGTGATAAGAAGGCAGCTAAATAATAAAAATGCGAGGGTAAGTTTCTTTTTCACGGTGTTTAGTTTTGGTGATGCTTATCAATTGGGTAATTAAAAATTTTGATTTATACTATAAATATATTGAGAGTAATAAGAAAAACTGATTAAAAAAGATTTGGCATACAGCAGTTTTCCTCAGCTAAATTCATAATCCAACCGTACAATAAAGTAAATCCGACAGCCCGGTTCCCAACCCCGCCACCTCGGTTCCTAACCCAGTCATCCCCGTTCAGAACCCCGCCATCTCCGTTCTAAACCCCGCCATCCCCGTTACAAACCCCGTCATCCCCGGTTCCAAACCCCGCCAGCCCGGTTCCGAACCCCGTCATCCCGGTTCAACACCCCGTCATCGGGGTTCGCAACCCCGTCATCGGGGTTCCCAACCCCGCCAGCCCGGTTCCGAACCCCGTCAGCCCGGTTCCGAACCCCGTCAGCCCGGTTCAAGACCGCAATATTGCGGTTCACCACCCCGCCAGCGGGGTTATTGCATAAAAAAACGCCGCATTGTTGCGGCGCTTATTAGAAAATCAATCTGCCCTTACTTGGTAGCAGGTGGCGTTTCTGTAGCCGGGCGGTTAAAAAACTGCCCCAGGTCCTCCTTAATGGTGGTAGTACCGGGTACATTTTCACTGGCCATGTACGATACATAACTGTACTGCGTAAGCGACTGCTGGTAATTATCATTATCATGCAAAATCTTGGTATCGCTTATCTGCTCGGTAATCGAAGCAAGACGGCTTAAAAAGCCATCAAGTGCAGTTCTTGCAGCAAGATCGTTTTGAAATTCAGTCCAGTCAACCTGTGGCGAATTAAACTGTGGCTGGCTTTGGCGGTAATCATTTACCTTATTCACCAGCAGTTTATTCTGTTCGTTAATACTACCATACTTTTTACGCTCATCCGGCGTAAGGTTTACCGTTTTGCCGCTAAGGTTAGTTTCAATACTGCCTAGTGCGGCGTTAACGGCAGTAATGTTTGCGGGTGTAAGCTGGCTCTGCAGCAAATCTTTTAAAGGCATCGTTTTTAAATTTAGGTTTATTAATATCATAAAATTAGAAAGCCCCTTTTAGATAAACAACGTGATTTATCACGGAAACTGCGGTGATTTTTCACCGGCCTGGCGTGATTTTTCACGCTGGCAGAAAACAGTATTTTTTATGAACCCAGCAGTAGAAATGCTATCAGTATTCTTGCGTCGCACGCTTGTACTTTCGGATTGTTTACGGATCTTTTACCTAAGCGAATCGCAGAGACCAAGCTAGACACAAAACTTTGAGTGAGGCTTTGCGAAGAAGAAAATTTTATTGAAGCGAATCATTGTTGGTCAGCGACCACAGGTGTTCGGAAGAA